>JAJBVD010000039.1 GCA_020859985.1 Clostridiales bacterium
ATGAAGGCTCAGGCTACCGAGTCCTTCGGTTACAACACCGATGAGATCGTTTCTTCCGATATCGTTGGTATGAGATATGGTTCTCTGTTCGATGCTACTCAGACCATGGTTGTTAACCTTGGCAATGGCACTTCTCAGGTACAGGTTGTTTCCTGGTATGACAATGAGAACTCCTATGTAAGCCAGATGGTTCGCACCATCAAGTATTTCGCTGAGCTGGCATAATCTGTCTGACAGCAGACCCGGCGGTTCGTTTCCGTTTTGGACAGGCTGTCGGTGATAAAAGACCCTGATGAGGTCCGGTCTGAAAGGACCGGACCTTGTTTTCTATGCGAAGGGGCTGGAAGCCTGCTATTTTGACCATTAATTTTGGATTCGCATAGTACTCTGATATTTTAATAAACAGGAGGAATTTCCGATGCTGAACAAAAAATCTGTTGATGATTTCAACGCAAATGGCAGAAAAGTTCTGGTTCGCTGCGATTTCAACGTACCGCTCAAGAACGGTGAGATCACGGATGAGACCCGTATCGTAGCGGCGCTGCCGACGATTAAGAAGCTGATCGCGGATGGCGGCAAGGTAATCCTTTGCTCCCATCTTGGCAAAGTAAAGAATGGCCCGAACGAGGGCGAGTCTCTTGCACCGGTTGCAAAGAGACTGAGCGAAAAGCTTGGCAAGGAAGTGAATTTCGTATCCGATTACAATGTGACCGGCGAGGCAGCTACCGCAGCGGTAGAGGCTATGCAGCCGGGCGATGTTGTACTTCTGCAGAATACCCGTTTCCGCGGAGCAGAGGAGACCAAGAATGGCGAGGCGTTCAGCAAAGAGCTGGCTGATCTGTGTGATGATTATGTATGCGACGCATTCGGTTCTTCCCACAGAGCACACGCTTCTGTAGCTGGCGTTACCGATGTAGTTCGAGCAAAAGGCGGCAATTGCGCGGTTGGTTATCTGATGGAGAAGGAGATCAACTTCCTTGGCAACGCGGTAGAGAATCCGGTGAGACCGTTTGTAGCAATCCTTGGCGGTGCGAAGGTAGCGGACAAGCTGAACGTGATCTCTAACCTGCTTGAGAAGTGCGACACCCTGATCATTGGCGGCGGCATGGCTTATACGTTCCTGAAAGCACAGGGCTATGAGATCGGTACCTCTCTTTGCGACGATACCAAGCTTGACTACTGCAAGGAAATGATGGCGAAGGCTGAGTCACTTGGCAAAAAGCTGCTTCTGCCCATTGATACTGTTGTGACAAGCGAGTTCCCGAACCCGATCGACGCAGAGATTGAGACGGCAGTATATGACTCTACTGCAATCCCGGCTGACAAGATGGGTATGGATATCGGACCGAAGACACAGGCGCTTTATGCGGAAGCTGTAAAGACCGCTAAGACGGTTGTATGGAACGGACCGATGGGCGTATTCGAGAATCCGACCCTTGCAAAAGGCACCATCGCTGTAGCGAAAGCTCTGGCAGAGACCGACGCGACCACCATCATCGGCGGCGGCGATTCCGCGGCAGCTGTAAATCAGCTTGGCTTTGGCGATAAGATGTCCCACATCTCTACCGGCGGCGGCGCTTCCCTTGAGTTCCTTGAGGGCAAAGACCTTCCAGGCGTAGTAGCCGCGGACGACAAGTAGAATGACGCGATATTTATAAATATAACAGAACAGGAGAACAATCATCATGGCAAGAAAGAAAATTATCGCTGGCAACTGGAAGATGAATATGACTCCGAGCGAGGCTGTTAAGCTTGTTGAGACCTTAAAGCCGCTCGTAGTAAACGATGATGTAGACGTTGTATTCTGTGTTCCTGCAATCGACATCATCCCGGTAGTGGAAGCTGCAAAGGGTTCCAATATTCAGATTGGCGCAGAGAATATGTACTTTGAGGAGAAGGGTGCTTATACAGGCGAGATTTCTCCGAATATGCTTACCGATGCTGGTGTGAAGTACGTAGTGCTCGGTCATTCCGAGAGAAGAGAGTATTTCGCTGAGACCAGTGAGACTGTCAACAAGAAGATGCTGAAAGCATTTGAGCATGGTCTTACACCGATCATGTGCTGCGGCGAGTCTCTTGAACAGAGAGAGCAGGGCATCACAATGGACTGGATCCGTCAGCAAGTGAAGGTAGGCTTCCTGAACGTGACCGCAGATCAGGCTAAGACTGCAGTTATCGCTTATGAGCCGATCTGGGCAATCGGTACTGGCAAGACCGCTACTACTGAGCAGGCACAGGAGGTTTGTGCAGAGATCCGTAAGTGCATCGCTGAGATTTATGACGATGCTACAGCAGCAGAGATCCGTATCCAGTACGGCGGTTCTGTAAATGCAAAGACTGCTCCGGATCTGTTTGCACAGGCGGACATCGACGGCGGTCTGGTAGGCGGAGCCTCCCTTAAAGAAGAATTCGGGAAGATCGTAAACTATAAATAATAATATGATTGTTAGCATATAAAAGGGCGGCTGTTGAGCCGTCCTTTTGTAGTGCGCAGGGCTGCATAAGGGATTTTCCGGCACGCAGCAACCGTGCGGGCAGGTGGGAGTCAGCAAGCCGCGTCCTACCCGAATCACAGCCGCAAAGAATGATATACATTCCCATCAAGCGTTTTCCAGTATACATCCTTTCCTTCAATTTTCATATAGCTGTGGGTACTGTTGGCCTTAGGGATTGACACAGAGCCAGGATTCAGGTATAGATTGTTATTTCCGAAAGGTTCCCAGGCAGGAATGTGCGTATGCCCGTGAAGAAGGAGATCGCCTGTCTGCAAAGGAGGCGGCGTGACGACGGTATAATGATGCCCGTGGGTGGCGTAAAGCAAACGATCATCTGCTGTCAGCAGACAATAGTCTGCCAGAATGGGAAATTCCAGCACCATCTGGTCCACCTCAGTATCACAGTTGCCGCGTACACAGAAGATGCGCTCTTTACAGGCGTTCAGCATGGCAATCACCTTTTTGGGCTCGTATTCCAGAGGCAGGTCGTTGCGCGGCCCATGGTATAAAATGTCGCCCAGAAGCAGAAGGCGGTCCGCTTTTTCCCGGTTAAAGGCTTCCAGCATTTTTTCACAGTAGTATGCGGAACCATGAATATCGGATGCAATCATCAGGTTCATATCCTATTTTCCTCCATCAATCTCTTTATATTTCGTTTTTGCTTTATTCGATTCATTTCCTTGACGCTGTTCATTGTGCAGAAATTCCGATGAAATGTCAACCTGTTTTTTCATGTGTTTATTGGGTCAGCAGTAAAAATTCAAACGGAAGATATATTGTATATGAAAATGCGTGCCGCCTGTTTACACAAAAATCTGAATCCGCAACAGAAATTGCTTGAAAAAAAGCGCCTAAAGAGATACAATGGTAAAGAATTTCAGAAGCCGATTCTGAAAATATTTGAAACACCTGCGGCTGTAAAATTCTTATGCGGCCGCACATCAATTACATAAGGAGGTGAGCGTTTGGAAGACTACACCAAGTACAGGCTGAAAACTCGCGAAGAACTGGCGCAGGCATTATCCGGGACAGATCATATTTTTGTGATCTCCTGCAATAAGTGCTTTAAGGAGTTCAATACCGTTGAAGAGCCGGAGCTTGCTGAGTTTGAGAAGATTGCTGCCGAAGAAGGAAAGACCATCACGGGGAACGCGAGGGTCGATTTTTTGTGCAACAAAACGCAGACAGCGAAAACGCTTTCTGACATTGTTCCGGAAGGAACAGAGAGTATCTTTGTAGTCTCCTGCGGACTGGGTGTCCAGACAATTGCGGATATGCAGACAGAGTGCTCCGAGTCGGACCCAACACCGGTCTATTCTGCTACAGATTCGCTGAATTATACCGGACATCATGGCATGGCGCTGACAGACAAGGCCTGTGATGCATGTGCACAGTGCTATCTGAACGTGACAGGCGGTATCTGTCCGATCGTCGACTGTTCTAAAAGTCTGGTTAACGGCCAGTGCGGCGGCGCGAAGAACGGCAAGTGTGAGGTAGATCCGAACAAGGATTGCGCGTGGGAGAAGATTTACCAGAGGCTTAAAAAGCAGGGAAGACTGGAAGAGTTCCTTAATCAGCCGGTGCAGATGCGGGATTACTCAAAGACCAGCTTCAAATTTGTACATGACTATGTGACTTCCATTCGGGAAAACAGGCTCGACGGCTATTACGGCGGAGTGCATCCTCTTGAGAACAAGGGATATACAGAGCAGATTGCTCTGGCAAGATTCCCGGAGCCGGAGACTGTAGTGATTCCGCTCTCCATGCATGCGGGCGCTCCTGCGACACCGATCGTGGCAGTGGGAGATACCGTAAAGGTCGGCCAGAAGATCGGCGAATCCGCAGGCTTTATCAGCAGCCCGGTACATTCGAGCGTAAGCGGTACAGTCATTGCGATCGAGGATCATGGTCACGCGACCAGAGGCACCTGCCCGGCTGTTGTGATTCAGTCGGATGGGAAAAATACGCTGGATGATTCCGTGAAGCCGCACAAGTCCCTGGAGGAACTGACTCCGGATGAGATTATTGATATTGTGAAAGAAGCCGGCATCGTCGGTATGGGCGGCGCAGGCTTCCCGACATCTGTGAAGCTTAAACCTGCAAAGCCGGTTGACACGATCCTGCTGAACGGGTGCGAGTGTGAGCCGTATCTGACAGCGGATCACCGTGTGATGCTGGAGTATGCGGATGACATCGTATTCGGCCTGCGTGCAATCGTGAAAACCGTTGGCGCAGAAAAAGGCCTGATTGTGATCGAGGATAACAAGCCGGACGCAATCGAGGTCATGAAAGCCAAAGTAGCGGATTATGATAATCTGGATGTGGTTGTCGCAAAGACCAAATACCCGCAGGGTGCTGAAAAGATGCTGATCAAGCGTGTGATGAAACGTCAGGTGCCAAGTGGCGGACTTCCTGCGGATGTCGGCTGCGTAGTAAGCAATATCAGTACGACGAAGGCAATTTCTGACGCGATCCAGAAAGGCATGCCGCTCATCGAGCGTGTCGTTTCCGTGACGGGTGAACGTCTGAAGAATCCGGGCAATTATATTGTGAAGATCGGTACGAATACGAAGGATCTGATTGATTACTGTGGCGGTGTCGTTGGAGACGGAGAGATTACATACAAGGCCGGCGGCCCGATGATGGGATTTGTCTTAAAAGATCTGAATGTCCCGATCATGAAGGGTTCGAACGGCATCATCTGCGTGGACACGGACTACACGGAAGAGCAGCCCTGCATCAAGTGTGGACGCTGTATGGATGTCTGTCCGATGGAGCTGAAGCCTCTTTACTTCGCGAAATACGCGGATGAGGAGAATTGGCAGGGCATGAAAGACCAGCATGTTATGGATTGTCTGGAATGCCGCTGCTGCGAATATATCTGCTCCTCCAAGATTCCGCTGGTGACAAAGATTAAGGCCGGAAAAGCGGCAGTAAGGGGGATGAAGTGATATGCTGATTACTGAATTAAAATCAAAAGAAACGATCTTCTCCCTTGTTGATGGAAAAAAAGCATTTATCATCAACTGCCATGGCTGCAGAGAAGTATACTTCCCTCTTGAGGAGGCGGCACAGCTTCAGGAAGAGCTTCACGCAAATGGAAGCGTGACTGGCATTCTGACGACAGATTATATCTGCAACCCGGACAACCTGAAGGTACGTCTGGAAGGTCATAAGGCTGAGATCGATGCCGCGGATGTAGTTCTGGTCTTTTCCTGCGGCGTCGGCGTACAGACGGTGGCTTCTTATCTGGAGGACAAGAAGGTCTGTGCGTGCTGCGATACGAGCCGTCTTCCGGGCTTTCAGGGCGTCACACCGCTGGAGTATGACTGCGGCCAGTGCGGCGAGTGCTATCTGAATCTGACCGGCGGCATCTGCCCGATTACAGCCTGCTCCAAGAGCCTGGTCAACGGCCAGTGCGGCGGCTCCAAGAACGGCAAATGCGAGGTTGACCCGAATATGGACTGCGGCTGGGAGCGTATCTACCGCAGACTGGAAAAGATCGGACGTCTGGACGCGCTGAAGTGCCCGACACAGATCCGCAATTTCGCGACTGATCAGGAAGTTGCTAAATAATAATTTGTATAGAAACAGGAGTGACAGATCATGAAAATCACAGAATTATTTGAACGTGGTGAGTTTGTAGTCACAGCAGAAGTCGGACCGCCTAAGGGCTGCCACATTGAGAATCTGCTGGAAGAGGCGAAGACATACTTAAGCGGTATCACGGCTGTCAACGTAACGGACAACCAGTCGTCTGTCATGCGTCTTGGCTCTCTGGCTACCTGTAAGGCATTAAAAGATGAGGGGCTGACCCCGATATTTCAGATCACCTGCCGTGACCGGAACCGGATTGCGCTGCAGTCTGATCTTTTGAGCGCAGTAATGCTTGGCATCGAGAATGTGCTGCTTCTGACCGGTGATCATACAAAGCTTGGCGATCATCCGCAGGCAAAACCGGTCTTTGACCTGGATTCCGTTTCGCTGCTGCACACGGCGAAGCTGCTGGAGTCCGGTGTGGATCTTGGCGGAAATCAGCTTGTTGGTGAGCCGCCGAAGTTCGCGAAAGGCGCGGTTGTATCTCCGTGCAGCGATTCCGTGGACGCGCAGCTGGCAAAGATGGAGCGCAAGGTAGCTGCCGGTGCAGATTACTTCCAGACGCAGGCTGTCTATGAGCCGGAGAAATTCATTAAATTTATGGAAAAGGCGAAACAGTTCGGCAAGCCGGTTCAGCTCGGCATCGTTATTCCGAAATCAGCCGGTATGGCGAAGTATATGAATGACAACGTGGCTGGCATCCATGTGCCGCAGGAGATGCTTGATGAGCTTCGTGCGGATAAGGAGAAGACCAAGGCAGGTATCACCGGTGTGGAGATTGCGGCGCGCATCATCAAAGAGTGCAAGCCGTATTGCCAGGGCGTACATATCATGGCGCTTGGCTGGGAATCCAAGGTACCGGCGCTTCTGGAGCAGGCCGGGATCTGAACATCCAGTGACATCCGTTGAACAGATGCGGCAGTTTTGCTGCTGAATTATTTGTGAAAAAGGGAACGCAGCCGTTCCCTTTTTCCATAACAGAAGGAGAGCGAATAGCATGGAGATTGCATACGAAAAAGACAACAAAGAGCGTGTCCCCTTTGAACATTATCTGGCGGAATATAAAGAAGCGGATCCGCTCGAGATGAGCGCGCGTACAGGAGCTGCTTACGATGAAGCAAAAAAAATGTTTCTCCTGAATTTTATGGGGCGGACATATTCTGTAGCGTTTCCTGATTTTGCCATTACGCCGGATGGAGAGTCAGATGGGCTGTGGCTTCCAGTGTCCATGAATGCCGCTAAAATTCTGGTGATTCGCTTTCTTCTGGAAGGATGTACAGCTAAAAGCACCGGAAAATTTCTGACTTACCGGGAAGTGCCGTGGGGAGAGGTCTACTATCGCCAGTTCAGCGGAAGATGCCTGTCCCGACTGGCCTTTTCCTATGGGAATAAATTAGATCAGTTCAATCTGGCAATGGAAAAGCTTGGCGCTGTAAAACTGGAGCAGGGGGATGCTGCTTATGAGATGGAAATCTTTGACGGCTACCGGGTACGCTTTCTGATCTGGGCAGGAGATGAGGAATTCCCTCCATCCGCACAGATATTGTTCAGTGATAATTTTGCAGCAGCCTTTCATGCTGAAGACCTTGTGGTTGTCTGTGACGTTGTCATCGGCTCCATGAAAGCGATGAAAGATGTGAAATAAAATAACGCCGTTTTTTCTTGACGGAAACAGCGGGTTAGACTTATAATTTTAATGAAACGGTTCAGAACAGTGAAAAGTATGAATCCAACACAAAGCCGAAATTAAAAGGAGGACGATATGGGATTTTCAACTGTACCATGCAATGAATTCGTAGAGGTACTTGCGTCAAAGGCACCGGTACCAGGCGGCGGCGGAGCTTCTGCACTGGTAGGCGCGGTCGGTACGGCGCTTGGCAACATGGTCGGCAGTCTTACGGTAGGTAAGAAAAAGTATGCGGACGTCGAAGATGAGATGTGGGAACTGAAAGGCAAATGCGATAAGCTTCAGGCCGAACTTTTGACATTGGTCGAGAAAGATGCCGAAGTGTTTGAACCGCTCTCAAAGGCTTACGGTATGCCGCGCGCGACTGAGGAAGAGAAAGCGGAAAAAGCACGCGTGATGGAGATTGTATTAAAGGATGCCTGCTCTGTTCCGATGGAGATTATGGAAAAATGCTGCGAAGCCATTGAACTGATCAGGGAGTTTGCTGCAAAGGGCTCTGCTCTGGCAATCAGTGATGCAGGCGTGGGTGCTGTATTCTGTAAGGCTGCTCTGCAGGGTGCGAGCCTGAACGTTTACATCAATACGAAGTCTATGGCGAACAGAGAGTATGCCGAAGAGTTGAATGCTAAAGCGGACGCAATGCTGGCAAAATATCCGGCGATGGCAGACGAGATTTATGAGAGCGTTCTGGCAAGGCTGAAAGGATGACTGTAAACATAATAGAATAACAGAGTCTTTTATTGTTTGAAAACAAGAAAAACATAATGGAGGTACAGTACAATGGCAAAGCAACTTCTCGGGAAAGAGGTTACTGCGGCTCTGAATGAGCGTATTAAGGCAAAAGTAGCAGAACTGGAAGTAAAGGGTGTTAAGCCTACACTCGGCATTATCCGTGTAGGCGAGAATGAGAGCGATATTTCTTATGAAAGAGGTGCAACCAAACGCTGCGAAACACTCGGTGTAGCGTGTGAGAAGATTCTGCTTCCTGCGGACGTGTCACAGGATGAGCTTTTGAAGGTGATTGATGAAGTAAATAAAAATGATGCGATTCACGGCGTCCTTTTGTTCCGTCCGCTGCCGAAGCATCTGGATCAGAACGTGATTGAGAATGCTCTGGATCCTGCAAAAGATGTAGATTGCATGACGGACGGCTCCATGTCCGGCGTATTCACAGGAAAGGCAGTGGGATATCCGCCGTGTACTCCGCAGGCCTGCATGGAAATTCTGGATCACTACGGAATCGACTGTACAGGTAAGAAAGCGGTTGTTATTGGCAGAAGCCTTGTCGTAGGCAAGCCGGCGGCGATGATGCTTGTGAAGAAAAACGCAACGGTTACGATCTGCCATACCAGAACGGTTGATATGCCGTCTGTTGCGAGAGAGGCGGATATTATTATCGTGGCGGCAGGTCGCGCCGGAGTTGTAGGCGCGGAATATGTAAAGCCTGGGCAGGTCATCATTGATGTCGGCATCAATGTCAATGCGGAAGGGAAACTCTGCGGAGACGTAGATTATGCGGCAGTAGAGCCAATTGTCGAGGCAATTACTCCGGTTCCGGGCGGCGTTGGCAGTGTAACAACCTCCGTGCTTGTAAGCCATGTTGTAGAAGCTGCGGCGAAAAAGGCTGGGATCTGATAGCTCTTGTATTGTAAATCGAGTAGGGTGACTTTGTCCTACTCGCCGCGCGGGCTGCGTCCAGCAACAGCTGGAAAAATTCCTTACGCAGCCCTGCGCATTATAAAGCAGCGGTCAATAAAAGGCCGCTGTTGTCATTTACAGACAGAAAGATGTGAACAGCATGAAGTTGATCATTGGCGGTGCTTTTCAGGGAAAGTTGGAATTTGCCCGTAAAACATATGGGGTAGCGGATGGCTGGATTGATGGCTGTACCTGTGATTATACAGAAATCATGGATTGCCGTGGAATTTATCACTTCCATGAATATCTTCGCCGGCTTCTGGATAGAGACGGCTTGACGGAGAATCTGACTGAACTGGAAGAACAGGCCGGTCTATTTGCAGATTGGATTTATCATAAGAATCCTGATTTGATTATTGTATCTACAGAGCTTGGCTATGGCATTGTTCCAATGGAGCCCAATGACAGGCTATGGCGTGAAACAGTTGGGCGTGTATGTACGAGTCTCGCTTCCAAATCGGATGAAGTAGTGCGTGTTGTCTGCGGCCTTGGCACATGGCTGAAGAAAGCAGATTAAAACAATGACTGGAGAAGTTTTTTATGTACAGGTATTTTTTTGGTTCTTTGACAGCCGTTCTGATTGGTTTTTTGCTGGACCTGATTTTCGGGGATCCGGTGACACCGCTGCATCCGATCTGCCTGATCGGCAATCTGATAGCGGGACTGGAAAAGAAAATCCGTCATTTGCTACAGGCAGATGTACAAAAGGATATCCCGGACCCCATGTCAAACAATGATGGTGTCTCTTCTCACAACGGAGAATTGTTTGGTGGAATGCTGATGGCTCTTCTTGTTATTATTATTTCCACAGGGATACCATTACTTCTTCTGTTTTTTTGCTACCGTATCTGTCTGCCGCTTGGCGTAGCAGCGGAAGCTATCATGTGCTTTTTCCTTTTTGCGGTGCGCTCTCTGAAAAAAGAGAGCATGAATGTCAAAAATTCGCTTGCTGTATCACTGGAAGATGGAAGAAATGCTGTGGCAAGAATTGTAGGACGTGATACGCAGGTACTTTCCGGAGAAGGAGTTGTAAAAGCTGCAGTTGAGACCGTTGCCGAAAATTTTTCAGACGGCGTTTTTGCACCAATGTTTTATATGATGTTGGGCGGCGGCGTGCTCGGCTTTGCCTACAAGAGCATCAATACAATGGATTCCATGGTTGGCTACAAAAATGAAAAATATCTGTATTTTGGCCGTTTTGCGGCGAAGCTTGACGACGTAGTCAATTACATACCGTCGAGACTGGCAGCCCTGTTTTTGATCCTTGCAGCGCCGCTTGTGGGTCTGGATGGGAAAAATTCCCTGAGAATCTGGAAACGAGACCGCAGAAATCATGCCAGTCCGAATTCCGCGCAAACAGAATCTGCCGCAGCGGGAGCACTTCATGTGCAGCTTGCGGGTGATGCATACTACTTTGGTAAGCTTTATAAAAAACCGTTTATCGGGGATGACGACCGGCCAATTGAACCGGAGGATATTGCTCGGGTCAACTCTTTGATGATGGCTGCGTCTGTCCTTTCACTGCTTGTGATGACCGCGGTCAAAGCACTTCTTCTTTATGGAGGATTACATGTATTTTCCTTTGTTTCTTGATCTGTCTGAAAAAGAAATTCTTGTTGTTGGTGCAGGGCACATCGCCTTACGAAGAGTTCGTTCTCTTTGCGGCTTCGCAGGACATATCACTATTATTGCACCGCAGATTTCGGAAGCGCTTCACGCATTGGTTCTGGCGCAGACAGGATCTGCTACAGGGATCACCATGATCAGACGATGTTTTGAGAAGGATGATCTAAATGGGAAGGATTTTGTTCTTGCGGCAACGGATGACGCACATCTGAACAGAAACATTTTTGAATTGTGCCGTTCGAGTGGGATTCCGGTCAATGTCTGCTCCGATTCTGGTCTTTGTGATTTTCAGTTTCCTTCCATTGTAGAAAGCGGAAAGGTTGTCATCGGCCTCAATGCATCAGGCCGGGATCATCATCTGGTCAAAGAGACCCGGAAACAGGTAGAAGGATTGCTTCAGAATGAAAACTTTCATAGCAGGTATGACTAATTTTTTGAATATGTTTTCATGTGCTGTATCTGCTTTTTTTCAGAAATAAAGTGACAGCGTTTGTCTGATGTGTTATACTTCAAGCTGATTGGGTTTTTTCCTCATTCTATAACAGAATATAATTCTGTCACATAATGCGGAGAAAGAAGGACTGACTAATCACGTGTTAATTTTCAGAAGGAAAGATTTGGATCTATGACACATAAGCACGGCGGAGATATTTACAATTATCAGGACATAAAGGATTTTTCCGCAAATATTAATTTCCTTGGAATGCCGCGGGCTGTGAGAACAGCGGCCATTAGAGCGGTCGATGAGTCCATACATTATCCCGATCCGGAATGCCGCTCCCTGCGGGCTGCGCTTGTACAAAGAGAAAAGTCATTCTGCAGTGATATTCTTCCGGAACATATCATCTGCGGGAATGGAGCTGCTGAGCTGATCTTTGCTCTCGCAGGTGCCTGGCAGCCAGAGCGGGCGCTTATCGTGGCCCCTTCTTTTTATGAGTATGAACAGGCACTTTATGTATCCGGCTGTGAGATTACAAGATTTGTGCTTGATCCGGAGGAGCATTTTTGCCTTGGAGATTCTTTTGTAAGCGCAGCAGCTTCATTTGTTGCCAACGACGCATTTGCAGATGACACGCGCATAAAAGAAGGTTCCTACTGTGAAACATTCTCAAAGGGATTTTCTGCAAACCGCCGCTCAATGATCATACTCGGCAATCCGAACAATCCGACCGGTGCCCTGATTGAGAGGAAAATTCTGGAAAAGCTGATTTGCTTGTGTGAAAAGTACCACATACTGCTTGTGCTGGATGAAAGCTTTTTGGATTTTCTGGATACGGACGATCAGAAAAGGACTTACTCCGGTGCTGTAAAGATTTTAGGAAATCCGAATCTGTTTGTCATTCGTTCGTTTACAAAAATCTATGCACTTCCGGGAATTCGGTTTGGATACGGCCTGTCCTCGGATCGCGATCTTCTTGAACGGATGCGGATGCTGATACAGCCCTGGAATGTCTCACTCATAGCACAAAAAGCCGCTGAGGCTGCGGCGTCAGAATATGAATTTGTGAGAAACAGTGCTAAGATGATTTCCCTAAATCGTGATCATCTTATCCGTGCTTTGCGTGACTGTGGTCTTACGGTATTTCCCTCCGCAGCCAACTTTCTGCTGGTTCGTGGACCGAAGAATCTGAAAGAGGCCTGCCTTGAAAATGGGATTTTGATCCGCGACTGCAGTAATTTTCCGGGTTTGGAACCAACAGGCGATGGACAGGGGTTTTTTCGGGTCTGTGTGAGAAGCCGGGAAGAAAATGATGAGCTTGTCGGTATCATTCGAGAATGCATGAACAGTAGATGATGACGGCCGCCGCATTCATCAATTGCATATTTTTCTGAAGGATGGCGGGCGGCGCTTTGAGGACGGGCGAAGGAGTTTGATTTATGGCGAAAGCGATCATGATACAGGGTACCATGTCGAATGTCGGTAAAAGTGTGATTGCTGCAGGACTCTGCCGGATTTTTCGGCAGGACGGATACAGGGTGGCCCCTTTTAAATCACAGAACATGGCTCTGAATTCCTTTATCACAAAGGAAGGTCTCGAAATGGGACGAGCGCAGGTGATGCAGGCGGAGGCTGCCGGGGTGGAGCCCGTGGTAGCAATGAATCCCATCCTGTTAAAGCCGACAAATGATATCGGTTCGCAGGTCATTGTGAATGGCGAGGTGCTCGGCACGATGAACGCCCGTGATTATTTTAAGATGAAAAAAAATCTGGTTCCGGACATCATGAAAGCATATGAAACTCTGGATCAGGAATACGATATTATCGTGATCGAGGGTGCTGGCAGCCCGGCGGAGATTAACCTGAAGCAGGACGATATCGTAAATATGGGGATGGCGAAGCTTGTTGACGCGCCGGTTCTTCTGGTCGGCGATATTGACCGCGGCGGTGTATTTGCCCAGCTTTATGGGACGACAGAGCTTCTTGAAAAAGAAGAAAAGGAACGGATCAAGGGGCTGATCATTAACAAGTTTCGTGGAGATAAATCCATTCTTGACCCCGGTGTGGAGATGCTGGAGAATCTGACCGGTATTCCGGTCGTTGGTGTGACGCCTTATTTGCATGTCAGTCTGGAGGATGAGGATTCCTTAAGCGAACGGCTGGATGGTGCTGATACGATGAAAGCCCCCGAAAAGGTTCCTCTGATCGATCTTGCGGTGATCCGTCTTCCACGTATTTCCAACTTTACGGATTTCAATGTGTTTGAAAGCATCGAGGGTGTTTCTGTGCGTTATGTTTCTTCTGTAAGAGAGCTGGGAACGCCGGATCTGATCTTTTTGCCCGGCACAAAAAATACGATGCGGGATCTCCTGTGGATGCGGCAAAATGGCTTGGAGGCTGCTATTTTAAAATCGCATCAGGCAGGCGCTGTGATATTTGGCATCTGCGGGGGCTATCAGATGCTTGGACAATCGATCACGGATGCGGAAGGCGTGGAGGAAGGCGGCACGATCCGCGGGATGGGGCTGCTCGACATGGACACGGTATTTGAGAGTGAAAAAGCGCGTACGCGCGTTGAGGGAAGCTTTCTCGTACCCGGAGGTGTACTGTCCGGACTTTCCGGTGTGCCGCTTCGCGGTTATGAAATTCATATGGGAAGGTCATCATTCTGTCAGCCTGTTACATCAGATATAGATTCCCGTCAAGCTGGATTTACAAATGAAAACAGGAATCCTGCCGGGCAGAGTCTTACTTCCATTCGGGATACAATTACCGGTGTACAAAAGCAGGAGGGAGCCTGGGGAGACAATGTCTACGGCACCTATGTACATGGGATTTTTGACCGTGAGGAAGCTGCGGCCGCTGTTGTTGCTTCGCTCGCCAAAGCGAAGAATCTCTCGGAAGAGTTAGGCACCGCCATGGATTATGCCGCTTTTAAAGAGACACAGTATGACCTCTTGGCGGAAGGTTTAAGAGCGAATCTCGATATGGAAGCGATTTATCGGATATTATTATAGAAAAATCGTAACTGTAAGGATACGGAACAGTTACGAAAGATCAAAATAACAAAGGAGAAACTGAAAATGAAAGAGATCTCAAAACTGATGGATTACCGCGAAAGTGTGCGGGTCATTGATGCGACGCTGCGTGACGGAGGACTGGTGAATGATTTTTATTTTTCCGATGATTTTGTGCGCGCACTGTATCAGGCCAATCTGAAAGCCGGAGTGGATTATATGGAATTTGGCTATAAAGCGTCCCGCGAGATGTTTGACCCGAATAAATTCGGCAAATGGAAATTCAGCAGTGACGACGATATCCGAGCCATTGTCGGGGATAACAATACGAACCTGAAAATTTCTGTCATGGCAGACGTTGGACGCTGCGATTATAAGACGGATATCATCAACCGTTCCGACAGTCCGATTGATCTGATCCGCGTCGCTACCTATCTGAATACGATGCCCGGCGCTGTAGAGATGATTGAGGATGCACACGCAAAGGGCTATGAGACGAGCTGCAACATTATGGCAATCTCTAACGCACAGGAAGGTGATCTGGAGGTTGCGCTTGATCTTCTGGGAAAAACTCCTGTGGACGTCTGCTATATTGTGGACAGCTATGGTTCGCTATATCCGGAGCAGATTGCGCGTATTGCAGATCTTTATATGAATTTTGCCGCGAAATACGGCAAAAAAGTTGGCATTCACGCTCATAACAATCAGCAGCTTGCTTTTGCCAACACCATTGAGGCAGTTGGGGATGGCGCTGACTGGCTGGACGGTACTTATGCGGGTATGGGACGCGGCGCCGGCAACTGCGCAATGGAACTGCTGCTCGGATTTTTGCGCAACCCCAAATATAAGATTTATCCGGTCATTCAGTTTGTCGATGAGTACATCAGTCAGCTAAAAAAAGAGGGAGCTGTGTGGGGATACGACCTGCAGTATCTGATGACTGGCATTTTGAATCAGCATCCGCGTACCGCTATTGCTTTCACAAAGGCCGGAAGAACCGACTATGCGGAATTTTATCGCGAGGTTGTGGCACAGGACTAACGATTTCTCCGAATGATACATAATCTGTGAGAAAATGGAGGAGCTTGCATGACATTACATGACCAGCCGAAACGGATAACAATAGATGATATTGAGCGTCTGGGACCAATGGCGATAGAACGGCGCAGTTTTTCTATCATTACAGAGGAAGCGGGCGACAGGATTGCGGATGACGAGCGGACGATGATCATCAAGCGTGTGATCCATACAACAGCGGATTTTGATTACATTGACAATCTGTGCTTTTCAGACGGCGTTGTATCGCACGCGCTTGATGCTATTAAAAAAGGTGCCTGGATCATCACAGATACGAATATGGCTCTTTCCGGTATCAATAAAGCCAGCCTTAAAAGATCTGGTGGAGAAGCACACTGCTTTATGGCTGATGAGGATGTGGCAAGCCAGGCGAAGCTTCTCGGAGTGACGCGTGCTTCTGTCTGTGTTGATAAGGCTGCATCACTTGATCACCCGCTAATCTATGCGGTCGGCAATGCTCCTACCGCTCTTATACGGCTTTATGAGCTTATTTGTGAAGGGAAAATTCGTCCTGAGCTGATCATCGGTGTGCCAGTAGGCTTTGTTAATGTCGTGCAGTCTAAGGAGCTGGTCATGCAGACGGACATTCCGTTTATCGTGGCCAGAGGCCGCAAAGGGGGCAGCAACGTCGCTGCATGTATCTGTAACGCACTTTTGTATATGCTGGACGGCAGCCGTGACTGAGCATAACAGATAATGATATCCGATTGTTTTTAGATGGTATCATTTCTTTTGATTTAAGAAGAAGGGAGAACACTTATGTGCGGAATAGTAGGATATACGGGAGAACAGCAGGCCGCTCCAATCCTTCTGGATGGACTTTCCAAGCTGGAATACAGAGGATATGATTCCTCTGGAATGGCGGTTCGCGATGGCGAGAAAAAAACAGAAGTCGTAAAGGCAAAAGGACGTCTGCGTGTTCTGGCTGAGAAGACGAATGAGGGGACAGCGATGCGCGGTACCTGCGGGATTGGCCATACGAGATGGGCAACACATGGGGAGCCGTCTGAGATCAACGCACACCCGCATATGTCGGAGAATATGAATATTGTAGCTGTCCACAATGGTATTATCGAGAATTACCAGGAACTGAAGGATAAGCTGACCCGTAAGGGTTACACCTTTTATTCCAACACAGATACAGAGGTCGCTGTAAAGCTGATTGATTATTATTACAAAAAATATCAGATTGGGCCGATTGATGCGCTTGCAAAATCCATGGTCCGCATTCGTGGCTCCTATGCACTTGCCGTTATGTTTCAGGATTATCCCGGAGAGATTTATGCTGCAAGAAAAGACAGCCCGATGGTCATTGGTATTGAAGACGGAGAAGCTTATCTTGCCAGTGACGTGCCGGCAATCTTAAAACACACAAGAAACGTATATTATATTGATAACCTTGAGATGGCCAGGCTTGCAAAAGGCAAGGTTGAGTTTTATGATCTGAACGGCGACCTTGTTGAAAAGCAGCCGACTATGATTGAATGGGATGCAGAAGCAGCTGAGAAAGGCGGCTTTGAGCATTTTATGATGAAGGAGATCCATGAGCAGCCAAAAGCTGTGGAGGATACGCTTCATTCGGTAGTAAAAGATAATGGTCTGGATTTCGATTCGATAGGCCTTACCGATGAAATGATACGGGAGATCCGTCAGATTTATATTGTGGCCTGCGGTTCCGCGTACCACGTCGGAATGGCTGCACAGTATGTGATTGAGGATCTTGCACGTATTCCGGTGCGCGTTGATCTGGCTTCGGAATTCCGCTATCGGAACCAGATACTGGATCCTGACGGTCTGGTGGTCGTCATCAGTCAGAGCGGTGAGACAGCGGATTCTCTGGCTGCACTTCGCAAAGCGAAGGAGCATCATCTTCGCACTCTGGCTATTGTCAATGTGGTCGGAAGCTCGATCGCGCGGGAAGCGGATCACGTATTCTACACATTGGCCGGACCGGAAATCGCGGTAGCGACCACAAAGGCTTACAGTACGCAGTTGATCGCATGCTATCTGCTGGCTTTACAGATGGGAGCGGTAAAGGAAACACTGACGCAGGAGGAATGTGCTTCTCTTGTTGCGGAGCTTATGACAATCCCGTCAAAGATTTCCAAAATTCTCGATGATAAAGAGCGCCTTCAGTGGTTTGCAGCCAAATTTGCCAATGCAAGGGATGTTTTCTTTATCGGAAGAGGACTTGATTATGCCATTTCTCTGGAAGGCAGCCTGAAGATGAAGGAGATCAGCTATATTCACTCTGAAGCCTACGCGGCCGGCGAGCTGAAGCATGGTACGATTTCGCTGATTGAGGAGGGAACTCTGGTCATTGGTGTATTGACACAGAATGATCTTTATGAAAAAACGGTGAGCAATATGGTGGAAACGCAAAGCCGCGGCGCTTATCTTCTTGGGCTGACTACTTACGGTAATTATGCAATTGAGGATCACGTGAATTTCACCGTATACATACCAAAGACTGACCCTCATTTTGCTGCATCGCTGGCAGTCGTTCCGCTCCAGCTGCTTGGCTATTATGTATCCGTTGCCAAGGGCCTTGATGTTGATAAGCCGCGCAATCTTGCCAAGAGCGTGACAGTAGAATAATGTTTCAGTGAAATATTTTTGAAAAATGTCCTTGTAAATTTTGAGAAGCTGTTATATAATCATTCGCAGGGATAAGCTTCCTTATCATCTGCGGATATAGTTCATCGGTAGAACACCAGCTTCCCAAGCTGGGGAGGCGAGTTCGATTCTCGTTATCCGCTTTCCATGTTGGTTGACGTTGATGATGTGCCTGCACGATTTAATATGGATTCGTTGCAGGCACATTTTTTGCTTTATCATGACGGATGGATCGATATGGATAATATCATTTGTTTGGGGGGTCAGGTATGAAAAAAAGATATGGTTTTTTACTGATGAGCATGGTTCTTCTGCTCAATGGCACGTTAGTCTGCGCGGAACAGGCGCAGACGGATCTGGATTCCGTGACACAGTCTTCAGAAGATATGACAGAGGACGTATCCGATGAGGATGCTGGAAGCTGGATGGATTATCAGCTTACGATTGATGGCGATGTCTACACGTTTCCAATGATGTACGAGGATTTTACTGCATATGGCTGGGTACTGGATGATGAAGAAGATACGCTGGATCCTCACACGTACAGTATCTACTATTTCACGAAAGAGGAAGTGCAGTGTTCGGTATATATCCTGAATCTCGGGATCAATACGGTTTCCATTGAAGACTGTATTGTAGCCGGCATCACGATTGACAATTATTATTGGGAAGATGCTGACAGCACAGTAGAGCTTCCGTGTGGGATTGTAAAGGATGTTTCCACGCTGGATGACATCGTTGCTGCATATGGTACACCTACCGATACGTATGAGGGAGAGCTTTATACGGAATATACCTATCAGGAGGATTACAATGAAGAAGTAGAACTGACCGTTTATAAGGAAAGCGGCGTTCTGGAAGAGATTACGATCGAGAAGTTTGTTGAACCTGATGGTTTTGATGAGGGTGAGGTGAGTTCAGAAGAACCGCAGAGCGTGATGGCCTACGTGAAGCCGGATGCTTTAAGTGATGATCTGACAGAGTATGAGATTGAACTGGACGGATCAGTATATTCCCTTCCTGTACCCGTGAACACGCTGCTTGAAGATGGCTGGGAGCTGGTCGCGGACGACAGTGACTCTGTAGTGGCGGCTCATTATTACGGCTGGGTATACCTTCGCAAAGATAATCAGACATTTTCTACAACTGTGACAAATGAGGAGGATTACGCTACAATTCCAGAATACTGTTGGATCGAAGATTTAAGTGTCGGCGTCTATACGCTGGATATGGAAGGTGCTCTTCCGGGTAATATCCAGATTGGTATGAATGAGGAGGATTTCCTTGCGGTCCTGAACGACGCAGGTATGGAATATGAGTACACGGAGAGCGGAGATTACCACTATTATACTTACAATTCACCCTCCTATGGCCATAGCTGTGAGGTAGCAATCTACGCCGGCGAGGATTCTTATTATGAAAAGGATACGATCATCGAGATTACCTGCGAGAATTCGTTTGACTGATCGATATGACGAGACGCATCCCGGCTGCCTGATCCTGCATGATTTTACAAAAAATATACAGGAAAATACTTGCAATCGCTGATGATTAGTGCTATCATAGTTAAGAATTAAATAACTGTTGATCGTAAAGAGTGGGCCGTGTGGTCCACTCTTGTTTATGCACAGGGGCGCGTAAGGTGTTTTGTGGCTTGCGCCACACGCGTCCCGCGCAGACGAGTAGGGGACAGGTCTCTCTACTCGTTTGCACTGGGCTGAACTACGCGTTATGCGCGCATGTAGACTTGGGGGAATCAAATGAGCAGACGGGAAACATATGAACAGAAAACGGAGGCGCTTCTTGCACCTTTGGTAGAAGAACATCAATTTGAACTGGTTGATGTCGAATATGTCAAAGAAGGCGGCAGCTGGTATCTTCGTGCTTACATTGATAAGCCGGGCGGAATCACGATCGACGACTGTGAATTGATCAGCCGGGCTTTGAGTGATCTGCTGGATGAACATGATTTTATTGAGGATGCTTACATTCTGGAAGTCAGCTCGCCAGGACTTGGGCGGCCGTTGAAAAAGGATCGGGATTTTGAACGCAGCGTCGGTGAACAGGTGGAGATCCGCACCTTCCGGCCGATCGACCAGAAAAAGGATTTTACCGGAGTCTTAAAAGAATTCGATAAAAATACAGTTACGATAGAGACAGACAATAAAGAGACCATGTTGTTTCAGCGCACAGACATCGCGCTGATCCGTCTGGCGTTTGATTTCTGACAGGGAGGAAAAAACAAAATGAATAACGAGTTGTTGGAAGCACTCACGATACTGGAGAAGGAAAAAAACATCAGCAAGGATACGCTGTTGGAGGCTATCAGGCAGTCGCTGATTCAGGCCTGCAAAAACAACTGGAAGACCGAAGCTGATAATGTTGTGGTCAATATTGATCCGGATACATGTGAGTATGAAGTATATGCGCAGAAGACGGTTGTTGAGCAGGTTGAGGATGAGCTTGCCCAGATCAGCCTGACAAAAGCAAAGCTGATCGACTCCCGATATGAATTGGGCGACGTTGTCAGAGTCGATATCAAGTCCAAAGAGTTCGGACGCATTGCGACTCAGAATGCAAAGAATGTCATACTGCAGAAGATTCGTGAGGAAGAACGAAAGGTTCTCTACAACGAATACTTTGAGAAAGAACATGATGTCGTGACAGGCGTTGTACAGCGCTACTTTGGCAGGAATATCAGCATCAATCTTGGGCGTGCTGACGCTACGCTGGCAAGTGAAGAGCAGATTCGCGGGGAGACATATCGCCCGAATCAGCGTCTCAAGGTTTATGTTCTGGAGGTAAAGGATACGCCGAAGGGACCAAGAATTCAGGTTTCCAGAACGCATCCTGAGCTGGTAAAGCGCCTCTTTGAAGAAGAAGTGACCGAGGTCCATGACGGCACGGTTGAGATAAAAAGCATCGCGAGAGAAGCAGGCAGCCGAACAAAGATCGCAGTCTGGTCCAATAACCCGGACGTTGATCCGGTGGGCGCATGTGTAGGTCTGAATGGATCCCGTGTTAACGCAGTAGTCGATGAATTGAATGGAGAGAAAATTGATATTATTAACTGGGATGATAACCCGGCTCTTTTAATCGAAAATGCATTGAGTCCGGCGAAAGTCATAACGGTTCTCGCGGACCCGGATGAAAAGACGGCTAAGGTAGTTGTTCCTGATTATCAGCTCTCTCTTGCAATTGGCAGAGAAGGACAGAATGCCCGTCTGGCTGCACGTCTTACCGGATTTAAGATCGATATTAAGAATGAGACGCAGGCTCGCGAGTCCGGCGATCTTCTCGAATACGAAGAAGATTATTACGAGGACGAGTACTACGACGAAGATGGATACTACGCAGACGAGTATGCCGAAGATGGTGCATATGATGAGGGAGACCCCTATGCGGAGCCGGAATCTTATGCCGACGACAGTGCGTATGCTGATGATGACACTGTTTTTGACAATGAAGGTAATGAGGAATAGATATGCCTGCAAAAGTAAAGAAGGTTCCTGTGCGTAAATGCACAGGTTGTCAGGAAATGAAAGGCAAAAAGGAACTGCTTCGGGTGCTTCACACTCCGGAAGGAGATATCCTGCTGGATGCGACCGGGCGGAAGAATGGCAGAGGCGCGTATCTGTGCCCCAGCCGGGAATGTCTGGAAAAAGCCATGCGAAGCAAAGGACTGGAGCGTTCTCTTAAAGTCAGGATTCCTGAAGAAACCTATGAGAACCTGAAAAAGGAGATTGAATCATTTGAAGAGAGATAGCGTGCTTTCGCTTGTCGGTATTGCTAAAAAGGCAGACAGGATCGCCTCCGGTGAGTTTCAGACCGAGACGGCGGTAAAATCAGGAAGAGCCAGTCTCGTTATGATTTCCCTGGAGGCTTCCGGGAATACGAGAAAGAAATTTCAGAATATGTGTTCCTATTATCAGGTACCTGCGTATCTGTATGGATCCCGTGAGGAGCTGGGGGCAGCTTCAGGAACAGGCTTTCGGGCTGTTCTTGCAGTGACGGATGCAGGCCTTGCAGAAGCGATTGTGAAAAAGCTTGCTCTGTCGGAGGCTGTATGTGTAGTCCCAGAGGGTTCCGACGGAGAAGACAAAGGAGTTTAAGGGAGGTTATGAGAATGGCTGATTTGGAGATAAAGAATTCGGGGAAAAAAGATTCTATGAGTTATACGAAGGAGGATGGGCATATGCAGAAAAATCAGGATCCGGAAGCAGTAAAGAGTGGCGAAAAGGCTTTGGCACAGGCTGGTGAAAGACCTGAACAGAAGCCTGCGGGTCCGCCAAAGAAAAAGAATATCATACAGGTGTTTCATCCTCAGAACAGTAAAACCGGCATGGTAAAGCCGGGTGGACGTCCCAGACCACAGGGCAGCCGCCAGCCATCGACAGGCGGCAGGCCCGCGGGCGGCAGGACTCAGGGCATGTCTGCATCCGGCGGCGGAACCCGACCGCAGGGAGCTGCTTCAGGTGCAAGACCGCAGACTGCTGCCGGAGTAAGGCCTCAGGTGGCAGGCACAAGAACGCAGAGCACGGCAGGTGCGGCGTCCGGAGCACGCCCGCTGGGAGCTGCAGCTGCTCCTGCAGGGACAAAGCCGCAATCTGCTGCAGGTTCATCCGCTGAAACAAGATCACAGAATCTTGCGGCAGCCTCGTCTGATATCAGGACGTCAGGAGTTCAGAATGTCGCAAAGACACAGGAAGCTGTTTCGGCCAAAACGCAGAACTCAGCTAATACTGCGTCTGCAGAAAATATGCGTGGTACAATAACGTCTTCTGCGGATAAGAATATTTCTGCTTCAAAAACACAAAATAATGCCGGTGGAGCGTCTTCTGCCAGAACCCAATCTGCCGCTTCAGGAACAAAGGGGCAATCTGCAGGCCGACAGGGACAGTCAGGCCAGCGCCAGTCCTCCGACCGCCGCCCGCAGGATGGCAGAGGAAACTATAATAGAGGCTCCGATGGCCGCAGTTCTCAGGGCAGCTATAGCAGAGGCTCCGATGGCAGAAGCACGCAGGGCGGTTATAACAGAAGCTCTGATGGCAGAGGCGGTCAGGGCAGCTATAACAGAAATTCTGATAGCCGCGGTTCTCAGAGCAGCTATGGCAGAAATTCTGATGGCAGAAACGGTCAGAGCGGTTACAACAGAAACAGCGATGGCAGAGGCGGTCAGGGCAGCTACAATAGAAACTCAGACAACAGAAATGGCCAGGGCGGTTACAGCAGGAGCTCCGATGGCCGCAGCGGTCAGGGCAGTTATGGCAGAGGTGGCCAGAGCGGCCGCGCTATGAATATTCCAAAGCCGTCTACTGACTCGAAGCCTTTAGAAAAAGAAAGCAGAAAACGCACGGAACGTGGCGACCGGAATCGTTCAAATAAGGGCGAAAAGCTGGATCGGATGGAGAAAAATGTACGTCCGGGCCAGAAGAATACCCAGAGGAACGGAAATAAGAATACCCTGAAGAAGGGGCAGCCTGTAAAACCGGCTCCAAAGCCAGCGGAGAAGCCGCAGGATACGATCCGTACGATTACTCTTCCGGAGAAGATGACGATCTCAGAGCTTGCTGAAGTAATGAAGGTCACAGCATCGGTGATCGTGAAAAAGCTTTTCCTGCAGGGAGAGATGGTGACTGTCAATCAGGAGATTGATTTTGACAAAGCTGAAGAAATTGCTTTGGAATTCAACTGCATCTGTGAGAAAGAAGAAAAGGTTGACGTCATTGGCGAGCTGCTGAAGGAAGAAGAGGAATCGGAAGATGTTATGACGGCTCGTCCGCCTGTTGTCTGCGTTATGGGTCACGTTGACCATGGTAAGACCTCTCTGCTTGACACGATTCGCCATACCCACGTTATTGATAAAGAGGCAGGAGGCATCACTCAGCACATCGGCGCCTATGTAGTATCTATTGACGGAAGAAAGATTACCTTCCTTGATACGCCGGGACACGAGGCATTCACAGCGATGCGTATGCGCGGTGCGAACTCAACCGATATTGCGATTCTTGTAGTTGCTGCTGATGATGGCGTAATGCCGCAGACGATTGAGGCGATCAACCATGCCAAGGCGGCCGGTATCGAAATAATCGTTGCAATCAATAAAATTGATAAGCCAAGCGCGAATATCGAGCGCGTAAAGCAGGAGCTCTCGGAATATGATCTGATCCCGGAGGATTGGGGCGGAAGCACCGTTATGGTGCCAGTATCGGCTCACACGCATGAGGGCATTGACAATCTGCTGGAGATGATCCTTCTGACTGCGGATGTACTCGAGCTGAAAGCGAATCCGAACCGAAAAGCCCGCGGACTTGTGATTGAAGCTGAGCTTGATAAGGGTAAGGGGCCTGTTGCGACTGTGCTTGTTCAGAAAGGTACGCTTCATGTCGGCGATCCGATTGCAGCCGGTGCCTCATACGGGAAGATCCGTGCAATGATGGATGATAAAGGACGCCGCGTAAAAGAGGCTGGTCCTTCCACACCGGTTGAAGTACTTGGTCTTTCGGAAGTACCAAATGCGGGTGAAATCTTTATCAGCATGGATAATGAAAAAGAAGCTCGCAGCTTTGCTGAGACATTTATCAGCGAAGGCAGAGAGCGGATGCTTGAAGATACAAAGATGCGGATGTCTCTGGACGATCTGTACTCGCAGATACAGGCTGGCAAGCTCAAACAGCTTGACCTGATCGTAAAAGCAGATGTGCAGGGCTCCGTGGAGGCTGTAAAGCAGAGCCTTCTGAAGCTTTCGAATGAGGAAGTCGTTGTGAAGATCATCCACAGTGGTGTTGGTGCAATCAACGAATCTGATGTGATACTTGCTTCTGCTTCCAATGCCATCATTATTGGCTTTAATATTCGTCCGGATGCAATGGCAAAGGCTACTGCGGAGCGGGAGAATGTCGACGTTCGTCTGTACCGCGTGATTTACGATGCGATTGCGGATGTGGAGGCAGCCATGAAAGGCATGCTGGATCCGATTTACGAAGAAAAAGTGATCGGTCACGCTGAGATCCGGCAGCTCTTTAAGGCTTCCGGTGTCGGCACGATCGCCGGTTCCTATGTTCTGGACGGTATGTTCCAGCGAGGCTGCAAGGTACGCATCACGCGTGATGATCAGCAGATCTACGATGGTGCTCTGGCTTCCCTGAAGCGCTTTAAGGACGATGTAAAAGAAGTGAAAGCCGGATATGAGTGCGGCTTCGTATTTGAAAAGTTTAATGAAATCAAAGAAGAAGACAAGGTAGAGGCCTATGTCATGGTAGAGGTTCCGAGATGAGAAAAAACAGTATCAAGAATACCCGTATCAACGGAGAGGTATTGAAGGAACTTTCTGAGATTATTCAACGGGAGATCAAAGACCCGCGGATCGCACCGATGACCTCGGTCGTATCCGTGGAGGTTGCCCCGGATCTGAAGACCTGTAAGGCGTGGATTTCTGTCCTGGGAGATGAGAAAGCCTGCGCAGATACGCTTGAAGGATTAAAAAGTGCCCTCGGATATATCCGCCGTCAGCTTGCCCGTAAAGTGAATCTGCGCAACACGCCGGAGATTGAATTCATACTTGATCAGTCTATTGAGTATGGTGTGAATATGACCAGAAAGATCAATGAAGTCATAGAATCTGATGAACAGGCGGCGCAGGTCCGCGGTGATTCGGACGAGCAGACGATTACAAATATCTGAATTTATCGTTACTGTTCCGTAGCTTCACAGTTACAATTTATCTAAGAAGGAGGAGCCGATATGATCAATCTTGCACAGGAGCTTCAGGGGGTAAGGACAGCGGCAATGGCAGGACACATTCGTCCGGATGGGGACGCAATCGGATCCTGTCTCGGGCTGTATCTGTATCTTCGTGAAAATTATCCGGATATTCAGGCAAAAATCTATCTGGAAGAGGTCCCTACAGCATTTGATTCGGTTTATGGTGTTGAAGAAATTTCTACCGACTACAGCGAGGATATCGAATACGATGTGTTTTTCTGCCTCGATTGCGCAGATGAAAGACGGCTTGGTCCGGCGGACAAATACCGTAAGACTGCAAGACGCACTGTCTGCATTGATCATCATGTCAGCAACGGTGGCTTTGCGGACGCAAATTATATTGTACCGGATGCCAGCTCTGCAAGTGAGCTTGTTTTTACGGTCTTAGAAGAAGATAAAATTCCGATTCATGCTGCAGAAGCACTTTATATGGGAATTGCACATGACACGGGAGTTTTTCGATATTCGTGTACATCCCCCCAGACTATGCAGATTGCTGCCAGCCTGATCGCCCGCGGTATTGATTTTCCGTCTATTTTAAGTGCGACCTTTTATGATAAGACGTATTATCAGAAGCAGATTCTCGGACGCGCTCTGCTCGAAAGTATGCTTCTGATGGACGGAAAGGTCATCTTCAGTGCCATCAAGGCCAAGGATATGAAGTTCTATAATGTGACGTCGTCTGATATGGAAGGGATTGTAGAAAACCTTCTGCAGACTTCAGGCACGGAAGCTGCAATTTTCCTTTATGAAACCGGCGTAAACGAATACAAGGTAAGCCTTCGTTCCAAAAATGTGCTTGATGTCAGTGTGATTGCCAGCTATTTTGGAGGCGGCGGTCATGTGCGGGCCGCTGGCTGCACGATGCAGGGCAGTATTTACGATGTAGTGAACAATATAACTCTGCATATGGAAAAACAGTTCCTTCATAAGGCATAAAAAATGAATGGGACGGTTGTAGAGGAAACTATGGATGGCATAATCAATATATACAAGGAGCGTGGCTATACATCCCATGATGTAGTCGCTAAGCTGCGTGGAATCCTGCATCAGAAAAAAATCGGACATACGGGTACACTTGATCCTGAAGCGGAGGGAGTGCTTCCCGTCTGTCTTGGAAAAGCGACAAAAGTGTGTGATCTTCTGACGGATTGGGATAAGGAATACCGCGCAGTTCTCCTTTTAGGTGTTACAACGGATACGCAGGATATGACCGGGACGGTATTAAAAAAGTGCCCGGTTTTTTTGCATAAAGAAGATGATTCAAAGGATAGCGATGCGCTGTATCTTAGTAAAAGTACTATACGTTGCTGCATTGATAGTTTTGTCGGTGAGATCTGGCAGACGCCGCCAATGTATTCGGCTCTGAAGGTCAATGGAAAAAAGCTTTATGAGCTGGCACGTCAGGGCATCGAAGTGGAGCGTCAGCCCCGTAAGATTCGGATTCACGAGATTCAGATCAATAATATAGATGATAAGGAAACACCAGTCATTGAAATTCAGTTGGAAGTAAAATGCTCGAAAGGCACCTATATCCGTACTCTCTGTAATGATATAGGTGAAAAGCTGGGATGCGGCGGCTGTATGGCATCTCTGCTTCGTACAGAGGTGGGGCCATTCCATCTGGACAATACCTGGCGGCTTTCTGATGTAGAGAGTCTTCGTGATGAGAACAGACTGGGAGAGTGTCTTTATCCCGTAGATTCCGTTTTTGCTGATCTGGATGCGGTCATGCTTTCACCTGAGGCGGAGCGCCTTGTGCGAAATGGCAACCCTTTATCAGAAGTAATGATGGAGAAATGCCTGCACGTTGATCATAAAAGCCAGGTATCATCAGACATGTATACTGAAAAGTCTCCTGTGCTGCGTGTATATGGACAGAACCGGGAATTTCTCGCGATTTATGAATACAATGATGAAAGGCATAACTGGAGAGCCAGAAAGATGTTTTTATCATAAACCATCTGAACATGTATATAACGATTGATGCTGTCGTATCGCAACTGCTATAAAGTAGAAAGACACATAGAAGGGATCGTCTGAAGGCGAATGAAATATATTCACGATACAATCAATTTTAACAGTGGAGACAGCGATTCTGTTTCAACAGCCGCTACTCGTTTGGGCGCCGCTGTTACTTTAGGAAAATTTGATGGACTGCACAGGGGACATCAGAAGCTGATTCAGGAGGTTCTTCGTTTACAACGTAAAGGCTGCTATGGAATTGCATTTACGATTGCGCCGGAGGATCGGACCACTTTGATCACTGCGGAAGAAAAACGTCAAATGCTGGAGGCATATGGCATCGACTGTATGATCCGCTGTCCATATGTGCCGGAAATTCTCAGCATGGAGCCGGAAGCTTTCATTTCGGAAGTACTATGCAGGCAGCTGAATGCAAAACATATTGTAGTTGGAACAGATTTCCGCTTTGGCTGTCAGAGGCGTGGGGATGTTGAATTATTAAAAGCAATGCAGGAGAAATACAGCTACACTCTTCATGTAATTCAAAAGGAATGCTATAATGGCAGGGAAATCAGCAGTACCTGGATACGTGAAGCTCTTTCCGGCGCTGACATGGAGCTTGTACAAAGCCTGATGGGAGGGTGGTTTCCTGTTGAGGGTACTGTGCTGCACGGACATCATCTGGGGCATCAGATCGGGATGCCAACGATTAATATAAAGCCCGATCCGTATAAGCTGCTGCCGCCGCCTGGAGTTTATTTCAGCGATGTGATTATAAGTGATCCGGAGAAGCTTCATTCCGCTGGAAATATGATGGACTGCAACGATATATCGGATAAGCATCTGAATGTAGACGACTGCCGCATGATACACGGAATCACAAACATCGGCTACAAGCCCACTGTTGACGGAACATTCCTTGGTGTTGAGACTTATCTGTACGGGATAGAAGAGGATTTGTATGGCCGGGATGTAAAAGTACTTTTGAGATGTTTTCGCCGTCCGGAACAGAAATTCGCTTCCGTTGATGAACTAAAAGCACAGATGAAACGGGATATCGAGTCCGGAAAGGAGTATTTCGGTGCCAAATAGCTTATGGATAAAAGGAATCGTTTGTATTTTTCTTGGACTGGCAGCGGATATTGCCGGATTGATCCTGAAAATCTATGGCGAACGTCAGAGACCATATGACGGCTACACCGAGGCAAAGGTCGTCGATATCATACCAATAGAGCGGGAGCGCTATGCAGAGGCACGTTTTCGAAACCGGCAGGCGGCTGTGTTTGAATTTTTTTCCGACGGGAAACTGATTAAGCTCATAGATAAAGAAGATATTTATCCCTGTCCGTACCAGCTTGGACAACGAATCCGTATCTGTTACGACCGGAACGATCCGGAAAAATATATTGTCATACGAAATGATAAACCACGCTGGCGGGCTACCGCACTCAATATTCTTGGCATGGTGCTGGTTTTAGCTGGAGTCCTGATGTTTCTCATGTATGCACAGAGGTACCATTTATAATCCAGCAGCATGGTGAACATGGTAAAGAGTTCACCAGAAAAATGTATTTATTTTCTGGTTGACGTGTATTTTATCTTGTGTTATATTGACTAAGTGTGATTTTTAGCCGATGCCCAGAAGCACGGATTCTCCAACCGGTTTCCTGGTATCAGGCGATACAATATTTTATCAGGAGGATGTTTCAATGATTTCAAAGGAGAAAAAGGCAGAGATTATTAACGAGTATGCGAGAACCCCGGGCGACACCGGTTCACCGGAAGTACAGATTGCGATTCTTACAGAGCGCATTCAGGAGCTGACTGCTCATCTGCAGGCGAATCCGAAGGATCATCATTCCAGAAGGGGACTTCTGAAGATGGTTGGTAAGAGACGTGGTCTGCTGGCTTATCTGAAGAAGACCGATCTGGAGGGTTACCGTACTCTGATTGCAAAGCTTGGCATCAGAAAATAATGTTCACAAAAGGGCGGACCTCATATCCGCCCTTTTTACAGTGAAACTGTTCTTCGAAGTATGTGACTGAAGACAGCCTATCGAGATCAATCATGCAGCGACAGCCGAGACCACTGAAAAGCCGGCAGGAGATGAATCTGTTTTATGGGTGACCGAACGGATATATGCATAAGTTTCATAATCTGCAGGTTTTTCAGTAGTTTCGGAGCTTTAGCTCATGATTGTTCTCTGACACTCAACCATCGGAAAGACGTTTTGAGTCCGACCGACATTTATCAGAAAAGGAGAATAACATGTACAAGAGCTATTCAATGGAGCTTGCCGGCAGAACGCTCACCGTTGATATCGGACGTGTAGGCGCTCAGGCAAATGGATGTGCGTTTATGCACTATGGAGACACGACCGTGCTCTGCACGGCGACTGCTTCAGAGAAGCCGAGAGACGGAATCGACTTTTTCCCGCTTAGCGTGGAATACGAGGAAAAGTATTACGCCGTTGGAAAGATACCGGGCGGATTTAACAAAAGAGAGGGCAAGGCTTCAGAGAACGCAGTTCTGACAGACCGTGTTATTGACCGCCCGATGCGTCCGCTTTTCCCGAAGGATTACCGCAATGACGTTACCCTTGACAATATGGTTATGTCTGTAGACCCGGAGTGCCGTCCGGAGCTGACGGCCATGATCGGCACCGCGATCGCGACCTGCATTTCAGATATCCCGTTTGACGGTCCTTGCGCGATGACGCAGATGGGCCTTGTCAATGGTGAACTGATCGTGAACCCGTCTCAGGAACAGTGGGACAAGGGCGATCTGCAGCTGACTGTTGCTTCTACGCGTGAGAAAGTCATTATGATCGAAGCCGGAGCCAATGAGGTGAAGGATGATGTGATGATCGACGCCATCTACAAATGCCATGCCGTGAACCTAGAGCTGATCGCATTTATCGACAAGATCGTAGCAGAGGTTGGCAAGCCGAAGCATGCCTATGAGAGTTGCGCAGTTCCGGAAGAGCTGTTTGAGGCGATCAAGAAGATCGTACCGCCGGAAGAGATGGAGAAGGCTGTATTTACGGATGTAAAACAGGTTCGCGAGGCGAATATCCGCGAGATCACAGCGAAGCTGGAAGAGGCATTTGCAGATAATGAGGAATGGCTGGCGGTTCTTTCCGAGGCTGTTTATCAGTATCAGAAAAAGACCGTACGTAAGATGATTCTGAAGGACCACAAGCGTCCGGACGGCCGCGAGATTACCCAGATTCGTCCGCTGGCAGCTGAGGTTGATATTATTCCGAGGGTGCATGGTTCTGCAATGTTCACACGTGGCCAGACACAGATCTGCACGGTGACGACGCTTGCTCCGCTCTCCGAGGTACAGAAGATTGACGGACTGGACGACAATATCAACTGCAAGCGCTATATGCATCATTACAATTTCCCGTCCTACTCCGTAGGCGAGACGAAGGTCAGCAGAGGACCGGGACGCCGCGAGATCGGCCATGGTGCTCTGGCGGAGAAAGCCCTGATGCCTGTACTTCCGACTGAGGAAGAATTCCCGTACGCGATCCGTACCGTATCTGAGACTTTTGAGTCCAACGGTTCGACTTCGCAGGCCAGCGTCTGCGCGTCTACCATGTCCCTGATGGCGGCCGGTGTACCGATCAAAAAGCCGGTAGCAGGTATCTCCTGCGGTCTGGTGACCGGAGAGACAGATGATGATTATGTTGTATTGACTGATATCCAGGGGCTTGAAGATTTCTTCGGCGACATGGACTTTAAGGTAGCCGGTACACTGGACGGTATCACAGCAATCCAGATGGATATTAAGATTCACGGCCTGACCCGCCCGATCGTCGAGGAAGCGATTTCCCGCACCCATCAGGCGAGAGAGTATATCCTCAAAGAGATCATGATGCCGTGCATCGCAGAGCCGAGACCTACCGTTAACAAGTATGCGCCGAAGATCATGCAGATGACCATCGACCCGCAGAAGATCGGCGATGTGGTTGGCCAGAGAGGCAAGACCATCAACACGATCATTGAGCGCACTGGCGTGAAGATTGATATCAACGACGACGGATTTGTATCAATCTGCGGTACCGATCAGGCGATGATGGATAAGGCGGCCGAGATGATCCGCATTATCGTGACAGACTTCGAGGCCGGGCAGGTATTCGACGGCGTAGTCGTAAGCATCAAGGATTTCGGCTGCTTCGTAGAGTTTGCTCCGGGCAAAGAGGGCATGGTTCACATCTCTCGTATTGCAAAGCACCGCATCAACCGCGTTGAGGATGTCCTGACTCTTGGCGATAAGGTTAAGGTTGTCTGCCTCGGCAAGGACAAGATGGGCCGCATGAGCTTTAGCATGAAGGATGTAAAGCAGAACTGATTGCGGGATATGCGTCAATAAACGAATAAGTAATGTAAAAATACCGGCTGCGCGTTAAGTGTGCGGCCGGTTTCATTATATGTCGTCAATCTCTGAGAATGGGGCGGTTTTCATTATACATTTCGAAGCTCTGTTCCATATCCTTCAGCGTATCCGCGAATTTCAGCAGCTGCGCCTGAATCTGTTCTTTATCAGAACGATCCTGCTTATAGTTGATGCGGTGCTCCATGCTTGCCCAGAAGTCCATACTCAGCGTGCGTACCTGGATTTCTACCGGATAATATTCTGTGACATCCATATAACGCACCGGTATTCCGAGAATAATGTGGTAGCTACGATAGCCGTTGGGCTTTGGATGCAGGATATAATCCTTTTCATTGACGACGATCAGGTCATTCTGTCTTTTCAGTGCATCGATCATCTGATAAGCATCCTGCTCGAAATAACAGATTACACGAATTCCTGCGATATCCTGCAAAAACTCACGCGCATTGGATGGAGTCGCATCATGGTTCCCTCTTGCAAGCTTTTCATCAAGACTTTTATGTTTTTTGATTCGGGAATAGACCGTATGAACCGGTCTGGAGGATGAGCCCTTTTCTTTATAAAGAGAATGGTTCAGAACATCCAGTCTGCCAAGCAGCAGATTCATGGCGTCTTGATAAGGGATGATCAATTCGTAGTATTCTTCACTGGTCATTTATGATAAATTCTCCTATGGAATATTGTGATTCTGGTAAAAACATACAAAATGAATATGTTTATCATGTGAACGGGATATTAAGAGTAAATGAAACACAAAAAGTCATAGATCAATTACTCAATAGCAAATTAAAAATGAATTTAAAAGAAGAAGCGCTTCTGATGAGCGCTCCTTTCCATGTGTTTTAGGATATATCTGCAGATCTTTCCCTCGTAACTGTGAAGTTACTGAACAGTTACGAGCATTATACTTTACGACATACAGCGGCCAGATCATCATAAAATCCCGGATAACTGATATTGACGATTTCCGCGCCCTGAATGTCCATCTCACCCCGACACGCCAGCGCCGCGACAGCAAAACTCATCGCGATGCGGTGATCCATATGAGAATCGATAACTGCGCCATGGAGCGGCCTTCCGCCTGTGATGATCATGCCATCCTCCGTGGCTTCAACCGGACAGCCAATGCGGCTCAGATTTTCTGCCATGACAGCGATGCGGTCGGATTCTTTGACACGCAGTTCAGCAGCGTCACGGATCACGGTCGTACCGTCCGCGAAAGCAGCGAGAACGGCCAGTACAGGCAGTTCATCGATCAGGGTAGGAATAATGTCTCCGCCAATCTCTACGGCTTTCAGATGGCTGCTGCGCACCAGCAGGTCAGCGCAGGGCTCGGCTCCGGAGTGATCCTCATTGAGGGGCGTAATATCTGCGCCCATGTCCCGGCAGACACGAAGCATCCCGTCCCGGGTCGGATTAATGCCGACATTTTTCAGCAGAAGCTCCGAGCCGGGTACAAGTAAGGCTGCCGCGATAAAATAAGCAGCAGAGGAGATATCTCCAGGAACACTGATTTTCTGACCGGTGAGTTTCGGCTCGGGAGAAACAGATACCGTAAATCCGGTTTTATCCGCACATGCAGGATGGCTGATTGATAATTCGGAACGGGAATTCGTTGCTGCTCCCATATTCATGCCGGTCTTAACATCCGCTCCAAAATAACGCAGCATCAGCTCGGAATGGTTCCGTGAAACAGCCGGTTCTGTGACGCTGGTAATACCGTCCGCATACAGACCGGCCAGCAGGATACAGGACTTTACCTGTGCGGAAGCAACGGGGGAATCATAATGCGCACCGTGCAGCTTTTTCCCATGAATCTGCAGCGGAGCACAGCCATTCCCCCGTACAGAAGTGACGTCCGCCCCCATACCTGCAAGCGGTGTCATAATGCGCTTCATCGGCCGCTTCTGAATGGTTTCGTCTCCGGTGATGACGGAATCGAAATTCTGTCCGGCAAGGATGCCGGAGAGCAGACGGACCGTCGTCCCGCTGTTGCCAGCGTCAAGAATCTCCGACGGCGCTTTCAGGCCGTGCAGTCCTTTTCCGTGAACCAATACATGCGTATCCTTTTGTTCAATCTTTATTCCCATCTGCCGGAAGCAGGAGATGGTCGAGAGACAGTCTGCTCCGGTCAGGAAATTCGTAACCTCGGTTGTCCCATCCGCAAGCGCACCGAACATCACGCTCCGGTGCGAGATGGATTTGTCTCCCGGTATGGAAAGCTCACCGCGAAGCGGAGCTGTGTATTTGATGATCATGACAGTTTTTCCCTTTCTTCTAAACGATTATAAATGGCAACTGTTCAGTGCTTTTACAGATACCATTTGTTGTGGATGCAAATAGAAATAAAACAACAAGCCGAAAGCGTTGCTTTACCGCTCCCACACCTGATACTTCTGCTGCCGCAGCAGTTCGGCTGCAGCTCTGGACGGCGCCTCCTCATAAAACTCAATCCGCAGCACACCTTCCTCGAATTCTCTGCTCTGTACGATGCCGATATTCTTGATACTGATGCCATTTTTTGCGAGGATGGTCGCGATCGTGGCGATTGAGCCGGATTCGTCGAGCACATCGCAGTAAATGCGATAGGTCTTTTTGAAGTTTCCCGGACCGCTGGATGAAAAGGAATTGCGGTAATCGCGGGATTTTTCAAACATTTTGTAGATTGCATTGCCGTCGCCCGCCTGCATAGCGTCACGGGATTCGGTCAGGAGCCGGATAAAGGTATTCATGACATCCACTATATTGTCACTGTTGGTCAGGCAGATCTGCTCCCACATCTCCGGAGAGGAGGAAGCAATTCTTGTAATATCCTTAAAGCCTCCAGCCGCGAGTGTCTTCATCAGCTCCTCTTTGGAATCCAGATCGTGCACCGTATTTACCAGAGCAGCGGCGATCAGATGCGGCAGATGGCTGATTGCCGCGGTCGCGAAATCATGCTGCTTGTAATCCAGAACAATCGGCAGAGCGCCTGTGGAAGCAGCCAGACTTCGCATGCTTTCCGTCCATGCGTCCGGTGTCCCCGGCGAAGGCGTCAGAATGTAATAAGCGTTTTCAAACAGATGCGCCTGGGCATACTGAATACCGGATTTTTCCGAACCGGTCATCGGATGGCCGCCGATGAAACGCCCGTTCAGTCCCATCCGCTCCACAGCCATGTGGATGTCTGTCTTGACACTTCCGACATCAGAGAGTATACAATCATCCGACACAATCTCTTTTAACTGCTCAAGAGCCGCAACGTTGCTTGCTACGGGCGCACATAAAAAAATACAGTCACATTCGGCAAACCGGGTATCTGCAGTGGAAGAGCAGATGCTGTCAATAATGCCCTCCGACAGGGCGGTTTCTGTTGTCTTTGCTGTACGCGTATATGCCATAATACGGCAGTCCGGAAACGATCGTTTTAATGCTTTTGCGAGAGAGCCGCCGATCAGTCCGAGGCCGACAAACCCGAATGTATGTAATTCCATCATGATTTCCTTTCTGAGTTGCATTATATTTCAGAACACCTTGTGAAAGATCACAGGATGATCGAAACATTAAAATTTTACTATTTTACGCGGATAATGTCAATTCCGGCTTCGCAGAAAAATAAATTGTTAAAATTGAATAAAATGCTTGAACTGTTTGTATATTTTTAGTAGAATATAACTATGTGAGGCAAAAACGTGTTTGTGAATTAATTAGAATGCGCCAGTGCGCATCTGTCAGCCTGTCTTGAACAGAGCATGCACGTTTGACGCATGAGCGAACTACTAAAAATGGAGGATGAAGATTATGAATGTTTACACCACTGACAAGATCCGCAACGTCGTAATTCTCGGTCATGGCGGCGCTGGCAAGACGAGCCTGACCGAAGCTATGGCATATCTGTCCGGAATTACGAGCCGGCTGGGCAATGTCACTGACGGTAATACGATCAGCGATTATGATAAAGAGGAGATTAAGAGAAAGTTTTCCATCACCACGACGATGGTGCCGATTATCTGGGGTGATACGAAGATCAACATTCTTGATACGCCGGGTTATTTTGACTTTGCCGGTGAAGCTGTTGAGGCATGCGCAGCGGCAGATGCTGCTGTCATCGTAGTGAACGGAAAGAATGGTGTTGAAGTCGGTACACAGAAGGCATGGGATCTCTGTGAGAAGTTCAAGCTTCCGCGTTTCTTCTATGTGTCAAACATGGATTTTGATAATGCCAGCTACCGTAAGGTTGTTGAGTCTCTTACTGAGCTGTATGGTAAGAGGATTGCTCCGATTCATGTTCCATTCCGTGAGAATGAAAAGTTTGTCGGATATGTGAATGTAGTCAAGATGGCTGCCCGCAGATATGTAAATAAGCAGGAGAAGGTCGAGTGCCCGATTCCGGAATATCTGCAGGACTATGTAGATAAATACCGTGAGAATCTGATCGAGGCAGTTGCAGAGACCAGTGAGGAATTCATGGATCGCTATTTCAACGGCGAGGAATTCTCCGAGGCGGAGATCATGGCTGCTCTTCATACGAACGTAGGCGATGGATCGATCGTACCTGTGACGATGGGCGCCAGCGTCAATCTGCAAGGTATCCTGATTCTTCTTGACGATATTGTCAGCTACATGCCGTCTCCGGAAAAGCGCAAATTCGCGGGTGTGAATACAAAGACAAAGGAAGTCTTTGAAGCAAATTATGATTTCTCCAAGGCGAAATCTGCCTATGTGTGGAAGACCCTTGTGGATCCGTTTATCGGTAAATATTCCTTCATCAAGGTGGCTTCCGGTGTAATCAAAGGCGATGATACCCTTTACAATGACGCAAAGGGCTCTGAAGATCGTGTCGGCAAGCTCTATGTGATGGAAGGCAGCAAGCCGGTGGAAGTGAAGGAGCTTCACGCGGGTGATATCGGCGCAATCGGCAAGATTGAGGCTGCTACAGGCGATACGCTTTCCACGAAGGCGACGCCGATTTCCTACGGTAAGATTGAGACGCCGGTTCCGTATACCTATAAGAGATATGAGCCGAAGGTGCGCGGCGAGGAAGATAAGGTAGCGCAGGCGCTGAACAAGATGGCGCAGGAAGATCTGACTCTGAAAGTGGTCAATGACGGTGAGAACCGCCAGACTCTGCTGTATGGTCTTGGTGATCAGCATCTGGATATCGTTGTCAGCCGTCTGCTTGCGAAATATAAAGTTGACGTAGTTCTGGAGAAACCGAAGGTGGCGTTCCGTGAGACCATCCGCAAGAGTTCGGATGTAGATTCCAAGTACAAGAAGCAGTCCGGCGGTCACGGACAGTATGGCCATGTAAAGATGCGTTTCTCACCGATGGATTCTCTGGATCAGCCGTATGAATTTGATCAGGAAGTTGTCGGCGGCGCGGTTCCGAAGAATTACTTCCCGGCAGTGGAAAAGGGTATTGCTGATTCCTGCCAGAAAGGACCTCTTGCCGGATATCCGGTAGTTGGTGTCAAAGCCGTCCTTTACGATGGTTCCTATCATCCGGTAGATTCCTCTGAGATGGCATTCAAGACAGCTGCTTCTCAGGCGTTTAAGAAAGGCTTTATGGAAGCCAGCCCGGTACTTCTTGAGCCGATCGCATCCATGAAGGTAACGGTTCCGGATAAGTTCACCGGCGACGTTATGGGCGACCTGAATAAGAGACGCGGCCGTGTACTCGGCATGAACCCGGATCACAAAGGAAATACGATCGTTGAAGCGGACGTGCCGATGTCGGAGCTGTACGGCTATTCAACCCAGCTTCGCTCCATGACCGGTGGTTCGGGAGATTTTACCTATGAATTCGCCCGTTACGAGCAGGCGCCGAATGACGTGCAGGAGCGTGAGATTGCGGCAAGAAATGCAGAAGAGTAATGATAATCTCGTAATTACATGAATAATCGTAACTGTGAAGATACTGAACAGTTACGAATCATCAATCGAATATAGTACATGAGAAAGGCGGCTGAATGGCCGCCTTTCATCATGTTGCATGGCTTTTAATATATAACGTTTAAATACTGTACAGTCGAGTCGATTTTCTTTACAGCATCTCAATTGCTTTTGCCGGACATTTCTCCGCGCATTTACCGCAGCCGACACATTTATCATAGTCGATATGCGCGATATTGTTCTCAACCGTGATCGCATCGTGTTCACACTGCTTTACACAAAGCTTGCAGCCGATACAACCGACATCGCAGCTTTTTTTCACCACAGGTCCGCGATCCTTATTGGAACAGCGAACAGCATAGGATGCCTTCGCAGGGATGAGCTCGATCAGGTGCTTGGGACAGGCAGTCACGCACTGCCCGCAGCCTTTGCACATTGTGCGGTCGATTACAGCGACACCGTTCTGTATGCGGATGCCGCCGAACTGGCAGGCCGCAACACAGGAGCCAAAGCCCAGACAGCCAAAATCACACTCCCAGGGCGAGAGACCGCTGGAAACGGCTGCCGCACAGTCGTGGATGCCGATATAGTTACTTCGGTTGACGGTATGTTCACAGGAACCCAGGCACTTTACATAAGCCACCTTTTTTTCCTGTGCTTCTGCACTCACGCCCATGATCTGGCTGATTTTTTCGGCTACAGGCTCGCCGCCGACGGGGCATCCGCTCACAGGAGCCTCTCCTTTAGCGATTGCAGCCGCCATCGCGTCACAGCCCGCATAGCCGCATGCACCGCAGTTATTTCCGGGCAGATATTCACGCACAGCGAGCTCTTTTTCGTCTACCTCTACCTTAAATTTCTTTCCGACCGTGATCAGGAGCATTCCCATCACAAAGCCGATCACCGCCACGGTTACCGTGGCTATCAGAACAGGATACATATTCAACCTCCCATATAAGAGTATCTGAAATGATTGTAACTATCAGACGATACCTCGCATTGAAGAGTTACTGAAAATCATTAAAACGACAGACCACTGAATCCCATAAACGCGATAGACATCAAGGCAGCGGAGAGCAGTACGACCGGAGCGCCGCGGAACGGAGCCGGAATCGCAGATTCATCGATCCGTTCACGGATACCGGCAAGCAGTACGATTGCGATGGTGTAGCCAACAGCTGTACCAAAGCCGGCAACGACGCTTTCCACAAAGCCATAGCCATCCTGCACGTTTGTCAGTGCCACGCCGAGTACAGCGCAGTTTGTGGTGATCAGAGGCAGGTAAATGCCGAGTGCCTGATAGAGCGGCGGAGCTGTTTTTTTCAGAAACATTTCTACAATCTGCACCAGAGTCGCGATCACGAGGATGAATACGATGGTGTTCAGATACGTCAGGTTCAGAGGTTCCAGTATAAATGTATACAGGAGACTGGCCACAGCGGAAGCAATTGTCATGACGAAGATAACCGCCACGCCCAGACTGGCTGAAGTCTTGATCTGCTTTGATACGCCAAGGAACGAGCAGATGCCGAGGAACTGACTTAATACAACGTTATCCACCAGCGCTGTGGTAATGATGATCAAAATCAAAGAGGAATTCATGCCTTTGTCGCCTCCTTCTTCGTATCCTTGCACGGATTGTCAGTTACAGCCGATGAGCCGTGGCTGATCTGGCAGGTTGCGCAGCAGCCATCGCAGCCCTCCACCTTTTTATTCGCTTCTGTATGAATATGTATGGCATTCATGATCGCGATGATGAAGGCGATCACGAGAAATGCGCCGGGAGCCTTTACGAAGATTGCCACAGGCGGTATCGAATCAGGAATCACCTGAATATTAAACGCGGTGCCGGCTCCGAAAAACTCACGGAGCAGTCCGATGACCGTGAGCGCGATGGTAAAGCCGAGACCCATGCCGATACCGTCAAATGCCGCCAGATCCGGCGTATGCTTGTTCGCATAGGCTTCCGCGCGGCCGAGGATGATACAGTTAACTACGATCAGCGGAATATAGATGCCGAGAGAATCATAGAGACCCGGTGTATAGGCTTGCATCAGCAGATCGACGACCGTCACCAGCGAAGCGGTGATGACGATGTAAGCCGGGAGACGTACCTGATCCGGGATGACATTGCGCATCGCCGAGATAATAATGTTTGAAAAGATCAGTACGATCATCGTGGAGACGCCCATGCCAAGTCCGTTGATAGCCGAGGTAGTGACCGCGAGAGTGGGGCACATACCGAGCATCAGGACCAGACAGGGATTCTCTTTAACGATGCCGTTGTATATTCGTTCCAGATATGGATTCATGCAAATCCCTCCTTATTTAAGAATCATGTTTAAATATCATGACACATTGTATTCTGAACTACAAAGAAAAAAGATAATGAGTTTTATCTTACTATCATCCGATGTATTCTGCAAAGAATGCAAGTGCCGTATTGACTGCATTGACAACTGCGCCCGATGAAGTAGAAGCACCGGAAACGGTATCAATCTCGTTGTCCTCTGTTGAATCGCCAGACTTGTTCAGGATAAATGCGTCTGTATTGACACCCTCAAACTGCCCCTTGAAGGCATCCTCATCGACACGCATTCCCATACCGGCTGTCTCTGTCAAAGTTGTAAAGGCCAGCTTGATGACGGTTCCGTCTGTCGTGAGTCCGATAGAGAGTGTGATGTCTCCATCATATCCGTCACTGCTTGTCACACTTAAAACATAACCGACCACCTCACCGTCTTCGTCATAGCCGACGACTGCGGTGTTGACATAGGTCCGCCCAAAGGACTCATCGTAAACATCGTCGCCGAGAGACTCGATTGCCGTGTCCAGATCATCATCAAACTCAAAGGAAAACGCATCCGGACAAACTTCCTGATAAGAGGCCAGAGTGTCCGCAAGCTCCTGTTCTTCAATTTTGGATTTCGTCATTGCATAAATACCGCTTAAAACAAGTCCGGCAACAAGTGTGATCACGGTCAGATTGACCGCCGCTTTCGGGAATTCCCGTTCCTTGTATTCGCCATTGTTGTAGCCGAGTGGTTTGGGCACAGGAATCTTATCAATGAACGGTACAAGCATATTAGTGATAATGATCGCATAGCTGAAAGAATCCGCGGAAGAACCAAATACACGGAACAGACCGCCGATCAGACCGACCAGAGCGCCATAGACGAGGTGTCCTCTTGACGTTACCGGACTGGTGACCGGGTCTGTCGCCATAAAGAACGCTCCCATCAGAAGTCCGCCGCCGCAGATCTGCAGCGCCAGATAAGAGGGAGTAAAACCGCCTTCGCCGAAAAGCCCCATAAATAAGGTAAAGACTGCAATGCAGGATACCGGGATCTCCCAGCTGATGCCGCCGGTAACAAGTAAAAACAGACCGCCAAGCAGCAGCGCGAGAGCAGAACTGCCAATAACTCCGGTGGAACCTCCCAGGAAAACACTCATCACATTGACAGATTCTCCGGCATTGAATGCAGCGAGCGGCGTTGCCGAACTGACAGAGTCCACACTGTAATTCGTCATGGCCGTGCCAAATGATATCAACAGGAAACAGCGCGCTGTAAGTGCTGGATTCAGGAAATTCTTTCCGAGTCCGCCAAAGAGGCATTTAACGACCACAATTGCAAAAACACTTCCAAGAATCGGAAGATAGAGCGGCGCTTTGGGCGGAAGGCAGAGGGCAAGCAGAAGCCCTGTCACGACCGCACTGCCATCCGTGATTGTATTCGGGCGTTTTGTGATGCGGTCAAAAATGTATTCAGAAGCCACAGCAGATAACACAGACAGCAGGATCACCAGAAACGCATGAAATCCATATCGTATGACGCCGACGATCGTGACCGGCATCAACGATAAAATCACATCCAGCATCACTTTGCCGGTGGTCAGTTTTCCGTCGCGCACATGAGGGCTGGAAGAAATGTTCAGTAATTGATGTTCATTCATGTCTCATCCCTCACTTTCTTTTTGCGGCCATAATCTCGGCCTTTGCCTGTTTGAACAGCTGCATCAGAGGCCGCTTTGCCGGACAGATGTAAGTACAGGAGCCGCAGGCGATACAGTCGAGGCCATAAAGCTTATGCTCATATTTCTCATAATCTTTTCTCTCAGCGGCGTCTGCCATCATCTGCGGGATCAGGTGGATCGGACAGACTCTGGAACAGCGCCCGCAGCGGATACAGGCCGTCTGCTGTGTCTCGGCAGTTTCCACCTCATCCTCGGCAAGCAGCGTAAGCGCATTGCTTGCTTTGGTGACTGGTGCGTCAAGAGAAGGCATCGCGATGCCCATCATTGGTCCGCCGCTCAAAGCTTTTTTCAAAGTCACTCCGGGCTTCATGCCGCCCGCCGCTTCAACAAGTTCGGCGCAGGAGGTCCCGATGGGGACTTCGAATGTGGCCGGATTTGCGACTGCGTCGCCGGATACCGTAAAATAACGTTTCATCAGCGGTTCGGAATAATAACACGCCCGATAGATCGCATAGAGCGAAGCTACGTTGCAGACGATGCAGCCGACGTCAGCAGGCAGCTGACCGAATTTCAGGTCGCGTCCGCTGACTACGGAGATCAGATTGCGCTCGCCGCCCTGCGGATATTTGGTCATGACCGGCTGCACCATAACTCCTTTTTCACCGGCACAGACCGCTTCCATCGCCTTGATTGCCTCTGGCTTGTTGTCTTCAATCGCGATCACGCCCATAGCGTCCGGGAAAAGCTGCAGCACAAGTCTCAGACCTTCATAGATGCCGCGGCTCTTCTCCTGCATCAGACGGTCGTCACAGGTGATGTACGGCTCGCACTCAGATCCGTTGGCGATGATATATTCAATCGAATCTGGAGTCTTGGAAGTGAGCTTAACATGAGTCGGAAATCCGGCTCCTCCCATACCGACGATGCCTGCGCGAGATATTGCGTCCAGAATGTCCTTGCTGGAAAAGGTACCGGCATTGTGTTTTTGCCCCACACCTTCGAAAGGCGTATATTCGCCGTCATTCTCAATGACAATGCACATAGCCTTAGCTCCGGAAGCAACGCGGCGTTCCTCAATGGCTTTTACCCTGCCTGAACAGGAACTGACAATGTTTGCCGACACAAATCCGTCGGCTTCTGCAATCACCTGCCCTGCTAATACCTGATCGCCCTTAGCCACAACCGGCTTCGCCGGTTTGCCAATATGCTGGTTTACCGGAAATACCAGGTCACCTTTGGGTAAAAAGCTCTTCACCGGGCTGCCCAGAGAAAGCTCCTTGTATTCCGGGGGATGAATTCCGCCTCGAAACGTTTTAAGCTTCATATGTAAGTCCTCCTTAGAAAATCGCATAAAAACTCTATAATATATTACCAGTTTTTTAATTGCTTTTCTGTGTATGATTTTTGGATTTTTTTGGACAATTTTTACCTGCAGATGACACCAGGTGATTTCTCTTTTAAGATAAGGGAGCTTGTAAAGACATGTCGGAAAAGTTTTTATAAAAATGCTTTTATTTTCTGCTTTTCTGTGGTAATATAGCACATAGCTGTGGTCACATGCCGATCTGGCTGTATCATGAGAATGAACAGTGACTTTTCATTTGAGAAAGCTGCCTGTATTCAGAAAACGGCCCAAAACAGGACTACAGAAGTATATGGAACATATAAGGAGGACGTTTAAAATGAAACACATCAAAACATTAAATACGAAGCCTTTACAGAGCACCCTGAAAAAGGGCGGATGCGGCGAATGCCAGACTTCCTGCCAGTCAGCATGCAAGACCAGCTGCACGGTTGGCAATCAGTCATGCGAGAGCAATAAATAGTCGTTCCGACCGCGTATATAGAATGACAGCAGACGGCAAAGCGTTGGTCGTTTGCTATCCGATCATATCAGCAAACGACAGAACCGTGCCGTGCGGATCCGCAGGATGCACGGTTCTTGTTTATGCGCAGAGCCGGGCAAGGTGTATTGCGGCTAAAGCCGCATCCTGCCTGATCAATAGTATAAAACTGTAACTTAAGAGAGGTGTCATGCTGTGATCCATCAATATAAAAATAATGGATACAACATTGTTTTAGACGTGAACAGTGGTTCGGTTCATCTGGTCGATGAGCTTACATACGAGGTGATTGCCCTGCTCGATCAATGGCAGTCAGATGGGAAAACGCTTTCTCTTTGGCCTGTTTCGAACGGTTCTGATCAGGAAGTTGCTTCTGATAAGGATGCCGCCGATGTAATAGCAAATGGCTGGTCACAGGAGATTGAAACGCATATTATCGATGCGCTGACTGACCGGTATGAACTGACAGAAATACAGGAGGCTCTCGGTGAGTGCGCTCAGCTTACCGATCTGGGCGTCCTGTTTACAGAAGATATTTATGAAAAATCCATCACCGACTATAAGGCACGGCCGACGGTAGTCAAGGCACTTTGTCTGCATATCGCGCACGACTGCAATCTTGCCTGTCGCTATTGTTTTGCGGAGGAGGGCGAGTATCACGGACGCCGCGCGTTGATGAGCCTGGAAGTCGGCAAAAAGGCGCTAGATTTTCTGATAGCGAATTCTGGCTCCAGACGCAATCTTGAGGTGGACTTTTTTGGCGGGGAGCCGCTGATGAACTGGCAGGTCGTAAAAGATATCGTTAAATATGGCCGTGAGCAGGAAAAGCTCCATAATAAAAACTTTCGCTTTACGATGACCACGAACGGAGTCCTTTTAAATGACGAGATCATGGAGTTCCTGAATCGGGAGATGGCAAATGTCGTGCTCAGCATCGACGGCCGTCCCGAAGTACACGATTATATGCGGCCGTTCCGCAGCGGCAAAGGCAGCTATGATCTGGTTATGCCGAAGTTCAAACATTTTGTGGAGCTTCGCGAAGGAAAATCTTTTGAAGATAAGGAAGCTGGTGAAGGTGCAGCACCTGCGAATACTGCGCCTACAGGGCAGGAAGCATCCGGGAAAAGAAAAGCCGCAGGGTCTACCGCTTCTGAGAAGACCTGGTATGTCCGCGGTACATTTACGCATCATAATCTTGATTTCTGCAGTGATGTCCTGCATCTTGCGGATGAGGGCTTTGACCGGATTTCCGTTGAGCCGGTAGTAGCGGAGGATTCCGAGGACTATGCAATTCGCAAAGAGGATCTGCCGCAGATTTTCTCGGAATATGACCGGCTGGCAAAAGAGATGGTGAAACGGAATAAAGAGGGCAGAGGCTTCACCTTTTTCCATTTTATGATCGATCTGACCGGCGGCCCCTGCGTATACAAACGTTTGTCCGGCTGCGGCTCGGGGACAGAGTATCTCGCTGTCACTCCGTGGGGCGATCTGTATCCCTGCCACCAGTTTGTAGGGCACGAGGAATATCTTCTGGGCAACGTAGACGAAGGCGTGGTGCGGACGGATATTGTGGATCAGTTTAAGTCCTGCAATGTCTATACCAAGGAAAAATGTAAAAATTGTTTCGCGAAATTTTACTGCAGCGGCGGCTGCGCGGCAAATTCTTATAATTTCCACGGCACGATTCAGGATGCATATGACCTGGGCTGTGAGATGATGCGTAAACGCGTGGAATGCGCGATTATGATAAAAGCGGCGGAGGCGGAAGCCTGACATCGTCTGCATGACGGGCAACTGCCGACGCAAAACGGTACCGGATATCTTGTGGCAAATTATCAGGTGCCGAATCATTTTCGTATCGAGTAGGGCGTTTTTTTCTGCGCATAAATAAGCAACCGTTTAAAACCGTTGCATACTGAAATCGAAAATGCAAATGAAAAGAGGAGGAAGCAGACTATGAAAATGAACAAGAAGAACGCGAGGATTACCCTCGTCGTCATGGCAGTGCTGTTGATTTTCTTCGCATTTCTGACGACAGTCGGCCTCGGCACCAGTCACAAGGGTTCTGCGCGGAACATCATTCTGGGACTGGATCTGTCCGGCGGTGTGAGTGTGACCTATCAGGTTGTGGATGAGAATCCGACATCCGAGGAGATGAGCGATACGGTCTACAAGCTGCAGCAGCGTGCGGATACGTACAGCACAGAGGCCAATGTATATCAGGAAGGCTCTGACCGGATCAACATCGAGATCCCGGGTGTGACGGATGTCAATGAGATTCTGGAGGAGCTGGGACAGCCCGGTTCTCTGGAATTCCAGCTGGACGACGGTACAGTCGTGCTGACCGGTTCCGAGGTTGATACGGCTTCTGCGGGAACACAGCAGGATGATCTCGGAAATACCGAGTATGTCGTAAAGCTGGAGCTGACCAGCGAGGGTGCGGAGGCATTCGCTACCGCGACTTCTGAAAATGTCGGCAACTATATTTACATTGTATATAATGATGAGGTGATCAGTGCTCCTGTGGTAAATGAAGCAATCACGGGCGGCACGGCGATTATTTCCGGTATGAGCGATGCGGCAGAGGCACAGAGCCTTGCATCTTCTATCCGTATCGGTGCGCTTTCCCTTGAGCTGGAAGAACTCAGCTCGAAGGTAGTAGGCGCTCAGCTCGGCCAGAACGCAATCAAGACGAGTCTGATTGCCGGAGCGATTGGCATTGCGATCGTCATGATCTTCATGATCGTTGTCTACGCGCTGCCCGGTATTGTGGCTGCGTTCTGCCTGCTCCTTTACATCTGTATGTTCCTGATCTGCCTGAACGGCTTTGATATGACATTGACGCTTCCGGGCATCGCGGGTATCATCCTGACGATCGGTATGGCTGTGGACGCGAACGTCATTATCTATGCGCGTATCCGCGAGGAGATTTCTGCAGGGAAATCTGTCAAGGGCGCCATTGACGCCGGCTACAAGAAAGCATTCAGCGCGATCCTCGACGGCAACGTCACGACCCTGATCGCCGCGTTTGTATTGAATATGCTCGGCACCGGTTCTGTCAAAGGATTTGCCCAGACGCTGGCACTTGGTATTGTGCTCTCCATGATCACCGCTCTGATTATTTCCAGACTGATCATGAACGCCCTCTATCAGGTTGGTTTCCGTGATGAAAAATATTATGGCAGGGCAAAGACTTACAAGTCCTTTGATTTTGTCGGACACCGCCGTACCTTTTTTGCAATCTCTATCGTGCTGATCCTCATTGGACCGGCGGCCATGGGCGTCAATTCAGCCATGGGCAATGGCGCGCTGAACTTAAGCCTTGATTTCAAGGGCGGTACCTCCACTACAGTATCCTTTAATGAGGAAATGACACTGGATGAACTGGAAGCGGATGTTAAGCCGATCTTTACGGAGATAACCGGTGATGCTGAAGTACAGTTCCAGACAGTACAGGACTCCACAGACGTCTATATTAAGACCGCGGTGCTTGACCTTGATCAGCGTCAAGAAGTATCCGAGGCTCTGCAGGAGGCGTTTGATCTGGAGGAAGAAGCGATCACGTATGAATCTATCTCCGCAACGGTCAGCAATGAAATGCGCCAGGACGCAGTGTTAGCAGTCATTGTGGCTGCGATCTGTATGCTGATTTATATCACCATCCGGTTCCATGACGTCCGCTTTGCGGGCAGCGCGGTACTGGCTCTGCTGCATGATGTACTGGTGGTGTTTGGCTGCTATGCCCTTGTGCGCATCTCGGTGGGCAGCACGTTCATCGCCTGTATGTTGACAATCGCCGGTTATTCGATCAACGCCACGATCGTCATTTTTGACCGTATCCGTGAGAATCAGAAGCTGATGGCGGGAGAACCGCTGACGGAGATCGTGAACACTAGTGTTACGCAGACCCTGACCCGAAGCATCTATACCTCGTTTACAACGTTTATTACGATCTTCATGCTGTACATTCTCGGCATTGCGACAATCAAGGAATTTGCGCTGCCGCTGATGGTCGGTATTGTAGCCGGCGCTTATTCGTCCGTGTGCGTGACCGGTTCCCTGTGGTATGTGTTGAAAGCTCATCAAGCAAAGACGGCTACGGCTGGTGCTGAAGTTTCAGGCAGTGTAAAGAATACCGCAAATGATGCTGCTTCGGCAAAAACTACTGCGCAGACTTCTGCCACGGCATCGAATGCTTCTGCATCCGCAGCACCAAAGCAGAACGCGTCAGGAACAGCACAGGGTTCATCAAAGAAGAGCAAAAAGAAATCAAAGAAGCGTTAAAGTGATATAGCATCCGATATGAAGGTTTGTTTTTTATGCTATATCCGTTTGGAAATATACCGGTCGGGAGTGAGTTTGCTTCCGGCCGGTTATGTTCATGTGAAGACCTGGATTAAAACCGACTGAAACAGAACACAAACAGGAATTATAAAACAGAGACTACAAAACAGAAGATACAAGGCAGTCAGGAGATAAAGATGCGCAAAAAAGAGAAATGGTATATTACCGCGAAAAAAGCGGATTTTGCAGCGCTGGGAGCTGCGTATGGGATTGATCAGGTGACCGCCAGACTGATTCGTAACCGTCTGGAATGGCCGTCTGTGCCTGCACCTACCCCCGCTCTGACTGATGACAGACTGGAAACATCGGTGAAAAACAGGGATGCGGCTCGCACACAGCCAGAGACGATCGTTGGCCTGAATGCTGTTGGACATTATCTGCATGGAGGACTGGAGGATCTGCACGATCCTGCGCTGATGAAAGGCTGTCCGGAAGCGGCAGCGCTTCTGATTGAGAAAATACGGGATCAAAAAAAGATTCGAATCATCGGCGATTACGACATCGACGGTGTATGCGCGACCTATATTTTATACCGCGCAATCCTGGCCTGCGGCGGCTGCGTCGATTATGAGATTCCGCACAGGATGAAGGACGGATACGGACTCAGTATGCATCTGATCGAGCTGGCGTATCAGGAAGAGGTGGATACGATTCTTACCTGTGACAACGGCATCTCAGCGATTGACGAGATCGCTTTTGCCAGAGAAAAGGGTATGACTGTGATCGTGACCGATCATCATGAACCGTTATTTGTCACTGGTGATTCCATTGATATCAGGAATGTCGATGCGGCGGTTTGCGTTTCTGTTCCATCAGAACAGCGTATCTATCGCCTCCCTCCTGCTGACATTATCGTCAATCCGCATCAGCCGGGTTGTCCTTATCCCTATAAAAAGCTTTGCGGAGCTGCCGTTGCATGGAAGGTCATTTGCGAGCTGCATGAGCAGATATGTGTCTCTGATAAAGACAGGAAGAATGCGGGTGCGCAGCAGGATGGGCTGACCACCGGACTGATTGACGAACTTCTGACCTTTGCTGGTTTTGCAACGGTTGGTGATGTCATGGATCTTGACGGCGAAAACAGGATTCTGGTAAAGGAAGGATTGAAGCGTCTGCGTACCACGAACAATCAGGGTATGGCTGCATTGATCCGCGCGAATGAACTGAATCAGGAGTCTGTTACTTCCTATCATATTGGTTTTGTGCTCGGCCCCTGCATCAACGCGAGCGGCCGACTGGACACGGCAAAGCGCTCTCTGAAGCTGCTTTTATCCGAAACAAGAGCGGAAGCGGAGAAGATTGCCGGAGAGCTGAAAGAATTAAATGATGAGCGGAAAACGCTCACACAGCAGGCGGTCGATACAGCCTGTGCGCAGATAGATTCCGATGCCGGCTACGAACAGGATCGGGTGCTGGTCATTTACCTTCCGGCCTGCCATGAGAGCATCGCGGGAATCGTTGCGGGAAAGATACGCGAGCGCTATTACAAACCGGTCTTTGTGATCACGGATGCGGAAGGGTGTGCCAAGGGCTCCGGACGCTCGATTGAAGCCTACTCTATGTTTGAGGAGATGGTAAAATGCCAGGACCTGTTTCTGAAATTTGGCGGACATCCGATGGCAGCCGGATTTTCTCTTGAGCAAAGCCGTATTCCTGAAATGCGCCGACGGCTGAACGAAAACTGCACTCTGACGGAGGACGATTTGACCGAGAAGGTACACATTGACGTCGCCATGCCGATCCATTACATATCCGAAAAGGTGATCGACGAACTGTCTCTTCTGGAACCATTTGGGAAAGGCAATGAAAAACCGTTGTTTGCGGATACAGCACTCCAGGTGCTTTCCGCCCGCATCATCGGAAAAAACAAAAATGTTATCAAAATGCAGGTACGGAATAAGAACGGCTATTCCATTGAAGCGTTATATTTTGGAGATCCCGCGCCTTTTCAGGAGTATCTCACAGAAAAATACGGAGAATACGAAGTACAGAATCTTTTCTGGGGGCGGCCCAATCAGATCCGGATGGATTTTACCTATTATCCGTCAGTCAACGAATATATGGGGCGAAAGTCGCTGCAGATCGTGATTAAAAATTATCGTTGACGCATGCATATAACTATTTCTTGACAAAGACAGTCTTACAGGCATAAAATAGCGGTTGAGTGAAATGGCATGTTACAAAATCAGAAAAATCCGGATTTCATACTTATATATAAAGATCGTGAATATCCGGTTATAATGGAGGAGTGAAAAAATGGCAACACCGTACAACCACAGAGCCATCGAGCAGAAATGGAGAGCGCACTGGGAGGAGCACCCGGTGAATGTTGACGATGGAAAGAAGCCGAAATATTACTGTCTGGATATGTTTCCCTATCCGTCCGGCAACGGCCTTCATGTAGGGCACTGGAGAGGATACGTGATCTCCGATGTCTGGAGCCGCTATAAGCTGATGCAGGGCTATTACCTGATCCATCCGATGGGCTGGGACGCATTCGGACTTCCGGCGGAGAATTATGCGATCAAAAATCACGTTCATCCGGCCATTTCGACAGCCGAGAATGTGAAAAAAATCAAGCAGCAGATTCAGGATATCTCGGCAATCTATGACTGGGACCGCGAGGTCAATACGACCGATCCGGAGTTCTATAAATGGACGCAGTGGATTTTTGTGCAGATGTTTAAAAATGGGCTTGCCTATGAGAAGGAATTCCCGATCAACTGGTGTCCGTCCTGCAAGACCGGCCTTGCGAATGAGGAGGTCGTCAACGGCTGCTGTGAGCGCTGCGGCTCTCCGGTAACGAAGAAAAACATGCGTCAGTGGATGCTGCGCATTACCAAATATGCGGATCGTCTGCTGAATGATCTGGACAAGCTCGACTGGCCGGAGAAGGTTAAGAAGATGCAGACCGACTGGATCGGCAAATCCTACGGTGCGGAAGTGGACTTCCCGGTAGACGGCCGTGATGAGAAGATTACAGTCTATACGACCCGTCCGGACACGTTACACGGAGCGACCTTTATGGTACTTGCACCGGAGCACGCGCTTGCCGCTTCTCTGTCGACACCGGAGACAAAGGAAGCGGTAGAGAAGTATATCTTTGACTCCTCGATGCGCTCCAATGTAGACCGTATGCAGGATAAAGAAAAGACCGGCGTGTTTACCGGCTCCTACGCGATCAATCCGCTGAACGGCAAAAAGATCCCAATCTGGCTGTCCGATTACGTACTGGCGGATTATGGTACCGGCGCGATCATGTGCGTTCCTGCACATGACGACCGTGACTTTGAATTTGCAACAAAATTCAACATTCCGATCATTCAGGTCATTGCCAAGGATGGCCAGGAGATTGAAAATATGACCGAAGCCTACACGGCTGCTTCCGGTACGATGATCAATTCCGGCGAGTGGAATGGCATGGAATCTGCTGTGCTGAAAAAAGAAGCGCCGCACATCATCGAGAAGATGGGCATCGGACGTGCAACAGTCAATTACAAGCTGCGTGACTGGGTATTCTCCCGTCAGCGCTACTGGGGCGAGCCGATTCCGATTATCCACTGCCCGCACTGCGGCAATGTTCCGGTTCCGGAGGAGGAGCTTCCGCTGCGCCTGCCGGATGTGGAATCCTATGAGCCGACCGGCACAGGCGAATCGCCGCTGGCTACGATTGACGAGTGGGTGAACTGCAAGTGCCCGGTCTGCGGAGCAGATGCAAAGCGCGAGACCAATACAATGCCGCAGTGGGCAGGATCCTCCTGGTATTTCCTGCGCTACGTGGACAATAAAAACGACAAAGAACTGGTTTCCCGTGAGAAAGCAGACAAATATCTGCCGGTCGATATGTATATCGGCGGTGTGGAGCATGCGGTGCTGCATCTTCTGTATTCCCGCTTCTACACCAAGTTCCTGTGCGATATCGGCGTGATCGACTTTGATGAGCCATTCCAGAAGCTGTTCAATCAGGGTATGATCACCGGTAAGAACGGCATTAAGATGAGCAAATCCAAGGGCAACGTGGTCTCTCCGGATGATCTCGTGCGCGACTATGGCTGCGATTCCTTGCGTATGTATGAGTTGTTCGTGGGTCCGCCGGAACTCGACGCCGAATGGGACGACCGCGGCATCGACGGCGTATACCGTTTCCTGAACCGTTTCTGGAAGCTGGCGTGCGACAGTCTGGAAGCAAATGTGGCAGAGACAAAAGAGATGGTCAAGCTTCGCCACAAGCTCGTGTACGATATTACACAGCGTCTGGAAAGCTTCAGTCTGAATACCGTGATCTCCGGCTTTATGGAGTATAACAACAAGCTGATTGATCTGGCAAAGAAGACCGGCGGCATCGACCGTGAGACAATCGAAACATTTATCCTGCTTCTTGCGCCGTTTGCTCCGCATATCACTGAGGAATTGTGGGAGATGTACGGACATACCGATTCTGTCTTCCACAACGAATGGCCGAAGGCAGACGAAGATGCGATGAAAGAGGATGAGATTGAGATTCCTGTCCAGATCAATGGTAAGACAAGAGTGGTCATCACCATCCCGGTCGACATTTCCAAAGAGGACGCAATTGCCAAAGGCAAGGAGGCACTCGGCGACAAGCTTTCCGGCAATGTTGTCAAGGAAATCTATGTGCCGAAGAAGATCGTGAACCTGGTTGTCAAGTAAAATAATAATATAAATAGTATATGGACGAAAAACGCCGAAGAAGCTTGTTCTTTTGCGGCGTTTTTCCGATTATAGCTTTTTTAGATTTCCATACATATTACAGACCTTGTGATCACAATAATATCAGACTGCCGGGCGCGAAGGAATGTATTGTTATGATGCGGCGGCTTTCTCAAAGAACAGCCCGGTAAGAAACCAGATCGGTGCGTAGTCCAGCCGGATGACGCCATTCACCTGATATGGCGAATCACTGTAATCCCAGGGGCATTTTCCCCTCTTTTTCAAAAATGAGCCGGATGTATATTCTACCGCAAATATCCCAAGCATATAAATGAATCCGCGCGTAAATGTATTGAATTTTTTCAGCGCATGAGAAAGCGGAGCAATCATGGATGCCATTCCGTAGATGGGGAACATCCGCAAAGAAGAAACTCCGGTCAGTTTCGGGTCATGATTGATCAGGGAATGCAGACCGGTCCAGAACACTTCCATGCACCAGCCGTACATCCCGCAGCGTATAAAACGGTTTTTCATTTGTACCTCCTGTTGCTGTATTTGTCGCAACTGCATAGATAGTTTTTGAGGAAAAGGAAAGAAATATACGATAAATTTGTTAGATCAGAACCAGAATCCTCGTTTACTACAAAATCGATTAGGAGGCGGCTTGACGTCTCTGCGATCGAGTAGGAGACGGCTTGTCGGCTCCTACTCGTACGCGCGAGCTGCGTCCGACGCCAGTCGGAAAAACTCCTTACGCAGCTCTGCGCATTATAAAAGAACCCCGGTATCATCCGATATCAAGGTTCCTCTTTACAGTGTATATGAGATAATTGAGAAGATACGTAACTGTGAAAGTACTGAACAGTTACGAAGATACTAACAATTATTGAGAATATAAGAAAACAGGAAAGTTTTCCACTGACAGCACTACCATGAAAGCCCAAAATTCAGCTCGTAATAGTTACCGGCCGTATCGCGGTAAGCATAGGCCTTTCCATTTTCGTCTTTCAGTTCGTCAGGCATATACTGATCTTTATCATAGCCGGGAACGTCATTCGGTGAAATGCAGACGCCGTCTTTGTTTACTGCCAGCACCTCGTCGCCTCTGGGCAGAGTAAAGGGCAGCCTGCCTACGGGAGCGAAGCGCCCGAACATCACATCCAGAGTGGCGTCCGGATTCGTCTCAAAGCCTGCCGTCAGAGCATCCGCACAGCGCTCCACATTGCCAACCAGCCATGCCAGATGGAAGTTGATATTGGCAATGACCTTACCGCCGTGTGCGTGGACAGCATTAGCGATATCCGTGATCTTTTTCGCTCCGGTAAGAGTAGTTTCCAGATGCGTTTCCGCCATGGGACGGCAGAAGGAATCTACATCATGTACTTCTTTCCCCTCGCAGATGTCCAGTTCCAGATAGCCCGCTGTCGCGGAGAAATATTCGCCGGAGGATGGATTTACGAACAGGAGAGCGATATCCGCCTCGTTGTAATCATCAGTCAGGGTCAGCTCAACCAGCATATCCCGCAGCGCTCTGGTAGCGGCCTCACCTGCTTCGGCGGTCTTGTGGAACGCTTCAGCATATACTTTCTTTCCGGCATATTTTTCAGCCGTCAGAGGAAGGATACCGTCATTCTTGAGCAGAACGACACTCTGATGGTGAGCGCGGTCCGCGTTGGCCAGATCCTCTTTATTTTCGCAGAGGGCAGCGGATTTTTTCGCGTCCCGGTAGGTATTTTCAAACATACCAAGCTCGAACATTTCTGTCAGCGTTCTGGTGACTGCGCGGTCCAGACATTCGTCATTCAGCGTCACCATATCTGGCGTAAAGCCTTCGGGAAGTTCATGTGTCTCATAATATCCGTTCTTAGCGCGTTCATAAGCCTCCCGGCCATAGGCATTGTCAAAGAAGCCGGAGATCAAGTCGACGCCCGAATGATTAACCGCAAAACCTATGCGCTCCGGCTCGTCCAGCATCTCTACGCCCCATTTCATATTGTGGACAATGCCGGTATCGGAATTGACATAACCCTGAAAGCCCATTTGGCCGCGGAGAATGTCATGGATAAACACCCGGTTATAGGCAAAACCGTAGGGCTCCAGAGGGATATCCTTCCCCTCAAAATCCTGCTGCGCGGCGGATTTTTCAGCGGCAGGCTTGGAATAGTAGGGCATGATGGACGACGTATGTTTGCCGACCGCCGCAGCAAAGCCTGGCATATGATATTTTTTCAGAGAGCCGGACGTTGCGTAGACATTCCACTGACCGGCAGCATAGTGCGGATCAAAGCCGTTTTCACGAGCGCCGCCTCCCGGGAAATGCTTGGTCGTCATGGCGACGCCGTCCGCAGTCACGCCATTTTCGTTTCCCTGAATCCGCGGGATGATATGCTCCGCAATCTCGCAGATCAGATCCGTATCCTCGCCGAATGTACCGTAGCTTCTCTGCCAGCGCGGATCGGTCATACAGTCCACCATATACATGTAACCCTTGCGCAGGTTGCAGGCCTCCCAGCTTCGGCGGATCGCCTCCGCCCACTGGTCTGCAACCTCAATACCTGCTCCTTTTACGGCTGCTGCGATGCCTAAGGTGCCGGGCCAGGTGGGGAATACGCCTCCCGCGTCGTTCATACCAAAGACTGCCTCCCCGTTCTCATTACGGGAATTCGAGGCAGCCTGAACCGGTACGAAGCGCTCGCATTCCTCCGCTACTGCCTGAAGCTGGTTCAGATAATCGGTAAGATCCTCCGGTGTGGCATTTTCACGGAGAATGGTATGACGGGCAAACCACTCTTTGATCAGAGTGGAGGTGCCGGGCAGATGCATCTCTCCGAAGATAAGCTTTGTGAAAACTTCTCCTTCATCCAGTATGCCGGATTCATCCGGAGTGACGACATGATCCTTGAACGTCGGGTTCGGATATTTTTGCCCCATACGCCAGTCTGAGATAAACAGCTGCCCGATCTTCTCATCGACAGTCATCTGTTTGACATATGCCGCGGCGCGCTGTGCGGCCGGAAGCCGCCAGTCGTTGACTTCCGATACCGTGCCGGAGCCGTCGATATCTTTAAAATACAGACCGTCTGCTTCGATAACGGGACGCGTCATGGTGGTGATGACGGGGCCGTTAGGGTTTGCCCAGGTTTTGAAATGATCACTTGCCTTTTTTGCCATGGTGTGGAACCTCCTTTACTTTCCGGAAATGTGGTTGATCGCAGATCAGGTAACCGCTTCCTGTTTTTACAAATTTCGTTACTGTTTATTGTAACAGAAAGCAGTAGAAAAACAAACTATTTTCATGAAAGATACCGGCAAATCTGTGCTGCAGTATTGAAAAATAATGGAAATGCTGTATATTTGTAACTGTAAAAGACCGAACGGTTACAAATATTTAAGATAAGTATTGATATAGGTTTAATATAAGATAGATTAACAAATATAAAAAAGACCAGAAGGAGCAGTATTTCCCATGCATAAGGATTCGATATCAGAAGAAAAATTGAGTGAATTACCCTCTGTGAAGCGGCTGATTTCTGCGGTAAAAAAGCAGCTGGAAGAAGAAGGACTGGAGGTTGGACAGACATTTGAAAACTGCTTTAAAAGTACGCTGGATACAACCATCCGACGGGAAGAGGATGGGACGACCTTTATCATCACCGGCGATATTCCGGCGATGTGGCTGCGGGATTCGGCCTGTCAGGTAAGGCCGTATCTGCTCCTTTCAGGAGAAGATGAAACGATTGCCGACATGCTGGAAGGTCTGATCCGGCGGCAGATTCGATGTATTCAGACCGACCCTTACGCGAACGCGTTCAACGAAACAGCAAACGGGAAGGGCTGGCAGGACGACAGGACGGATATGAAGCCGGAGGTGTGGGAGAGAAAGTTTGAAATCGACTCACTGTGTTATCCCGTTCAGCTGGCATGGCTGTTCTGGAAATACAGCGGCAGGACCTCTCATTTTACGGAAGAATTTCTGAGAGCCGCAAAGACAATCCTGCGGGTGTTCCGGACAGAACAGGACCATGAAAATCGGTCGGACTACCGTTTTGAACGGAGCGGCTGCGTCTATACCGATACCCTTTCAAGAGATGGGAAGGGCGCGCTGGTAAAACCAAATACCGGCCTGATCTGGTCCGGTTTCCGGCCAAGTGATGACGCCTGTGTTTACGGATATCTGATTCCGTCCAATATGTTTGCGGCTGTGATTCTGGAATATCTGGCGGAGATCGCGGATTCCGTGTATCAGGATGCGCAGCTGGCCTCCGAAGCAGCGGCTTTCGCAAAAGAGCTGCGGGCTGCGATTGAGAGGGAGGCTGTCGTACCGATGGGAGATAAGCTGGAGCCTTTTTACGCGTATGAGGTCGATGGATATGGACAGTATTTGATCATGGATGACGCGAACATCCCCAGCCTATTATCCATCCCGTATCTGGGATACTGTCCGGCGGACGATCCTATGTATCAGAATACAAAGAAGGTCATCCTAAGCGAAGTCAACCCTTATTATTTTAAAAGCCGCCGTCTGGAAGGAATCGGAAGTATCCATATGCCGGGAGCAAAAGTCTGGCATCTGGCTATGGGAATGAAGGGGCTGGCCGCAAAAGATCGGAACGAAAAGAGAAAAATGATCCTGGCAATGGCTGATACCGACGCGGGCACCGGCTATATGCATGAGAGTATTGACGTGGATGATCCACAGATATTTAGCCGTCCGTGGTTCGGCTGGGCAAATGCCATCTTTGCGGAGCTGGTGCTGGATTACTGCGGCTATCCTGTCAGAAAATAAATTCCAGTTGAAGTAGTAACGATCCGAAATCGAATAGTAATCCTCGTGAAGAGATATGGGAATCCATATGATTCATGAGGATTCTTTCTATTTTGAATATTTTCTAAATACCGCTTGACATAGATCTGCGCTTATGATATACAGTATTTAGAAAAAAATCTAAATACTATGAATAGGAGCTGATGCTTTTGAGCTTTGCGGAGACGTTTAAGGCTTTGTCAGACCCTGTGCGGCGGGACATACTGGAATTATTAAAAAAGAAAAGCCTGTCCGCTGGGGAAATCGGGAGCCATTTTGACATGACCGGTGCAACCATCTCGTACCACCTGAGCATTTTAAAAAAAGCCGGACTGGTCGAGGAGACCCGTGTCAAAAACTATATTTATTATGAACTGAACACCTCTGTTCTGGAGGAGATTATGGTCTGGTTGGCAGATTTACAGGGATATTCCTCTGCTAATAGAAAGACAGAAGTCCTTCGCAGCGACACACAGCAGAATTTGTCTCCAAAAAACGAGGATGCGTAGAAAGAGGGAGAATAGAAAAATGTTGAAACAATATCGTAATAGAATCCTGATAACAAGTATTGTGATCCTGCTGCCGGTTTTGATTGGCCTGATTAACTGGAACGTGCTGCCGCTGAACATGCCGACCCATTTTGGCTTTGACGGCGAGGCGAATGGATGGAGCAACAAATATTTTGCAGTCTTTGGCATCCCGTGCTTTGTGCTTGTCATGCATATAATCTGCGTGTTCGCAACGCTCTTTGATCCCAAAAAGCAGGAAATCAATGACAAATTACTTTCACTTTTATTCTGGATATGCCCGGCGACCAGCTGGTTCTGTGCTGCGCTCATTTACAGCAGCGCACTGGGAATCGCCATCGATGAGATGATCGTCGTGGATCTTTTTATGGCCGCATTCTGTATTGGCATTGGCAATTATCTGCCGAAATGCAGGCAGAATTATACGGTGGGAGTCAAGCTCCCCTGGACTCTGGCGGACGCAGAAAACTGGAACAAGACCAATCGGCTTGCAGGCTGGCTTTTTGTAGCTGACGGTTTTCTGTGGCTTATTTCTGTTTTTACCGGATATGTTGCTGTGCCTTTGGCAGGAATCTTTCTGGCGGCTGTCATTTCGACGGTGTACTCGCTGGTGATCTATCTGAGGAAAAAATAACGAAATAATGAGAATTGGCGGTTTCCGAAACTACTCCGGTTACCGCTTTTTCTTTTCGAAATCAGCCTTGCATTTTCCTTTTCCTTCTTATATACTGAAACCAATCCTGACGGAAGGAGGCGGCGTATGTGTAAAATGGTTGAAATATCAACAAATCATGGAGAAAAATGTAAAGTAGCTGACATAAAAAAAGATTATGTCCTCAATATTATCCAAAACGCTCCTAAATGTCAGGCGATACAAGAAATCATTCTGTTTGGCTCGACAACCGAAGAACGATGCACAGAAGATTCCGATATTGATATCGCCATATTTGGTGACAAAACGGAGTATCAGATGTTTTCATCTAACAGTTATCGTCATTTTACTGATGCTGTATATAAATATGGAGATTTTCAGGATTATGATATTTTATATTTTCGATACACAAAACTGCCAAAAGCAGATATTTTAACGGATATTAAAAAAGGAATTTGTATTTATAAGCGAAAATAAGGAGATTTTCGATGGCTGAGATTTCATCTGGATTAATTTATGCTGATATATTAACGGCCAGACAGGCGCTGGCAACATATAAAGAGAATCCTCGAATAAAAGACATCAAAAATATAGCCGCTTATCATCTGCAGCAGGCAGCAGAAAAAATGATAAAGGCACAGATTTATCGATCAGGACACCCATATAAAGACAGAGAGATGTATACTCATAATCTTGCTCTTTTGATTGCATATACAGAGCGCAATAACATTGCCGTATACATACCTGAACATATTCGAAAAAACAGCCATATTATTACCGGGTGGGAGGCCGGAAGTCGTTATGACATACATTTTTCTGTACGAATCGATACTTTGGAAAAATGTCTTGAAGTTATAGAAGAGTGGTATAAATCAATTTGTCGTAAACTTAAGTAATAACATGAAACAGTCGTCTAAACATGGCGGCTGTTTTTATTTGAAAGATCCTTTTAATATTTACAATTTGGTTACATTTCATCCATTGAAAAACAGGCTCGTACATATTAATATAATTGAATTAATAGTTCATAAAACTGATAAACAGGGGAAGCGTGTGGTGTGAATATGAAAGAAAGAATACTGGTCATTGAGGATTCTGCAGCAATCAATGAACTGATCTGCATCAACCTGGAGACAGCGGGGTATGAGCCGATGCCATTTTGGGACGGCGATGCTGTCAGTGCCTGGCTTCATGACAAGAAGCGTCCATGGATCGATCTGGCTCTTCTTGATATAATGCTTCCGGGAAAAGATGGTTTCGCGCTGTTGCCGGAGCTGCGTGCGTTGGGGATCCCGGTGATCTTTCTGACGGCAAAGGACGACCTGAACAGTAAGATTCATGGCTTAAAAGACGGGGCGGAGGATTATATCGTCAAGCCGTTTGAAATGCTGGAGCTGCTTGTACGTGTGGAAAAGGTGCTGACACGCTACCGAAAGGGATCTGAAGTCTTTGCGGTGCGGGATGTCGAGATCTTTCCTGAGGAACGGCGTGTGACGAAGGCAGGGAAAGAGATTTCTCTGAAGCCAATGGAATTCGACTGTCTGCTGCAGCTTGTAAAATATAAAAACATTGCTCTCAGCCGTGAGCAGCTGCTCAATGCGCTTTGGGGTGTGGACTTTGACGGCGAGACACGCACGATTGATGTGCATATTGCGAGGCTGCGGAAAAAACTGGAGTTTCAGGATGTCATCCAGACTGTACCCCGCATCGGCTACCGACTGAATACATGTCCATGATTTGTGAAGCAAATCATGGACGAAGGACGAGCCATCGAGCAAAGCTCGATTTCATAATGGCGAAGCTTTTCATATATGTCCGTGAGTAAGGAGGCTGATACATGAGACACGAAAATACAGATTCGATTCATTCTGTGGCAGGGAAGCTCACTTCATTCAAAACAATTCGTTCGAGATGGCTCTTAAGAACGAAGCTGTCAGTCGTGTCAGCGCTGCTGCTTCTGGTATTATCGCAGATTTTTTCCATCTGGAACCTGTATGAGACACAAATGCGGATGATTGGTGTTGTGCTTGGAGATGAACAGACGAACCTCTCTTCTGACATGAGTTCTTTTTTGAAACAGCTCTCAAAACTCGGCATTACGGATGACCGGTGGGTACCTGCTGCGGCGCGGTCGGTTTTTCAAGGTTCCTACAGCAACAATGCAGTTCTGTATTATGATGGCGAAGTGCTAGCAAACAGTACATCCTATGATTTTGATCTGGAAGCGGGGACTCCCCTTGATGAGAAATATCAGAAATACGCGCTCATCAGGGCGTACAGTTCGAATGATTCCATCGCTTATCTTGCCGGAATAAACGGGAGTATTCTTCTGATCACATACATGGAGGAAACCTCTTATGGCCTTGGAAATGGATTCGCTCTTTTGCATTATCGGGATATTACGGCTGTTTTCCGGGAAAGCAGGCTCCTTTTTTTGCGCGGAATCGTTATTTCACTGGCTCTTGCGCTGATTCTTGGCCTCGCGCTGGCTCTGATCATACGCGGACTTTTTGTGCCGCTTTATCAACTGAAAGACGCTGCAAACGTCATTGCGGAAGGGCAGTATGAAGAACGTGTTCCTTTGAAAAAGAGAACCGGAAGAAAAGAAGATGAAGTTTCGGAAATTGCCCTGGCCTTCAACCGCATGGCAGAGAACGTGGATGAACATATCCGGACACTGGATGAGATGAATGAGAAACAGCGAATGCTGCTTGGCGCGCTTTCCCATGAACTGAAAACGCCGATGACCAGCATTCAGGGATACGCAGAACTGTTACAGCGCGTTTCGCTTTCCCCGGAGCGCCAGGTATCTGCGCTGAACTATATCGAGCAGGAAAGCCGGAGACTTTCTCACCTGTCCGTTAAAATGCTTCAGCTGCTTGATCTGTCGGATGAGTCCGATATTGAATCGATGGACATTTCCGTTGAATCGCTTTTCTCGAAAGCAAAAGATATCGTTCAAAAAAGACTGGAGGAAAAAGAAATTTCGTTGCAATTTATGATTCAGGATGCAGCAAGCCAAAATTGTACAGAACAGTTGGATAGCGCCGAAAACCGACCGCTGCAAAATGACTCTGACCTGACAGTTACTGGAGATGAGGATTTATTACTCTCTTTGTTGATCAATCTGATCGATAACGCAAGGAAAGCCAGCCCGCAGGGCAGCACCATTACCCTGATTGCTTCCCCGGAAGGACTGTATGTTCAGGATGATGGCTGCGGCATCGCATCAGAGGAACAGGATAAGATTCTGGAACCGTTTTACATGGTTGATAAAGCCAGAACACGCCGGGAAGGCGGTGCCGGTCTGGGACTGGCCTTGTGTGCGCAGATTGCCAGACTGCATGGAGGCAGGATTGAAATAGAAAGCATTCCTGGGATAGGCAGCCGGATAGGGGTGAGGTGGAATGCTTCGCTGGAAAAATCTGCTGAAAATTATGGGCGTGATGCGGAAGTGCCGCAGAAAGGAACTGCGTATGCTATATAAAAAATGTCAGATCCGTTCTTCTGACGGGTTGGTCTTCAAGCAAGGAGAGAGAAAGAGTTTACATCTTGGAGGAAGCACTCACCAGATTCTCTCTGCCACGCGCTGCAGCTTCCTCGGCTTTTTTCGAAACCCGAGGACAATCATCCTCTTCCTTTTTGGCGTGGTGCTCTGCTTTTTGCTGAGCAGCCGGGTCACGGAGGTGGCTGAATATTACGGGACGACAATGCAGGCAGCAGAGCCATTTATCTGGACATTCGGTGATTCTACCGCGATCCTGCTGATATCCCTGCTTCTGATCCTTCTGTTTTCTGATCTGCCAAAGCTGACGCCATTTACGCCGTTTCATCTGATGCGGACCACGAAAAAACGCTGGCTGATCTCGCAGCTGCTCTATATCATGCTTTGCACAGCGTTGTACATTCTCTTTATTCTGACTGTCACAGCTGTACTCTGCATGAAATATTCCTACACTGGAGATTTATGGAGTGAAACGGCGGCCATCCTTGGTTATTCCTCTTTAGGCGATCAGCTGAATGTTCCATCTACTGTCAAAGTAATGGAGAGCATTACCCCGATCGGCTGTATGCTGCAAGTCGCCCTGTTGATGTTTGCTTATAGTCTGGCGCTTGGATTTCTGATTTTGCCGGGCAATCTGCTGTTCGGAAAAAAGACCGGGATGTTTTTCGCTCTGCTCTACAGCCTGTACGGATTTCTGCTCGACCCGGATGTACTTGGGAAAATGCTGGGGCTTGAGACCTGGGAACTCTATCGAGTCCGCAGTATTGTCGGCTGGATCAGCCCGCTGAACAACGCGGTCTATGGGATGCATGATTTCGGATATGACAACCTGCCGTCCATCGCGCAGTCTTTGATGATCTTCGGAGGAATACTGGCAGCTGGAATTATCATTTCCTGGCGGGCAGTAAAGAAATATAATTTTACGTTTCTGGGGACGTGATATCGGAGCAAGAAACAAGCCTATTCTCTTTGATGAGGATGCGCAGGAGCTATCGCCTGCAATGGAAAAAGCATTTTCACTTGCTGCAAAAAGCAGAAACAGAGTTCGGAATAAATGAAATTCGATTCGTCAATAACGTTTACAATTTGGTTACAGCCTGGCAAGGACTTGGCAATATCTTTCCTGGTATACTGTGGTCGTAAGAAGAAAACCTATGACAGATAAGGGACAGCTACCGAGCCATCGAGTAAATCTCGATTTAAAATGGTGAGGCTCTCTGTTCCGCATATCGAAAGGGGAGCATTATGAAAAAAAGAAGACATTACCTTGCTCTGATACTTAGCGCAGCGTTGTTGTCGGGCTGCGCTGCCACACCGGACAGCAGTATAGTGCGGCAGAAGGGAAGCCAGAGTCAGGCTAATTATCGTGAGGCAGATGCAGATGCTGATACGGAAGCAGAGGCATCAGCAGACGCAGAGGATCAAAGTGGTTCGAATGACAGTTTATCCGGTGAGACGCAGAATGTTCTCGCCACTCGTCTTGGCGTACCGGATACCTACACCGCAACAGCCTCCACATCCGATGGAAGCTTTACCATGACCAGTAACGCTACAGTTGAAGTGCCGGATGTTTCACAGGTGCCGGTTTACTCGGTTTCTCAGAAGGAATTCAATCAGGATTTTATTGACCTGGTGACGGAAGCTTTTTTCGGGGACAGCCCGGTTTACGATTGGGCTTATTACTACCAGACGACAAAGGCGGAGGCGTTAGAGAAATTAAATGAGCTGAAAGAGTACCAGGCGGAGGGAAATACAGACCCATACGGTTATATCGAAGCGGCGAGAGAAAACGGTGTGTTTGAGGATGGAGCGGTTACGGAGAGCGATATTTACAATCTTCAGGAAGAAATTGATGAGTGGGAGCAGGTTTACGCGGAAGCTCCGGAGACACTGGAAAAGGCGGAAGTTACTCCCGGTTTTGGTGTGACTTCTTACGAGGATGAGAATGGAAACACAGTGTACTACGATGATTATTTTTTCGGAGTTGCAGAAAGAGAGGATGGACTTTTTTCCTATATTTTGAAATATTCATCCTCGACACCGATGTCGATTCAAATTTCCCGTTATACGGATAAAGAAGAGATAGCAGAGGATGTCAGCTGGGAGGAAACATACTATGATTCCAAGGCTTTTGCTTCCAATGCATATCGTCCCACGCAGGAGAAGTGTGAGGAGCTGGCGGGAATCACGGTAGAGGAGGCGATTGCAATTTCGGACACATATATGGAGCAGCTGGGGCTGTCTGATGAATTCTCTGTGGGGTTCACGACGCATGCATGGAAGAATCTGGAGAGCAGCAGCATTACATCCGATACGTATACGGCAAGCTGTATCGACGGCGGCTGGTACATTGTCTATACACGGACACTCGACGGGATCCCCGTTACCTACGAGATGAACGAGGGCGGTGGTCTGGAATCCATAGAAAGCACGACGGAGCCGTGGTGCTATGAATTCGTGACCTTTATTGTGAATGCGGATGGATTGCAAGAAGCAGAGATTCAGAACTTGTACGAAATCGGGGAAAAGAAGTACGAGAATGTGGATATGCTTTCTTTTTCTGAGATAGCGGAAATATTTGAGCAGATGATCGTGATTCAGAATACAGACAGCTACAATGATTCCGCAAGTCTGGAAATTACAGATGTCACTCTTGGATATATGCGCATCTATGATCCGGGTGCGGACAGCCGCAGCGGAACGCTTGTGCCTGTGTGGGATTTCTTTGGAAATGAGGAGGTACACAGCTCATACGATGGGGTGGAATACACGAATTACATTGACTACCCCGGCAAAAGCTTCCTGACGATCAATGCGGCGGACGGTACAATCATCGACCGCAGTCTGGGGTATTAGATGGATTTTACCAGGATGCTGCATGATAAAAAACTGTATCTGGCGGTGCTGCTTTCCGTAGCGGCTATCATAGCAGGGACCATCTGGCCGGAGACGAAAAAAGAGTCGCCTCTGGCCAGCGGTACCTTTCTGGAACTGCTGAACAGCTCCCTGCAATCGCAAATTGTACTTTTTATTTTGCCGCTCGCCGCCGTCCTGCCCTGTGGGGAGGAGTTTCTGCGGGAAGAGAATTCCCATTTCCTACGCTTTCTGATTATCCGTCGAAGCAAAGCAGGTTATTGCCTGGACAAGGTGGTGACGACCGCACTTTCCGGCGCGATTGTCTGGCTTTTTGGGACATTTTTCGCGGGGCTTTTCTTTTTTTTCTTTTTTTTCAGCCGCGAAGCACTCTGGGACTGGCCGATGAATACCATTTTTACTCTGTTTACCACGCTGGGACGCATCCTGCTATCAGCTTCGTCCCTCGCCAGTTTTTCCGCAGTCGCCGGTGTGCTCGGCGGAAGCGTATATCTGGCATTCGGTGTGCCATTTCTTTTGTGGTACGCCTGCATCATCCTGCGGGAGCGTTATTTCGAATCGCTTTACTGCATTGACCCGACAGAATGGATCACGGCAAAAAATGCCTGGGGAAGCAACCAGATCGGACTCTGGATGTTTTTGTTATTACTCGCGCTATTTTGTACAGTGCTGCACGGGATCGTGCTGGTTTGGAAACTGAGAGAAATTTGAGAGATTTAACAGACATAACTGATAAGAAACAATTTTGCTTAAGCTGTCCGAAGCGGTGCTTCCATGCAGCTAAAAGGAATGGGCGAATTATGGCAGAAATATATGCTGAAAGAAATATTGCACATCCGGATGACGCTCGGGATTATTATATTCAGCTGCACCATGTACGAAAACGTTTTGGCACGGAGGAAGTCTTAAAACCACTGGATTTTGCGGTGGAACGAGGGAAAACATACGGAATCTGCGGAAACAATGGCTCCGGAAAGACTGTCCTGATGAAATGCATCTGCGGTTTTCTGCCGGTGACGGAAGGGCTGGTCACAGTTGACGGGAAGCGGATTGGTTTAGATGTCGATTTTCCGGAGAGCCTTGGGGTGATCATCGAGACGCCGGGATTTCTTTCCAATTTAAGCGGGCGGAAAAATCTGGAAATTCTGGCAGATCTGCGCGGAAAGATCGGACGAAAGGAAATTACATCTGTACTTATGCGTGTCGGACTTGACCCGGAACTGAAAAAGCCGGTCGCAAAATATTCTCTGGGGATGCGGCAGCGGCTTGGCATTGCACAGGCAATTATGGAAGAGCCGGAGCTTCTGATCCTCGATGAACCGTTTAACGGTCTTGACCGCCATGGCGTTGCGGAGATTCATAAACTGCTGCTTTTTGAAAAGCAAAAGGGAAAAACAATCCTGCTTGCGAGTCATAACAGCGAGGATATTCGTATCCTTTGTGACCGGGTGTTTGAGATGGATGGCGGCATGATGAGGGAGATTACAAATCGTATAGAATAACGATTCAGAAAAGGTCTTCGCATCTGCTGTGAGGATCGTATATGACCTATAGTACGTATAGAAAACCAGATAAAACCAGTCAGAGAAATGTATTCGCAAAAAGTACTGAAAGAAAAGAAGGAGTATGTGGGATATGAGCTATGACAAGAATTCCATACGGTACAGGATATTTGTGGTTATTCTTGCTGTCACGGTTTTTGCATCGATCGTTGTTTTCTCCTGCCCGATTGTTCTGGCTGAGGAAGCAGTTGTGTTGGAAACGCAGGAAACAGAAAGCCTCACCACCGAACAGAATTTAAATCAAAATGACGAAGGCCTCGCCATCGAGCAAAGCACGATTCAGAATGGCGAAGCTCTCCAGATCGACAGTATTGAAGAGGTGTCTTCTTCCGATATTTCGGATTCTGTTTTGGAATCTGTTGAAACTGTCGATTTGAGTGAAGAAACCAGCGAAAACTCAGATACAGGGACGCATTCTTCACAGATTTCCCTTTCCATTGATATGGACCATGTGTATGAAGGAATGGAACTATCTTATAAAGATGGATATGTTCCATCAATCACAGAAAATACAGTTTCTCTTGTAATTCCATTTGTGGCAGATGCACCGGTTGAAAATAATCAATTGACAGTGACTTTGAAAACAACCGCTGATTGTCCTTTTGAAAAAGCGGAGTATGAGGAAGAAGTGTCATTAAAGACTTTTCAGTTTGATTCGGAGGGCATTTCGGAAAGCGTGGACGCGTACCTGTTTCAGGTCGAATTTACACTTGCGGATGATTACCAGGCAGGGCAGTATCCGGTCACAATAAAAGCGATCGCTTATTCTGCTTCCGGTGTGAAATCTGAGATGATTTGCCGAATGACAGTGACCTTGGAATCCGATTCCCGGCAACAGACAGAGAGCGAGACAGAGCCAGCCTCGGAGATAGAGACAGAAATTTTGCAAAAAACGGAATCAGAATCAGAAAGCGAAACAAATTGGGAATCAGAAACAGAAACCAAAGTTGCGACTGTGTCGGAACCCCAGCCAGAGCTACAGTCAGAACCAGCTTCGGAGTTGCAAGCGGAATCCGAGTCAGAACCGGAAACTGATAGTGAAACAGAATCCGAAAGTACAGCCACTTATTATTCTTCCGGAGGCAGTTACAGCAGCGGTTCCGGCAGCAGCGCGGTGAAACATCAGCCGCATATTTTACTGGAGGAATGCTCGCTTAGCGGAGCTCAGCTTCCGGCTGGAGAGCAGATGGACTTTACTGCAAGTTTTCAGAATACGAGTGATGACCAGACGGTGTACAGTCTGAAAATCACGGTAAATACAGCAGATGAGAATGTTGCGCTTTCATCAACCTCTTATTATTATGATCAGGTAGCCCCGCAGGAAGTGGTCACGTTGGAAAACACGATTGCCGCATCAGCCGCAGCTACGCAAAAAGTTACTACCTTAAGCTATGCTTTCGTGTATGAAACATCAGACGGAACTTCTTTAAGTGATTCGGAAGAACTGTTTTTTGACATCAGTCAGGAAACGCAGGTTTCTATCGAAGATTTCAACCTGTCAGATTATGTGTATTCGCTGGAAACGGTAACTGCGACGTTGGAGATCCGCAATACCGGGCGCAGCCCGGTTTACAATGTACGGGTGTCTTTGGAAGCAGACGGACTTATCGCAACGAACACGGTTTATGCCGGAAACATGGAAGCAGGAACATCCAGCGATGAATCGATTAAGATTTATGTCAGTAATTTAAACGATAAAGATGAATTATCGCAGGCAGAAGACTCCGATATCGCCAGTGCTGAGACTGCATATGGCTCCACGACGGGGCTGCTTACTCTTACATGGGAGGATGCTTATGGGACAGTTTACACCGAGACACGGGAATTTACCACAACGATTGCAGCACCGCAGGTGGTAGAGCTTTCCGTTGAAGCAGAGGAGGAGAGTGTTACAAATCAGTGGTGGGCAGTAACGATAGTAATTATGGTTCTGTTTTTCCTGCTGCTGATTGCGGTACTAATTCGGAAACTTACGAAAAAACGCCATCAAATGGAGGATTTGCTTGCAGAAATGGAGCATAGCTATGATAAAACCGAAACCAAATAAAAGAAAATATCTGCCATTTGTCAGCGCTGCGGTTTTGGTGACTGGAATTGCAGCTGCACTGATTTTTCTTCTGACACAGTTTGCTCTGGAGCAATGGCAGGAACGGCAGACGTATCTACTTTCCGCCCGTCTGTCTTCACAGGAGATTACGACAGAACTGTGTACATCCATGAGCCGTTTTGCCGGTTTGGAAAAGCTTTGGACCGTCATCGAAACGGAAGTCACACTGACAGCAGGGAACTGGCAGATATCCACGACCCTGATGGGAGTCGATCTGGATACGTTTCCCGTCACGCTTGTCCGCTCTGCGGGAGAAAAACAGCTCGGCTCAACTCCGCTTCTTCTGGCCGGTGAAAAACTTTTTACCATGATGACAGACGCAAACGGAGCAGCGATTACCGCACGGCAGTCGAAGATTTTATCAGAATCTATCGATAGTCTGACGGCACAGATCATACCGGAGGATTCCAATATTGCCGGAAGCCCGGTGACTTCAGGCAATTCGGATGGTTCCGAATATACGTCAGCAAATACAGCGGAATTCCTCGGCCTGGTATCTGGCGACAGCCTCTATATGGATGCAGATCAGATGCGTACATGGCTCGCCGGTCATGGGAACACTGCTTCCGTGCACCTGGTCTGGTTGCTGATAAAAGGAAAGAGTAATGCCGAAACCGCGGAAAAAAGTCTGACAGATGCCGGATTTCAGGTTGAAGAAAACGTTCCATTCCTTTTTTTCCTGCGCAGCCACGCGAAGCAGACACCGTAAAACAGAATCCCGTAGAGCGTAGAAATCGGCGTCGTCAGTCCGATGTAGAAGAGCGAGGTGCCCGGCAGGGATGCCATATAAAGCGCGATTGGAATGCGGACACAGAAGGAAGCCGTAATGCCCTGCAGCATGACAGGCACACTGTTTCCGCAGCCGTTGAAATAGCCGCTCGTACTGAACATGACGCAGGTAAGAATGCAGTCCAGACTGAATCCGCGCAGGTAGCTGGCGCTTTCCGCGATGACCTCCGCATCGGAGGTAAACAGCGAGGCCAGTGTGGAGCCACCGAAAAATCCGGCCAGAAATACAAACACTCCAATGCACACGCCGGTGCACATCGCGGTCAGATACCCGCGTTGGGCACGCTTTTGCTGTCCGGCGCCGATGTTCTGCGCCACAAAAGCGGAGACACTCTGCATGACGGAAGACGGAATCAGCATAATAAAGGAAACCAGCTTCTGACCGACGCCATATCCGGCAGACGGCATCAGCCCCATTCCGTTTACAATCGAATTGATCACCAGAAACGAAATCTGGCTTAATGTCTCCTGCAGAGCGATGGGAATGCCGACATGCAGGATCTTTTTCAGCTCGACCGGATAGATGCGGCACTGGCTCAGAGAAAACTCAATCGGCATTTTCTGCCTGCGGATGATTCCCAGAGATATAACCACTGAGACAAGCTGGGCAAAAACTGTGGCAATCGCAACACCCGCCACATCCATGCCGAGAAGACCGGTCAGAAGCAGGTCCGCGGCAATGTTTACCACACAGGCAATGCTCACAAAAATAAACGGCAGATTCGCGTTCCCTATGCCTCGAAGAATGCCGCTTATGACATTATAAGTGATGATGACCAGCAGGCCGCCAGAGCAGATACGCAGATACAGGACTGCTTTATCCGCGGCATTTTCCGGCACCTGCAAAAGTCTAACGACCAGTCCGGCCGAAGCCTCCAGCACGACGGTCAGGACTACACCGATGATAACGAACAGAACGATGGTCGTGCCGACCGCATTGCCTGCTGCTTTCGGATTCTTTTCCCCGATATGCTGCCCGATCAGCACCGTGGAGCCCATCGCCAGACTCGTGATGATAAACGTGACCATCTGCATAAAGCTGCTCGCCGTGCCGACGGCGGAAATACTGGCCGCATCGCCGAACTGGCCGACTACAAGCAGATCGACGGCTCCATAGGCGGCCTGCAGGATCAGCGCGCCCAGCACCGGACCTGCAAATCGGATCAGAGAGCCGAAGATGGGGCCTTCTGTAAATGAAATTTCTTTTTTACCGGACATATGTAAATTCCTCCGTTATGATAATTCGCAGCTGTTTTTACAATCACAACAGCAAAAAAGTAATAAGCAGGTGTATAATTGCATTATTGATTATATTTTCACCTCATGATACAAAATCATCGCCAGAATTTCAAGTCCGATTTCTTTTCTATGGAAGAAATGAAGCAAATATGATATGATGACTTCGATGCCAAAACAGGCATGCAGCAGTCGCAGCCTTTTCTTTTTAACAAAAACCGTCAGGACTAAGTTTAATATGATTATGACAGATGACATGCAAGCTTCAAAAGAAGAATATGATTTTCGGGTTTCATCCAATGAGGCGGGGGAACGTCTTGACAGCCTGCTTTCGGATAGCCTGGAATCCTACAGCCGGTCCTTTCTGCAGACGCTAATCCGAAGCGGTGCAGTTACGGTAAACGGCAGGAATGCAAAGCCCGGTTTAAAAATTGCAGAATCTGATTTGATTCATGTGGAAGTTCCTCCGCCGGATCCTCTGAATATTCTACCGGAAAATATTCCGCTGGATATTCTGTATGAAGACGATGACCTGATCATTGTAAACAAACCAAAAGGCATGGTGGTCCATCCGGCAGCGGGACATTACAGCGGGACGCTGGTCAACGCGCTCCTTTATCATTGCAAGGACAGCCTTTCCGGAATCAATGGGGTTCTCCGTCCGGGAATTGTACATCGGATCGACCGCGACACCACAGGTTCTCTGATCGTCTGCAAAAATGACGCAGCACACAGGGCCGTTGCCGCGCAGCTCAAAGAGCACAGCATTACCAGAAAGTATCGGGCAATCGTCCATGGCCGCATCATAGAAGACGGTACCATACACGCAGCCATTGGCAGGCACCCACAGCGGCGAAAGGAGATGGCTGTCAACGTTGCCGGCGGAAAAGATGCCGTCACGCATTACCATGTACTGGAGACTTTTTCACAGTTTACGTATATTGAATGCCAGCTGGAGACCGGCCGCACACATCAGATCCGTGTGCATATGAAAAACATCGGGCATCCTTTATTGGGAGACGAAATCTACGGACCGTCAAAATGTCCGATTGCGGGTTTGCAGGGACAAACGCTGCATGCAATGACGATTGGACTGATCCACCCGACCAGTGAAGAATATCTGGAGGTAGAGGCGCCGTTGCCGGAGTATTTTGAGCAGCTGTTAAAGAAGCTGCGTGGTATGTAATTTATGTAATTGAAGTAGTGCTAAAGTACTTTTCACAGAGAAAACTATCGGTTCAAAGGCATTGGTTTACATAATGATATTATGTAAACCAGCAAATAAGATTTTTCTTTCATTCGTTAAAAAAGCTTCAGGAGGGTACAAAATCATGAAATTTGTCATTCAGAGGGTTACCGAGGCGTCCGTCGAGGTTGCAGGAAAGATAGTCGGAGAAATTGAGCAGGGATATTGTGTGCTGATCGGAGTGGGAAAGAACGACAGCCGGGCCGATGCCGACAGGCTGATCAAAAAAATGATCGGTCTGCGCATTTTTCCCGATGATGCAGGTAAGATCAACCTTTCATTGAAGGATGTCGGCGGCAGCCTTCTATTGATTTCACAGTTTACCCTCTATGCGGACTGCAGAAAAGGAAATCGCCCGTCTTTTATCGAGGCAGGCGATCCCGCAATAGCAGAAGAGCTGTATGAATATATCATAGATGAATGCAAAAAGCTGGTTCCAATCGTGGAAAAAGGCGTTTTCGGCGCTCATATGAAGGTCAGTCTGTGCAACGACGGCCCATTTACCATACTTCTGGAAAGCTGATTGCATACACATTAACATCTGTACAATGATAGATGCGGATATTTATTTATGCTTCCCTCAGCTTAACAGCGCTGGCAGCTTTCCTGCGGCGGTCCTCATCCATCGCCGCGTAATGCTTTCTGGTCGTGTTGACGTCCTTATGTCCCAGAACATCCGCAACAAGGTAAATGTCGCCTGTTTCTTTGTAAAGGCTTGTTCCGTATGTGCTGCGCAGCTTGTGCGGCGTGATTTTCTTAGTCGTCGTGACTTCACGGGCATATTTTTTCACCATGTTCTCAACAGCCTGCACGCCGATCCGACGACGCTGGGTAGAGTAGAAGAGAGCGTTCTCGTGTCCGGCAATCGGCGTGATGGCCTTTCTTTCCTCCAGATAATTGCGAAGCGCAGTTTCTACCTCATCGCCAAAGTAAACCATCATTTCCGATCCGCCTTTGCGGACGACGCGAATACCATTATTTTTAAAATCAATGTCATTTACATCCAGACCAACGCATTCCGACACACGGATGCCGGTTCCAAGCAATAATGTGACAATCGCCAGATCACGAACCTTTGTTTTCTCATAATAGACCTTTTTCTGTCCGGTCAAAGAATCCCCGGCATGCTCAATGTAATCCAGAAGCTCCGCGGTTTCATCCGCATCAAGACGTATGATTTCTTTTTCATGAAGCTTTGGCATATCGACCAGCAGCGTCGGATTGGTATGGATCATTTCACGCTTGTAAAAATACGCATAAAAGCTGCGTAAGGCCGACATTTTACGCTTCAGGCCGCGTTCACCGTTCGTCACGGTTTTATTTTCTTCATCCTTATAAACTTTCAGATATTCCTGATATTCCTCAATATCCAGCGCCTGCAGCTGATCAAGCACATCAACCGAAAGCGTCGTCACGTCCTTATCGCGGAATGTCGGATTCTCCGAAACAAGGAATTGAAAAAAAATCCGGATATCATACGCATAAGAAATGCGCGTCCTTGTCGAAGTTGTCGGCTCAATTGCCCGGAAATAATCCTTTGCAAAGCCCGGCAGCGTCTTCAAAACCTCGCGCAGACGAAGTACCTTATCAACATTTACCTGTTCATGGTAGGTCATATTTTTATCCATAACTGAAAATCCTTTCTGCTTAAATATCCATTCATGTTTATTAGCTTAGATGGAATACATGATTGTTTGGCATGATTATTTAATTCATTATTTTAATTCTTACACATGTTTTTCAAATGAGATTATACATATAAAGCTTCATAATCAATACTATTAAATCCCTACATGTTTTTCAAATGAGGTTGGGCGTTTAAACGCCTAATCTATTTGAAAAACATGTGTTTGTCGTATAGATCTATTCTGTATTTATTATACTTCTGCTTTTATTTTTGTCAAGTAAAACATATAATTATCCATTATTCCATTTATTCACAAGGTATGCTTAAAGACATTCAAAACTGTAACAATCAACCGGACCGATCTGGCCCATTCCGTGTCGTGTGTAATGAGCAGATTGTATCCGGTTGATTGTTTGCTATTCGTCCTCGCTATTTGTTGTAAAGAAAACTGTCTTTATCCGCTGTATTTTTATGAATTGTTGACTGTAAGCTCAACAGGCTCAGCAAAAACAAATTATTCGGTGACTGTTATTCAACAGTTACAATATACGTTGCCTCACCAATCAGCTGCTGAACCGTTTCATCCACGGAATCATAATAGGAAACATGAACCTCTGTCTCGCCGCTCTGAGCGAACGTGATATTGAATTCGACGGAAAGGGAAGCTGGCGCAGGATCTGTTAACGTTTCCGATTCGTCATTCGTTACATTAATCGTTGTCAGATCTGTGACATCTGTTCCGTCTACGGTAACGCTGTCAATCACTGCATATGCTGCAGATGCGGTGTCCATATAGATCACTCCGCTTATCGGCATACCGGCTGTGACACCATCTACGCTCTCCGTAAGGCCGATTCCATAGCCTAGTGTGTCAAACTGCCAGCTTACCATATCAGCCTGCAGCGAAGGCTGCACAGCAGCGCTGCCATCTTCTGTCGTAAGAATATCATCGCCGATCAGAATGTAATAAGAACTATTCGGTTCCAGAGCATTTTCCAGATAAATACGGAATGTCATGCCCTCTGTCCATCCAAGCTCTGCCAGCTCTTCGATATCGGTAATCGCCGCAGAAGTTACCTTCGTCTCATCATTCATGGCAATTTCTTCGATCAAAGAACCATCTTCCATGTCATATAGTGAAATGGTACCGCTGCCGGCTACAAGATCGGTGCGTCCGGCCGAGATTGTCAGGTAATTCAGTCCTGCCTCTACCGCTGTATTTTCTGTGGATCCTTCTTCGGTATTCGGACTAAGGACAAGATCTGCTGTAGAAATCACTTCCACAGCACCGGTCTCCGTATGCGCTTCCGTTTCTGCTGATTCCGTACCAGCAGCTTCCGTCTCAGAGTTATCTACTGTGATATCAGCGGAAGCGTCCGTACTCTCATTTACGCCACTGTCCTCTTCTGCTGCAGCATCTGCATCAGTCGAATCCACCGGCGTATCGGTTGAACCTGAATCGTCGGTCGTGTCTCCGTAAGAGTCTGACACTGTAATATCAAAACCAAAGTCATCAGAAGAAGCATCCGTCTGCGCGGCTTCTGTTTCAACAGCAGCTTCAGTCTCTGCAGTGGCTTCTGTCTCCGCAGCAGCTTCGGTCTCAGATGCCGATTCTGTCTCCGCAAGTGCGGAAGTATCTGTCGCGTCAAATACAACATCCGAGCCAAGTGCGGAATCATCCGTGTTTAGAAGGATACTGTCTTCTGAAAGGGCGGAAGAATCCGATGTGGAATCTGACGATGAGTCAGCACTGGAATCAGCAGATGCATCCGAAGCTGAGTCAGAAGTCGAGTCGGAAGAGGAATCAGAACTCGAGGAGGAGTCTGTCGTTATATCAATATTGATGTCTACGGATGTAGAAGAAGAATCCGAACTGCTCTCGTTCAAAAGTGTTTCTACATTATCTTCCACACGTTCCAGCGTCTCTTTCATCTCCTCATAATCATATTCCTGCGCCGCGATCTGTTCCATCAGCTCTATGATCAGCGCCCGATCCTCATCAGAAAGTGTTATCTCCTCTTCCTCCGCTACGGAATCAACTATAACCTCTATGTCACCGGTGTCAACTACATTCCCTTCGATCACCTGAATCTTTGTCTCATTGATGATCTGTGTGGCCTCTGCCTGGCCAACGCTCTCAGCCACAGACGTAGTCGCAACGAGCTCCTGCGTAGCCGTCTCTTTTTTTGTTTCATCCAGAGTCTCTCCGGAAGCTGTCTCATACGCCATAAGAATGCCGGTCAGAGCCCCGGTACCGGATACGGCAAACGGTGCCGCAGCAAGAACCTCGCAATTCACAACACCGGCCGTAGAAAGTGTCGAAGCAATCATATTGCTCGTCACGTAAGTAAGATTCGCCGTCTTTACCTGAATACCGCCGGAAGTGGTCGGATTCACAAGTGCGCAGCTATAGGTTCTTGTACCAATCTGTTCCAAAGGAATATAAGAACCAAGATGTTCTCTCTCATCATCATTTGTGATGGTGAGAGTCTCATAGTTGGACTCGCCCTCAAGTCCGAAATATTTCAGGATCATTGTCTTCTGTTCATCAGACAGGTTCGCTCCGAGAGTCACTACCTTCGTACTGTCCGCGAAAGCAGGAATGGAAGGAACTGCTGCGGCAACACAGGCCACACTTAAAAGAACTGCAGCAATTTTTTTCTTTAACATACGCTATTCTCCTTATCTTTGTTATTATTGTGCTTGTTTCGAGATAATCAAAGCTTCATTCTGTCACTTTAAAAAATGCTTCGCAGCGACTCATGACAATACCTGACAGCCATGTCGATAGAGATTCCGTTACGGTTTCTTTCATTTTTGTACAGTATATCACCCACGATTTGCAAATACAAGAAAGCAATTCCGATGGAATTATTAAGGTTTTCATAACGAACAGAAACCGGGTGAAATCCCAGACAGAGTAAACATTTGTTTGCTTTTTTCCAAAGTATATGTTATACTTGACAAAACATATGTACGGAGGTACGTGAATTATGGCCGGATCGATCACACCAAAACAACAGGAGATTTTGGAATATATAAAAGAACAGATACTCGAACGCGGATTCCCGCCGGCTGTGCGTGAGATTTGCCAAGCCGTCCATCTGAAGTCTACTTCATCTGTCCACTCTCATCTCGAATCCCTTGAGAAGAACGGATACATACGAAGAGATCCAACAAAGCCGCGTGCGATTGAGATTCTGGATGATTCTTTTCAGATGCTTCGCCGCGAGATGGTCAATGTCCCGATTGTCGGTACGGTAGCTGCGGGTCAGCCGCTTTTGGCTGAACAGAACATTGACAGCTATTTCCCGATTCCTGCTGAATATATGCCGAATGATCAGTCTTTTATTCTTCGGGTAAAGGGTGAGAGCATGATCAATGCGGGCATTCTCGACGGCGACCGTGTTCTGGTCCGTCAGCAGCAGGATGCAGAGAATGGCGATATCATTGTCGCTTTACTTGAGGACTCAGCCACAGTCAAGACATTTTATAAAGAAGACGGACACATCCGCCTTCAGCCGGAAAATGACACGATGGAGCCGATCATCGTTCATAACGTGAAAATTCTTGGCAAAGTATTCGGTGTATTTCGATTTTTTTGAGCAGCAGTTCAGTACAATATTAAAATGAAAAAGCAGTCTTTGCAGGTTTATGAACCTGCTAAAGACTGTCTTTTTGTTTCGGGATGGCGGGTGCATTATTTTATTATAACCCTAATCAAGCTCAAATCGTTCTCCAAGCCCCTCGATCAGTTCCTTCGGCATAGCGAGATGGAATCCGGCAGGATTCAGCATAAAGCCTTTTGAATCCTTGATCATAAGTTTTGAAAGGTTCTCAAACGGAACCGAAATCGCACGGAATTTGTTATCCTTATTGAATTTAGAAAGCTCAGTCGGATCTGTGAAAACCGGCTGAAGAACATCCCCATTTTTATTTTTCAGGATTGGCAGACGATATTTACGCTGCTTCAGCTTCTCTATATCGCTTTCCTGCCCCTCCAGAAGCTCAATCGGTACAATATAGCGAGCTTTCATCAGATTCACCGAAAGCTCCTCTTCCAATTCCGGAAGCTGAGTCTTCTGCTCGTTCGGAACCGGTCTGGAAGCCTCCTGCATAAAATACAAGCCCGTCAGCTGCAGTTCCGCATTAAAAATAGGCTGCTGTTCTTTCGGTAGCTTTGAGTAGTCCGGTCTGCGCACCAGTTCCTCTAATCCGAGTTTTTGCGTGCCCATACCTCCAACGAAAACCAATTCATTTATACCAATTGAAAACAAAGAAGCAAAAAAACCGAGAAATTTATCATTGGGATATTTGACCCCCTTCAATGCAATTTTCTTCTCGATATATGGTTTCGCAAATTCCTGAAGCTGCTCTTCTGTATCAAAAAACCAGACCTGATCATTAAATGATTCCGGGTCACATACTACAAATGGCATATTAGTAAACGCACAGTACGCAACAATCAGACTCTCTTTTTTTTGAATACTTTTTACCAAAAATTTTTTATCAACACTCATCTTTTACTCTCCTGTCTTTTCGTTCAGTTCCTCAATCGAAATATCTTTTCCGTCCCTCCAGATTCGCTCCAGGTCATAAAACAGACGATTCTCCGTATCAAATACATGAACAATTACATCACCGTAATCAAGTAAAACCCAATTAGCCGTACGATAGCCCTCGATCTGCTTCGGCGGAAACCCTGCCTTGCCAAGAACCTCTTCGACATTGTCTGCCATGGCCTGAACCTGTTTATGATTCGTGCCCGAAGCAATAATAAAATAATCCGCCAGCACAGACACCTTTTCAATATTGATAATTTTGATATCCTCAGCTTTCTTTTCCAAAAGCGCATCACAGGCAAGCTTCGCCATCTTATTTGCTGTATGATCAGCCATGAATCACGAATCCTCCTTTTCTCCAATCAATTCTTCATAATAATTATAAGCCACAATTGTCTGATTATCAAGACAAGCTTTTTTTTCTTCCAGATAAGACAGGGTATCGCGCAATGTCAAAAATACAGCAAGATCCAGATCAGAAAACGCAGTCTTGCGGATATAATTCAAATTGGGAGCTTTTGTGCGCCCCGGTTCGATATAATCAGAGAGGAAAATGATCTTTTCCAGCATTGTCATCTGAGGCCTGCCAGTCGTATGCCACTGAATCGCACTTAATATTTCCTCATCTTTGATCCCGTACTTGTCTTCAGCTATACATGCCCCAAGCTTGGCATGAAGCAAATGAGGCGCCTTTCGCTCTACATCAGAAACCGGAATCTTATAATGCTCACAGAGTCTTAGCTTCTGACTATTTGGAATGCATTTGGCACAGTCATGCATGAGTCCCGCTACGGAAGCCCGCTCTATATCCTGTTCATAACACATAGCTAAAGAAGCAGCTGTGTACATGACGCCCTGTGTATGGACGAAACGGGCTTCATCAAGATCCTTTTTTAATTTATTCTGCATCTTTAAAAGATTGTAGCTGGCCATATGCCATCATTCCTCTCACGCTCCGCAGCCGTCTGCGATGCTCTGTCTTAATTTTATAGTAAACGACAAATTATTTTTGTCGTTTACTATAAATACCATTCTTTTCGATATAGTCCGCAACCTTGTCCGGTACAAATTCACGAATAGAGTGTCTTTCCCTGCATAAATGTCGTAAAACTGTGGATGAAACATCAATAGAAGGCGCATCAAGAAAAAAAACCGAGGCATGATACTCTGTCTGAAGATGAACCATCTTCCGATAAATCATAGTATCATCCGCTCCTTCCCTTCTGGCAACAAGTAAATGGCAATATTTGCAGATAATCTCCGGGTGATACCAGGTATCAAATGCCATCAGTGAATCTGCACCGATGATAAAGAAAAAATCCGTATCCGGTTCCTTTGCATTCAGACTGATCAGAGTGTCTTTGGTATAAGTAAACCCACGACGATGCATTTCCTCCTCATCAAGAATGAAATGCGGATAATCAGAGATTGCAAGACGAACCATAGCGAGCCTCTGTATTGAGTTGGCCCCATCGGGACGCTCTTGCTTATGCGGCGGATTGCCGGCTGGCAAAAACAGTATTTCATCAAGATCATACTGACGTAATGCACAATCTGCCAAAGCAAGATGTCCATTATGAATAGGATCAAACGTGCCGCCCATGATTCCTTTTTTATGAGTTCCACTCATAAGATAATAATCTCCATTTTACGGAAGCTCGATTTTCTTCTTTTTGTCCTTGCCTTCGCGATAAAGCACAATCTTCTTGCCAATTACCTGCACCACCTGTGAATGTGTCCGGTCAGCTATCGTCTGTGCAAGCTCATGCGCATCATCCATACAGCTTTGCAATACACTGATCTTAATAAGCTCCCTCGCCGCAAGTGCTTCATCTACCGCAGCAGTCAGATCCGGCGTCAAAGAAGCCTTTCCTATCTGAAGAACCGGCTCCATAGTCATCGCAAGACTTTTTAAATAAGCCCTCTGTTTGCTTGTCATTGTTTACTCCTTATAATAATCAAATTGCAAATCATATATACGGACGGTGTCACCCTCCTGAATACCCATATCCTCCAAACGCTTTAAGATACCATTTTCTCGCATAAAATTTTGAAAGAACTGAAATCCTTTTTCCGATTCCAGGTTTGTGTAGCCAAGCATCCGCTCAATCCTGGGTCCCTCCACGATATACGTATCCGCCTCCTCTGTTGATCTCTCAACAATAAAGGGAAGAGCCTTACCAGTAAAATGCACCTGAGGATCATATTCCGGTTCAAATACAGTCGTCTCCCTCGGCAGCTCGTGAAGCATTGTCTGTACACAACGAAACAGTTCTGCAATCCCCTGACCGCTGACTGCGGAAATACCAAAAACAGGAATCCCTTTCGGCTCAAACTCATCCTTCAGGCGCTTCAACGGCGACTCATCACATTCAAAGACGTCATCTGACAGCGTATCCAGCTTATTTGCTGCAATTACCTGTTTTCGTCCTGCCAGGTCTGCGCGATACGCTTTCAGTTCTTCATTGATCTTATAAACGTCCTCAACGGGATCACGCCCTTCCGTAGAAGCAGCATCCACAACATGGATCATCAGCTTGGTACGCTCTATATGACGCAAAAATTCATAACCAAGACCAGCTCCTTCGGAAGCTCCCTCGATCAGTCCGGGAATGTCTGCAAGAACAAAACCGCCGCCATCCATATCTACAACTCCCAGGTTCGGAGAAAGAGTCGTAAAATGATAATTGGCTATCTTCGGATTCGCATTCGTAACACGAGAAAGAAGCGTGGATTTTCCTACATTCGGAAAACCAATCAAACCTACGTCCGCAATCATTTTCAGTTCGAGCAGAACCTCTATTTCCCGCGATTCCTGACCCGGCTGGGCATACTTGGGAGCCTGCATGGTTGGAGTCGCATAATGCATGTTTCCATAGCCGCCTCTTCCACCTTTGAGGATTATCTGTCTGCGATTTTCTCCGGACATATCAGCGATCACTTTTCCCGTTTCAGTCTCTTTGATCACTGTGCCTGCAGGAACCTTCAATATAAGATCATTTCCGTTAGAGCCATGACAACGCCGTTTGCTGCCAGGTTCTCCATCTTCCGCGGAAAATTTTCGTTTATGCCGATAATTGATCAGCGTTGTTTCTCCATCGTCAATCTCAAATATGACATCTCCGCCCTTTCCGCCATCTCCGCCATCCGGACCACCATCAGGTACATATTTTTCTCTTCGAAAGCTTACATGTCCGTCTCCGCCCTTGCCCGAACGGATCAAAATTTTAGCTCTGTCTGCGAACATTACTGTCTCCTATCTATAAAGCAAGAAAAGGCTTCAAACCAAAATCTGATTTGAAGCCTTTCATAAACTTATTCGGCTGCAACCGGATGAACGGACACCTGCTTTCTGTCCCTTCCAAGCCGTTCATAACGAACGACACCGTCGGCCATGGCAAACAGCGTATCATCACCGCCCCGGCCAACATTCGTACCCGGATGAATTTTAGTGCCGCGCTGTCTGTAAAGAATATTTCCAGCTTTTACAAACTGTCCGTCTGCTCTCTTCGCTCCCAGTCGCTTTGACTCGGAATCTCTGCCGTTCTTAGTAGAACCAACTCCCTTTTTGTGAGCAAAGAACTGAAGATCCATATTTAACATTTATCACACCTCCTTAAAAGTAAGGTTCAAATACTCATTTCCGTATTCTTCCTGAATACTCCGAATACCGAGTACCAGGCTGTCCATCAGCAGCGAAGTCTTCTCCCCGACTTCATCCGGAAATATCATTTTCAGATATCCACCGTCCTCAGATAATTCCTGTTCAAAAAAATCATCTGTGAGAGACTCAATGGAATTTGCAGCATTTAAAGCAAGAGCTGAAACAGCTGCACATACGATATCCTCTCCATAAGGACGATACTCTGCATGTCCTTCAAAGGAAAAGCCTCTGTACTGATTGTCCGATTTCCACACAGTAATAATAATCATGCTGATCAGCCGTTGATTTTTTCAATCTTAACCTGTGTGTACTGCTGTCTATGGCCGTTCTTTTTGTGGTAGCCGGTCTTTCTCTTATACTTGTAGACGATGACTTTCTTCGCCTTCGCATTGCGAACAACCGTAGCGGTAACTGTCGCATCTGCGACATCCGCGCCAACCTTCAGGCCGTCATTGCTTACTGCAAGTACCTGATCAAACGTAACCGTCTCACCAGCTTCAACACCAAGCTTTTCTACGTTAATGATATCGCCCTCGGCTACTTTGTACTGTTTACCACCTGTTGCAATCACTGCGTACATATGGCACACCTCCTGTCTATCATTACTCGCCAGATGTGGTGATCGCCTTGTAAAAATAGAATTTATATGAACAATCATTCTATATGAACAAACGATACTTATACCTCTCTGCGCGGCATACTTTCAAATAATAACACATGACAAAGAATGCGTCAATTATTTTTTCTTATTTTAATCAGAATTTTAATCGAAATCATCTGTCAAAATTCCAGCAAAAAACATTTGGGCGACAATAACCGCTATTTTACATCCTGTGAGGAAGCTCCTCCGTACGGTTCTCCGTAATACTTACTTCCATACTTGCCGTATTTCCCATATTTGCCATAATAACCATAATGACTTGATTTGCTGTAATCCACCTTATTCATAACAGCACCAAGGATCGGAGTGCCGGTTTTTTCCAGCTGTCTCTTAATATCCTGCTCGAATCGATAGCTGTTCCATCCCTCTTCTATCACAATAACAGAACCGTCACATTTGCTGGCAATGATAGCGCTGTCAACAACGCTTCCAAGAGGCGGGGAATCAATCAGTATATAATCATAGCTTTCTCTCAATGCAGCAAGCATATGATCAAAGTATGTACCGCTCAAAAGCTCTGAAGGGTTAGGCGGAACAGGACCGGCAAAAGCAACATAGAAGTTCGGTACATTCGTCTGGCAGATAATATCCACCAATGACGCCTGTTTCGACAAGAAATGTGTCAGACCCTTTACAGAAGCTGTAACGTCAACTCGGCCCAGCAAAGCCGACTTTCTCAAATCAGCATCCAGCAATAAAACTTTCTTCCCTATTTCTGAAAGCGAGATTGCCAGATTAAGGATTACATATGTTTTTCCCTCATTCTGAGTACAGGAGGTGAAAACAATCGCTTTTTTATCGCTGCCGCAGAACTGAAGATTGGTTCGAAGTGATTTACATGCTTCCGCGCTGTAGTAATTCAGTTCCGGCTTTTTAATCTCTATGTACTTCATCAGCTCAGCCCTTTCTCTTTTTATTTTTCTCACGTGATTTGCGCTTTTTCTTTTCACGAATAAGTGTTTCATCCAGCGGCATCGAGCCTAACACACTGATACCAAGATAACGCTCTACGTCTTCCGAGGTCTTCACTTTATCATCCAGAATAAAGATTACAACCAGGACACCCAATGTTGCCACCAGACCAAGAAGGGCTGCAATCAAAACATTTTTGGTAAGGCTCGGGCTGGATTTTTCAGTTGGAGTATTCGCCTCATCCACTATATTGACAGACTCCAATTCCATGATCTGCTTAATATGAGTGACAGAGGCCTGACAGATCGCATCTGTAATCTCGCGCGCCATGTCCGGATCCGGGTCTGTCACGCTGATCGCGATCACACGGGTATCGGACTGAGCTGATACCGTCACTACATTCAGCAGCTGATCATAACTCAGATCAAGATCAAGATCATCAATAACTGCCTCGATCACGGTCCGGCTCTGAATCATTTCAATATAATCTTCCGTCAGATAAGTACTACTTGTAATATCACTGCTCGTAACACTTTCATTCGACTGACGGTTTAACACATAAATTTTAGCCGTTGAGGTATACTGGGGAGTGATAAACCAATTGGTTATAATAAAAGAAATCACAGCGCATAGCACTGTTACAAGAATCACATAGCCGATTTTACTTAAGATAAAAGAAAAAATTTCTCCGAGGTCTATTGTGATCTCATCATTGTTCTGTACTTCTGTTGTTTCCATTTTAACCTCCTGATCATTGTATAATCTGCCTCGGCAGACTTGACTAAATGATTATATACTCTCAATGCCATTTTGTAAAGAATTTTATTTAGTAATATCTGGCAATGAGCGTGATAATCGCTAGTGCGTACAAATGATTAATCATGTTTCTTATCCTTGTGTCTTACTGTATTCTGAACTTGAATTTCTTTGCTATGAGAGGTATAATTGCGTCGCTAAAAACGAAAGATTCGAACACCCTTAAACAGCAAACCATATAACAGACAGGGAGTATCTATGCGAAAACTGGCATTAAGTGACGAAATACTTCTCTCCGTGGAGAAGCCGGCGAGATACATCGGCGGTGAGATCAACTCGGTGATGAAGGATGACAAAAGTAAATATGATATCGCGATCCGCTTTGCGATGTGTTTTCCGGATGTATATGAGATTGGCATGTCGCATCTTGGAATTCAAATCCTCTATGATATGTTTAACAGAAGAGAGGACGTCTGGTGTGAGCGTGTTTATTCGCCCTGGATTGACCTTGATAAAATCATGAGGGAAAAAAAGATACCGCTGTTCGCTCTGGAATCTCAGGAACCCATCCGTGATTTTGACTTTATTGGCCTGACACTGCAGTATGAAATGTGTTATACAAATGTACTCCAGATTCTGGATCTTGCACAGATACCGCTGTTTTCCGCCGATCGCAAAGAAGGGGATCCCATTGTGATCGGAGGCGGTCCCTGTGCATACAACCCGGAGCCTCTCGCACCCTTTTTTGATCTGTTTTACATTGGTGAGGGCGAGACCGTTTACGACGCTCTTTTTGATCTTTACATCCTCTGTAAAAATAAAAAAGACTCCAGAAAGGAATTTCTGCATCAGGCAGCAAAAATCCCGGGCATCTATGTTCCATCGCTCTATGAGGTTGCCTATCATGAGGATGGAACGATCCTGTCCTTCCATCCGACAGAGCCGGATATCCCGTGTACGGTCGAGAAACAGGTAGTCATGGACATGTCATCAGCCCCTTACCCGGAGAAACCGATCGTGCCATATATTCAGGTAACTCAGGATCGTGTTGTCCTGGAAATTCAGCGCGGGTGCATCCGGGGCTGCCGTTTTTGTCAGGCAGGTATGATTTACCGGCCTTTGCGGGAGCGCAGTCTGGAATGTCTGAAGGAGCATGCTGCACGAATGTTAAAGGCCACCGGTCAGGAAGAGATTTCCTTAAGCTCCTTAAGCTCCAGCGATTATAGTGAATTAAAAGGTCTTGTGACTTATCTGATTGATGAGTTTGGCAGCCAAAATGTCAATATTTCTCTTCCCTCCCTGCGCATTGACGCTTTCTCTCTTGACGTCATGAGCCGGGTGCAGGATGTAAGAAAAAGCAGTCTGACCTTTGCGCCGGAAGCCGGATCGCAGAGAATGCGCGATGTGATCAATAAAGGACTGACCGAAGAAATAATTTTGGATGGAGCCAGAGAAGCCTTTCACGGCGGATGGAACAAGGTAAAGCTGTACTTTATGCTTGGACTTCCAATGGAGACCGAGGAAGACAGGCAGGACATTGCGCACCTCGCTGACAAGATTGCACGGGAGTATTATGGAATTCCAAAAGAAGAACGGAACGGAAAATGTCAGATTACGGTAAGTACTTCCTTTTTTGTTCCTAAGCCTTTTACTCCTTTCCAGTGGGCATCCATGCATCCCATGGAGGACTATCTTGGTTTTGCAAAAACAGTTAATCATGAAGTGAAAGAAATGCTGAATCATAAAAGCATTCGTTATAACTGGCATCAGGCGGATGTCACGCTTCTGGAAGGCGTATTTGCGCGCGGCGACCGCAGAATAGCGGATGTGATTTTGGATGCTTATCAAAACGGTGCTCTTTATGACGCCTGGACAGAGTTCTGGAACTATGACCGATGGCTTGCTGCATTTAAGCATACCGGGATTAATATGGATTTTTACACATTAAGAGAACGAAATGAAGATGAAATCTTCCCGTGGGACTTTATTGAGGTCGGTGTGACCAAACGTTTCCTGTTAGATGAATGGCATCGTGCAAAAGAGGCGGTCGTGACCCCGAATTGCCGTCAAAAATGCTCCGGCTGCGGTGCGTTCTGTTATAAAGGAGGTGTCTGTGTTGAAAGTAAGAATTAGATTTTCCAAAAAAGGAAGTATGAAATTCATCGGACATCTTGATGTCATGCGCTATTTTCAGAAGTTAATTCGCAGAGCCGATATAGATGTTGCCTACACGGAGGGCATCCACCCCCATATGATCATGTCATTTGCCTCGCCGCTGGGGATCGGACTGACCAGTGATGCGGAATATATGGACATTGAGCTTCGCTCTTCGATTTCATCCGCGGAAGCGATCCGCCGTCTCAATCAGACAGGTACGGATGAAATGATGGTCACTGGTTTTGTACAAATTCCGGAGGGAAAGGCGAATAAGGCAATGACACTTGTAACCGCCGCAGATTATGAGCTTGGTTTTCGTGCCGGACATATTCCGGATTTCAACTGGGAGGATGGTCTTTCAGACTTTTTTCAACAGACGGACCTTCTGGTCATGAAAAAAACGAAACATTCCGAAAAAGAAGTAAACATCCGCCCCCTGATCTATGACTGGTCTGCTTCTTCTGGCGCTTTATACCTGAAGCTTGCGGCCGGCAGTACAGAAAATCTAAAACCCGGACTGATTATGGACACCTATCTGAGGCAGAGAAACATGGAACCAGAGCCTTTTTCCTATGCAATCAACCGCCGTGAGATTTATGCGGATATCGGGGAAAACGGGCAGAGAAATCTAATCTCTCTCTATGATCTCGGCACAGAAATCGTTTAATATGAAACAGAAATTAAAAGTTTCGGGAGAATGAATATGAATCAATATATCATTTGCAAAATGAAGGAAAACATTTTTTCTTTTTTGCTAAATGAGGGAAAAGCCGTCGAAATCCACTGTGACCGGGAAAGGGAAGCTTCCATACTTGGAAATATATATATTGGCAGAATACGGGATATCGTTAAAAATATTGGAGCTGCTTTTGTCCAGATTGATCCGGAGACTGTCTGCTATCTTCCTCTTTCTGATGTCGTAAATCCTGTCTATACTAAAAAAGGAGCTTCAGAAAAGCCGCAGTCGGGCGATGAGCTTCTTGTTCAGGTCTCCCGCGACGCAATAAAGTCCAAGTATCCTTCTGTGACGACAAATCTTACGCTTCACGGAAAATATATTCTTCTTACGACTGGGAACCGGCGGATCAGTGCTTCCTCCAGACTTGAGAAAACGGAGAAAAAACGTCTGATCAATCTGGTCAGGGAGCTTGAAACATCCATCTGCGAAAACATGGAGAATACAAGCCGTCCCTTTGGATGGCTTTTACGCACAAATTCTCACGATACCGATGAAAATACAATAAAAAATGACATGCAGAGACTATATGTACAATATCAGATGCTGCTTCAGTCTGCTCCGCACCGTGTCTGCTTCAGCTGCCTCCTTTCAAGTCCTTCTCCCTGTATTTCCAGAATGTCTGATCTGTATGAGGCCTCTGCCGGGCAATTCCTGACAGATGATGAGATCATATGGAGCGAAGCCCGCGAATATTTATCATTCCATCAGCCAGATGATCTTTCAAAGCTTTCTCTTTATCAGGATTCCCTCTTGCCGCTTTTCAAAAAGTATTCGCTTGAAAGCCAGCTGCAGGAGGCCCTTTCAGAACACGTATGGCTTCGGTCAGGAGGCTACCTCGTCATTCAGCCAACAGAAGCCTTAACCGTGATAGATGTAAATACAGGCAAATTTGAGGGCGGCGGAAAAGATCCGCAGAAGGCTTTTTATAAAATTAATCTGGAAGCAGCCGCTGAGGCCGCCAGACAGATCCGGCTGCGAAATTTAAGCGGAATCATCCTGATCGATTTTATTAACATGGATTCCCCGGAAAGCAATAAGGAACTGCTGCTTTTTCTTGAAGGGCTTCTGCAAAAGGATCCCATAAAAACCGTTCTTGTAGATATGACGGCACTTTCTCTTGTAGAAATCACGCGTATGAAAAAAGAAAAGCCGCTGCATGAGCAGGTAAAACAACAGCAATAACAGCTTCCTGCGGACCTGACATGTTCTGTCAGGCCCGCTTTGGAATCCCTCTGTCCGTTTAAAGACCAGTCTGCTCATACTGTCATTTCGTAACCGTTCAGTACCTTCACAGTTACGTCATCTCATAATTTTTTTCCCATCGAGTGTCATAACAAGCAGCGCCGCTCCCATCAGAAAGATGGCCGCGATCACACGAGGTGCCAGCATGTCCCCCGTTTTTACACTATTATCAGGCGTCGTTGTCAGCACAGTCTCCATTACTTCCGGTTCCAAAATCTGAACCGTCTGCGCCGCATCTTTTATATTCTTGTGCTCCGCCACTTTCTTTTCTTCTGTTGCTTCTGCTTTTGAGGATGCAAGATAAAGTTCCTCAAATACTACAATTGATTTCCCTGCCAGCGTGCACTCTCCATTCTCATCAAGAAAGCTGCCGGCATTGATTACAAAGGTCACGTCATATGTGCCTTCGCTGCTCTTGGGACTGAACGGTTTGGAATATACAATATAGCTGTTGCCGTTGCTGTCAATGAGTTTCTCTCCGGTCTCCTTGTCCATCAAAACACCTTTCAGAATGTAGGATGCAGCTGTCAGTTCCTCTTCAGTACACAAATTCCTGTAAGAAACCGTGTCTGTGATCGTGATATCTGCATAGCTTCCATCCGTATTATAAATCACAGCCTCTTTTCCGCCGTTTACGTTTGCCTTTGTCCCGATTTTCGGAATTTTGATCGTCTGTGCCGGATCGTTAAGATCAGCATGAGTAAATATGTCTGCTCCGTTATGGCCGAAGGTTTCAAACGCTACCAGAGTCGCACCTGCCAGCTTTGCAGCATCCAGAGAAAAGCTGATTGACACATAGCCGCTCACTACAGCCTGTCCGTCCGGGAGAACCGTTACTGTCACGGAATCAACCGCCGCCTCACTGTCATCCGCGTAAGAGGCAGCCAAAAGCTCGGGTGATGCCGTAAAGCTTACGGTAACTGTGTCTGTTATTGCTTCTCCTGCAGCATGGCTCAAACCGTTTGCATCTTTGAATGCTTCCCTGTAAACCAACTGACCGGTAATACAATACTCCTGGCCCAAAAGCAGATTTTCAAAATACACCCGGTCAGTAATCATCCGATTCGTGTCAGCCAGGGATATATGTTCCGCTGTCGCCGTGTCTGTAGCGTTTGTTCCGCCAGCCGGATAATAGATCGTCTGTTCTGCGAGAGCTTCCTCATTCCAGCTGTCACCGTCTCCCGCGGGATGTGAACTGATCAGAATATCATTGTGATAAATGTTCTCGAACACTGTCAGACTCCTTCCCTGTACCATATCCGCAGTAAGAGCAAAATTCAGGAAATGAGTCTCCGATACTTTCTCCGCTGTAAAAGTCAGATTCTCGGTATATGCCTCCGCTCTGTCAGCTGTCAGACTGCCATCCGCCTTCAGATAATAAAGCCTGCCCGAAGAGATATCTGAATCGCCGAGCGATACCAGCACACCATCAATCGTATACTCCATGCCTTCTGTCAGACCAGCGAGAGTCACTTCGTCATGGATAGATGATGTGGCAGAGCCATCCGGCACTGCTCCAACATGGTCACCTGTCGCGGTATCTGCCGCCGTCGTATAAACTGACAGCTCACTTACACTCTGATCCTCATCCGTGATCTCACAATGTGCATTTACAAGATCCTCATTCTTCGCTTCCTCCGGAAGCGTCTCCATTGTATACGAGGAATCCTGATAGAGCTTTTCGAATACTACCACCTTAAGCCCCTGAATTTTCGAAGAATCCAGCGTGTAAGTCAAATCGACGGTACCGTCCACAGAATTCAATTTCTCATTGTATGCCGTCACAGATGTCTTCGACCCATCAGATGCAGTGATACTTTTTCCGTTTTCGGATACAGTAATCGTAACTGCCTTTTTGATTTCCTCATCATCAATAACGAGTGGAATCTCCTCGCCTGTTTCCAGACTCTCGCTCACATTGTAAAGCTTCCCTGATACGATATAAGTCTGTCCCGGTACAAGATTGAAAAGCGCAACCGTATCCGTAATTCCCTGTCTCATTTCATCTGCAGCATTCCATCCAAGTGCCGTTCGCACAAAATTCATGAGTGAGCCCCAGATGGAGCCTACGTGATCGCCCGTCTTGTCATCCACAGCGGTCGTGTGAATGTCCGGATAGTATACAGACTGATCATTATCACTGATGTCGGCATGGGTTACCACTGCAATATCATTGTGATACAGTGATTCAAATGCCACAATGGTCTTTCCTGCCAGAATATCCGAATCCAAAGTGAACGTGATAAGATAGCTGCCATCCACCGAATTGTTGTCATCATAATATGCCGTTACAGTATTGCCGTCATCGTTACTTTCTATCGACGCCGTGAACACAGCCTCAGCGGTAATTGTCTCTCCATCCTCATCAAGAAGCGGCAAACCGGTCTCCCGATTCATAAGCGTGCCTGTCAGCGTATATTCTTTGCCAACCACAAGGTTCGAATAATAAACAGTATCAAGAATGGTCGTCTGATCATCTACTGTACCAACATGACCAGAGGTTGCAAGGTCTGCCGCTGTCGTATGAATCTCCGGAAAATGGATTGACTGACACAGATCCGTGATATCCGCATGAGAGGCCACAACAACATCACTGTGTATCAGGTCTTCATACACGACCGTAGTTACACCTGCCAGAGCAGATGCATCCAGTGTATATGTCAAATCCACCGTACAGTCTACAGAACGCATTTGCTCGTTATATTCTGCATCTGATACCTCATTCCCGTTCGCATCTTTTACAATCCCATCGTCACTTACCGTAATAATCACTGTTTGTGTGACGTTTTCCCCATTTACGATAAGCTCAGCTCCTGTCTCTTTATTCATCAATACGCCGCTTACTGTGTAGGTCATACCCGGCACAAGATTCCAGAGAGAAACTGTGTCAATAATCGTCGTCTTTTCGGTCATACCGACCTCATCTCCAACGTTCCCCTCTATCGCCGTGGTACGTATTTTTGGAAAATGCACCGTTTCCTCTTCATCTGTAATATCACTGTGCGTCGTAATGGTAATACCGTTATGGATCAGATCCTCAAATGCGACAACCGTCGTGCCCTCTAAAAGAGAACCATCAAACGTAAAGGTTATGTCAATGGTGCCACTGACAGAATTTGTTTTTTCATCTGTTATCGCAGTGATGCCTTCTTCTGTTTCTCCGGCAATAAAGGTTCTTTCCGCCAACACAGCGAAATTATTGGCATCTGTCAGTTCATATCCGGTATCCTTATTTACCAGAGTACCACATACTGTATACTCGCGGCCCGGAACGAGGTTCGTATAGATTACCGTATCGATAATGACTGTTTCTGTGACAGGAACATCGTCAGAAGTATGCTCTGTTTCACGAGTCATGGTACCTACACTATCTTCCGTATAGCCGTCTGCTGCCGCTGTGTGTATTTCCGGAAAATGAATCGTCTGCTCCTCATCCGTAAGATCTGCGTGACATGCCACAACAGTTTCGTTGTGGATCAGATTCTCAAATACAACCACCGTTTGCCCTGCGAAACCACCTGCATCAAAAGTAAATACCAGATCAACTGTGCCGCTTACCGTACAATATCCGGCATCGTAAGCAGTAACCGTTGTCCGTTCACCGTTGGATGCTGTAATCGTTCCGTTGCTTCCAACCGTGATCTCCGCAGTCTGTGTCACAGTCCTGCCATTTACAATAAGCCTGCTGCCGTCTGCCTGGTTTACGAGCTCTCCACTGACCGTATAGGTCTTACCCGGGACAAGATTCGCAAGAATGACCGTATCAGTAATCACTGCGTTCTTCTTTGTTGCACCAACATCATCCAAAGTCGTGTTATCGGCCGCGGAGGTCTTTACCTCCGGATAATGCACGGACTGTGCTTTATCTGTAAGCTCCGCATGACTTGCGACCATGACATCGTTATGAATCAGATTCTCAAATACAACCGTCGTGCTTCCTTCCAGTTTCGAAGAATCCACCTTATAAATCAGTTCCACTGTAATTGTCGCCACCGCAGCAGTGGTATCAATCATGTAGCTGTTATCCGCAGTATTTCCTCCTGCTTTCTTTGCTACATTCCGTCCATAACCTGTAATGTTCACTTTACCATTTGCCGTACTTCCGTCCGCGTAGGTGAATGTAGCATTTCCCGCAGCATCTGAGGTAATTGTCACTTCATCAAATGTACCGTCCAGTGTTTCCACGGCCTCGCCAGCCTTATGTTCCATGCCATTTGCGTCAGTAAAGTCCCGCTGATATACCAGCGTCCCGGCCACAGTATAAGAATACTGCCCGTCCAGGTCGTTATCATCGAATACAGCGTTCGTGATGATCACCTCGTCATAGATCGTTGCAGCTTCGGAGGATGTACCGACTTCATCTGCTGTCAGGCTATCGCTTGCCAAAGTGCGGACATCCGGATAATGGATGGTCTGATCCTCATCTAACAGGCTGTCATGCTTTAAAATCGGATCCCCTATCGGGTTGCCGTCCTCATCTGCGCGATAGAGAGATTCCACGACCACCAGAGCTGCATCCCCGTAAAACGCAGAAGTGTCAAGGGTGAATTCCAGCATTTCCACAGTACCATTTACCGGAGTATCACTTCTGGAATAAATTCGTTTCGAGGTAACTGTCTTTCCATCTTCTACTGCCTCACCTGTGACCGCATTGATCACCTGCATGGTGATAACATACATTTCACCTTTCGCAAGGTTCGAGTACTGAACCGTATCAAGGATAGAAGCCTCCTTTGCCTTTGTGCCAATACGGCTCCCGGTCTGACCATCTGCAGCGTTTGTATGAAGGTCCGGTACATAGAGCATCTGACTTAAATCCGTATAGTTCTCATGTTTCGCTACAAGAATCCAACTGCCATTGATGTACTGGTACAGGTAGTCTGCCGCTACGATCGTATGACCGTTCAGACCTGTTGTGTCAAGCGTCGCTGACATGGTAATATCGCCGTAAGTATTATTCGTGCCGGATTTCTTTTCCGGCTGAAATTCCTTGGTCACCCACAGGGCATCATCAGAAACGGAGCTGTCCTCATCTTCCGTTCCGACAATCCTGAGTACCTTATTCCCATCTGTGACATCTATAAACTTCGTCTCCATTCGATAAACATGATCCGCAGATACATGAGTGTAGCTTACTTCATCTGTCACATTGTTTGCAGCTTTTATTGACACGGTCTGTGTTCCGGATTCCGCATCCTGCGCCTTACTTGTAAGCACAATCTCCGTATCAACAAGCGGATGGTACGTATGCAGCTGTGCATTCGTGGTAAAAGAGTCTGACAAGACGTCCGTCTCATCTCCCGTCGTATTGTCAATATAAATCCGTTCCGATTCCAGCAAATTCTCAGATCGGTTGGAATTATCCTCGCACTGAAGCTCCGTAATCCGATAATAGCAGGTATACATTGCACCGTATTCGTTATTCAAAGCATCCAGATTACCAAACCATACGCCCCAACCGGACGCTTCTACAAGAAAGAGCTCTCCTTCCGCCGAAACCTTTCCGTCTGAAACATACCGGTCAAAACCATTCGTATTCTCCGAATGTGTTCTGGCCGTCGTCACCATACCATTCGCATCTGACACGATAACATGGCTTTCCAGTTCCGTCTCTTTCCCCTCTGCATCAACAGCAACCGCCGTGATCAGAAATGGGATGTAGGACTTATAATTGCCGTCAATATCCACCTTCTGGAAAGTAATGTCTCCCCTGCGCGGCGTCTGATTTACAGTGCAGCCATTCGCATTATAGATATCCGTAAATGAACTTTCGCCGTCTGTCTCTCCAAGTGCTGTAACTTTGCCGTCACTGCGAATGACAGCTTTACCGACAAAACTCTCGTCAATCCAGTAGCCATAGGAAGACTCCATTTCCACTACATAATACGTGCCGTAGGGCAGACTGTAGTCTTTTCCGTCATTGTCTGTATCCGTCGTTGCGAAGCCATTTTTATCTGTCGTGATGGTCTGTACCGTAAAGGAACCATCCACAGCCAGCTTTCGCAGCTCTCTGGCTGTCGGCGTGTCAGATAGTCCGGATTTTACAGTCGGAATTTCCAGCCCCTCGGCATTCTTCACCATCGCTTCGGATGCATTGATGATCGCAAATGTCGCTTCATCCAGAGACGCCATTCCCTGTGACTCATTCTTACCGGTCTCAATGTCAGCCTTCTGCAGAGAAATACCGCCGCGATAAATCTGTTGTGCGATTGTCTCCTGACCGGAATCAGAATCCTGTATCGTCTGTGCGGCATAGATCTTTTCATTTTCCCGCACTTCCACCATTCCGACCCAGACAGTATTGAGCTGGTAGCCAGCCGCCGCTTTGGTCTCAATCACGTAATAGGTGCCGTAAGGCAGGTCTTTCTGCCCGGTAGAGGCGGTTCCGTCTTTGCCGGTGGTGACGACCTGCACAGTGCTTGTCTTAAGTACTGTCAGCACTTCCGCATATGTCACGTCTGTGCCGGACAGTCCGGATGCCGGAACCGTCACGCCGGAAACGTTTACCACTTCCGCCGCAGAAGCATTCACAATTGTAAACTCTGCGCCGCTAAGATCTGTGTCTCCATGCTCCGCGCTGCGATCGAGCATATAATCTACTTTCTGTACAGATAGTCCGCCTTCTTTTACCTGATTTGTCACTTCATATGAATGAACCTCTCCGTCCATGGTAATTTCGAATGTATAAGTCGTATTGGTCCCATTTTCTGTATAAGCTGCATTCTGCCCGGTTTCTATCACCGTGTACGTTCCAGCCTGCAAAAGCACGCCGGATTCAGCGTGGCCGCTTTTATCGGTCGTCAGACTCATGACAACCTCACCCTTTGCGTAAGTCACACTGTCATTTCCTTTCAGACACACGCTGTCCTCATTTTCGCTGACAATATCAAAGGTGAAGCCTTCAAGAGATCCATCTCCCTGCACGCTGCCGTCAGATGTTTCTGCGTCTTTTTTGTCAAGTGAAATGCCGCCATATACCGGTTCATCGTCAATATAGCCTGCTTTTTTGACTATATCATTTGAAAGCGTCACGGATTCAATGGAAGAAATCGTACTATTACTTGCCATTGTGATTCCATTCCGGCAGATTGCCCATCCGCCGGATCCAAGTGTATACGTCACCACATCAGAGGACAGGTTGAATTTTTCAGGTGCTTTCACCTCGGTAATCTTCAGGAAGCCAAATGGCAGGCAAATGCTTCCATCCTTGTCGGCGTAAAAACTGTCGCTCGTATAACCGGATGCCAGATAGTCCGCATTCAGTTTTACATTTCCATCTCCGTCACTTTGCAGATACCAGATTTTTGTTGCTTTACTGCCTGCGTCGGAAACTCCCGCATAAAAATCAAGCTGAAACACGCCTCCCGCCAGAGAAACGCTTGAACTGCTATTCGTTGTTTTCTTTAGAATCAGATCTGCATAATATACCCGCACATCATCATACGCAGCCCCTCCCGCATCCGCATTCACCAGAGTTGTCTCATCTGCTTCCACCACTTCCGTATAAATTGTTTCACTGTCAAGAAGATAGCCTTCTCCTGCTGATATTTCTTTCACATAATATGTTCCGGCCTCCAGCTGAACCGTATTCGAAACATAGTCAATGGTTCCGGTGTTATCTGCAACAGCTTCAACAGTCAGTTCCGCAGGAATTTCGGAAGTCGTCCCATTGTTGTTTTCTACAATTGCCGATGCCCGCGTCGTGCAGGCATTATCCGTATATACGCCATATGTGGTGCCAGCCAGATCATACATCGCGTTGCCATCCGTGATCAGAGGCGAAGAGGATGCTTTCTTTAAATACAGGTACCCTGCTTCCGGCCATTCCACTGAGATCGTAATATATCCGTTCGTCGTATAATAGGCAAAACCAATGTCCTGATAAGAGGAGCTTTTCAGTGCCACCGCATGATAATCCAATGGATAATTGCAGGTGACCTTATAGCTGCCTGACAGATTCGACATACTGCCTGTTGCAAGAAAATGAAATTTGTCTCCGCCATTTACCGTCCCGGTATCCGTATAGGTGACGCCGGTTGTCTCGTTGACAAGAGAAACTCCGTCTTCCAGTTCTATTGTGAATACCCATGCAGAAAAATCCTTGAAGGTAGCAGTTGTTGTTTCCCCTATGCTGGTTGTTGCAGACTTCCGGCCATCCGCAGTCAGCGTTTTGCTTTTCGTAATAGCGGAAGCTGCCGGATCCGGCATATGCGTTAGCGCTGCCTTTAAATCTACAAGCATCTGAATCGCATTGGCATTCAGTGTACTGACAAAGCCGGAAGATTCATCATAAAGATAATCGACCAGATAATGCATCATCATCTTGTACTCACTGGATGAGGTTCCATATTTGTCAAAAATCTTTTTCAGACTGTAGCCGTTGATCGAAGTCCCCCATGCCGGACCATTATATCCATAAAACATGGCCTTACGAAGATATTTGTCATCACTGCCGGCATCCAGATCATAATAAGTAGTATACGTCGTACCGCTTACCGGTGCATGCATACTGTGCTGCATACAATACGCGATAGCCGTATATGTTTTTCCATTCACTTTGTACTTTACGTATTTGTAAGAATCACCGGTAGAATACCCCAATGCGGAATTGTCATCCAGATAGTGAAGAGTTCCGTCGGAATAGTAATAAAACGAACCGACTTCAATATCCGTTTCTGAATCGTCAGCCGCCAGCATGATACCGGCATTTTGAGTTTCCGTCCCGGGCTCTGATTCCATCTCCGTTTCAAACCCTGTTTCAGACTCACTTTCCGATTCACTTTCTGATTCTATGTCCCCGGTCTCCGTCTCCGCCGGTGCTTCTTTTCCATCGCCATTATCTGTCTCCGGGACATACGAGTCAGATTGGGCTTCATCCAAATCAGGCTCCATTCCATCAGCATCTGACTCCGGAGCATCTGCATCCTGTTCTGTTCCGTTGTCGCCGGCAGAAGACTCCATCTCCGTTTCCTGCTGTACTTTGCTGAAAGCAGCCCGGACAATTGTTCGATATTCTCTGTTTGCCGTAACAGTAAGGGGAAATTCCAGAAAACTGGTTTCTTTTATCAGTGCCCCATTGTCATCCTTAAGAAGTACCAATACTTCATCCACCTTGTACCCCTCGCTAGCAGATGCGGAAATCTGAATTTCTTCGGAGATGGGCATATTGATCTCATAATCCCAGTCAGCACTCATATCAGAATCTCTCACAGTCTCTGAACTGCCATCTGCAAAAGAGAGCGTCATCTCTCCGCCTTCTCCTACTTCGAACGCAACAAAATTGTATGCTTCTTCTGTCTCCTCATCCGTAGGTTCGACCACGGAAACCGTCTCCTCCGTTGCTGTCCGGACTTCCCCGTCCGCCATAGTCTCCGACGCCCAGGCAATGCTGCCTTCAGTCAGGCTTGCAGGCAAATAAGTGCCTGTTGCCGAAACAGTGATTGCGGCGGCAAGCATCACAGACATCAGGTTACGCAGGAATTTCTTTCTTCGCATAATAGTATCCTCCTCATATCAATCAAAACAAAACGTCTGCAGCTGATTTTCGTTTTATCAGCCGCAAATTAACGGGTACACAAAACAAACCGGCAGTGGTACTGCGGTTACCTGAATAAATGTAATCTGGAATGCGAAGGCAGAAAGCCCCAAAAGAATAGATCCACATTGGAAAGCACAGATTATTAAAATAGAATTAAGACTTTATTTGACTTTCAAGATTATATCATACTATTTGTAAATTGTCACCTACATAATTATTAAATATTTATAAACTAAAATACCCACTATGAATATATTTTGTATCCATAGTGGGTATAAAAATCAGATCAGATTACCGTTTTGCCAGCTCTTCCGTAATATCCTCCCAGGTCAGCCCCCGTTCCGACATCAGTACCATGAGATGATAGAGAAAATCGGAGATCTCGTAAACGACTTCCTCCGGATCCGGATTTTTGGCAGCAATAACAATTTCCGTTGCCTCTTCACCGACCTTTTTAAGAATCTTGTCAATGCCTTTGTCAAACAGATAATTCGTATAAGAGCCCTCTTTAGGATGAACCTTCCGATCTTCAATGACTGAAAATACATCCTCAAATACTTTCATGGGATTGGCCGTATTGTATTCTTTTTGCAGCACCGGCCGGTAAAAGCAGCTGCGGTTCCCGGTATGGCACGCGGCTCCAATCTGCACGACCTTTGCAAGCAGGGTGTCGTTATCACAATCAATCGACAGCTCGCGAACATACTGATAATGTCCGGAAGTAAGACCTTTCACCCAGATTTCCTGACGGCTGCGGCTGAAATAGGTCATGCGCCCGCTGCGTACCGTCAGGTTGTAGGCTTCTTCGTTCATATAAGCCACCATCAGCACCTCCAGCGTCCGGTAATCCTGAACCACAACCGGAAGGAGGCCATCACTGCCGGTGCGGATCTCATCCCAGGCAAGAGAAGCCTCATACAGATTCACTGCTATGCCCTGAGAGCGCAGCGCATGCTTTGTCTCCATAAAGTCATAGTCGGGATCCGTGAACTCCCTGCAAAACACTCCGTTATATCCATTATCTGAAAGCATCTCAGCGTTCATGGAAGGATTCAAAGCATCCATAACGCAATATAAAGCCTGCGCATCATCAAAAAGTCCGGAAAGCAATAGTTCAGATGCCGCCGTTTTATCTTCCGCAAAATGTCCGGATGAAAGAACCCTTTCAGCCAGAATGGAATCAAACATGACGATGCCCCCCAGCTGATCTGAGTGTCCAGCAGCTGCCAGAAGCTCATCCGCAGTCTTAACACAGGCAAGAATACGCTCTCTTCCAAAACGAGACGAAGCTTCCGCAGTAAGCTCCACGTTCGAATCCTTTGTATAGTTCAAAAAAACCTTCCGGCATCCGGCATAGATGAGCTTTTTTACATCCTCCAGACGCCGAATATTTCCTCCGCCGTAAATCGGGAAGTCAGTCGCGCGGCTTATTTCTTTGATCACGCTGATCGACTGATCATGTTCCGCATCACCATCAGACAGATCAAAAATGATCAGAGCATCCGCACCATGATTCTCACAGGAAGACGCAAACGCAACAACATCCTTCCCGGATACTTCTGTACACCATTTTGAACCCTTCAGGTAAATTGGAACAATCAGCTCTCTGTTCTTCATCTCACACCCTCCTGTCTATATAGTCCCTTTCGTCGAAAGAACACCTTCGATTCGTTCATCAAAGCTGACCGCCTCATCCAGTGCTTTCGCAAACGCTTTAAACATGCCTTCCGCCATGTGATGGCTATTGCCGTCACGCAGCATGCAAAAATGCAGATTCATTGCCGCGGAATATGAAACCGCATAGAAAAATTCCCGTATCATTTCCGTATCCAACTCTCCGATCCGCTCGGTCGGAAAAACAGCATCCGAACAGAAATATGGGCGGCCGCTTAAGTCCAGTGCACAGAGCACCAGCACCTCATCCATCGGAAGTACACGGTCTCCATAGCGGCGAATCCCCTTTTTGTCTCCCACAGCCTTCCGAATGGCTTCCCCAAGGACAATCCCTGTATCCTCAATCGTATGGTGGCAGTCGACTTCCAGATCGCCCTCCACGTCCACAGTAAGATCAAAGAGTCCATGTCTCGCGAAGCCGTCCAGCATATGGTCAAAAAAGCCAATGCCTGTATGAATCTGCGCTTCCCCTGTGCCATCCAGATCAAGCACAACACGAATTTTCGTTTCTTTCGTATCCCGTATGACTTCTGCTTTTCGGCTCATGACAATTCCTCCTTTACATGCCCGTACAAGGTCATCCCGCTGCCTTAGCTTTGCAGCATTTTCCGTTTTATTCAAAGCGTACCCGGATGGAATTCGCATGCGCGGTCAGCTTTTCCGCATTTGCAAATGCAATAATATCATCCTTCACCGGCTCCAGCGCTTCTCTTGAATAATAGATGATGCTGGACTTCTTGATAAAATCATCCACAGACAGCGGCGAGAAGAATTTAGCGGTACCGTTGGTCGGAAGAATATGATCCGGTCCTGCGTAATAGTCTCCAAGCGGTTCACTGGAATGCTCTCCAATAAAAATAGCTCCGGCGTTTTTGATCTTCATCATAACCTCGAACGGATTGGCCGTCACAATTTCCAGATGCTCAGAAGCAATCTGATTTGCCGTCTCAATCGCATCCGCCATGGAGTCCGCCAGTAAAATATAGCCGTACTGATCCAAAGATTTTTGAATGATCTCTGCCCTTGAAAGAGTCTTTAAGTAGCCTTCAATCTCATTTGAAACATTATGCGCAAGCTCCGTGCTGGTCGTGATCAGTATAGCTGACGCCATTGGATCATGCTCCGCCTGGGAAAGCAGATCTGCCGCCACATAATGCGCATTCGCCGTCTCATCTGCAAGTACGAGAATTTCGCTCGGTCCGGCAATCGAATCGATTCCCACGCTGCCAAATACCGCTTTTTTCGCAAGCGCCACATAGATATTGCCGGGACCTACGATCTTATCGACCTTCGGAATGCTCTCTGTTCCATAAGCCAGGGCGGCAATTGCCTGAGCGCCTCCTGCCTTATAAATCTCATCTGCTCCGGCTTCATTTGCCGCTACGAGCGTAGATGCCGGAACCTTTCCGTCTTTTCCCGGAGGGGTCGTCATAATAATCCGGCCAACGCCCGCTACCTTAGCGGGAACAATATTCATCAGAACTGAAGACGCCAAAGGAGCGCTCCCACCCGGAACATATACGCCGACCGAATCAATCGGGGTAACCTTCTGCCCCAACATTGTGCCATTTTCTGTGCTGTCAAACCAGCTGTACTGCCGCTGCTTTTCATGATAGCTCTGAATGTTTGCACGTGATCTGCGGATCACACCAAGAAGCTGCGCATCGATCAGTGAATACGCTTCCTGAATCTCTTCTTCGGTAACGCGCACATTCACAGCGTTCACCTCCACGCCGTCAAATTGTTTCGTATAGCCAAAGACCGCTGCGTCCCGGTTCCTCTTTACATTCTTTATAATATCAGCTACCCGTTCCTCATAGCCCTGATAACTGTCCGGGCTTCTTTTTAAAAGCTGAGTCAGAATGTCGTTTCTGGTCTCCTCTGTCAACTGAATTGTTCTCACGTCGTATCACATTCCTTCCTGAACTCTTTATATCTGTCTTCATCTAATCCATATTTTTTACAGATTCGTAACTGTTCTGAACAGTTACACGGATTCACCTGTTCTCCAGGCACGCTCCCAGATTTCTTAAAAGCCTCATAATCCTCTCATTCTCCATCCGCATGCTGACAGGATTGACTGTCACTCGGGCGGATAGCGGACACACCTCCTCAAGGACTACAAGTCCATTTTCGCGCAGTGTGGAGCCGGTCTCTACGATATCCACAATGACCTCTGAAAGCCCCACGATCGGTGCAAGCTCGATGGAGCCGTTCAGCTTGATGATCTCCACCGTCTGATTCTTCTGGTTATAAAAATATTCCTTGGCAATATTGGGATATTTAGTCGCCACGCGAATGCGCTCCTGACCATTCAGAAGCTTCCGCGCGGACTCCGGTCCACAGACACACATGCGGCATTTTCCGATGCCAAGATCCAGCACTTCGTAGATCTTGCGCTGCTCCTCTATGATAATATCCTTTCCTACGACACCGATATCAGCCGCACCGTATTCCACATATGTCGGTACATCCGGTCCTTTTGCCAGAAAAAAACGGAGCCTTTGCTCTTCATTTACAAAAATCAGTTTACGCGTATCCGGATCATTGATCTCCTGACAGGAAATCCCGACCTTTTCAAACAGGGCAAGCGTCTGCTTTGCCAGCCGCCCTTTGCACAAGGCAATTGTCAGATATCTTTCAGCACTCATCTATGACTCTCCTCTTTGCTTACAGTTCAATTATTTTCGCACAGTCAAGCGTCCCGGCATAATTCCGGCAGTCTTCTCTGGTGCGCTCCGTGGTCACGCGAACAAGCTCTGCATCCGTGCCCAGCTTCCGAAGTTCAGCAGCCTTTTGGATCGCCTCTGCCTGATGCGCCCCATCATATATGATCACACAACGATCATCCGGTATCTCCGGAAGAAGCTTCTGCCCGGAAAGCGCCAGCAGCAGCTGATCAATCTCCGCAACAAAGCCGACTGCAGGAGCGTCCTTGCCAAAATGTGCAAGCAGGCCATCATAACGGCCGCCCTTTAAGATCGCAGCTCCGGAGCCAAACGTGTAACCGCGGAACAAAATACCTGTATAATACATATATCTGCTCCGAAGGCCCAGATCAAACGATACGTAGTCCTGTACCTGATAAAGCTTCAAAATCTCCCAGATCTCCCTTAACCGTCCAATGGCTGCAAGAGCCTCCGGATTGTCCGTCAGAGATTCCGCCCGATCCAGCACCTCCGCGGATCCAAACAATCCCGGAATCGCGATAAAGCATTTCCGCAGTGTATCGCTCAATTCAAGCTTTGCGAGCAGCTTTTCCGCACCGAACGTATTTTTATTGGAAATCAGTTCCCGAAGTTCAGCCGTATCAGGCTCATCCAGCCCGGCTTCCCTTACCAGCGCATCAAAATAACCGCAGTGTCCAAGGCTGATCTGAAATTCCTTCAGCCCGGAGGCCAGCAGCAGCTGAACAGCCAGCGCAATCACCTCTGCATCCGCGTCCGCACTATCGTCCCCGATGAATTCTCCGCCAATCTGCGTGGTCTCTTTCAGACGGCCCTGATAGCTGGAATTATTGGTAAAGGCATTGCCCAGATAGGTCAGGCGAAGCGCCATATTGTCATTTAAAAAATATTTCGAAGCGGCACGCGCCACCGGCGGCGTAAAATCCGGCCGGAGCACTAGCGTATTCCCATCGCGGTCAAAAAATTTGTACAGCTCTCTGGACGGCGTCGTCCCTACCTCGCGGCTGAACACGTCGAAAAACTCAAATGTCGGCGTCTCAATATCCCGGTATCCATAGGATTTGATCACAGTATGGAGTCGTTTCTGCAGCGCCAGCTTCTGTTCACATTCTTTATTATAAATATCCCGGACCCCCTCCGGGGTATGTAAAATCTTCTGCATAATGGTCTGCCCTTCTTATCCTGTTTATTTCTGATGATGCAAACGGATTTCACCGCAACCCGATCTTCGCTGCCGCCCTGGTCCGCGGTAAACGAGCGCCTCTCGAAATCCTCCATCATCTTAATACAAACAACGGCTGTTGTCCAGTCTGTTGTTTCTAATTTTCTCTCTCGTCCAGATCGAGCTGCAGTGCATCAAGATACGGTACCAGAAGACCTCCTCTGGGCTTTAAGTAATAATTCTGGTCCAGCTCCACATACCGAAAACTCTTTCGGCCGCCCTGTTCGGCACGGTTCCAGAATTTCATCATATCGCGATAGGGAAGATAAAACAGCTCGTTGCGGGTGCTGAAAAAAAGAATCAGAAACGAGATACCGCCCTGCTTCTCAAAATCGGTCATAAATTTCACCTGATGCGGATGAATATTCTGCAGTGCAAATGTATCAACGGTACATTCTTTCGCGTCAAAGCAAACCGGAATGCCCTGTACTGCCCCAATATAGTCCACGGTACTTTTCTGTTCAAAATACGCCAGTGTAATGTGACGCTCATCTTTATCAATTTTCAGCGGCGTGATCGGCGTCGGAATTTTCTGGATCAGGGCAAGATTTTTTTCCAGATAAATCTCATTCGTCCGGTTGATCAGTTCTTCAAGCGTCGAGCCGCGCAGACCGCGCGTATTCCATGTAGCCATGTTTTTCTCCTGCCGTATTTCATTCTTTCACTGCTTATCCGCACAGCTTGCATGCGCAAAGCAGTTTATTCCTATAGTCAAAATTGCAGCCTGTCCGGTGCCTTCATGACTGCATCAATACATCAAATATTGCAGGCTGGGGCGCACAAAAACGCTTACCGGAAAGATAAGAAAGTGTACCGTCAATATCCGGAAATTCCAGGCGATACGCGTGGAGCAGCTGTGCATGTACTCCATGCGAGCGCAGTGCCAAACGGTTCTGTGCGGCATCACCGTATTTGGGATCTCCAAGGACCGGATGTCCGATTGACGCAAGATGAGCACGGATCTGATGGCTTCTGCCTGTAATAAGGTGTACCTCCAGAAGAGAAAAAGCTTCATTCGAAGAAAGTACCTCGTAACCCGTCTCAATTACTCTTGCACCTTCCACAGGTAAATCGGATACAGTCACAGTATTCGTCCGTTCCTCTTTCTTCAAATATCCGCGAAGGAGGCCACTTCCATGCATCGCCCCGCACACAATGCAGCGATAGTATTTACGGACCAGACGGGATGCCAGAAGCCGGTTCATAGTCTGAAGACCTGCAAGACTTACTCCCGCCACCACAAGACCGCTGGTATTCCGGTCAAGACGGTTGCAGGGCGCCGGATGCACCAGCTGCATTTCTTTTTGACTCATTGAGCCGGATTCCAGCAGCCAGGCGTTCAGGTATTCTACCAGAGATACATCTGAAGGAACTGCTTTTTGTGTAAGCATCCCTGCCGGTTTATTCAGTAAAAGAATATGCTCATCCTGATAAAGAACGGCAGGTGGGCAGACTCCCTTTTCCAGTACCGGCATTTCCCTGACAGTTCCATCCCAGGGACTGCAGCCGATCCTGTTCTGCAGCTGTACTGCGCCAAATGCTGAAGATAATGGCTTCTCCTGCTCCTTTTCCAGAGAAACACCCCCGAATTTCGCCCAAGTCTCATCAGATAAAAACAGCTTCAACTGATCTCCGGGCTTAAGCAGTTCTTTGCCCTCCGCCTTTTTGCCGTTCAGCGTAATGTTTTTTTTGCGAAGCATCTTATAAAAAAAACTTTTGGGCGCTTCTCTCATATAACGGGCCAGCAGCTTATCCAGACGCTGACCGGCTTCCCATTCGCTTACATTGATCTCTATCATAATTTCCTTAGCTTCTCCTGCAAAGCATATCGTTTTCGTAAATGTTCGGTACCCTCGCAGCCACGCGTGAAAAGCCTGCTTAAAGCAAAAGCCTGATTCAATCACAGGGAAAGCGCCAGCAGGATCTGATAGATCACCTCTTCGCGTGACAGTCCTGGATAGCGCTCATCCGGTGTAAAATGAAGGCCTTCCCGGTATTTTTCCGGAGACTGTGCGAGTGTCGTGACACGCTGCAGATAAGGTTTTAATTCCTTCATTACCTTGACGTCCGTATCGGTAAAACCGTTCGAAGAGAGGTTCTGGTGAATATGCTTTTCCAGATAAGCCGGGTCGGTCTTTGCATCCGGAGTAAAGCATACAACCTGATCGCCGCAGATCACAGCTGCTTCCACAAGGCTCGTGTGTTCATACGCTGTGATAATCAGCTCATACCCGGTCGTCAGTCCCTTTGCCGCATCGCGGATCGCCTCAAAACGATCCTGCGGCATGGATTTCTGCATCAGCATCATGATCAGGCCAACCATCGACCTGCAGGCAGGCAGACAGCCAAGGATCGCGATCACGGTAAACAGATTCAGCCGCGATTTGACTGTGACATAGCCAATGACATAGATTCCGATCGGCAGAGCAAACATCAGCAGCGTCGTCAGAAATCTTCTCTTCTTTTCATACCGGATATAGCCGTAATTTCCTTTCTTCACTTTCTTCATGAAGTGTCATCTCCTCTTATTTTTTGTGGACCTACGGTTCGTGTTTGTTTTCTTTTCAGATGTACAATTTGTATTTGTTCTCCTGCCTTTGTTTCCTGTTTTCAAAGTTGCCTTCGTGTGCGTCTTTTCTTCCGGCGCATCCTTTTTGGATGATGCCATATGCCGCGGACGAACCAGACATTCCGGGCCAAACCCAATCAGATCCGTTCGTCCCGCAAGATGCAGAGCTTCGATCACCAGATCGTAATTATTCGGATTCCGATATTGGAGCAGCGCCCGCTGGAGCTTTTTTCGGTGCGGATTTTTCTCCACGTAGACCGGCTGCATCGTGCGCGGGTCAAGACCGGTGTAGTACATACAGGTCGAGATCGTGGACGGCGTCGGATAAAAATCCTGCACCTGCTCCGGCATAAAATGAATATCGCGCAGATAACAGGCCAGCTCGACCGCTTCCTTCATCGAACAGCCGGGGTGTGAGGACATCAGGTAGGGTACCAGATACTGCTCCATATGGCACGAACGGTTCATCTTCTGATATTCCTCTGTGAATTTCTGATAAACACTGTGCTTTGGCTTCCCCATCATCTCAAGCACCCTGTCGGAGACATGCTCCGGAGCTACTTTCAGCTGGCCGCTGATATGGTATTTCACAAGCTCCCGGAAAAATGCATCCGAGGAATCCTCCATCAGATAATCAAAACGGATGCCGGAGCGGATAAAGACCTTTTTCACCTTTGGAAGCTTCCGCAGGCGGCGCAGCAGAGCGACATAGTCACTGTGATCCGCATCAAGATTTTTACAGGGCGTTGGGAAAAGGCACTGCCGGTCCTTGCATACACCTTTTTGCAACTGCTTTTTGCAGGAGGGGTGCCGGAAATTCGCGGTTGGTCCGCCAACATCGTGGATATACCCCTTAAACTCCGGATCTTCCGTCATCAAGACCGCTTCTTTTACGATAGAATCATGGCTCCGCACCTGCACGATCCGTCCCTGATGAAAGGTCAGCGCGCAGAAAGAACAGCCGCCAAAGCAGCCGCGGTTGCTGACAAGGCTGAATTTCACCTCACTTAGAGCAGGTATCCCGCCCGCCTTATCATAAGAGGGATGCCATGTGCGGCAATAAGGAAGATCATAGACATCGTCCATTTCCTGCATAGAGATGGGCTTTGAAGGCGTGTTCTGCACGACATAAATGCCGTCCGCATAGGGCTCGACCAGCCGTTTGGCAGAAAACGGATCCGTGTTGCGGTACTGCACAGCAAAGCTTTCCGCATACCGGCGTTTGTCCTTTCGCATTTCCTCATAAACCGGAAGAAGCTCATAATCATAGACATCCTCCAGATGCTTTGTCTTATAACAGGTACCGTCGATGAAAGTAATATCGTGAATGGAAAGCCCGGAATCCAGCGCCTCCGCTATCTCTACGATTGAGCGCTCTCCCATCCCGTAGGAGATCAGATCCGCGCCGGAATCCAGCAGGATTGACCGTTTCAGAGAATCCGACCAGTAATCATAATGAGCCAGACGCCGCAGACTGGCTTCAATCCCGCCCGCAATGATCGGCACATCCCTCCAGGCCTGCCGGATCAGATTGCAGTACACCACCACAGCATGATCCGGACGTTTTCCCATTACGCCGCCCGGCGTATAAGCATCGGAAGAACGCCTTTTTTTCGATACCGTATAATGATTCACCATGGAATCCATATTCCCGGCAGAGACCAGAAATCCCAGCCTCGGCCTGCCCAGAAGCATGACACTTTCTTTTTTCCGCCAGTCAGGCTGTGCAAGGATTCCGACTGTAAAACCGTGTGCCTGCAGCACACGGCTGATAATGGCATGGCCGAACGACGGATGATCCACATAAGCGTCTCCGCATACGTAGACAAAGTCCAGCTGTTCTATATTTTGCGCCCGCATCTCTTCGGGTGTTGTCGGAAGAAATTCCATAAAAGATACACTCCTATTGCCGCAATATCACTCGTCAAAAATCGTGATGCAGCACCTCATAGCTGCCGTCCAGCACTTCATCGTAGCTGCGTATGTAGTAATCCGCAAGCTCTCTGGTCAGAGCCCTTCGTGCGGCGGAAAAATCATCCTCCATCGCGCAGACGCGCATTCCGGCATTTTTCCCGGCCTGAACCCCCATTGGAATATCTTCAAATACCAGACAATTCGTCGGCTCCACACCGAGCAGGTCAGCCGCATACAGATAAATATCCGGAGCCGGCTTTCCCTTTGCCACCTCACAGGAGGTGACGATCCGGTCAAAACAATTCTCCACGTGATGGTGCGCCAGAGACGCGCGTATCAGCTCCTGACTGTTGCTGCTCGCAATGGCGGCCGGTATTCCCTGCTCCCTCAAATGTCTTAAGAAACGGGCGGCTCCCGGCTTCAGTTCCACTTCATATGCGTATTTCTGATATGCCATCCGGTTCCATTCCTGCTTGATTTCCTCCACCCCACAGGGAAGGGAAAAGCGCTGCTTAAAATATTGCGCAGTCTCCGTAAAACTCATACCTTCAATTGCCACAGACAGATCCGCAGGTATCTTCTGCCCGTACCGGGACAGGTATTCTATATCAATATCCGACCAGAGCGACATGGAATCCATAAGAGTTCCATCCAGGTCAAATATCACTGCTTTTGTATTTTTCAGCATTTACTGCATCCTCCATCCCGGATAAAACTTATTACGGATACTGCCATTCGCCAGCTTTCCCCAGCCAAGGCCATGCCCATCTACACAAATCAGCACCGTTTTATCAGCGGATTGTTTTTGAGCCAGAACTGCCAGTTCCTCCTCGCTGAGTTCCAGCGTTTCACCCTTCAGATATCGGATCACCCGATCGTCCCTGCACGACAGATCCAGCACTGCGTCAAAGCAGGAAGCATCCAGCATCATCGCCAGAGCCTGCGAAGGCTCAAAACGCCCGCGCTTTAAAGTCCCCAGCAAAAGGCCGGTGCGCAGATAGCGGATCCCGCCCGGAAGATGATAAGGCGGAACAAGCAGGCACTGTTCACCAATCTGCTTATAGTGCCAGGTCGCCAGAATATTCTGCAAACGCCCCCGCAGGCATAACACGCCCTCGGAAGAGCCGATAGACCCGGCTATCCGTGCCAGAAATTCGGAAACGATATCCGGAATCCCATTATTCTGTTCACAAAAATCCCGTCCGATCTTTTTCGCGGCTGTGCCCTGTTTCAGAAACTCCTGTCTTTCACAAGTACGCCCAGGTTCCGTGTCATCATCCGATTTCTTTTTCAAAAGCGCAAGAAAATGTCCCTCTCCTCTTACCCGATGCGGGTAAATCCGAACACAGCGGCACAGATTACCTGCGGACGATTCATTAGTATCTGATGACGAAAATGAAATTCCATCCGAAAATCCCGTTCCTTTTTCCAGCGGCAGCAACTCCAGCTCCGGAAAATGTTCCAGTGCAAATGCTATCACCGCCTCATCCTCTTCCACTGAAAACGTGCAAGTCGAATACAAAAGCATGCCTCCGGGCTTCAGCATCTGTATGGCACAGGACAAAATCTCTTTCTGCAACGGCGCGTATATTTCTGGCCCTTTCTCCTCCCATGCGGCGGTCAGCGCCGGATCCTTTCGGAACATGCCTTCACCGGAACAGGGGGCGTCCACCAGAATTTTATCAAAAAAGCATCCGAAAGTCTCCAGAAGCCGCTGTGGCTGTTCCGCAGTGATGCAGGTGTTAGCAGCTCCCCAGACGGTCAGATTCTTTACCAGAGCCTTCGCACGGCTCGCGCTGGCGTCATTCGCGACCAGAAGCCCGGTCCCGTTCAGCCTGGAAGCAAGCTCTGTAGCCTTACCTCCCGGAGCCGCACAGAGATCAAGCACATGGTCTCCCGGTTCAATAGGCAGCAGGCTTGCCGGCAGCATTGCACTCGGCTCCTGTATGTAATACAATCCCGCATAATAATACGGATGGCGGGACGCTTCAGCATCCCTGTTCATATAAAAGCCATTGCTCACCCATGGGATTCGCTCTATGGCAAAGTCAAGCTGTACATCTGCATCTTCAACAGAGAGCTTGCCTGTGTTGACGCGGATTCCTGCCTGCGGATCATTCTCATAACAGGCCAGAAAGTCATCTGTCTCTTCCCCAAGCTGTTCTCTCATTCGACAGACAAAGCCCCCCGGCAGCCGTTCTCTCACAGAACTCATCTTAATACAGATCCTTCCTCGTCAATTCCACCGTCTGCGCGCGATATCCTTCCGCGATCACATCAAGCTCTCTGGCAAAGCGCCGCAGCTGATCGATATCGTCCAGCTCATAGATGCGGTAAAACTCATCCTGAATCTTCTGCACCTCACGCTTCGTCGTCACCCGATACAGATTCTGGATATTATTCAGAATGTCTGAAACCAGCCCTGCCTGCATCTGTGAAGAAATCTGCGCGTCCATGATCTCGCTGCGCACAGACGACATCTCACTGTCAAGCAATATGATCGCATTTGCCACATTAGTCAGCTTCTCACTCACATGCGCCGGAATATTTTTCTTGTATTTATACTGCAGAGAATGCTCGATCGTCGACCAGAAATTCATGGCCAGCGTGCGTATCTGAATCTCAACATTGATCTTCCGGCTGCCCTTTGTCGTCTGCACTTCATAACGCACAATAATATGATAGCTCCGGTATCCGCTGTCCTTTTTGTGATTGACATAATCCCTCTCGCTGACAATCTCCATGTCTGTCCTTGCGCGGATGATCTCCACCACTCTCTGAATATCTTCCACAAACTGGCAGATGATCCGAACCCCGGCGATATCCGTGATCCGCTCTTCCATTTCATCCGTTGTGATGTGTTTTTTCTGGACTTTATCCAGAATACTGGTGACAGACTTTACCCGACCTGTTACCTCTTCAATCGGAGAATACTGACCCTGATTCCGATACTCATAGATCAGATGCTCAAACTTTACAACGAGCTCTTTTACAGCCAGATCATACGGGCTTAAAATCTCGCGCCACAGCTGAATTTCCATAATCATACACCTCTGCAGCCATAATCACTAATTTCAAAACTGTTCCATACATTCACAGTTATGCGTATTCTAGCACAGAAAACCCGATATCACAAGAACAAATGGATTTGCCGCGAGGGGTATCTTAAGATGAGAGCACTTTCCTGTCAGGAGTAACCGCCTGCATTTATCAGAGCAAGGCCGCGTAACGAAGCACCCAGTAAGGATTCACACTCAATTCTTCCGGGCTTTCGCCATCCCCGCCTGCGTTCGCCCGGATATAAATACCCACATGCAGGTGAACCTTAAATTTACCGACAGTTCCCTCCTCCCCATATCCGGTATCGCCCATCATTCCCAGTTGTTCGCCGGCGTATACAGCATCTCCCACCGAAAATTTCTGTGCGTAAGAATCCAGATGCGCGTAATAAAAATAACCGCCGCTCGGAGAACGTATCCCAATGCGGTATCCGCCCTGCTCCAGCCAGCCGATCTTTTCCACCACACCGTCTGTCATGCTTACGATCGGATAGACACCGGCCAGATTGGCGGACGGCATCAGGTCAGTACCCTCATGTCCGCGTTTCCCGCCATAGGTACGCTCAAACATCCAGGAATTTTCAAAAGAAACTTCTGTATCAATCACCGGAAAGCACTCCACATCGTTCCAGATTGCCGCATAAGCATTTCTTGTTTCCAAATAACCGTTCCGGTTCAGATGGATCAAACGTTCCCTCCAAAGCTGAAGCTGCAAAAACCTGTCATTTCGTGAACGGATAAAATTACCATCATAAATCGTACCATCTGATGAAAACGGATACAATACTGTCAGAATATCCCCCCGCAGGATTCCCTCTGACGCAGAAGCTTCCAAAAGTAGTGAAATTGTTGTATCGGAAAGCTGCATTTTACGAAATGAAGGGGTTTCCAATAAATCAGCATCCAGAATCAGAGCTGCGGACTGCTGATATAGATAGCTGGAAAGCCACACCGATACGGATGACAGAAATAAAAGGAACAGCAAATGTCTGAAATAGTTCTTCCACATATCGCCTCATCCTCCGCAATAAATACGATATTTCGAAATTTCGATTTCTATGACAAAACAATTTCTTTCCATTCTGACAAGATATAACGGAAATGAAAACAGGAAGCACTTTATCAATAAGCATATTATAACTGTAAAATTCATACATTTGAGTGGAATTACCTGTAGATATGTTTTCATAAAATCGAACAGAATGCAAGTGAGAGGATGTCAACATGCGAAAGCGAACGGTATTGTTCATTATACTCTTATTTCTTTGTCTGCTGTGTTTTCCACGTACTGCCGTCTCATCAGCGAGAGACGGGCTATTACTTTGGTACCATTCCGTTTTTCCGGTTCTGTTTCCTTTTTTGTTTTTAAGTTCTCTGCTGATTCGAATTGTCAGCCCTCACGACATGCCAGGACTCCTTGCAGCTCCCATTATGAGACTTTTCGGCTGTTCGGCTTACGGAGCTTTTGTTATTCTGGCCGGATTTCTGTGTGGTTTTCCAATCGGCGCAAAGATATCCGCTGATCTGTATGCTCAAAATAAAATCAGCCGCGAAGAAGCAATGTTTTTACAAGGCTTTGCAAACAATTTAAGTCCCGGCTTTATCCTCTCTTATCTTTCTGCTGAACAAATGGGTCTCCCCGATAAAGGGGGCTGTTTTCTCATACAGATTCTCGGAGCCGCCGCTCTGGCCGGATTCCTAAGTGCAAACGTGCGAAGCTCTGTTATTAATCCCGGTATACATAAAAACAAGTCACAAAAATACAGACCGCAACGATTCCGTAAAGAGAATACCGTTCAAACAAATAAACCGAATCCTGAACAGGCAACGTTATCCTTTTCGATAATCGACGACTGCATCAATGATGCAATGAGCAGTGCTCTGAAGCTTTGTGCATACATTTTGTTGTTTTCTATTTTAAGCGGTCTTCTGACACAGTTTGTTCCTCTCTCGAATCCGGCCGTACTTTTACTGACTGCCAGTATCGAAGTCACGAATGGCATTCGTCTCATTGCGGAATCATCTCTTTCGTTTGCCGCAAAATACATCTCCGCCTCCGCATTGGCGGCGTTTGGAGGATGGTCCGCACTCGCACAGAGCGCCGGTATAGCCCGGATGGACAGAGAGCTATTATTTCACTACACAAAAAGCAGGGTGAAAATCACCCTGCTCACAATATTAATCTCAATAACAGTACTATTAATCTCCCAATAAATGCTCCGCTAACGCACTGTCTTCACATAAAACAGGTAAGCCTGCTTCTCTTAGTCGTCCAGTGAATCCTCCTGATCAGCCTCCGGCTGCGTATAGCTGGAAGGCTCCACGGAAGGAGACAGCTCCGAACGATTCTTGCTGACAATATCATAACAGGACTGAACTGAATTGATAAAATTGCTGTATTTTGTCCCTGCGGTATCAATCGTATGACTCATAATCTTCTCAAGGTTGCCAAGCATGTCATCCGTATAGCGGATAGCACTCATACGGATATTGTTCGAATCCTCCGTCGCCCGATCCATAATCTCCTGCGCCTGAACATTCGTCTCGTCGATCAGCTGTCTGGACTGTTCCATTGCGGCACGCATCACTTCACTGTCGCTGACGATCTTCTGTGCCTGTGCCTGTGCCTCCGCGATGATCGCATCCGCTTTGGACTGTGCATCTTCCAGAATCGCATCCTTATTGCTGATGATCTTCTGATAGCGCTTGATCTCATCCGGCGTCTTCATGCGTAGCTCTCTTAACAGTTCCTCAAGCTCCTCCTTGTTCACAACAATCTTGGTGGAGGAAAGGGGCTGAAACTTACAGCTGTCGATAAACTCCTCGATTTCTTCAATGATCTGTTCAATTCTGCTGCTGGCCATGATAACTCTCTCCTTACTTTTGATTTATACTCCTTTTACTTCCCGCTGTTTGCTATGTCCAATCCTGGCATAAACGCGTTCTGCTACCTGCGGCGGCACGAATCCGGAGATATCGCCGTCGTAAGATGCAACCTCTTTTACAATCGTAGAACTAATGTAAGCATAGTTCAGCGCGGTTGTAAAAAACAGCGTATCCACTCCCCGCTCAAGACTCCTGTTTGTCTGCGCCATCTGAAGCTCATATTCAAAATCCGTCACGGCCCTTAAGCCACGCACCAGGAACGAAGCATCGCACTTTTTGCAGAATTCTACAGAAAGCCCGGAAAATGCTTCCACCCGTACATTTGGAATATGAGAAGTCACATCTTTTAACATATTAACACGTTCTTCGACAGAAAACAACGGTGTTTTTTCATTATTATTCAAAACGCCGACCACCAGCTCGTCCACAAGAGCTGCTGCCCGCTCTATTATATCCAGATGCCCTCTGGTCACCGGGTCAAAACTGCCCGGATAAACGGCACGTTTCATATATAATCCCTTTACTCCCTTTCCGGCTTCGAAATAGTCAGAAATACATGCTTATTCGTTTTGTATTCTTTGACACGAAAAATCTCATAACCAAGCTCCGGAAAAATATCTGTCCCTGTATCAAGCGCCATTTCAATAATGAACAGCGTCTGCTCATTCACAAAAGAAGGACGATGTATCGCAATATAGTCCAGCACCTGATTCTCCAGCCCTTTTCCATAGGGTGGATCCATAAAAACAATCTGGAAAGGCGGTCTGCCCTCCATGCGTGCCAAGGCCGTCAAAGCATCACAGGAAAACACTTCCGCAAGCTTCTCCAGATGCGTAAACGCAAGATTCCTTCGAATACAGTCACAGGCAGCGCGGCTATTATCAACAAAACAAGCGTGCCCGGCGCCGCGGCTCAACGCTTCAATCCCAATCCCGCCGCTGCCGGCAAACAGATCCAGAAATTGAATGTCATACAGATCGTTCTGAAGAATATTAAAAAGTGTCTCCTTTATACGGTCAGTAGTCGGTCTCGTACCGTCTCCCTCAATTGTCTTCAGCGGAAGTCTCCGCGCCTTTCCTGCTATCACTCTCATGGGAACCATTATAATTTTTTCATGACGTGCTGTCAACACAAAATTACAATCGCTTTCCATGCAGATTGGTAACTGTTCCGTATCATCACGGCTGCACAGAATGTTCCTGGCCGTCATAAAATGAAACAATTTCCAGTTTAGTTCCATTTCAATTGCATATACTACGAATGCAGCAAAAAGCTGCGACAATACAATTTCAGATAAATAGAAACAAAAAACAAAGGAGGCGTTTATTATGTCTAATCGTTCAGGAAACACGACAGCAGTACCGGAAGCAAAAGGCGCAATGGATCGTTTCAAGTTTGAGGTAGCAAATGAACTGGGCGTACCGCTCAGCGATGGCTACAACGGAAATCTGACATCCAAACAGAATGGTTCTGTCGGCGGCTATATGGTAAAGAAGATGATCGAGGCTCAGGAGCGTCAGATGTCCGGTACCGGGACCGGCACCAGCGGTGCAGCAATGTAATGATACAATGATGTAGAGAGTAAAAAACGCGCCGGGTGAGAGTATACTCACCCGGTGCGTTCTTCCATTCCTGACCTTTTGGTCTTCGCTGCCGCTCCGGTCAATTTCAAAAATAATATCACATCGCAAACTGTATCACACAGTAAGCCGCGTATATCGCGAGCAGTCCAATACCCTGTACCCGATAGAGCTTCTCTTTGAAAAGAGCTGGAAGTGTCAAAATCAGCATAACCGCAAACATGACAGGGATGTCCAGCACAAGAGATGCGTTCATCCCGAACAATGTTGAAGAAGTCGGAATCGAAAATGGATTCAGCGTGATCGAAATTCCGCAGACCAGCACAAGGTTGAACAGGTTCGCTCCAATTACATTTCCAAGAGAGAGTGCCCCATGTCCTTTGCTTAAGGAAGTGATCGCAGTCACAAGCTCCGGCAGTGAAGTGCCAAGGGCAACAAAGGTAAGAGCAATCACAGATTCCGGTACTCCAAGCGCTTCCGCGATCAATGTGCCATTATCAACAAGAAGATTTGCACCAATCGCAATCAAAGCGGCACCAACAATCAGAAGAACAATTTCTTTGATGAGCGTGGATTCTGCAGAATCTGGTGTCTTGTCAGTCTCGGTTACGCTCTGCTCTGCTCCATCCGTAACTTCACTGGAATCTCCTGTTCCGGAAAGCGTTTCCTCCCCGCGGGTCATCTGCCAGATGGTCAGCAGCATATAAATCAGGAAAAGCAGAAGCAGGATCACACCCGTTATCCTTGTAAACGAACCGCTGGTATATGCAATCCCTGCAAAGAAAATGGCGGCTCCAAAAAAGAAAAGAACAGGAAGAAGTAAAGACTTCCTTGAAGCTTTTCCCGGGCGTACCGCAATCGTGACCGCAGCGATCAGAGAGGTGTTACAGATAACAGAACCAATCGCATTCCCATAAGCAATCTGGCTATGTCCTCCAACAGCCGAGGTTGCAGATACCATTACCTCCGGCAGCGTCGTCCCGATTGAAACAACAGTCGCTCCGATTAAAAGCTCCGGAAGATGAAAACGACCTGCAATCCCCGTCGCACCATCCACAAACCAGTCTCCTCCTTTAATCAGCAGAATAAGTCCCACAAGAAACAACAGCACAGGAACTAACATATATTCTCCTCCCTCAGATATGATCAGGTGCTAATTATAGATGGCAGGTAACTATTCAGGACAGTACCTCGCACTTGCTGCGAGGTACGTATGAAGACGTTTATTCTATAGGAAAAAGTCCCATCGCGCAGCGATTTTAAATGGACTTTTTCCCGTAACTGTGAAGGTACTGAACAGTTACGATGGCAGTATGCACCCGCCGACTTTTGATTGTCAAGCCAAATTCTTATTTTTATTTATTTTCGCTAAAAACGGACAAAAAAATCTTGTAATTTCAGAAAAAGTTGCTATAATGGCTTTGTAGTTATGTTAAAAGGGGTTAGTTTGAAATCAGAAAGGTAGACATCTTGATGAACATCGGATTTATCGCGCACAACAACAAGAAAACACTGATCGAGAATTTTTGCCTCGCGTATAAATACATTCTTTCCAGACATCACCTGTACGCGACGGGGGGAACTGGAAGAAGAATAGAGGAAGTGACCAATCTTAAGGTTTATAAGTTCCTGCCCGGAAGCGTGGGGGGTGACAAGCAGTTTATGGATATGATTGAACGGAACAGTATGGACATGGTGATCTTTTTTTACAATCCGATCACTGCGAGTCCGAATGATCCGGATATTTTCGCGATTTCCAGATGCTGTGATGAATACAATATCCCGATCGCTACGAACATCGCCACCGCCGAATCTCTTGTGCTCGGTCTTGCAAGAGGCGATCTCGACTGGCGGCTGAACATCCGCTCTGATGATATCTGACAGCCTTATTTTATCTTGTTTTATCAGAAAGCGGTCATTATTTCAAAAACAGCCTGCATCGGTACTCTGCAAGCTGTCTTATTTTGTTTTCATAAACAATGTCAAAATCGAAGCGGAGCGGAGACCCGGGCGCGGCCTTAGCCGCAAAACACCTTGCCCGGCTCTGCGCATATAAAAAAGCGTTGACCAGTTACTAGGTCAACGCAATATTCCTTCTTTTATAAAAGAATCATTTACAGATCAACGCTTCCTGATACGTCCCCATTGATCACATAATAGGCTTTATTTTCTTCCGGCTTCAGATACAGGGTAATCGTTGCAATGTCGCCGATCTTATTATTGAGTTCCTTGGTCCAAATCTCCTTTACCTGCTTTACCAGCTCATCCTTATGAATCTCTTTGCCGGCATACTGCAGATAAACTTCTTCTTTCAACGGCTTCTTTGTAGCCTTAGCCACCGCTTTCTTCGCCTCTGTTGTCACGTTATCTGCTTTCTTGGCAGCTTCTTTAGCAGCTACAGCCGCCTTTTCAGTCGCCTTCTTCGTAGCCTTTTTCGTTGTCGCCACAGCTTTCTTAGCTGCCTCCACTACTTCCTCAACCTGTTCTTCCTGTGTTTTTTTGGTTCTTGGCATTTTTCTTTCCTCCAAATAATGAATTAAAAGCTTTTGTATCCGATTTCTGTACTTATTTCTTTAAGTCTTATTAAATTTATTACTCCGTACGACGCCATAATATAACAAATGTTCAAACAATACAAGACACAATATTCCCAAAAATACAGGGATTTTAAAGAGTTTTCCATATAAATCAACGGTAAGTATCCTGATTTTCCCTCTGCTGTCTCTGCAAAACTCAACAATTTATTGATACAATATCTCAAATAAAGAAACATGTAGTTCTTCAATACCATCACAGTAACAGGAAGATCAGCCAAAATGTCTCAGAGATTTAAAGACTCGCTCTGGCGGGAAAGCAATTCCTCATAACGTTTCTTCAGCTCCATGTGCTCAGGGAGACTTAATTCCGGATCCTCATTTTGAATATCATTTACAGCCTCATTTGCAAGTTTTAAAACATCCGCATCCGTATAAACATCAGCAAGCTGAAAATTCATAAGGCCGCTCTGCCGAATTCCAAACAAATCCCCCGGTCCCCTCAGCTGCAAATCCTTCGAAGCAATTTCGAATCCGTCATTCGTATGATTCAGAATATCCAGCCGCTCCTGAATCCGTGCTCCATCAACCGCATGAAGAAAAATACAGTAAGATTGTGCATCGCCTCTCCCCACGCGCCCTCGAAGCTGATGAAGGGAAGAAAGTCCGAAACGTTCCGCGTTTTCTACCATCATCACGGTCGCATTGGGAACATTCACGCCAACCTCTACAACCGTTGTCGAAACCAGTACCTGAATCTTATTTTCAAGGAATTTTTCCATGATTTCATTTTTTTCAGCGGCCTTCATACGTCCATGAAGATATTCAACAGCAATACCGGCCGGAAGTATCCGGCGAAGTTTTTGTGTATAATCCACGACATTCTCCAGATTGCAGGCATTGGAAAGACTGCCATCCTGTTTATCGGCTTCTCTGGAGGTTTCCGCAGCAGTGCCCTCGTCTACCATTGGACAGATCACATACGCCTGATGTCCCATCTCTACCTGTTTCTGAATAAACTGATACGCTTTGGGCCGGTATGAGGGCCCCACCACACAGTTTTTTATCGGCAAACGCTTTGCAGGCATCTCATTCAAAACAGAAATATCCAAATCACCGTACAGAATCACTGCAAGTGTCCGGGGAATGGGTGTTGCACTCATCACTATGGTATGCGGGGTACCTCCCTTTTGTGAAAGCAATTCTCTTTGTTTTACACCGAAGCGATGCTGTTCATCTGTAATGACCAAAGCAAGTGTCTGAAAAGTTACTTTTTCCTGTATCAACGCATGTGTACCAATCACAATTGCAGCTTCACCGGATTCAATTCTGGAATACGTCTCCCTCTTCTGCTTAGCTGTCATGGAGCCGGTCAGCAAAACAGCCTCAAAAGGCAGATTATTGTTCTGGATCAGTTCAAGAATCGAATGGAAATGCTGTCTGGCAAGCACTTCCGTCGGCGCCATCATAGCACCCTGATATCCGTTTTCTGCAACCATAAAAAGTGCCAGCACTGCCAGTATCGTCTTTCCCGAGCCGACATCTCCCTGTATCAGCCTTGCCATCGCAGTCTGTCCCTGCAATTCTCTTTCAATGTCCGCCCAAACGCGCTGCTGTGCTCCTGTCAGCTCATATGGCAGCGAAGAGATTACCTGATCTACAGCTTTTGCGGGATGAATCCGAAAGTCACAGACTGCTTTCGTCCGATGTTCTTTCAGGCTGCGAAGCTGCAGGAGAAAAAAGAAAAATTCGTCAAATACCAGTCGTCTTCTTGCCGTACGGAGCGCTTCAGCATCTTTGGGAAAATGCATCTGTCTGATTGCATCTGTGTATGGACAAAGGCTGTAACGTTCACGTTCATACAGAGGAAGATAATCTTCAACATCCTTTTCTGTCAGATCATCCAGTACCTGCCGTACCGCTTTTTGCACCATATTAACGGTCAGACCTTTTGTCAGAGAATATACCGGCTGCAGTGAATTCGTCAGATTCTGATATTGCTCCGTATGAAAAACAGCCGGCTGCTCAATGAGCAGCCGCCAGCCTTTTTTCTTTATTTTTCCACGGAAGATATAAATCATCCCCGTACGAAGATAATTCCTGATATAAGGCATATTGTACCAGATGAGCTGCAATTCATCCCTGCCGTCGCAGCAAACGGCGCTCGACACGCAGCGTCCCCGATAATACCGGTTCGCGATCGGTGCCGTCAGAGCTGCTGACACAGCAGCCACTTCCCCTTCTGAGAGACTGCCAATTGCACGGGAATCTCCATATTGTTCATACGTACGAGGATAATATTCAAGCAGATCGCCGATATTATCAATGCCCACGGTTGAAAAACGCTGTTTTGTTTTTTCTCCAATCCCTTTCAGTGAATCCAACGGAGAATTCAGTTCCATAGCTCCTCCATGCCTCTTACCACTAGTGACGTGTCCCGCAGCCGACACCTACTCGACCGATACAATATAGTAATAAATCGGCTGCCCGCCATAATTCAGTTCCACATCACAGTCCGGATAGCGCTCCTCTATACGCCCGCGAAGCACATCTGCTTCCTCTTCTTTCATATCCTCGCCATAATAGATGCTGATCAGCTCAGCCTCCTCTGTTATCATATTGGCAATCATTTCTTCAGCTACTGTTTCCGTATCCTTGCCTACTGCCAGAATGGAATGGTCGCCGACGCCCATAATATCCCCGGCACTGATGACCCGATTCTCGATATGCGTATCACGCACAGCATAAGTCACCTGTCCGGTTTTCACATTTTCAATCTCCAGCTCCATAATCATAGCGTTCTCATCAGGAGTTTTCTCCGGCACATAACTGATAACCGCCGTAATCCCCTGAGGAACCGTTTTCGTTGGTATCACAAAAATATTTTTGTCCTTCGTCAATGACTTTGCCTGATTCGCAGCAAGAATAATATTCTTATTATTCGGAAGAATAAAAATATTTTTCGCATTCACCTGCGCTATCGCATTCAGCATATCCTCCGTACTGGGATTCATCGTCTGACCGCCTTCGATCAGGCAGTCTACTCCAAGCTCCCGGAAAATATCCGCAATGCCATCCCCGATGGAAACAGAGATAAAGCCTGTCTCTTTCAGTTCCACAAGCTTCGGCATATCAGGAAGTGCAAACGGATCCTCAACACTCAAATCAGCGGAAGGAGCAGTACCCTGCACATTTTCAGAATCATCGCCCTTCCGGGAATCATCACGCATTCTGGAATCATCACGCTTTCTGGAATCATCACGCGATTCCATACGGCAATTGCGGATGTTGATACCCGTAAGTGCACCGAGCTTTAAGGCGCGCTGCAGGGCATGTCCGGGATCATTCGTGTGAAGATGAACCGATACTTTCCCGTCCGACAGCGTCAGAACAACGGAGCCTCCAATCGACTCCAGATAAGTCCGAAGCTTCCTATCCGTCTCTTCCGTATATTCCGTCTCCGGAGTCATAATAAACTCCGTGTGATAAATGAAAGAGGTCAAATCTTCCGCAGACACTTCTTCGGATGCAGATGTCTGATCAATCGTGTTCTCCGGAACCTCAATCCCGTTATATGCGTCAAACGCTCCCTTTAATACCTGAACAAGACCCTGCCCGCCGGAATCGACTACTCCCGCCTCCTTTAAGACAGGCAGCATCTCCGGAGTCTGCGCCAAAACTTCCTCGCAACGGGAAAGAACTGCACCCAGCAAATCCTTCATCTCAATATCCGGATTCTCTTCCAACAGCTCCACGGCACATTCAGCCCCGCCTTTCGCAACTGTAAGAATTGTCCCTTCCTTCGGCTTCATGACAGCCTTGTAAGCAGTCTCAACCGCTTTTTGCAATGCAGCAGTCAGGACAACCGGGGTAATCTCATCCTCGGAACGAATCACTTTTGTAAAACCACGTAAAAGCTGCGACAGGATCACACCCGAATTGCCGCGAGCCCCGCGAAGTGATCCGGAAGATGCCGCTCGTGCGAAAGAATCCATCGTCAATGGATCAAGTGCAGAGACTTCCTTCACTGCAGACATGATCGTAAGCGTCATATTTGTGCCGGTATCGCCGTCCGGCACCGGAAAAACATTGAGTTCATTGATCCACTCTTTTTTCGCTTCCAGATTTCTGGCACCAGCCAGGAACATTTTCGCACATAGAGCAGCATTTATTGTATTCGTATTCACTGTCAGGTTCCTCCATTAATCAATGACCCGTACGCCTTCGACGTACATATTGATCTTTTCAACTTCCATACCGGTGAATTCTTCCACACGATACTTAACGCTGCTAAACAGATTATCCGCAACAGCTGAAATACTCACTCCATAAGAAACAATCACATGAAAATCTATGGTAATCCGGTTGTCCTCGATCTTCACATTCAATCCGCGCTCCAGACTGTCTTTTCGTAAGAGTCTCACAAGGCCATCCTTCATATTCACGATTGCCATGCCGACAATGCCGAAGCATTCAACCGCAACACTGCCTGCATAGGTAGCAATGACATTCGTATCGATCACAATCGAGCCAAGCTCATTACTCATGCGTCCTTTCATAGACAGGAACCACCTCCGTCTTTCCATTTAATGAGGCTATTCTAACAGAAAAGAAGATATTTGCCAATCATATTTTTCTGAATCTGTTACTTTTTTTCAATTTATACTTGCCAAACACGATTTCATCTGATAGAATAACAACGTTGTGAGTCTGTTGATAATACAGATGACTGAATTCAGGGCGAGGAGGTGCAGTTATGGCAAAGTGTGCTATTTGTGATAAATCCGTACATTTCGGCAACCAGGTGAGCCATTCTCACAGAAGAAGTAATAAAATCTGGAAGTCAAACATTCAGAAAGTCAAAGTAAAAACGGGACCGACTTCTGCAAAAAAGATGTACGTATGTACGAGTTGCCTGAGATCCGGCAAAGTTGAAAGAGCGTAAATGAAATATAAGCAGCGGGCATTATTATCGTCCGCTGCTTTTTTTCAGCTTATTCCATAAAAAGATTGTATCCAAGCAGCAGGAAAAACAGGATCAGCAATGAACTGATCAGAACACTTTCCAAAAACAGCTCTGCGATCATCCCTATGGCAATCCAGAAAAATGTATACCCTATCAGCCTTTTCATGGCAATCAAACTATGAAGTAACCGTACTGCGCCAGCCTCACAGTTACCAAACGTTCTCTTTTTCCTATTATATGCAGGAAGAAGCCGCATCAGAACGTTGTCTCATCTTCCTGCGCTGCGGTATGGATTGCTTCTTCCACATCCGGGTCGGGGTTCTCCTTTTCCTTTCCCCCTGTAAACTTGTTCACAATATCCGGTACCATATCAAGCACCTTTGTCACCGGATCCTGATTTCTCACATTGACAAGCTTTGTACAGCCATTCTGGATAACAAGAACTGCGCTCGGGGAAATTTTACCGCCCATTCCGCCGCCTCCGCTGTTCTTCTTATCTTCCGCCTTGGCGGACGCTGCCACTCCAAACGCGACATCAACCAGAGGCAGAATGATCGTATCTCCGACCGTGATCGGGTCACCCACAACTGTTTTAGTGGTGATAAACTCATCCATCCCCTTGAATAAAGATGCTACTGTGTTCTGAAAATTATCAGCCATACTGTCATTCTCCTCTTCTTTTCAAATATTATCGTTACAGGAAAACCCGAAACTCTTACATCAGGTTCTGCGGAAAGCCCTGATCAAATGTCGAAGCTTCTGATTGCGGAAAGCCCAAACAGCCAAAACGACAATGTGAATCAGACGTATATGTCCTGCCACATCAAGCTCCATCTCCAACACGGCGTCCGTAAACTGAGGTTCCACCTGTATCTTCCGGCACGATACAGGAAGCAAAAGGTACAAAACACCTGTAAGTTCACCCGTCAGAGCCGGATCTCCGGTTCCGAAACGGAGATAGCCTTTCCCTTTTCGAACACGAAAATGACGGAGTGTCTGCTTCACTTTATGCCAGATTTCTTCCACCGTATCCACAGCATCATAATCCGCAATCTTCTGACGGAGAGCAGAGAGCCTACGTGACCATTCTCCAGGCTTTTTTATTAATTTCAGTAATTTCTGTTTCCAACGCTGCAAACGCTGCGGTATTTTTCTTATTGTGCCTCCAATGCTGCGGATTTTATACAGCAGGCGTCGAAATATTTTGCTAAAGCCCTTATTTTCCGGCTGACTGTTGAAATCTTTTTCTTCGAAATCTTTTTCTTCAAAATCTTTTTCTGAGCAATCTTTTTCTGAGCAATCTTTTTCTGAGCAATCTTTTTCTTCGGAAGTTTTGTCTTTAAAATCTTTTTGCTCGGACTTCTTTCCAGCAGTCTGTTTTATTCCTTTGTAAGAGGATTCCTGTACAACTGACCCGTTTCCAAAATCTCTCTTCGCTTCAGACTGTTTTTCATTTTCAGAAGAATTTCTTTTTACTGTCTGTTTTTCGTTTTTAGGAGAAATCTTCTTTACCGGCTGCTTCTCAGTGGTTTTCTTTCTGCTTTCTGAGCTTTTCGCGTTCTGAGGTCTGCTCTTAGAAGAAGAATTGTTCTTCCTTCTATGTTTGAAAAAAGCCGCAACTTTTTGCGGTTGTATGCCAAATATCCGAACCGTAAGCTGAAGCGAATCGCGCGAAAATCCTGCATCTTCTTTATTTGGCAAAGACAGCAAAATACGAACAAAAAACAGGTGCAGAAGCCAGCTCACCTGTGCTTCTCCACAAGAATCCTCTCCTGTATGAACAAGAATCAGGCGGTAACGCAGAGGCACAAACAGGAGTGCCAAACAAATACAAAGCACCAGCAACAAGAGCACCAGCAGCAGTATGCCTGTTATTTTTAAAATAGTTAAAATAATATGGAGCATATGCGTCCTGTCAGCCCTTCTCCAAAAGATACTCTTTGATATCTGCCTTTCCCGTCTTTTGGTATACCTGATCCGTAATCTGAACCAGAAGCCCTCTTATCTCCTGCTCACCAAATGCAAGTCCAACAATCAAAACCGACGAAGGATCGTGAATCCTGTCAATAAAATACTTTTGTGTCACAATCTCCATCTGATTATGATCCTGATCAAGACGAATCAAAAGAAGATAAAGTCCCGGAACCGTGTGACTTTTCTCGACCATACGTATCAGTTTTTTCTTCTGGCCATGAAATGTCTCACCAATATACAGATCCCGATACCAATGCAATCTCATCCGCCACACACCTTCATAACCGAAATGCCGAAACCCCGTCATCATCTGTTCTGCGGAATCCCGGCATACTCCATTCGTAACTGTTCAGTACCTTCACAGTTACGAGGGAAAAGCCCATTTAAAATCGCTTCGCGATGGGGCTTTTCCCCACATGCTGTATGTTTTCATACGTACCTCGCAGCAAGTGCAAGGTACTGTCCTGAATAGTTACCTCCATTCAAAAGCCTAATAATACTTCCGGCTTCCCCAAAGATTGTTCTTTTTTAAACTCAGATACTCACTGTAAGCTTTCTCAAGAATCATCTTCTCATTCGAAAATTTGAGCAGATGATAGGCTTCATGATACTTATAGTATCCAGAATCAACAAAATATTCTTCCCGCTGTGGTTTGCTGTAGTAGCTGTCTGCCATCATCAGGTACCAGTGCACGTCCTTCGCCACTGTGTCTTCCGGCACATTGAACGTATATTGACTTTTCCCGACATATTTAATAATTGCCGCCTTAACTCCGGTCTCCTCAAGGACCTCTCTCGACGCGGTCTCCTTAAAGTCCTCGCCTTCCTCTACAGTCCCCTTTGGCAGAACCCAGCCTTCATACTTGTTCCGATAGCTTTTGTAAAGAACCAGTATTTTCCCCCTGAAAATCACCACACCGCCACAGCTTATTGCTTCTATCATTGCAATCCCTCCTACTTGCGTGTGTCCCATATTTGAAATCTGCGTCAAGTATAACTCTTTTTCAAAAAACACGCAACCAAAATTCAGATTTATTTACAGAAGCAACGAAACTGAGCTTCAGGATATGTTTCTATTCAGCCACATAATTGTAATAAGCCTGAAATACCTGAGAAGCAACCGGCACTGCGGTATCGCTTCCGGCTCCGCCGTCCTCCGCGATCACCACCACAACCAGGTCGACATCATCACTCGAAGAATAACCGACAAACCAGGAGTGAGTGCCGCCGTTGCTATCCGTGCCATATTCCGCCGAACCAGTCTTTCCTGCAACCGTAAAGTCATACCAGCCCAGAGAAGTGGCCGTCCCACTGATAACAGTTTCCTCCATGTACTCATTCAGGACACTGGCTTCCTCGGTTGTCATGAGTCTTTTATATTTGCTGGCACTGTTTTTTGATACTAGAGTTCCGTCCGATGCCTCGATGTAGTCAACCAGATACGGACGCATCATTATACCGCCGTTTGCTACCGTGGCGGTGATCAAAGCCATATGAAGCGGAGTCACCAGAGTCTCCCCCTGGCCAATAGCCGTCTGCATAATCTCTCCATAGGAAGCGCTGCTGCTTAAGCTAAAGGAAGAACTGCTGTGTTGCAGCGAAGTCGGGAGCGAATCATTAAACAGAAATTCCTCACACACCTCTGCCAGACTGCCGGTGTCAAGCCCCAGACCTATGCTGGCATACGCTGTATTGCAAGATTTCGCGAACGCGTTCTTTAAGTCAACAGTGCCGTGAGTCTTGTTATTATAGCAATGTATGGACGCGCCGCTCTCCTCATAGGTACCTTCACATTCAAACGTAAAGTTCGAGTACGTAGTCGGGTTTTCACGAATATACGCCAGTGTTGTCAATATCTTAAAGGTAGACCCCGGTGGATAAAGCCCCTGTGTCGCACGGTTCAGAAGAACACTGCTGGAGCTGTCGTTGACGACCTGTTCCCAGATTTCTTCAATCGCATTTGGATCAAAGTCCGGTTTTGATACCATCGCAAGGATCTTACCGGTATCCGGTTCCATTGCAATCACAGCACCGTTGTAACTGCCAAGTGCATCATAGGCCGTCTGCTGGAGTGTTGTATTCAATGTCGTATACACAGAGTCTCCCAACTGCTTGCCATCCTCGGACTCCTCACGCAGCTGCGTCAGCACAGACGTATGTGAAGTCATCAGATCCGAATTGCTGGTTGATTCGAGACCGGATTTCCCGTTAGAAGAATAACCGATCACATGCGCAAACACATTACTGTATGGATAAATACGCGTTTCCGTTCCATCATCGTCTACATTTGTATAAGCAAGCGTCTGCCCGTCTGAAGAATAAATAGAGCCCCGGATGTATTTATCCTCATTCGCATCCTGCTTTGTATTATAAGCATTCGAATTCAGAGAATCGGCTTTCCACACATTCAGATAGACCAGATAGCCAATCATCATCATAAATAAAAACACAAAGGTATACGTGATAATACCAAGCGCTGTATTCCGGCCTTTTTTGTCCTCAGGCTCGGTCTCCGGATCAAAATGAACCTCGCGAACCTTTACCGGAATTTTCTGATCATTCTCCGATTCTTTTTTTCGATGCCTGGAAGGCCTTTTGGTGTTCATATATTATAACGCCTCCTTTGTCGAAATCCACCCTGCATGCAGCCACTATCGTTGTTTTTTCGTAGCTGTTCATTACCTTCACAGTTACGTTTTTTTCTTTTTCTTCCTGCCAAAGAAAGAAGAACGTGACTTTGCCGAATCCTTCTTTGTATGTTGTTGTGTGGTTCCGAAAGTATCCCCCGGTCCATAATAACTCGCATTCTGCGGCGCGGTCCCATTCGGGCCATAATAGCCTGTATTCTGCGGCGCGGTTCCATTCGGGCCATAATAGCCTGTATTCTGCGGTGCGGTCCCATTCGGGCCATAATAGCCCGTATTCTGTGGCGGATACCCATATGGGCCGTATAATTGGCGCCGCTCCTCCGCAATACGCGCAGCCTCTTTTTCTTCGCGGCTGACCTCTTCATCATTCCGAAGCATATAAAGTCCCTGCACAATGGAAAACATGATAATCGTGCTAAGAACTGAGCTCCCGCCGTAGCTTACAAGAGGAAGCGTAACACCAGTAAGCGGAATCAGTTTAATCGTACCGCCGATCGTCAGAAAAACCTGCACTCCATAGGTCGTACCAAGTCCCACCGCGACGAGCCGATAGTACCGGTTCGTCAGCTGCATCCCGATATTGATAAACATAATGAAACAACTCATGCAGACAAGGATCAGGCAAATACCAAAGACAGATCCCAGTTCCTCAGCGATTGCGGCGAACATCATATCCTGCTCTACGATCGGAATGGCAGTCGGCGAACCCTGAAACAGGCCAGTGCCAAACCAGCCACCCGCTGCGATGGAAAAAAGCGCCTGAGCTGTCTGATATCCAGTCTGCTGATAATCCGCAAACGGATCCTGCCAGGCCTGAACACGCACACGCACATGAGAAAAAAGGAAATAAGCACCCACACCTCCAGCACCTCCCGCAAGAAGCCCCGCCAGAGTGTAAAACGGATTCTTAGTGGCAATAAACAGCATGACAAGGTATGTCATAAAAAAGATGACCGCACTGCCAAGGTCTTTCGAAACAACAAGGATCAGCACATGAGCGGCAGCAAGCGCCGTTGCAACCGCAAGGCGGCGAAAGTCCCTGGCATGCGTCAAAAGTCCTGCAATCGCAAATACATATATAATCTTTACGAATTCAGAAGGCTGAAACGTAAAACCGCCGATAGAGATTGAGAGCTTGGCGCCGTAAGTGGTCCGCGCCGCCACTGCGACCAGTCCAAGCATACCGATGCCCAATAACGTGTAGATATAATACATTTTTGTGATAAAACGAAGTTTCCGGATAATAACCGGGATCAGAAAAGCGATCACCGTCGCTGCAACCGCAATGACAAACTGTTTGCGGCACTCGTCATAGTCCAGCCTTCCGATCATAATAAAGCCGATGCAAAGAAGCATGCACATATTATTGACCAGAAGCCGGGAGGCAAGCGGGTAAAAAATCCGGAACAAAACCAGCGTCAATACAAAATACAAGACCTGCGCACCATAGAAGAGAATCACTTCAAACTCGCCAAGCTGCAGATAGATCAGTGCATAACCCACGAAGTGGATGAAAAACATCAGCATATTCTGGCGCAAAAACAGATACTGTCTGGACTCGTCGTCCTTTTTGCGAAAAACGGTGTAGCTCTGCAGCGTATAGAATGCCATCAATATAATAATAAGATATTTAGAAACCTGATAGAGCAAATTTGTCATCTGCTACTCCACTCCCCTTTTAAAATGCCCTCTTGTTCCCTCAGTATCCGGCTGTTTCCTTTTTGATTGTTCCGAAGAAGACGCCGTATTATCGAATTCCGCGATAAATGTCCGCGCCGTCCTCAGAATCCGCATGGTTTCCTCCGCCGACTCTACCGTAAAAGAGAGGCGAAAATAAGGAACCTGAAGCTTTTGAAGCTGTTCCCCGCACCCAAACAGCCGCAAAGGAACGGAATTATAAACCGTATTTGTACAGAAACGGCAGCGGGTCAGAACAGGAAACCGCACCTGCCTGCGATCGCGCAGATAGAGAAGCTCATACTCTCCTGCGCCGCTTTTTGACGTCCTCGTGTGCTTTTCCCGCTTCACACACCCCATCGTATTCCTGCGAACGCATTGCGCAGACTGCATCAACGGCTGGTAACCATACAGGATCAGCTCAGAATCAGAAGAAACCACTTCTCGCAGCTCTCTGACATTAAGCTCAGCCGGAAGCGTGAACCGGATGATCCCCTCTCCGCGAAGGAAAGCTCTTGCTTCCGTATTCGCCGCATAAAGACAGTCCTCTGATACAAACCGGCTGTTCGGAAACAGATTTCTTAAAAATTCCAATTCATCGACAGAAGAGACCAGAAAGCCATCAAACCGTGAAAACAGCTCACATACACATGGATCTGCAAAGAAGTCCCGGACTCTGCTTCGAAACACGGGAGGACACGCAAAGAAACATTTCAGTCCCATGGAATGTAAGGCTTCCATCTTTTGTTCAAGCTTCCTGCAGGAATTCTGCAGCGGGCTCTGATTGCCGAAAAGGCAGGAATCCAGATAGACGGTATCAAAAAGCTCTGGTGTGCTGCTTCCTGAGCATTCCTTCAAAAACGCAAGGAACGCGTCCAGCTGCTCCGGCATGGTAACAAGGATATTATATTTTTTTAAATGAGTATGCTTTTTTTATCAGAAAGCAGGTCTGCATTCAAAAGATTTTGAGGTAACCGATCCTGATACTTCAGGCAGGCTGCCGGCCGTTCCCATCCGGATAGGATCTCGTTTCTTAACTTCTGCAGGCCTTCTCTTCGCAGGTCATTCAGCATACTGACTGGGAGAAACAGACCATCTGCAAGATCTACAGTCAGATGCTCAAATTCAAACTCAGTCCCACCGGTCTTTTTTATCCGGCCCGCCACATCCTGAACGATGGCTGATGCCGAACGTGCGCTTTCAGGAATTCCCCCCGCCACCTCAATATGAAAGTCTTTCGATGCAGTCCACAACTCGAGTATAACAGGTATATCCGGATAAATCCTTAATACACCATTAATTTTTACTTTCGAATTTTCTTTCAGAAAGCGTTGATTCTTTTCATTTTTCTGCTGAGCGGACTGAGCACTTTGTGCACGAGGCCGCGTCATTGTGATCATAGATGATCCATCTGTCCTGTAATATCCCTTTGAGAAACCGCCGCGATCAAACAGATTAAGAAGAATGCGCCGATCCTCTTCCTCAACCGAATATCCTTCCCGTCCTTTTTGAAGATAAAGATCTCTATATTTCCGGTAAACAGCCGTAACCCCTGCAGCATACTGCGGCGGCTTCATACGGCCTTCAATTTTAAATGATACTATGCCGGCATCCATAAGATCAGGAATAAGATCCAGAGTGCATAAGTCTTTCATGCTCAACGGATAACAGGCGTCGTATGGCTTACGTTCTGCTTTTTTAGAAAGGCGCAAAACAGGCTCTCCATCGGAAGCTTCTACAGAATACGGCAAACGGCAGGGCTGTGCGCAACGTCCGCGATTCCCGCTTCTTCCTCCAAGCATACTGCTGTAAAGGCAGCGGCCGGAATAGCAGTAACACATCGCACCATGGACAAAGGTCTCAACCTCTATACCGGTCTGCACAATCTCCTGTATTTCCCGAAGCGTCAGCTCTCTCGCCGGTACAACACGGCTGATGCCATAGCGCTGAAGCAGCCGGGCACCCTCCGGAGCGGAGACACTCATCTGGGTACTTGCGTGAAGAGGAAGCTCCGGAAAATGTTCTCTGATAAACTTAAGGACTCCCAGATCCTGGACCAAAACCGCGTCTACGCCTTTCCGATACAGCGGAAGAAGGAAATCATACAGCTGTGTCCTGAGTTCCTCTTCCTTCAGAAGAGTGTTGATTGTCAGATAAAGTTTTTTCCCCCGTAAATGGCAATATTCAATGCCCTCAATCAGTTCGGACTCTGACGGATTGTCCGCATATGCCCTGGCTCCAAAAAGTCTCCCGCCAACATAGACCGCATCTGCGCCGGCGTTGACAGCTGCGCGCAGGGCTTCCATAGAGCCGGCCGGTGAGAGAATTTCCGGTATTATGTTGTGATCCATATCTCACCCTTTGTCAAAAGATAGTAAACAACAAATGTCATAATATAGCAACAGCTGCAAAGCATCAGAACATTTGCAGCCGACGTTGCGGATTTATCGTTGGTTCTTCAGCCGGGCTTCCAGCTGTATCGCTTCTTTCTGGAGCTCCGTATTCCGGTCCTCCAGCATCTGAATCTGCTTTTCTGCATTCTCCACGCGGATCTGTGAAGTGATCAGCTCATGGCGAAGCTCGTAGATATCCCGATCCTTTTCCGTAAGGCTCTGTTCCAGCTCGTCCACCTTATTCTTCATCTTAAAGTAATCATCCGCGATATTCAGATTCAGCAGGATTCCTTTCATGTCCGGCGCCAGTCTCTGATATCCGTCGAGATTGCGAAGCTCTGAGATCTTGCTGTTCAGATAAGCAGCTACCCGCTGAAGATATTCTTCACTTTCATATCCGCTGAGCGTATAAATTTTGCCGGAAATAATCACCTGAGTCGTATTTTTGGATGCCATATATGTAACCCCCGATCCCCCGAATACTCGCAGCACAGCTGCTCGTCCTGCCTTGTGATTTTCTGCTGCAGGCAGCGAAAATCCCTTCAGCTCACATTATATATATTTTTCTTCAAATTACAACCGTTTCTTTCAGAGGCTTTTCAGATGCTCTCTGGCAAAGTCCGTGACCACACGTCCTTTCGGAGTACGGTTCAAAAAACCATTTTTGATCAGATACGGTTCATAGACATCCTCAATGGTGCCGGAGTCCTCACCGATCGCAGCAGCAAGCGTATCCAATCCAACCGGCCCGCCGTTGAATTTATCTACCATCAGAGTAAGAATGGAACGGTCTATAGAATCCAGACCGTATCGATCTACTTCCAGAAGATCCAGTGCTTCGGCAGCAACCGCTGCTGTAATACACCCATCATAGCGCACCTGCGCGTAATCTCTGACTCTTTTCAGCATCCGGTTCGCAAGCCGTGGAGTACCTCTGGATCTTCGGGCAATCTCAAGAGCGCCGCGGTTGTCAATATCTACCTGTAAAACGGCTGCTGAACGGAGCACAATCGTCTGCAGTTCTTTTTCCGTATAATATTCCAGATGATTCACAACGCCAAATCGGTCTCTGAGCGGAGCACTCAGCATCCCAGCCCGTGTGGTAGCGCCGATCAGTGTATAGTGCGGCAGATCCAGACGCACAGAACGAGCCGCCGCACCCTTTCCGATCATAATATCAATCGCAAAATCCTCCATAGCCGGATACAGGACCTCCTCAACCTGACGGTTCAGGCGGTGAATCTCATCAACAAAGAGCACATCTCCCTCCTGAAGATTATTCAGAATGGCCGCGATCTCGCCCGGCTTCTCAATAGCCGGCCCGGATGTGATCTTGATATTCACATCCATCTCATTGGCAATAATACAGGCAAGCGTCGTCTTCCCCAATCCGGGCGGTCCGTAAAACAGCACATGATCCAGGGACTCCCCCCGGGACTTTGCCGCTTCTATGTAAATCTTCAGTGTGTCCTTTACCTTTTCCTGTCCAATATAATCCTGTAAAAGCTGCGGCCTCAGTCCGGTATCCAGCCGGATATCTTCCTCTGTCGCATCTGTGGCGATCACTCTCTTTGCCATAGCATCCCCTCACAAAAAGCATTGCGCTCCGTCTATATCAAATCCAAACCGCACATTACAAACAGGTCAGATTTTTTTCAAAGCCATCTTCAAAATCATTTCCGTATCCATATCCTGCGTAATCTCGCAGCGGTTCACAGCCCGAAGCGCCTCGCTCGCAGAATAACCAAGGGCAGCGAGAGCCTGCACAGCCTCATCCTTTGCCTCCGTGTGTACATCCGAAGAGGAAAGCTTCGAATCCTGACCGCCCGCTGCAAGACGATGCTCAAACGCATCCTCCAGAGACAGCTTATCCTTCAGCTCAAGGATCACCTTCCGCGCACTTTTATTTCCTATTCCGGGCGCTTTGGCAATCGCTTTTTCATCATCTGCAAGAACGGCAAATCTCAGATCATCCGCTGTCAGCACTGAAAGAATCCCCAGCGCCGCTTTCGGTCCTACCCCGCTGACATTGATCAGCATCCGGAACATAGCCAGATCATCCTCCTGCAAAAATCCATAAAGCCGGATGGCATCCTGACTGACGCTCATCCATGTAAACACCTGAACCTCCTGGCCACGCCCGGGCATCCCGGAAGCATCCCTTGCGGAAACGTATACCTGATAACCGACCTGATTCACATCCAGTATCAGAATGTTATCATACAATGCGGCGACAAGCCCCTTCAAATATGCGATCATAATGTATTTCCCATCCTTATGTTATGTCTTTTATCTATATCATGAATCATCCTGTTCAAAGACTATCCGGAGCATCCGGCAGCCGCTTTAGTATCTCAGCGGACAACAGCCCGACCACAAGGCCTGTCAACAGGCCGGATAAAAGCAGAACCGGCAGATAATAAAAAAGATTCAGATTGTCTACGAGAAACACCGCTACAAGCAGCTGTCCAATGTTGTGAGCCATCCCGCCGCACATACTGACGCCTGTGACAGAGAAAAAACGCATCCGGCTCATAAGAGCCATAATCACAATGCTCAGAACAGCTCCCGCCAGACTATAAGCTATCGAAAACAGGCTGCCAAAAAGGAATCCACTTAGGACAACCCGAATGACAGAGACAGCAAAGGCGCCTGGCACACCGATCAGATACAGCATCACAAGGGACATACTGTTCGCCAGACCAAGCTTCACACCCGGGATCCCATAAAATGCAGGAAAAAGAGACTCCACATAGCTGAGGATCATAGCAAGTGCCGTAAACATGCCAAGATAAGCTGTCTTTGCTTTCATATGCGCCCTTTCTTCCCGCTTTCTTCCCGGATTCATTACAGACCGTTCCATGAATCCTGCCAGATTGTTTCAGACACTACCCGATCACAGCATCATAGCCCTCCTCCGTCCCGTCTTCAGAGTCCTCATCCACCACCTGTACTACCACACGATTCGGCAGACAGACAATCATGGTCCCGCTTAACGAGATGGAACCCTGCCGGATGCAAAGGCCGTCAGGACAATCTGCCTCAGACATGCATGCTTTCCCATCCGCGATCACAAGGACATTGGTATCATTGATGAAGATTGTCTGATCCTGATTGAGCGGATATGTTCCATAGATGTCACCATCCACCTGTACAAAAACGGCAGCCCCCTCGCTTTGAAAAAAGCTCCGGCAGACAAGCAGAGCGGCGCAGAGTACCCCAACAATCAGGAGCAGCCTGAAATCTGCTTTCTTCACGTATTCTCTCCTACTGCAGCATGACAGTTACACGCCATTCAATATAGCATAAAAAAAGGATAAAATCAACCATGTGTTCGATTTCATCCTCTTTA
>JAJBVD010000055.1 GCA_020859985.1 Clostridiales bacterium
TGCCTGCTGTGGCAGGACTGATCATCGCAGGGGAAGTGGTGCGGGATCTTTCACAAATACAGTCTGCGCAATAGAGAGCTATTCAATAATGATTTGTATGGCAAATATTGTATGACAAAGGTGTCAGACAATTACTGTCATAGATACAGAGGGGTGAATCTTATATGAAGAGTGTTTTGATTAAAGATACAACGAAGGAAGAAAGGGAGGCAATCATCCGGCAGTCTCTGGATTGCGGCGGTGGATGTGAAAACTGTACTGGTTGCTGGCTGGGAGGCGGGAATCCGTTTGAGATGTATCAGCGGTATATTGACGGTGAGATGGAGATCCGGGAAATCAATGCGGAGTATAACGCCAGATACCTGAGAGGATAGAGATTCTGGTTAAAAATAGCAAAACAGGTGGGAAAATGGCGAGGGTTAGAGCTGTTTTTCCACTTTTTTGTTGCGCATGGCCGCAAATTAGTTATCGGAAAAACCGATAACCAGTTATCGGTTTTTTGGAATTGACGGATAGTTCGTTTGGTTGTATGATTACCACCATAGGAGCATAAACCTATTAAAAAGATAGGAAATATAGGAATATAAGATACAACAATAATGGTGGGGAAGAATTTATGAACTGGACAGTGATAATTGATTATATTCCTGCATTCCGTGAGGCAATGCTGCTGACCCTGCGCATTGGCTGGATGGGGATTGTACTGGCGATTGTGCTGGGGCTGGCTGGTGCGTTAATCCGGTATTATCATGTTCCGGTGCTGTCGCAGATTGTGAAAATTTATATTGAGGTATTTCGGAATACGCCCCTTCTGGTACAATTGTTTTTCATTTATTTCGGCCTGCCAAAGATTGGTATTAAGCTTACGGCGGAATTTTGCGGGACGCTGGGACTTGCCCTGCTGGGCGGAAGCTACATGGCAGAATCCTTTCGAAGCGGGCTGGAAGCCGTGCCGCTGATTCAGTCGGAGAGTTCCTTAAGTCTGGGACTTAGCCGTATGCAGACCTTTTGGCATGTTTTACTCCCGCAGGCACTGGAGATCAGTGTGCCCGCTCTTGTGGCAAATGTCATCTTCCTGCTGAAGGAAACCAGCGTTTTCAGCGCGATCAGCCTGATGGATCTGATGTTTACCGCAAAGGATCTGATCGGACTTTATTATAAGACGGCGGAGTGCCTGTTCCTTCTGGTCGTGTTTTATCTGATCATTCTGCTGCCGGTATCCATAGCGGGAAGTTTTCTGGAGAGGAGGCTGCGCTATGCCGGATTTGGTGACTGAACTGGGACTCAATGTCCTGTTCAAAGGGAAAAATATGATCCGTCTGTTGGGCGGCCTTTGGGTAGCGCTGCGGATTAGTCTGATATCGGTGCTGATGTGTATTCCGCTGGGGGTTTTGCTTGGGGTAGTGATGACCTGGAAAAATCCTGTCACAAAGGCATTGAGCCGGCTTTATCTGGAAATTGTACGGATTATGCCGCAGATGGTGCTTTTGTTTCTGGTTTATTTTGGCACCACGCGTATGTTTGGATTGAATTTATCCGGCGAGCTTTCCGCAGTCATTGTCTTTACTTTCTGGGGGACGGCTGAAATGGGTGATCTGGTGAGAGGAGCGCTTGTGAGCATCCCGAAGCACCAGTATGAAAGCAGCGCGGCGCTGGGAATGACGGAAAACCAGATTTTTCTGCATATTATTATTCCGCAGACCCTGCGCAGGCTGGTACCTCTTTCCATCAATCTGATCACGAGGATGATCAAGACGACCAGCCTGGTGATGATGATCGGAGTCGTGGAAGTATTAAAGGTGGCGCAGCAGATCATCGAGGCGAACCGGATGTCTTCGCCGAACGCCGCGTTTGGAATCTATGGGACGGTATTTTTCCTGTATTTTATCATCTGCTGGCCGATTAGTCTGTTTGCGGGATATCTGGAGAAACGGTGGGGAGTCTGACATGGAAGAATTGTTGAAGCTGGAGCATGTGACAAAAGCATTTGGAGAGAATGTGGTTCTGAATGATCTTTCTCTGACCGTTCATCAGGGCGAGGTGCTCGTCATTGTCGGTCCTTCCGGTTGCGGAAAAAGCACGCTGCTTCGATGTATGAATGCGCTCGAACCGATTCAGTCTGGGAAAATATCGCTGGGAGACGAGCCGGTAGATGGAAGCAAATCCAATGTGACGAAAATCAGACAGAGGATCGGGATGGTCTTCCAGAGCTATGATCTGTTTCCGCACAAGACGATTCTGGAAAATATCACTCTGGCGCCGATGCTGGTGCAGAAGAGGAAAAAGGGAGAAGTGACCGAAGAGGCAGAGCGGCTGCTGGAACGCGTCGGCCTGCTGGAGAAGAAAAACAATTATCCGCGGGAGCTTTCCGGGGGACAGAAGCAGCGGACGGCGATTGTCCGGGCACTCTGTATGCATCCGGAGCTGCTACTTTTTGATGAAGTGACAGCGGCGCTTGACCCGGAAATGGTGCGGGAGGTACTTGACGTCATGCTGGAGCTGGCTGAAAGCGGAAGCACTATGGTCATTGTAACACATGAGATGCAGTTCGCGAAAGCGGTGGCAGACCGGGTGATCTTTCTGGAGCATGGTGAAATTGTGGAAGAGGGAACAGCGGAAGCGTTTTTCGAACATCCGAAGACAGAGCGGGCAAAAAGCTTTTTAAACACCTTTGTATTTGACAGCCCCAAAAGGAAGGCCTCGCAGGGGGCAGTGACAGGATAGCATAACGGAGAGATCCGTTTACTATAAATTTCAATATGGAAACGCCCCTCGCAGCGCTTGAGCGGCAAAACGTGCCGCCCTGAAAGAACGCTATGTGTTGGACGAAAATAGTATGGCGAAAGCCGGAAAGTGAGGAAATACATTATGAAAAGAAGAACAGGAAAACTGATTGTGGCAGCTCTTATGACAGCAGCACTGGCGGCAGGATCCACGACGGCACTTGCGGATGAGGACGTGATCTATCGTACTCTTGATGAAATCCAGGAGAGCGGTACGGTAAAGATCGGCGTATTCTCCGATAAGAATCCGTTCGGCTATGTGGATGAAAACGGCGAGTATCAGGGCTACGATATCTATTTTGCGGAAAGAATCGCGGAGGATCTCGGTGTAGAAGTAGAATATGTTTCTACGGAAGCCGCGAGCCGGATTGAGTATCTTCAGACTGGTAAGGTAGATATTATCCTTGCAAACTTTACCGTGACGGAAGAGCGTGCGGAGGAAGTTGATTTTGCCCTGCCTTATATGAATGTGGCATTGGGAGTTGTATCACCGGATTCTAACGTAATCACGGATCTGGATGATCTGGGTGAGGACGATGCGGTAATCGTTATTTCCGGCACAACAGCGGAAACCTATCTGACGGAAAATTATCCGGATCTTACACTCCAGAAATATGATACGTATGCGGCAGCAAAGGAAGCGCTGGAGAACGGAAATGGTGTGGCATGGGCAAATGACAATACAGAAGTAATCGCCTTCGCAAACCAGAACGAAGGCTACACGGTTGGCATTCCGTCACTCGGAAGCCAGGACACGATTGCTCCGGCTGTGTCAAAAGGAAATACGACCCTGCTTGACTGGCTGAATGAAGAAATCGTGGCCCTTGGAGAAGAAGAATTCTTCCATGCGGATTATGAGACGACTCTGCTGGAAACCTACGGCAGCGACTATGAAGAAGAGCTTGTTGTAGAGGGCGGTGTTGTGGCATCGGAAGAAGCGGAAGAGGATACAGAAGCCGCGACAGAGTAATCGTGATGGAAATGAAAAGAGATTAACGGAAATTAACAGAAATTAACGGAGACTACAAGGCAGAGCGGCGAGTTGTTTTTGCCGCTCTGCCTTAGTCAATGTGCGCCTGGCGGCGCACGTTTCTAACCGGTGAAAGTCCGGAATCCACCCGGT
>JAJBVD010000081.1 GCA_020859985.1 Clostridiales bacterium
CCAACCTGATTTTATTTTTTTAATTCCCCCTTGACATTTCTTAGCTGGACTTTTTATAGCGGGGTTCCGCAAGGCGGGCCCCGCCTTTTTCTGCCACTTCGGCGTCTCTGATTTTCATGGATTTCTGTAACAGTTCAGTTCCTTCACTGTTACGATTTTTTTAAATTCCACGAAAGCAAAATATGAAATCCATCGGTTCATTCGATTTCAGCCGATACTCCTCATGCGGGCGCGCTCCCCAAGAATCATCACCTCCAACTCCTGTTTGACCCAATGCCGCTCTTACAACCGTATAATGGATTTGCGGCAGTTCATACACATGACGCGCATTTTCAAGTTCATGTGATGTATACGGCAGCACTGAAAAATCCATTCCCGTATGACCGTGATTATATGTGCATCCGCTTTCATTCTGCGCAGAACTGTCTTTCGTAAAGGCATTTGTGCTGTCAATTTCTGCTCCGCCGGACCAAAACAGCAGGCCCCGCTGCCGTACATCTGTAACTTTCGCCCAACGCACGCCCGTCCTGTTTCCGCATTCCTGCGGCACCAGATATCCCGCCAGACTCTTTTGTGCCGTACTCCTGTAAATTCCGTTTTTTGCTCCATCTTTACGGTCACTGTAGGTTTCTTCCGGTCCAGGACCATACCACTCAATCTGATCATAGTCCGCGTTCAGTTTCATTGAAACCCCAAACAAAGGCATTTCCGGAAGATTTTCTACCGGATTATAATGCAAATGTACCTGTACAGTGCCATCTCCATATACCGTATATTCCATTTCGCAGGATGCCTGCGGCGTCATCGGAAGCCAGTAAGCAAAACAAAACACAATCCGATCATGATATTTTTTCAGTTTCACAGGCATATGATCCGGATTCTCCTGGCTTTCCGGATTCAAATTTTTCACTTTTCCATAAAGGCTCGCAAGCTTCCACTGACCACAGTGCAAAGCAGTGTCAGCTCCATTATCGTTATCCGTAGGCGCACGCCAGAAATCCGGCCGCGGACTGCTCTTCAGTAATTCCTTTCCGCCAAGCCGATAGGATGTCAGGCCAGTGTTTTTTGTGAAAAGCACTTCAAAATGGTCTCCCCGAACTCCAATATTTTCTATTCCGCATACAATTTTGAAATGTGCTTTCCGATCAGCAGCCAGAAGAATAGTCTGATCCGCAAAGCGTCTGCACTCAACCATGTTAAGAGGAAGCATGGCTGTTTTTGGCCTGGCATATATACATTTGCCGTATATATATTGGCCATAAGCGATTTCATACCCTTGCTTCGCCCACAGGGTATCCTCCTTCAGCCGAAAGGATACCGTCACCGTATATTCTCCGTAGTTATCACATGCTGTAAAAGGAAGAGACACTGTTTTTTCCGAAAGCGGCGGCACAGACACTTTCATTTGCGATTTCTGAATAACACAGCCGTCCAGCTGTAAAATAGCCACGCAGTCATATTCTTCTGTATTTGTAAAAAGATTCAGGTTTTTAATCCGCACCTGGTTTTCAGACGGAAATACCCGAATACCCTGATAGTGAAACTTTACTGCCTGCATCTTTGGCGACTCGCTTCGATCACCTCCATAAACGATCCCGTTTCCGCTGAAGTTGTAATCACTGGGGCGTTCATCAAAATCTCCGCCATAAGCCTCATATGCTTTACCAAACCGGTCTTTTTTTGTAATGGACTGGTCGATATAATCCCAGATGAACCCGCCCTGATACAATGGTTCTTCTTCTGTAAGATCTGTGTATTTCTGCATCGCACCACAGGAATTCCCCATCGCGTGCATATACTCACAGCAAATAAATGGTTTTCTGCAATCATCTTTCAGAAAAGCGCGAATCTGTTCAGCCGGTGTATACATCTGGCTCTCCATATCACTGGTGTCATTAAAACGCCTGTCATTGAAAATACCTTCATAATGAACCAGACGAGTAGAATCCAATCGATGGAACAGCAGAGACATCTCGTAAATTACGCTGCCACCATACGACTCATTTCCACAGGACCAGATTAAAATAGCCGGATGATTTTTATCACGCTGGTACATGGAATTTGCACGATCCAGCATCGCAGCCTTCCATTCTGTATGATCGTTCGGAACCACAAAATCTCTCTTAACCATTCTCTGCTGGTATGCAACCCAGGTTCCATGAGATTCCAGATTTGTCTCGTCAATCATGTACAGCCCGTACTGATCACACAGCCGGTACAGAAAAGTCTGGTTGGGATAATGAGAGGTACGGATTGCATTGATATTGTTCCGTTTCATAGTGAGAATATCCTGCAGCGTCTCCTCATAAGTGACAGCACGTCCGTATTTTGAGCTGAAATCATGCCGGTTTACTCCTTTAAAGACAATCCGCTTCCCGTTCAGATGCATCATATGGTCTTTCATTTCAAATCTTCGAAATCCAACCGCCTGACAGATTACTTCAACGACTTCTCCCTGTTCATCCGAAAGCTCAATCCAGAGGGAATAAAGGTTCGGATGCTCTGCACTCCACAATTTAGGTGCATGAATCCGCATACTTATTCTCAGATCAGATTCTGCAGATTCCGCAATAGAGATCTCCGCACTTTCGCTCACGATTTCCCCGTCTTTCAAACTCACACTCGCTTTTCCGCTTCCCCACATTTTCATAGAAATCTCCAGAACAGCATCCTTATAAGCATCATCCAGAATTGTCCGCACACAAATATCCTGTACATGCACTTTTGGAACCGCGTACAAATACACGTCACGATAAATGCCGGAAAAACGAAAGAAATCCTGATCCTCACACCAGCTTCCCGCTGTCCATTTGAATACCTGTACTGCAAGCTTGTTCTCGCCATCCACAAGATATGATGTCAGTTCAAATTCCGAAGGTGTAAAACTATCCTCACTATAGCCAACATATATCCCGTTTAACCACACTGCCAGCCCGCTCTCCGCTCCCTGAAATGAAACAAAGACACGCTTTCCTTTCATCTGGGGCGGCAAATAAAAATACTTTACATAGCTGCTCACCGGATTAAACTGTTCCGGGATCTCACCGGGAATAATACATTCATGACCATCCCAGGGATATTGCGTATTGACATACTGCGGTATGTCATACCCTTCCATCTGGATATGCGATGGCACACGTATATCATCCCAATTTTTGCAATCGCAAGGCGATGCTGTCCCATCTTCCGTCATATCTCTGCGCCAGAACTCTTTTATCGCATTTTTATAATTGTTCGCATAAGAAAATTTCCAAAAACCATTCAGGGAATATATCAGACTGCTCTCATTTTCCTGCGCTTCTTCTTTTGTTGCAAAAAAAGCATGGTCCGAATGTGCCGGAAGCCTGTTTTCGCAAAAAAACTGAGGGTTTTTTACTTTATTGTAATCAAAATCTGCCATCTGTTTATTATCCTTTCGTCAGAATGCAATCATCGGAATAGAAACCGGTTTTTCCTCTGCAGGCAACTGTTCATTTGACTTGACTTCATAAATTTCCCCACTACATTCACAGATACTGTCAAACAGTTCCTGATACGGCTGGCTGCATATATCAAACAGGCCAATATTATAGTTTTCTCCGTCAAAGCGCCCTAAAACAAACTGATCATAGCACTGGAAATAATGACAGCCGACCCCGGAGGGATGCGCCGCTACACGCTCGCAATAATAGCGATAAGCGGTACCCCGTTCCTTTTGTGTAAGAACGCCTTCCAGTCCCGTAGAATCCGGTCCGGCATCCAATGCTCCAAAGTGAAACTCACCAATCAGTACTGGAAGGTCAACCCCAAGATCCGTGATGTTCGAGATGGCGGCGGTCGGATCTACCGCATAACAGTTTATTGAAAACACGTCCAGATTTTCCCACCCCGTAACCAGATCAGGGTCAGACACCCATGCCCAACGCATCCCAAGGATCATATGATTTGAGTCCACCTCTCTGCATGCACGGCAGGGGATTTCCAGATATTTTTGCAGCATTTTTCGCGAAAATTCCCGAAGATCAGCGCATGACGCAGCTGACCACGCAGACACTTTCTCCGGCAGGATCACGGTCTGTTCCTGTTCTTTTATCTGATCCGGGTTTTCCAGCTCTTTAAAACCGGACAATGCGCATCCCCACGCTTCATTTAAGTTCTCTATTGAACAATATTTTTCTTTCAGAAATTCCATAAGAGCTTTTTTACAAAATGTATCCGCAGAATTCATAAGCACTTCATCCGCAAGCACAAGATTATCCACAAAAGCCCAGGCTGGTTCATTTCGCAGGAAATATCCAATCATCAGGGGATCGGATTTTCGCTTTTCCAGCGCACGGGCACTCTTTCTGGCGTTCACTTCAAATTCCAGGCTGAACACATCAGGAAAATCACGAAAAATGTGTACACTGGTATCAGGAAATTCAGGAAGAGATGTCACATAAGGGATGTCCTCTGTACCCAGCAGTCTTTCATCTGACCAGTTTCCAAGGGTATTCAACCCATTCCTTTTCAGCAGAGCGATAATCATATTCTTCCATTTTTCATACCAGTCCTTTCCAAGACATCTGTAAAGATTCGCCTGCTCAAAAGAAAACATCTCCCCCTGAAACATTCTGCCATATTCCGGATCTTCCCTGTCCGGAAGCCAGTCCAGCCATTGTTCCACACCGCCCACACGGCAGTCTGTTCCTACCCCAACACAGTCCGGCCCCATACTGAAAAAAGCATATCCCAGAGGGTCCACCAGATACCATCTTCCTTTGGACTTACACCTGCTGAAATATCCGGTTCCATCCTGTAGTTTCAGCTTTCTCCATCCGCCAAACGCGGTCCAGTCCTGAAACGGATATTTCTTCTTTGACATACTTTCTTTTGTCTGTCGTTTCAGAATGTCAGAAAGATCTTTTATACTCCCCACTTTTCCCGGCCAGACCTTTCTTTTATTCTGTCCAAATTCATCAACCAGCTTTCCCGCAGGCAGTGTAAATTCTTCCGGATTATCTGCGAGCATAACCGGATCAGATATCTTCACTGACAGACTATGGAAAGACGGCAAAGATGCAAAGACAGCCTTTGTGATTCTGCTGCGGTCTATTCTTCCGCAATGGCAGACAATCTTAAGTTCCCCGGGATTCGCTTTCGGAAACAGATCCTGCCCATTCAGCCATGCAGTATCCAGGCAGACAGGCGTGGCAATATTTGGAAGGACGCCAAGGCGGATTTCTGCAACCATTTCTTTGTCCTGATACAGGAAAAATCCAAAAGGTATACTATGGTTTTCCAGTGCTTCCAGCCGAAAACAGAGGCAGCGGCAGGTTCCGGCGATAAATTCCGTCAGGTCAATGCCGCTGCCTTTTGCATCCAGCGTCAGGTAAGTCCCATTCTCATTTCGTTCCCGGAGGACTGTTCCTTCAGTTAAAATGTTTTCTGTAATTTGAATCATATTATTATATTCTCTCATATAACTCCCGTCCGTGCTCAGCTGTGAACATAAACCGGTCTTCTCCGCAAAACGGGGATAAGGCAATGCTGTCTCATCCCCGCTTAATCTGATCCGCCCATGCATTTATATATGCAAATGACAACACTTCTGAAGTATTACTTCACAGCAGCATTCACCTGCTCTATCACATCATCCAGTCCATCCGCCTGATATCCGGCAATGATATCATTCCACATGCTCTCTACATCATCGGTTCCGGTCATGATCGTCAGCATATCATCCGCCACTGTCAGTGATACATCGCCGTTCATACTCAGATACGCAGATGTACAGTCATAATTGTATTCTGGTACTGTCACAGTACTCGCCAGCTCAACCAGTCCTTCATTTACTTCATAATATTCATCCGGATAGGTTCTCGGATAGACTTCATCATCCTCCGGCGTCCAGTAAACCAGATACTGGAACACATCGATGCTTTTATAGGTGTCATCCGGATTGCCGGTTCCATATCCTTCATATGTAATATTGCCGTCCTCATCGTAGCCGTAGGTCTCACCTTCAATGCCGCATTTCGCCAGCAGTTCCCCTTCCGGTGAGCAAAGGTAGTCATAGATGGCCAGAATCCGGTCCAGCTTTTCTTCATCCACCGCTGAGCTGATGTAAGATTCACTCCAGGCGTAATCAAATACCGGATAGGCCAGTTCTCCGTTTACATCCTGCATGACTGTAAGAAATTTGACATCGTCAAAGAAATCATTTCCGTAGATTTCTTCCCAATACTGTCCTACATCATTGTAAATGTTCGTAGCGCTTCCATCAATCAGAATTGCCGCGTTTGACCCCTGTAAGAATTTTTCCAGAGCCTGCGTAGATGTGGTTACGGCTATATCCTTTTCAATGCTTCCTTCTGTGTACATATCACGAAGAAGCTGAAATGTCGGCAGCATGTCCGCCCCGAGTTCATCTCCCGCAAAATAGGCAGGGACATACGTTCCGTCACCATTATCAACCCAGTAGAAAGTTACACCGTCATTTGCCGCAAGCATCGACGAATATGGGAAAAATTCACCTGCAAGCAGGCTGTATCCCTTGGCGGTCAGTCCCTGCACACTCTTTCCTTCCGGGTCTGCCTCTATAATCGCCAGCATCATTTCACGAAACTCCTCCCATGTCTCCGGTTCTTCGGTAATCCCTGCTTCCTGCGCCAGATCCCAGCGATACGCAATTACCCGGTCCTGCACGGTTTCTGCCTGGTCATAATATGTCTGGCGGAAAATGCAGTAGGTCTTGCCATCCACCTGGCAGGTCTGCAGTTCTGTGCTGTCCATATAATCCTCCAGATACGGATAGTCCGACAGGTCTGAGGGTATTTCTGTCAGCAGTCCCTGGGTCGCCCATGTCGCAAAAGTAGATTTCGTACGCTCCGCCCCCATAAAAAGATCAGGAAGCGAACCGGAGGCTGCCCACAGCTGAAGCTTCTGCTCATAATCATCCCAGCTGATATTCTGAGGTACAAATGTCACGTTAAATTTGTCCTCGATCGTCTGCAGAACCTTGTCGTCCGCTGTCGCGGTCAGATTTGATTCCACGTCCCAATAAGCAAGTGAAATATCCAGGTGATTCGAATATTCCGATTCCTCCGCTGCCACATTCGCAGCCGGCAATGCACCCGCAATCATCGCGCATGCCAGAGACATTGCTATCCATCTTTTTCGTTTCATGTCAATTCCTCCTTTTTTGATGAAATTCTGCTATAATTACCTGCCAGAGGATTCCCCGTGGCAGTTTTCCTGATTTATCTGCCACAGAACATGCTGTGGCAGAATGTGTAAAGCCGACAGGACTGTTGCTGTCTTATATTTATCAGGTCACGCACAGCTGTGGAGATACTGCCTGACAGCTGCGTTTATTCCTTCAGTCCGCCAACCATAACACCTTTTACAAAATGCTTCTGCACGAACGGATATACGCACAGGATTGGTACCATCGTGACTACAATGCAGGCCATCTGAACAGTTGTAGAAAGAACCTTAGATGTCTTTCCGGCCATCACCTGTGCCTGAGATGCCAACTGGTTGCTTAAGCTGATCAATATTTCTCTCAGATAAATCTGGAGCGGCTGATATGCCTTAACATTGATATAAAGCATGGCATTGTACCACTCATTCCAACGTTCTACCGCATAAAACAGGGCAAAAGTTGCCATAAATGGCATGGAAATCGGAATAATGATTTTCGTAAGAATAACAAATGAGTTCGCTCCGTCCAGTTTTGCAGCTTCTTCCAGACTTTCCGGAAGAGATGTGAAATAGTTTTTCATGATAATCATATAGTAGGTACTGATTCCGGTCGGCAAAATCATGGACCAGACCGTATTGATCAGTCCCAGATTTTTGATATTCAGATACGATGGTACGAGGCCGCCCGAAAACAGCATCGTAAAAAGTATCAGCGTCAGGAAAAAATTTCTTCCGAGAAGTTTTTTCTTAGAGAGCACATAGGCTCCTGTGACCGATAAAACCATATTAATGCAAACACCAACAACCGTCACAAAAATGGAAACTCCAAATGCCCGGAAAAATGATGAATCATTAAAAATCGTCTTATAGCCGGTCAGATCAATGACATATGGCAGCAGATAAGGCACATGCTTCGCAGTTGCCGTGGCGTTGGCAAAGGACATGATGACCACGTAGTAAAACGGATACAGCATGATGATTGATAATGCCACGAAAAACAGATTGAGGAGAATCGAATACACCGATTTTTTCTTCTTTGTCTTCACTTTCGTTTTTACATTTGTCCTCATTCTTTTCCCCTCCAATCAGAACAGTCCCTGTTCGCCAAGAGCAGTACATATTTTATTGCTGACAGTGATCAGTATTACGCCAATTACCGATTTAAACAGGCCTATGGCGGTAGAATACCCGAAATTCAGCGCCCCCGTAGTAAATGTTTCACGGAAAATGTAGGTATCCAGCGTATCAGCAGTGGAATAAACCGTAGCGGAATACATATTGTAAATCTGATCAAACCTTCCGTTGCTCATCAGAGAACCCACTGCCATGATCAGCATGATTACGATTGTCGGCTTGATACCCGGCAATGTAATATGCCAAATTTTCTGAAGCCTGCCTGCTCCATCTACCTCCGCAGCTTCATACAGCCCAGGATCAATCGAAGTGATAGCTGCCAGATAAATAATGGAATCCCACCCGACTTCTTTCCAGATATTCGTCAGCCAGATGAACCAGCGGAACGGTCCCGGAGTCGTCAACGGCTCTATCGAAGCAAATCCCAGACTATTCAGAACCTGATTGACAATGCCTGTAGAACTGAACAGGTTTACCAGGATTCCGGAAAGAACAACCCATGAAATAAAGTGAGGAAACGTGACAACTGTCTGAAAAAATTTCTTGCTCCATTTTCCTCTCAGTTCATTGATAAGAATTGCCAGCAAAATCGCGCAGGGCATCTGGAATATAATTCCCCCGACGCCGAGAATCAGCGTATTCTTCACAGCCCGAATAAATTCCGTATCAGAAAACATTTTCTGAAAGTTGGCCAGCCCCACCCAGGGGCTTCCCCAGATTCCGCCATTAAACGTGTAATTACGGAAAGCCAGTGTAATTCCCGACATTGGTACATAACAGAATACGATGTACCAGGCCAAAACAGGTATCAGCATGATATAGAGCAGGGCATCATCATGAATCCTTCTTTTTGCCTGCGGCAGAGTCAGCCTGCCGGCTTTATTTTTCTTTGCCATGATTCCTTACCTCCCTGAATTCTTTGCCGAAGACCGCAGGGGTGCGCACTGCTTCGGCCGTTGCTGGGTTAAATAGCTGCAACACTGAAATTTTATAAAAAGATTATAAACAAGCTCTCTTTCATTTAAAATGGAGGAATTCTCTCATTTTAAGATTGCAGCCTGAAAGAATTGCGGCAAAAATATGGAATTTTTTCAGAAATCTAAGATTTTTTCATAAATATCTCATAACTGTTCCGTATCTTAACAGTTACGGAAAGAAGTGAAAATAAATCAGGCCTGATCCCTGTATTGTTTTGGTGTCAGTCCGGTGATTTTCTTGAAGGTTTTAATAAAATAAAAATAATCATGAAAACCTACTGTAATCGCAATATCGGTCAGTGAAGCTTCTGTATTAGCCAGGAGATCTTTCGCTTCTTCAATTCTTTTTTGCGTGACATAGCGCACAAAGGTAACGCCCGCCTCTTTTTTAAACAGCTGGCTTACATAATTGGGATTCAGGTAAAGCGCATGCGCGGCATCTGACAGAGAAATATCCCCGTGGTAATTCTCATTGACATAGCGAATCAGCTTCATAAAGGCAGAATTGTTGTAAGCTGCAGCCATATCCGGTCTGTCCATGTCTTCAATCATGTGGGCAAGCTGTGTGATCATATGGCAAAACGTACCATACTCTGCTACCAGTTCCTCTATGCTGTAAATATAAGGATCTGTTTCTTCTGACAGGGAGGATGACGTAAGAATCGACGAAATCATATGATGCAGCTGCAGGGCAGTTCTTACGTCGAATTTATTCTTTCCGCTCTCAGGAATCTGATTCAGGATTGCCGGAATGTTATCCCATCTTCCGTCCTGAATTTCCGAACGCACCACATCCAGCCAGTCCGGCATCTCGCCGGAATCAGCATTGATACAGCGCTTTTCCTCCACAAAAAACTGGTATGCACGAACCGTGCACTCTTCCAGTGAAGAATAAATTTCCCGCGCACAAACCGGCGTCTTAAAATAGCCGATTCCCTGCCAGCCCATGCATTTATACAACTCTGTCCGGGTTAACTGATCGAAAGGCCGGCGCATCAGATAGCCCCATTGTCCGCACCCCAGGCGCAGAGCTACGCCATTGTTTTCCAATATCTGCAGCCTCTCGCCGATAGACACTGCCACATAATACTGTTCTTCTTCAAAGCCTAAAGATCCCAGAGTATTTCTGATTTTTTTCTCAGAAGCGTCTTCCAGGACTTCCAGAAGATCCTCGCGAATTTTTATCCGGTTGATCCTGTTCAGATTCTGCACCGCTTTTCGCAAATATCTGCTGACCTGAACATAATCCAGAGGCTTCAGGCAATATCCGATCACACCATAACGGATTGCTTTTTCCGCATAAGCAAACTCTGCATAGCCGCTGATAACGATTACCTGAATTTCTTCATCCTCACGTTTTAATTGTTCACAAAGCTCCAGTCCGCTAAATCCCGGCATTCGGATATCCAGAACTGCAATCTCAGCTTTCTGCTCCCGTACCAGAGCAAGCGCATCCTTTCCGGTAGAGGCGGTTCCAATCACCTGAAGTCCAAGTTCTTCCCATTGTATAGATTGAACCAGCGATTCCACAACGGAAGGCTCATCGTCCGCTATCATAACTCGAAACATTTTTTTCAACCCTCCTTAAAATTATCCTGTATGGCTGCTGTATTTCCCGCTTCTTTTCCAATATCTTTCACAGCTTCTTCTGTTCCTTCAATTACAGGCAAAGTAATCGTTACCGTAGTGCCATCTCCTTTGGCGCTCTCCAGCGAAAGGCCATATTCATTGCCATACTGCAGATGGATTCTGGCGTTTGTGTTCAGGATACCCACATGATTTTCGGAAGTCGTTATTTCTTTTCCCAGGCTGGATCGAATTTCTTCCAGTTTTTCTTCCGACATTCCTACACCATCGTCTTTAATGGTAATGAGCAGCCTGTCCCCCTCCCTGTGGGCACCAAGATACAGACAGCCGTCTTCTTCCTTCGGCTCCAGTCCATGAAAAATAGCATTCTCCACTATCGGCTGAAGAAGCATTTTGATGACGCGAAGATGCACTACTTCTTCCGGGAAAAAATAGAATACCTCGAGTTTTCTCTGAAAACGCATCTGTTGAATACGGATGTAAGCTTTCGTGTTATCAATTTCCGTCTGAAGGGAGACTTCATAACTGCCTTTCGTGCTGTAGCGAAAAATATCAGCCATATCAAGCGTCATTTGCGCAAGCTCAGGAACATTGTTTGCCAGTGCCATTTGTCTCATGGCTTCCAGTGTATTATACAGGAAATGAGGGTCAATCTGGCTGCGCAGGTAAGCCAGCTCTGCGCTTTGCTTCTGCACCTTTACCTCATACAGATCCGTGGCAGACTGGAAGATTCGCCGATTCAGAGAATCTATATCCGTCATCATGCTTGTGAATTCATTCCCGATTTCACGTATTTCCTGACATCCTTCCAATTCCAGCTTCTGATCCAGCCTGCGCTGATGTCCATGGCGGATTTTCTGCATAGTATCAGAAAACTTTTGTAATGGCTGGACCATTCCATTTGCAACGTTCCAGACCAGAAACACACCGGAGAGAATCACCAGGAGCACACAACTCCAGATCAGCATCTGCAGCTTTGTCATTCCCTGCCCCACATTTTCTGTGTTCAATACTGCCAGCAGGTATGTATCCATTTCGGAAATATAATACGAATGAATATAGTAAGAACCCTTTCGGAAGTTCCCGCTTTGATTTTGGTCCGTCCAGATTTGGTAAACCGCCTCCGCATCCTCATAAGAACCGTTCAAAGGGGAAAGAACCCCTTCCCCATCGGCCAGAAAATAGCTGGAATTCATGGCTTCTTCATCTTCAATCTGCAGAGTATCTGCATCAATAGAAATGATTACTGTGCCAAGGTTTTCCCCATCTGAGAAAACAGTACCCGCAAAAGCAAGTACGGCGGCTTTATCCTCATCCGGTATAAATTCACGATCCATCATCCCAATCCACTGAAACGTTGCCTCACCCATCGTATTCCGGACTGTATCCATCGTTTCATCCGTAAAAATGCCCGAATAATGGATTCTGTCGTTGACCATAGCCATATCCACAATGGATGTTTCCAATATTTTATAGCTTGTCAGAATTGATTCCGCATCTGAAACATACTGACTGATTCCCGCGTAATCACTCCCCAAAATTCCAATTATCGCTTCTTCTTCATTCAGGCTCATACAATAATTCTGGACTTTATCGTAATCTGCCTCCAACTCAGCCTGCAGACGCAATGCCGTGATTTCCGTATGCTCATCTGCGATATCGCAGATAATCTGCCGGGTAACTCCATTGATAGCTGCACAAATGAGAATAAATACAATCGTTGTGACAAATATGATCATCCTCATCTGTTCTCTGATGGGTTTTTTTCTGAATTTTATCCTTTCGTATGTCATACACTGAGCCTTTCCATTGCAGTAATCTGCACGTTTTCAGACGCAGGCGCTACTGCGATGTAACAACTGACTGCGCTTTCTTCTGTTCTCTCCATTCCGTAGCTTCGCGCAGCAGGGAATACAGGGCAGAAGCCGCGGGAACCCCCAGCATCATCCCGATCGGCCCGCCAAGCTTTCCGCCAACGGTCACTGCCGCCAGAACCCACATGGCAGGCAAATTGATTTTGGAACCAACAACCCGCGGATAGATCAGATTATTCTCTGTCTGCTGCAGTATTACAAAAAATATTAAAAACACCAAAGCTTTAAAAGGGCTTACCGTCAATATCATCACAACAGCAACTGCCGCGCTGACATATGCGCCGACAATGGGAATCATTGCCGTCACGCCAACCAGCGCTCCTACCATTGCCGCATAAGGAATACGCAGGATCAGCATACCGATCATACACAGTGTTCCAAGAATAACTGCTTCGGTAGCCTGTCCTCCGATAAAGTGCTGAAAAGTGCTGCTGCACACCTGGAAGACATGAATCAACGGCTCTCCGATTTTATCCGGCAGCCAGGCCTTTACGAGTCTGCCTGTCTGATGTTTCAGTTTTTCTTTCCCAGCCAGAATATAAATCGCAAATACCAATGCAACCACAAAATTCACGATTCCGCCCACAAGTGAACCGGTCGCATTGACTGCGGAATCCACGATATCGGTGCTGTTCGCTTTCAGCAGCTTCTCCAGCTGTGTTTTCAAAGAAGACCAGTCAATATCAGCCAGAATTTTTCCCAGCGGATTTTCCCGAAAAACAGGATTTTCATCCAGGGCTTCCAGTCCGTCAAGGCCTCCGCTGATAATCTGAACAATCAGTCCAATAGCGCTTACCAGCTTCGGAATGACCAGCACCGCAACTGCCACAATAATAGCTGCGATCAACACAAGCGCCAATACAATAGAAAGTACCCTGACGCCTTTTTTCATTGATGTTTTCTTCTTAAGCAGCCGTTCAAACATATTCATAGGAACATTCAGGATCAGAACCAGAATCATTCCAATCAAAATTGGCCGCACTAAGTCAAGCAGGAAAGATACCGTTCTGGCAATCACATTAATATACCTCATGCCGAGATAAATCAGGCAGCAGCATGCGACAATTCCAACCAGCCATCTTCCTGTTTCCCGCCGTTCTTCAGATGTACCCATTATAAAAGCCTTCTTTCTTATCAAATCCCTGTCAGCAAAATGCCGGTTAAATGGTAACATATAAAGTTCTATAAAATACAGCCTTTGCTGAGCAGCCGGACAAAAAGCTCCGTGATTTCTTCAGGAGTTTTTGAAACATCCTCTACAATCCATTTTCGCAAAATGCTATAACCGCCATTTTCAAAAAAAGTAATTGCCAGTTCTTTGTCAGTGAGATCCTGAAAATCAGAAACCGTTTCTTCCAATGCCTGCCGGATTACCGGAAAGCGGAAGATTTTTTTTGCAAAACGCGATTCAGAATTGTTATTTCGAAGCAGAAGTTTTGCAAGTTCCCGATTATCATATAAATATTGCCAGATCAGCACACTCTGTTTTACAAAAGCCTGTTCATCTTTTTTTCCCCTGGGTTCCATCGCCGGAATTCCCTCTATCAGTTCATCTTCAATTTCTGCCAGAACATCAGAAGGCCGGCCATAATGGTTGTAAAAAGTCGTCCTGTTTATTCCCGCTTCTTTGCAAAGATCCTTTACATGGATCATCTGGATATCTTTCTCGGAAAGCATACGCAGCAGAGTTTCCTTTAGCAGCCGCTTCGTCAGCATAATTCTCTGATTTTCTTTTTGTTTCAAACTTATTCCTCCTTCTGTTATACAGTAAGCCAGGTAGGAAGCAGAACCATTGCGGATTTTAAAAAAATCAGCATAAATTCAACATTCCGTCCCTCTTGTGTAGATTTCACGTCAGCAGGAATTAAACTGTCTGTTGCAAAATATACATATGTTTATTATAATAACCCGTAACGATCCAGTCAAGCATTTTACATTGTATGAGGAGGGCGAAAACATGAAAGCACTACAAGAAAAAACCAACGGCATGGTGCTGATTTTTGGTGAGATACTGATCGGGATTATACTTTTTATGAAGCCGGTCGGTTTCACAACAGGAATTATTACCATTCTGGGCATTTTACTGGTGATTGCAGGTGTTGCACAGCTGATCTCCTGGTTCCGAAGCAGTCCGGCAGAGGGAACGGCAAACGGTTCTCTTTCCAAAGGTTTTCTGGAAATCATTGGCGGTCTGTTCTGTGTCCTGAATCAGGACTGGTTTATTGCTACATTCCCGGCACTTACCATTTTATATGGGATAGGGATGCTGGTCTCTGGAGTTACTAAAGTGGAAACCGCCATGAATATGCTGCGTCTGAAAATGCAGCCGTGGAAATGGAATACAATCAGCGCAGCTGTCACACTCATCTGCGCAGTGATCATTCTCAGTAATCCATTTTCCACCACCATTGTTCTTTGGAAGTTCGTTGCAGTTTCACTGATCATTGAAGCCGTATTCGATGTTCTGGCAAAATTCCTGCCAAAGAAAGCTTCTGCATAACTGTGAAAGCACTAAACAGTTACGCTTCTGCAGAATAAGCTTCCGTGCCCCGTGTCATATGCCTCGGTTCTTTGCGAAAATCGAAGCATATATCCGGGGCGCATATATATTCTGCGTTCATCCTTCTTTTGGAGAAATCCAGCCCGCAATATCATCTGCTTCAAAATCATATGTCAGCTTTTTCCCATAGGCCTGTTCGTAAGCGGCCACCTTCTGCTGATAATCCTTCTGCATCATTTCCCGGCTATTCTCCTGCGCATTTTTCTCAGGGTCCGGATAAATGGGTTTGAGAATATGCATTACATACCGGGTTTTATGAAATTCTTCATTTTCTTTGCCCGGCAAATCCCGGATTTCCACAAAGCAGGAAATGACAGGAACCTGATTGACTGCTGCGTAATAATAAGCGCCCCGTTTTGGCGGTCGTGGCTTCCGATAATGAAACCACATCTCCTGCTCCGGGTAAATCAGTATTGCATGCCCCTGTTTCAGACGCTCCCGGATCATAGGGCCAAAGTATTTGCGCAGATAATCAGGATTTTTTACCAGAGGAATGATATCTTCGTGATTCATCAGAAATCCAATCCATCCTTTCATGGCCAGATTCGTCTCCTGACTAACCATAAAAAGCCTTCTGTAGCCTCCACGGTTCATTGCTTTCCGTACAGCCGTATTGTCCAGTGGGCTAAAATGATTGCTGGTAACAATCGCTCCTCCGTGAATCTTTTTCAGATTCTCCAGACCTTCAATTCTGGTTTTTCGGTTCAGGTATCTGGTAGCCGTATCCGTCAATGCCCGCGCACAGATATTGCAGAAACGATATCGAAAAGTTTTATAATTCTCCAGATAATGACGGATGAGCATTTCCCGTTCTTCTTCTGATAAAACGGGATCGTCTGTCTCCACCTTACAGTTTAGGTCGCCCCGCTCTGCGGCCGACTTCATATTGGCAATCACCTTTTCCTTATTTCCGCCGATCAACATACGCGAATATTCTCCCCTTTTTCTAACATCTTCCGAAAGGTGACGTTCTGGCGGCAATGCCGCTCCTTTTGTTTTCTGTTCGCTTCGGCCAGGATTCAGAAATATTTTAAAACCGTTTTACAGGTAACCATTATAAGAAATGCGCAGCAAATGCCTGCAATGCACAGCTTCGCGATCTCTGTTTTTTTCAGGCACAGGTTCTCCCGTGCATAAAAACCAACAACAATAATAATGATTACAGCAATAACCACTACGATTAATTTTTTCGGAAAATTAATTTTTATTCCCATATCTGACCACTCCCTGTCGTTTTACAGCCATTAGCGTTGATAATAAATCCAGATATCCGCCTTACGAGCAGCATCGCAATGTATATTTATCCTATCTGTCAAATCAGGCACAATCAATGGGCAATTTCGCGGAATTGCTAAAAATATAGATAAATCACGAAAATTGTCGTATTTTTTATTTTAAGCAAATCTGCCCTGCACGATTCCAATAGTGTTTATACAATGCTGAAAATCTTCCGGAATAGCTTTTTCTCCATGGCTTGTTTTTCCCGCAAAAATGAAGTACTGCAGTATTCTGCATCACCCAGTCCATATTATATTCCGAAGAGTTTTTCATCATATACTGTGCATAGCGTCTGGCGTCATAATTCCAGATTCGATCATCCAGCGCATAAGTTTCATTGCTATACAATGCATTAAATATATCCTGATCCGGAAGCATCAGCTCTAAGGAATGCTCTTTCACATATGAAAAAACCGCCTCTTTTTTTACGACTTTCCGTGCACTGTCCATATCCATTAAAATGACGCCTGTATTGAAGTAGTCCTGATCCGTTTCCAGACGAATTCGATTAATGCCATGGACAAATTCAAGCACACCACTATGAAAGGCCGCCGCGAATGTATGATTTTCCAGGTTCAGATTCCATAAAGGGTTAATAGGATTCAAAATCAGAATATCCGGATCAAGATAAAGAATACGCCTGATATCCTCCGGCAAAAAGCAGGATGCCAGCAGACGGTAGTACATCTCCTGCGGATACTGCTGCATAACCGGTGCTTTTTCAAAATAAGCTTTATCCATATAAATATCTGAAAATCTGACATGCATCCGAATGCAGTACTCGTTTAAAAGCCAAAGCTGTTCCTCTGTTAATCCGCTATGCATTAACCATACTGAAAATTCTTCCCCCGGATTATTCACAATCATAGAATAAAGCATGGTCTCAAATGGGCGAATCATCTTCTCATCAAATGTCACCAAAAGGTTGATTCTGTCATTAAGCATGGAATATTCTCCTCGCTGTTCCATAAAAATGAATGCGCCTGCTCAGAAAAATCTGATTCCATCCTAACCTTTGAAATCATTACATTCAATGGACATTTTTTCAAAATTGCTAAAATTCCGAATGTGTCAGCAAAATACTGCGTAATTCTGCCAGAGCGCCAGCAGATAAAATATCTGATTGCGCCCTTTTCTGATTTGTGTTATCATGCGCACAAATGCAGGCAATGGCCTGTTCCATTTGCCCGCGTTTCCCGACCGCATATTGTTACCTGCTTTTAAAAAGGGAGAGATCAACTATGCCAAATTCCGATTTTACAAAGAATATGCTTAAAAACGCAATGTGGGAGCTTATAGAAGAAGTGCCTTTTGATAAAATCACCATTTCCCAGATCTGTGATAAATGTAATATGAACCGCAACAGCTTCTACTACCATTTTAAAGACAAGTATGATCTCGTCAACTGGATTTTTGATTCTGACTATATTGAACTCGCCAAGGATCAGCCCATCGCTAACTGGGAGCTTTTGAAAGCTCTCTGCACCTATCTGTATGAAAATCGCAGTTTTTATCGGAAAATTTTCAAAATTGAAGGTCAGAACTCCTTTTCAGAACATTTTCAGGAGTTTTTATACCCTTTTATTTACGAACGTGTAAAGACACTGGTGGGAAAGGAGGATATCCATCCTATGTGTATTAATTTTCTGTCGGGCGGAATCCTGTGTGCGTTAAAACAATGGCTTCTTGAGAAAAACTGCCTTCCCCCGGATCAGTTCGTTTCTATGCTAAAGACCATCATTCAGGGAACCGCTGTTGCCGTATATGATGAAGTAGAACACTAAGAGCAACCATTTAGTCAAAAAGGCGGTATTGTCGAAAAAATGGACAATACCGCCTTTTTGTCTGTTTTTTTTCATCTGCTGTCCGATTAAAATGCTGTCGAAAGGAGGATTGTAATATGGATTCGTTGAGAACCCTGAAAATAGCGCGTACCGGATATATTATTATCGCGCTTATCACCTGTGTTCTCGGCATTTCACTGCTCATAAACCCCGTATACCCGATTCATTATCTCTGCACAGCATTAGGGCTTATATTTATTGCTGATGGGATCATAAAGATAATTGGATATTTTTCAAAAGATCTTTATTGTCTTGCATTTCAATACGATTTTGCTTTCGGAATCCTGCTGGCGACAGTAGGGCTGCTGATTTTAATTCGGGGAGAGACCTACTCCAGACTTCTGTTTTCAATTCTTGGACTGATACTCCTGGCAGACGCTCTGTTCCGGATTCAGATGTCCATAGACGCGAAAAAATTCGGTTTGAATCCGTGGTGGCGGATTTTTCTGGCTGCAGTGATAACAGGTGTATTTGGAATGATTCTGGTTGTCAATCCATATGATGGCGCAGGGTACACAATGGTCTTCACAGGATTCGCATTTCTTTTTGATGGGCTTCTGAACCTGTGCGTTGCGATTTATGCGGTGAAAATTCTGGATTGTTTTTCAGACCGTTTATCAGCTAAGTAAGCATGACCAGGGAACGCCTTACTGAACAGTTACGCATAGCTGCATATAACAGTCAGGTAACACAGGGAAGTAAGTATAAAGTAGCTGTAAGGAAACTGAGCAGTTACTATAAAAATAACAAAGGAGAAAAGAACTATGAAATTGACAGAAAAAGCAAAAACGGCAGCCATGGAATCCATTGTAAAACAGGGACTTGGCTATGTGGAAAAAGATCCGGAAACGAATCTTCCGAAGCTTATGGCTCTGGTAGATAAGTACTCACCTGACGGCTGGTATACAACCCAAAGAGACGCTGTTCGAAAAGTAATTCAGGATAAAGACAATAACTGGTATAAACTAATTCTGCGTCTGTACGAACTGGACCCTGGCGTGAGAAAAGTGTTTTTTGAAAACTTTATCATCAATGCCAGTCTGAAAGGAAGCGCGATTCAGGAAAATTTTGCAAAGGAGCATAACTGCAATTCTCCCTGGGCAATCTTACTGGACCCGACCAGTGCCTGCAATCTGAAGTGTACCGGCTGCTGGGCCGCGGAATATGGTCATCAGCTGAATCTGACTCTGGATGAGATTGATTCCATTATCCGTCAAGGAAAAGAAATCGGCGTCTATATGTACATATACACGGGCGGCGAGCCAACCGTACGCAAGAAAGACATCATTAAACTCTGCGAGATGCATCCGGACTGCGAGTTCCTGGCTTTTACAAACGGTACGCTCTTCGATGAAGAATTCTGTGATGAGATTCTGCGTGTAAAGAACTTTGTCCCGGCATTTAGTCTGGAAGGCTCGGAAGAAGCAAATGACGGACGGCGAGGCAAAGGCATTTATCAGAAGGTAATGCATTCCATGAAGCTTCTAAAAGACCGCGGCCTGCCTTTCGGTGTCTCTACCTGCTATACCTCCGCGAATGTGGACAGTGTAAGCAGCGAAGAATATTTTGACAAACTGGTCGACTGCGGCGCACTCTTTGCATGGTTTTTCCATTATATGCCGGTTGGAAACGATGCGTCCACGGAGCTTTTACCGACACCGGAACAGCGGAAAAAAATGTGTGAACAGATCAGAACTTTTCGCAGCACAAAATCGATCTTCACGCTTGATTTCCAGAATGACGCGGAATATGTTCACGGCTGTATTGCCGGCGGGCGATATTATCTGCATATAAACGCAAAAGGGGATGTAGAACCATGCGTTTTCATTCATTACTCAAACTGCAATATCAAGGATACCTCCCTGAAAGATGCGCTCCAGAGTCCGCTCTTTAAGGCCTATCATGACAATCAGCCGTTCAATGATAACATGATGCGCCCCTGCCCGATGCTAGAGAATCCGGAATGCCTGCGGTCGATGGTAAAAGAGACCGGTGCAGTCAACACGGATTATCAGAGTCCGGAAGCTGTCGATGATCTCTGCGATAAAACCACACCGTATGCGAACACCTGGAAAATTACTGCAGACGAGATTTGGGAAGCAAATCCTAAGAGCAAAATGAAATCAGAAAGAAAACGATAATCTGTTTCATCTAAAGAGGAACACATCATACCGCTCCATAAAGGGCGGTATGATGTTGAGGACAAAAGTGTATGATCTATAATGGGTATGAACTCACATGGCTGTTTTTTATCTATTCCTTTCTGGGGTGGGTTCTGGAAACTGTAATCGCCGCTATAAAAAAGAAAAAATTTACAAACCGGGGCGTGATCAATGCACCCTTGTGCATCAGCTATGGTATCACAATGGTGCTGATTACCGTGATTGGGCAGGAACTGACTCCTTTCTGGCTGTTCTGCGCTTCCACAGTGATAGCCGCCGTAATCGAATGGACGGGCGGTCATTTCATAGAACTTGCCTATCACGAACGCTGGTGGGATTATTCCCATGTAAAATGGAATCTTGACGGCCATGTCTGCCTTCCGGTATCGCTCGCATGGGGTGCGCTCGGTACTGTCTGCATGTTATGGGGCAATGAGCTAATTATCGCCCTGTTCCGTCTGCTCCCGGAATTTATTGATACACTGGTAGTCTGGATTTGTGTCATTGCTTTCCTTTTGGATATTCTGGCCACTTTAATTGTAATTTATGGGAAAAGCCGGTATGCAAATCGTTGGAAATTAATTGACAGCTATTTTGCTTCCATGAGCCGGACGCTGGGAAAAATTCTGTATCATCATGTAAACCACAGAATTGAGAAAGCCTATCCTCTGAAGAAAACAGTCAAAGCAAATCCACCGGCTGATTCTACCGTATTTGCTCCGGGGTGCTCTCCCTATAAGCTGGTATGGATGTTCATCATCGGGGGAGTGCTCGGAGATATTTTTGAGATCTTTTTTTGCCGTGCCACCCAGGGAGTCTGGATGAGCCGCACCAGCCTGGTATGGGGACAGTTTAGCATTATCTGGGGCTTTGCGATAGCGGCAGCCACTGCGCTTTTGTATCGTTATAAGGAACGCTCCGACAGTTTCCTGTTTGTCGCCGGTACGGTATTGGGCGGTGTTTACGAATACCTGTGCAGCGTCATTTCTGAAATGGTGTTTGGTACAGTATTCTGGGATTACAGCAAACTCCCTTTCAATCTTGGCGGCAGAATCAATCTGCTATACTGCTTTTTCTGGGGCTTTGCCGCAGTTCTCTGGATTCGGGTACTCTATCCGCCGATTTCCCGATGGATTGAAAAATTTCCAAAGCGTGCAGGAAAATTTCTGACATGGTGCCTGATCCTTTTTCTCCTTTGCGATGGTGCTGTTTCATCCGCAGCGCTTATGCGCAGTAATGAACGGCTTGAAGGGATAGAAGCGACGCAAAGCTGGCAGCAACTTATGGATTCCTGGTATGATGATGAATCCCTTGCAAAGATTTATCCAAATGCAATCCGGGTAGAATAACCCAAACGCAAAGGTGTTCTGCCCGGTGCACTGTAATCTATATATCACAAACAGAATTACAAACGATTTTTCTTAGGAAATGCCCTCTCCAGAATCTGCTTCAGATCATTATGGAACAGATTCATGGCATCCGCATCCTCTGCAGCCGGAGGTGCATACAGGCATCCGGTATTATTAAAAAATGTCAAAGCCTCCTCGTCAGATATGATGCTGTCAATCCGACCATTATCATAACCCAGTTCCCAGGCTACCGTTTCAAATGTCTGTTCCTTTCGTACCGTCTCCACATAGGCATTCACCTTTTCTTTCACCGGCTCTGAACAATTCGGATTTGCAATCAGTGCAGCAAAAGCCGGATGCACCTGCTGGACACCACTGAAAAAATCACCGCTGAGTATTTCGTTCACATCTTTGTCAGTATAATATCGGTATGCCGAGTATAGCAGTTTTCTACTTCTCAGTTCATCAAAAAGATCGGCACGGTTTTCTTCATAACGGACAGCCAGCATCAAATGATCGACCATCGAAGCGCTGTCAATAAACGCCAGTGAAACATCATCCGGTTCGCAAAACAGGATAAATGCATCATCCGGATGCGCATCCATTAAAGAAACGCATTCCGGCATCTGTCCGCGCGCAAACAGCATCCATGTATAAATGCCCAGTTCTTCCCCCTGTGTGATCACCGAATGGTAACTTGACAGATTGTCAATCATACGCTGCGGATCAAGCTCCAGTCCAATCGTCCATGGAATATTGTAACCGCATGTTTCTTCTTCCCTTATCCGTCTGGCTCCAATGGTACAGCTATTATATCCTATATTCATACCAAAGCGAAAAAGTTTTTCTTTGTCCACATGCGTGGCAATATCCTTGATCAGCCCATAATAAGAGCTTTTTTCGTTCTCCAGCATCGTCTGGGCAGTTGAAAAAAAAGAACGCTGAAATCTTCCTTCCGAAAAATGCAAAGCCATGTCCACAAGGTTCCGGGTCGTGCGCTCCGGCGAATCCTGCATATCCTTCAATGCTTTTTTCACCATTGTTTCTACAATAATCCGTGATACGTCATTTTCCATTCCTCAATCTCCTTATTATATCGGATAGGGGGACGCTTCTCTCCCCTATCCGCTGCGAGGTTGCTGTGTGCCAGTGGCACACGTTTAGCAACGACCGAAGCGAAGCGTAGACAGCATCCGGCCTCAGCCGGAAAACTCCTTATGCAGCCCTGCGCATAAATGGTCAGACAGAGCCGGATTTTTCAATCCGGCTCCGCATCTTCAGGCGTTCAGTATCTGCATAAATTCATCACCCGTGATCGTTTCTTTCTGGTACAGGTACTGCGCCAGTTCATCAAGCTTTGCGCGGTTCTCAATCAGGATCTGCGCCGCTTTTTCATGCTGCTGCTTTACCAGTTCTACCACATCTTTATCAATTTGCGCCTGTGTTACCGCCGAGCAGGCAAGAGAGGTATCTCCGCCAAGATACTGATTGGTAACCGTCTCCATTGCCACCATATCAAATTTCTCACTCATACCATACTGCGTGATCATTGCACGGGCAAGCTTTGTCGCCTGCTCAATATCATTGGAAGCCCCGGTTGTAACCGTTCCAAAAATCACTTCCTCTGCGGCACGTCCACCAGTCAGCGTAGCAATCTTATTTTCAATCTCCTCTTTGCTCATCAGATAATGATTGCCTTCGTCAACCTGCATCGTATAGCCTAAAGCGCCCGATGTGCGCGGAATGATTGTGATTTTGGTAACCGGAGCGGAATTCGTCTGCTTTGCGGCCACCAGTGCATGTCCAATCTCGTGATAGGATACAACCATTTTTTCTTTCGCTGTCAGGATTGCGTTCTTTTTCTGATAGCCGGCAACTACCACTTCAATACTCTCTTCCATATCTGCCTGTGTCGCGCAGCTCCTGCCATCCCGTACAGCCCGCAAAGCCGCCTCATTGACTATGTTTGCAAGTTCCGCACCAGAAGCACCAGAAGCCATTCTCGCCACTTTTTCAAAATCTACATTATCCGCTATTTTTATCTTCTTTGCGTGCACCTTCAGGATTTCTTCCCTGCCCTGCAGATCAGGAAGTTCAACCGGCACTCTGCGGTCAAACCGCCCCGGTCTGGTCAGTGCCGGATCAAGAGAATCCGGACGGTTCGTTGCTGCAAGAATAATCACACCATTATTCCCCTCAAATCCGTCCATCTCCGTCAACAGCTGGTTCAGAGTCTGCTCACGTTCATCATTGCTGCTGAACTGGCCGTCGCGCTTCTTTCCGATCGCATCAATCTCATCAATGAAAACGATGCATGGAGCTTTTTCCTTTGCCTGTTTAAAAAGGTCGCGAACCTTTGACGCGCCCATACCTACAAACATTTCTACAAACTCCGAACCTGACATGGAAAAGAACGGTACGTTTGCCTCACCTGCAACCGCTTTCGCCAACATCGTCTTACCGGTACCCGGAGGGCCTACAAGCAGTACACCCTTGGGCATGGAAGCACCGATTTCCTTATATTTATCCGGATTGTGCAGATAATCCACGATCTCAGTCAGGTTCTCTTTTGCTTCATCCTCCCCCGCAACATCTGTAAATTTTATACCATCTGCGGATTGTACATACACCTTCGCGCTGCTTTTTCCGAGATTGAACATCATCGAATTACCGCCGCCCGAATAATTTTTTGTCAATTTTCTCGACAAAAGCTGCCCGATTCCAATAAAAATCAGTATTGGGAGAATCCAGTACAGGAAAAAGCTCAGGAGCGGAGACATTTCCTCCACAATCTCACTTGAGAACGTCGCTCCGGATGCATAAAGCCGTTCTACAAGCCCTTCATCAGCCATAACGCCTGTCTTGTATACCGTATCGCCATCCTTATTTGTAAACAGAATCTCATTGTCAGAAATCTCGACTTCTCCTATCTCTCCATCTTCCGTCATCTGCATAAAAGTCCCGTAATCTACTTCCTTGATCTGCCGGCTTGCAAGATACGGTACAAGCAGAGAATTCAACAGAAATAAGGCAACCAAAGCAATTACATAATAAAAAATCAATGGCTTTTTAGGGGATTTTACTTCCTTCATTACAACACCCTCCTTTTCTTTTTTCTATCCAATTTTGCAGAAAAAGGATACAGGATTATCTATACAAATGCAATTAACAAATCTTCCCTTTTGCCTAAAAATACACCAATTTCATTAAAATGCCTAATTTTTGAACATTTTCTCTGTTATGACCAATGATGTCTCCTGCATTTTTTCTTTATAATCGTTTCAGATAGAGGGTGATCCCCTTCCCCTCTATCTTGTGTGCAGGACGGGCGGGATTTTTTATTCTATCGTCAATACGGTTAATACTCAGGCAACTAAAACACTCCTTAATTCCAAAAAATGTGTGGTGCGAACCATTCCCGTCCGCCCCTGTGCATTATTCAGCTTTTTTCATACAGATTCAAAATGTACAGGAACGAAAAAAAGGCCGATAAAAGGCCTTCTTTTTCTTCCAAGCGCACTGCTTACTATCGTCTTTGCGATATTTATACTGGCAAAACCTTTTCCATCTGTGCAGCCGTTATGGAAATTCACCGGAGTCTCCCTGATCGTAGAATCTCTGTTCGATGCATTCGTTACAATAATCCTTATACTGCCCTTTAGAGACAACAGATAAGCAGGAAATCATGATTCCGGATTCGCCTTATCAAATTCCTGCCAGAATTGCAGAAGTTCTTTCTCATATCTTTTCTGAGCTATAAGGTAGCTCTGGCAATGACCGGCCCCCGGAACAACAAGCAGACATTTGGGTTCTGCACATGCTTTATAATTTTCAAAAGTCATCTCAATCGGCACAAAAGAATCCTCCGTCCCATGTATAAACAGCACAGGTATCTTGCATTCCTGCATTGCTTCTGTACTGGAATATTCATCCGGAAGGAAGCCAGTCCGTTCCATAGCCCTGTTGTCCAGATATTTCTCCATCACTCTGTAATTATAATGCAAACCGTTTTCCGCCAGATATTTCCACTCATCACGCGGCGAAGTATAACCAGAATCCGCAATCACACCATGAATATTATCAGGAATATGTTCACCTGCTGCCATCAGCACTGTTGCAGCACCCATGGACATTCCAAAAAGATACACAGGGAGATGAGAAAACTCCTGCTCGTTCATCCACTCAATCCACGCCAGAACGTCATATCGTTCCAACAGTCCAAAACCAATATAATTCCCTTCACTTGCCCCATGCGCACGCTGTTCAATATAAAGAACATTACATTCATTTGAATATAGGAAATCTGCAGCCACACCAAAGTCATTATCCCAGGAGGATCTCCATCCATGAACCGCAATGATTGTTCTCCTGGGGTTTTCTACAAGATGAAGATGCCCGATCAGGCGGATTCCATCATAAGAAAAAATTGTCACTGTGCTGTATTCACTTTTTCGCAGCTGTTCCGCGGCAAGTGTTCTCCTGTTATTCATTTCCAGTTCTTTGGCCGAAGCTGGTTTGGCCATTGAAAAAAGAATCTGCTCATTATTTTCCGTCAAATTCCTGTTCATCGCGATGTCTGCCAAATTATTCAGGGTATTGCGGACTGTTTTCACTGCTGCTGCTCCTGTAGCTGCGCCGACAGCAACTGCAATACATTTTATTGTTCTTTTTTTCATCGTCTGCCATCTTCTTTCCATGCTGTCATTCCATTACCAATATTTATGTTCTCATACACTGCTGTAATTTTGATACACGGACGATAGCACAATCATTTCCGTCAGTCAATAAAAGAGGATTATTTTTAATGATAATTTCATGAATTCTTTTCCCAGCTATAAAAACTTCATTAATATCCCAGACAATTTAGAAATCTGACATATTTTCGCCCAAAAAATATGATATAAGTTCTTTAGATATTGGATTTTTCCAATATTCTTTTTCATACTTTGTGCCTGACAGCCTCAAATGATGCTGTCAGGCCTCCCTCTCTTTCCCCGTACAGATGAGTAGTGAAAGTGTTTTCACCTCCTGCTCATCCAGGAGACGCCGGAAATCCAACAGGAACCCCGGCGTCTCAAAAAAGAATATTTATATCCGCTGCTGCGGATCAGGGTGTTTCATTTCCTTCATTTCATGCCAGACAACACCATTATTGACCAGCTTGCGGATGATGTCATATATAACCGCGAAAACAGGCACGCCTATGATCATCCCGACAAAACCAAATAATCCACCAAAAAGAAGGATGGAAAACAATACCCAGAAGCTGGAAAGGCCGGTCACATTTCCCAGTATCCGAGGCCCCAGCACATTTCCATCAAACTGCTGCAGGATCAATATAAAAATAAGGAATACGATAGCTTTCACAGGATTTACTGCCAGTATCAGAAGAAAAGAAGGAATCGCGCCTATATATGGTCCAAAGAATGGGATCACATTCGTAACTCCTACTATGACACTGATAAGCACCGGATTCGGAATTCCCAGAATCAGCATTCCCACAAAACAGATCACACCAATGACCAGAGAATCTACAATTCTTCCGCTGATAAAACCTGTAAACATCTGATTTGCATAGGTGAATTCATTCTTTCAACGGACATTTCCTTGAGATTGTTCAAAATATGCAACTCCATCTGGTCTTTGCGAATGTTCTGTTCCCAGACTGAACATCCATACTGAATGTTGCAAGTCAACCAATGCTGTTCTTCTTTGATTTTTTCCTTTTCTGTTGATAATATTTTTATAGGCGTACCAGATTATTTAGGTTTTGGCCATATTTGCATAAAATTTTTCTGTTAAGAATAGTTTAAATATTGGATTCATTCCAATATCAATTCATAACTCGTGCCTGGCAGCTCTGGGGACTGTCGGGCGCCCTCCTTTTTCTCATCCTCTTTCACCGAGCAGGAAACGACTTGTCGCTCCTGCTCGACAGCGCGGGGAAGGGCAGCATAAACCGCAAAACACCCTGGCCGACCCCGCGCATATAAAAAAGTCAGAGAGCCAATGTTCTTTTCTGGTTCTCCGACTTTTTCGATCGTCTGCTATATGTGAAGTATCCCTATGCTTTTAATTCTTTTCTGGCTTCCTCCAGCAGGTTCTGAAGTTCCTCCAGCTCCTGATCCAGTGTCTCAGCCACATAATCTCCGATTGCCATCATGGTCAGAACCGCGTCTGCGGCTTCCATCATCCGTGCTTCAATCTCTTCCCCGATATAAGCCTCCTCAATGATTCCATCTCCGTCCTCATCGAGAAGAACCATATCCGGTAAACCGTCGTCATCCGAATCATGGAAATACAGATTGAACTCCCCATCACCAGTCAGATCCACTGCAAGTGTATCAATATCTCCATCACCAGTGGAATCCATCAATGCAACATCCGCAATTCCATCACCATCCACATCGATCATGATTTCGTCTTTCGCACTGCGGACCAGTGTTTTGCGAAACTCTTTATCATGTTTCATTTTCTTTTTTACTTCACGTAATGTACCCATATCGGAATACCTCCTGCTGTTTTAATATTCTTTGTTTTTATCATCTGATGGGACATGGACGTATCCGCACCCTGTCCGTCCGGCACTGCCTGGCATATCGTAAAGTCTGTATCAGAATCCACCGCCGCGTCTTCTCATTCCCGGGCCTCCGGGACCACCCATCGGCGGCGGACCACCCATCGGCGGCATATAAGGCGGACGTCTTCTGTGAGTCATCCTCCGGGCAAGGTTGGACAACGCCGAAGCTCCCAACACAGCTCCCCCGACCGCTGCCGCAGTCTTTGCGGTATTTGACCAGCTGGAATGAACGGCTTCTGTCCCGTTTTTTCTTGCCGCATCTGCACTGCCATAAATAGATGCGCCGCATTTCGGGCAGTAATTTGAGCTCTCATCCACAGCTGCTCCACAATTGTTGCAATAAACTGACATAATTACACCCCTTTCAGGAAAAACTGCTTTTGCCAGCACATATCATGTTCTGGCACTACATTTGCTCTGTTTCCAGTGTGCTATATAGCACTTCTTTTGAATCCGGTCAATATTTTCCACTATGATTTTATCATTTTTTAAGTTTCATGAACTTTTGATTATATTTACAATATATGATACATCTCTTCTTTCACCGGATGTCCAGCACTTCTCTCAAAAGACTGACTGCCAGTTCCTTATTGGTAACACTCACAGGAAGGCCAACGATTATATCCATCCCATCTTCGTACCAGCCTCTGTCGGCCAGCCAACCATCATCAGGTGAAAGACGAATCCCAGCGAGAATTGTTTCTCCTGAATTCGCCTCCGAATCGTCAGTCCCGTCTTCTTCACTCTCCTTCTCTGTCTCCAGAAGCGAGACATATACAAGATCTTCCCTAGAAACAGAAGCAATCTCCTCTTCTGTCAGATAATCTTCCAGATTCCTGAAATAACTTCTCTCCGCCATCAATAGATAAAAATCGCTGTCAGACAGAAATAAATCAACGCCCTGCCTCGTAAACATGTTTACTATGGTCTGTACGTTGCTGGTATTCGCGGAATCCTCGGAATTAACATCTACATTCAGGGAACGATTTAAATACACCTCATTTTTTGAAGTGTTAATGTCATTTTGTTCCAGAAATTTCTCGAAATATTCCTGCTCCTCTTCTTCGTTGACATCACCGGAAGCGTTCACAGCCAGGATACTCAGCGCATAACTTTTCGTAGTCACAACATTGTATAAGAGAATAGCGCCAAACAGAAGAACCACTGCAATGATCAGAATTCTTTTCAGGTAATACTGTTTAAAGAACTCCCGTCTGTATTTCCCATGCAGACTTTCCATCTGTTCCTTTCCACTTTTCTCGTCACGGTGTTGATATATAAGCGCATCCGCATCAAGAGCGCCTTTAAATTTTTCAGCATTCTCCGTGTGATTGTGTAACTCTTCCATAATTAAGCTCCATTCCAGGCCGCTGACGCCTGCGGCACAAATAATAACAAAAACGGGATACGTTACTTTTCTTCCGTAATTTAACTGTCTATCGCCCTTTTCAAGATTCACCAATACTATCATATTTTCCCTGAATCTTCCACGGACAAATAAAGAACAATGCTCAATAAACTCCGAAATAACACTATTCTCCTGCTCTCAGCGAAAGAAAAATCTCATACATCTTCCGCATCTTCTCCGCCGTCATTCCTTCCATCAGCATTGCAAGCAGCTGCTTTTCATCCAGTCCCGCAAGAATTGCTTCATTGATGATATCCGACTGTTCTTCATCAAGGCGTACTTCCTGCAGCCGGGCTACCAGCGTCTGCTTTGCCCTGTCTTGATTATCAGGAATCATGTACGCACCTGCGGTATGTTCCGGTTCAGCTTCTTCATTTGGCTCACCATTCAGCGCGGCCTCAATCTGCTGATTTTCCTGTGCTACCGCTTTATTCGCTTTCACCTTCTCTTTCAATTCCGCTCC
>JAJBVD010000024.1 GCA_020859985.1 Clostridiales bacterium
GAAATAGAAGGTGAAGGATTCGCCCATAGTCGAATGGGCGAATCAATGGGCGAATTAATGGGCAAATTAATGGGCAAATTAATAGGCGAGTCATGTTAGGGGGCTGTGAAAAAATAGCCCTAACGGCAGGAGGTTCGCAGAAGTTCCGCCAGTTCCTCCGCATGAGTCGAATTATGTTCGGCTGCATAGCGGAGGAAAATGACTGTTCGTTTTATACTTTCGATGTCAACACTGTTCCTCACAAACAATCACCTTTCCCTTGTCAAAGTTTGCGTAACTGAGATAACCGAGGAGCTTCATTTCCTGACCAAAGATGTCAACTATCGTTACGCTGTCCTTATCACATTTAACTTCCTGAACATTTTTCATGCAAATATTTACCGAATCTTCCTCATTTTTATAAACGGTTGACAGGCACATTCTATTCTCCTTTGCCCAACAATGTTTCTATAGCAGTTTTTTCAGCTTTTTAATTAGTCTTGCAGGGTGAGTAGCCGGTTCGCAGCTTTCTGAATCTGCGGACTGCTGATGTTAAACTCCTGCCCCATGATTCCAGCTTTTTGAATCGCACTGTCTGCTGAAAGCACCGCCAGAATCTCCCCATTAGAGGAAACAGTTTCTTTCATAATAGCTTCAAATTCCGGTGTTACTTTGTTCAGAACAAAGCAGGGTTTTTATCAATGCTGCGGCTCATTTCAGCGACTCTGCCGCTCAACTTCAGGGATTCCATGGAAGGATCAACAACCATGACAATGATGTCGGCTGCATTATCGGTACCCCGACCAAAATGTTCTGTTCCTGCTTCCATATCCATGATGACAATCTCATCTTTCTCAAGATGAAGCACTTCCAGAAACTGACCAAGGATAGCGGCAAAAGCGCAGGCACAGGCTTCATTAGCCTGCTGGATCTTGCCGGGCGTCATGAGTCGAATACCATTTTTTTCAGAATAATATGCGGTTGGAATATCGCTTATCCTGAAATCTCCGTGAAACAGCGCAGGCATATTCTGGGGTCCTCCTGCCAGATATTCCATGACCTTTCCTTTGCCGCCCATGTAATCTGTGAGGCTTTCCGGGAGTGGTAGTCCAAGCTGTAGATGAAGACCATAGTTGCTCTCGTCGCTGTCAACCACCAGAACTTTTATGCCTCTGGAGGCAAATTCCTTTGCAAGAAGTGCCGTAAATGTACTTTTACCACTGCCGCCTTTACCACAAACAGCTATTTTCATAATCAGATTCCCATCCTTTCAATGATTTCTTCATCGGGCAGAAAAATAATGAACAGCCTGTTGATTCACTTGATATTTCTGATTATAATAATACCCGTGGGAAATGCAATCGCCAGATTTTTGAATCTGTACGGATTCTGAACAGATTTTGAAAATTGATCAGAAATGAGGTTTGGGATGAAAAAGGAAGATAGAAAAGAAAAGCTGGATCGGCGGACGCGATATACCAAAATGGCCATTTGTGACGCATTATTAACACTGATGGAACAAAAGCCCTTTAGGAAAATTTCCGTGACAGAAGTATGCAAAAAGGCGGATATTAACCGCGGCACCTTCTACCTTCACTATCTGGATCTGGAGGATGTCCTCGATCAGCTTTTACAGGAAATACTGGAGAATACGACTGGAACCATTGAGCATGTGATGTGTGGAGGAGGGGAATGTAAAACCTATCCGTTCTGCCAGAGAATGCACTGTGACGACCGTTACCGGGTTCTGTTCACGGACGATAGCATTACGGATAAACTCCTCCATACACTGGGAAATTATGGGAAAGAGGATTTTATTTCTTATTTGATGTCGCATAGCCATCTGAATTTTCAGGAAGCGGAAGCTATTTATACTTTCCAGATCAACGGGTGTCTGGCAATCAACCGCCTGATGCTTTATAACAAATGCAATGACTGGCAGACAATCCAGAAGACAGTAGATGCATTTCTAAAAGCAGGACTTGAACATTTTCTGTTGCCGGACAGAGATTGATTATTTGGGTGATTCAGTGGTTAGCAGGATGTGACATATGCCTCAGGCTGAAAGATCCAAAAGCAGGCACCGGATAACCGGGCTGAAAGGGTAAGTGCATAACCATCGTTTTTTATTGGATGCACACTTATTATATGAGGAATTATTGTATGAATATGGATGAAAATAATCAGGCGTTCATGAATATGAGACGGGACGCCGTGAAGAGGCTGGATGGAAAGATTCCGGAAAAAATTGCGGAAAACGCCGGCCTTACGTATGATTTTGTGACCCAACAGTTCGGACTGAAAAGTCTGGAGAAAAGCTATACGGTTACGTATCCTGATTATGGTATTTTGGAAGAAATGGATTCGTGGCATTATCTGACAATCCTTCACTACCTGAACCTTGCAGATGGGGCAGAATTATCAGGAAAACTTTGTACCTTTGGAGATATGCCGGATGGTCTGGTGCGCGGAACAAATTTTGACCATACAATTTCCGCAGCGCTTGCTGAATTTGTGAATGGTTATTCGGAATCAGAACTCCTTGGCATTTTCCGCAAAATAGGCGGAGAATCCATGCCGGGTACAGCAGACTTAAGCGTGCGGCTCTGGTATCTGCCGCGTATTCCACTGACGATCAATATCTGGTTCGCTGATGAGGAATTTCCGCCGTCTGCACGTCTTATGGCAGATTGTAATATTGGGCATTATCTGACGATAGAGGATGTTGTGGCGATGGGCGATTATCTCCTGTGGAGACTGAAGAAAATTCGAGGGGGAAATCTATGAAGTAAAAAGAAAACTGGTAGACCATGCCGATTCACGGAGCAATTGACCGCAGTTTCATATTTGCACAGGGAGTTTTCCAGAGATGGTAGTGAATGTAGGAGGAGAAAAAATACTACCGGTTGCTGCAATATACGGAGCGAATGCAAGCGGCAAATCAAATGTGGATGGAATGAACGCAAAATGATATGCGGCTCCTGTGATGGACAAACATCACAGGAGTTTCTTTGTTAGGGCATGGCCCTGTTCTCCATTGTGGAGTTTTTCGTCGTTCCGAAAAACGGAGCTTTGGAGAACAAATAAACCACCTGCTATGCGGGTGGTTGGAATAGCTTCAGCGTTGTGTAAAAAACCTCCATTGATATAATAAAAACAGGTTCGCCAACCGTTTTATTAATCAAAGGAGGTAGTCCAAATGGACAATAATACTTTATCACATACTACATGGAATTGTAAGTACCATATCGTCTTTGCACCGAAATTTAGAAGGAAAATAATATATGGTGAATTGAGGCAGGATATTGCCAATATTATAAGTATGCTATGTAAGCGCAAAGAGGTAAACATTATCGAAGCGGAGATATGTCCAGATCATGTGCATATGTTAGTAGAGATTCCGCCTAAGATGAGTGTATCAGAATTTGTAGGGTACTTAAAAGGTAAAAGCACGCTTATGATATTTGAACGGCATGCAAATCTCAAATATAAGTATGGAAATAGGTATTTCTGGTGCAGAGGTTATTATGTAGACACTGTAGGGAAAAATGCAAAAAAGATTGAAGAGTATATTCGAAATCAGCTGAAAGAAGATTTGAAATATGATCAGATGTCTATAAAAGGGTACATTGACCCGTTTACGGGTGAGCCGGTAATCAAAAGCAATAAAAAATAAGCCCAGGGGGCTTAGCAAGTAACTGATGTTGCGGCTGGCGAACTATTCGATGGGTCTTTAGACCCTTGTGCCGGGAACGAGCCCTTATAGGGCGGAAATCAAACCACCGGCTTAGCCGGTGGTACTGATTGTTTTTCGTGCAAGATACAGCGGAATGTTGGAAATGAACCCGTCTTTCCGATA
>JAJBVD010000048.1 GCA_020859985.1 Clostridiales bacterium
AATATGGGAAGATCGACTGGATTGAGTCCAACAATGAATACTGGCTGGAACAGGACGCGAGGCTGCGGACGGATTTTCACGTCACGACCGGTGTCCAGGCGGACGAGGTCGGCCGATTCAAAAGCAAATCAGGGATGAAGGCTTATTATCAGGAGGCCGGGGTGCCGACCGCACGCTGTCATAAGGTAACGACAATTGAGGCGGCGAAGGCCTTTCTTAGCGAGGTCGGCTATCCTGTAATCGTGAAGCCGGATGTCGGTGTGGGCGCGACGGACACCTGGCGGCTGGATGGGGAGCAGGATCTGGAAAGTTTTTTTGCCAGTCTTCCGGAAGTGCCTTACGTGATGGAGGAGTTTATTGAAGGAGATATTTGTTCTTATGACGCAATCACTGACGCGGACTGTGCGCCTCTTTTTGAGTCGATGACTGTATGGCCGCCTTCAATCATGGACATCGTGCTGGAACAGCGGGATCTTGCCTATTATGTGGCGGCCCAGATGCCGGATTCCCTGCGCACTCTGGGGAGAGCTACGGTGAAGGCTTTTGGCGCTAAGAGTCGTTTTGTACATATGGAGTTTTTCCGGCTGACGAAAGCGCGTAAGGGCCTGGGTGAGGTTGGCGATTTTGTTGGGCTTGAGGTGAATATGCGTCCAGCGGGCGGCTATACGCCGGATATGATGAACTATGCGCACAGCACGGACGTATACCAGATCTGGGCGGACATGGTGTCCGCAAATCAGCGGCTGCTTCCGGAGCGCGGGGAAGATCATTTTTGTGTCTACGCGAGTCGGCGGGACTGCTTTTCCTATCGGCACAGCCATCAGGAGATCCTGGATCGATATGGCGAACGGATTGTGATGTGCGAGCGGATGCCAGAGATGAACGTCGCCCAGATGGGAAATCAGATGTACACCGCCCACGCAGCCACGTTGGAGGAGACGGAGGAATTCATTCGCTTTGTGACGGAAAGGGTTTGAATGCGGATATTCGGGATTTAAAACAGCAGGAGGTTCCAAAATGGCAAAAAAAGAGAACAGATTCAGAGGATACGATATTTCCACGCAGGCCGTACACACCGGAACGGATTACGACGAGGGAACCGGCGCTGTCCGCAGACCTTTGCACATGGCGAACAGCTACAAACTGCCGGATGACCTTTCACAGGTCAATTATTCCTCGACAGACCTGCTGATGTATTCGAGAAACGGAAATGCCAACCAGCACTGGCTGGAGGAAAAAATCGCGGCTTTGTACAATGCAGATGACGCGATCGTGCTGGCAAGCGGAGTCGGGGCACTTCACGCGCTGTTCTGGACGCTTTTGAAATCAGGAGACCGTGTCGTGTATCCAAATGTCAGTTATATGGCTGTCTACCGGATGTTCCATGAGCTGTTCAATAAAAAATTCGGCGTGGAAACGGTCATGGTGGACATGACAGATCTGGAGGCGGTAAAAAGAGCAATCACTCCCGGAACAAAGCTGGTTCACATCGAGACGCCGGACAATCCAACCGTAGGGGTGACTGATATAGCGGCGGTTGCGAAGCTTGCTCACGAAAATGGCGCAATTCTGTCAGTTGATAATACCTTCGCTTCCCCTCTGAATCAAAAACCGTTGGAACTTGGGGCAGATTTTGTAGTAGACGCGCTTACAAAGTTTATCAACGGCCATGGTGACGCACAGGGAGGGGCGATTGTCTCGAATGATCTGGAAACGATGGATCGGATTCGCTATGAAGCGCAGGTGAATGTCGGGGCTGTGATCAGTCCGTTCAACGCCTGGCAGATCTTCCGGGGATCCGTCACGTTCCCCATGCGTATGGAGCGAATTAACCACTCCGCACAGAAGATTGCCGAGTGGCTGGAGCAGCGGGAAAATATCACGTTCGTTTCATATCCGGGACTTTCCAGTAATCCGGGACACGAGCTGGCGAAGCGGCAGATGAAAAACGGATTTGGAGGTGTGATTTCCTTTGGCGTAAATGCGGACGATAAAACAGTCGAGCGGTTTTGCGCAAAGCTGAAGGTAATCACTTTTGCTGTTTCGCTGGGGCATGATGAGAGCTTGATTTTCCCGCAGCCGAGTTATGATGAACGAATTCTGTTATATCCGGAAAAATTCAGAAAGGGATTTATTCGATTTAGTGTTGGACTTGAGTCACCGGAAGACATCATAGATGATCTGGAACAGGCGTTCAGGGCAGTTGGGCTGTGAATAAAAAATGAGACTAAATATACGTATACGTAATGATATCTGATTATCGGAAAAACCGATAACCAGGTATCGTTTTTTCCGATTTGACGGGAAAGGATTTCTAATGTATTATTACCCACATAAGGAATAAACATAGTAACCACATTGAATTAGTAGGAAAAGGAGGAATACAAATATGAAAGCATATAAAAAGATTACAGCGCTGCTTCTGGCAGCTGCTCTTACAGCAGGTCTTTCCACAATGGCATTTGCAGAGGAAGAAACAGAAACAGAGGATAATTCTATCGCAATTGATAAGGATGCGTTTGATGAGTTGGTTGCTTCCGGCCCTGTAGCGGATGATGAGACGATCGCCTCGAGCGAATGGGCTACTGCAGTGAAGGAGGCGGGAGTGCTCCGGATCGGCGGCGCACAGGCGTCCTATCTGTTCAGCCAGCTCGATGAGACGGACGGCAGTCTTCGCGGGTTTGATGCGGGCATTTATCAGCTGCTGACCCGTTACATCCTTGGGGATGAGAGCGCGTATGAATTTACAGTAGTAGATTCCAGCACACGTGAAGCGGTACTGCAGAGCGATCAGGTAGATGTAGTGGTAGCGACATACTCGATCACCGAGGCCCGCGCGGAAGTGATCTCGTTTGCGGGACCGTATTATTCCTCACAGCAGGCGGTGCTGGTACTGGCCGGGAATACGGAAATTACCGGAGTAGACGATCTGGCTGGAAAGAATGTAGCTACGCAGGCGGGTTCGACTGGCCCCGACATCCTCGCGGAATATGCACCGGAGGCGGTCGTTCAGGAGTTTGAATCCGATCAGGAAGCCCGCGCAGCTCTGGAGCTTGGCCGTGTCGATGCGTATGTGACAGATTATACACTGCTTTTGAACGCGATCGTAAAGAATCCGGATGTATATGAGATTGCCGGTGATGTATTCGGACCGGAAGATAATTATGGAATAGGTCTTCCGCTCGATTCAGACGGCGTGGCGTTCGTGAATGATTTCCTGCAGCAGATCATTGACGATGGCACATGGGAAAGCCTCTGGCAGATCAGCCTCGGCGACCGGACCGGTATTGATACCGCACCGGAAGCTCCGGCAGTTGGAGAATGATAAAGAAAGTAATAAGTGTTGTTTCCTGTAGATGATGCGGGGAATCATGCAGAGGAATGATGCAGGAAAACCGGCCAGGGGGGATTCTTTCCTCCTGGCTGCTGCATGGGTCAGGCGAAGCTTTGGAAGCAAATCTTCGTGCTGTGCGCTTTTGCAATCTTTGTATCATAAAATGAGGAACGGGAAGGGGATGTGGAATGTCTGTAGGAACTCTTCTTTCTCAATATGGGGATAAATATCTGTTGGCTCTTCTGACAACATGGAGGCTGACATTTTTTGCGTTTCTGATCGCTTTTGCAGTCGGGGTCATCATTACGGTCATACGGATCTGCCCCATCCGTCCGCTGCGCCTGTTTGGGGATTTCTATGTACAGATATTCCGGAACATTCCGGGTGCGGCGCTGCTGATCCTGCTGGTGTACGCGTTTCCCTACATCGGTCTGCTCTGGTCTTACTATACCTGTGTGCTGATTGCCTGCTCTCTGATCCCGTCCGCGTTTTGCTCGGAATACCTGATGGCAGGGATGAATACGATTCAGGTTGGCCAGATTGAGGCGGCGCGGTCTCTGGGAATGACTTTTTTTCAGCTGGTAAAAAACCTGGTGCTGCCGCAGGCACTGCGTACTTCGGTGCTGCAGCTGACCAATCTGCTTGTAGGCACCATGCTTACCACCGCGCTTGCGTCACAGGTTCCGATGAGTTCGACAGATCTGACAGGGATTGTCTCCTACATCAACACGCATGCGGTAGGCGGCATCACTGCGTTCGCGATTTCGGCGGTACTGTATTGCGCGACTGCGCTTGTAATCGGCTGCGTGGGAAGCTGGATAGATAAAAAGGTGAGGATTTTGCGATGAATAGCCAAAAGACTTCCATCCGGGACGTGCTCTACGAGCCTCCCGGCCCGAGAACTCAGAAAATTATTACAGCAATAACGGCGGTCTCTCTGGTTGCTCTGGCTGCTTTGCTGGCGGCCGTGATTCGATTGTTTTATATTAACGGGCAGCTGGACGCGAAATACTGGACGCTGTTTACTCGATTTACGACCTGGAGATTTATCGGCCAGGGCCTGATGGGAACGCTGAGAGCGGCTGCCGGAGCCGGTGTGATCACATTTGCGCTGGGGATGGCGATGATGCTTTGCCGAATCAGCAGATACCGGCTTGCGCGGGCGGCGGGAACAGCTCTGGTAGAGTTCACCAGAGGAGTTCCTACGCTTCTGTTTATCTATTTCTTTTTCCTGATCGTTCCTCAGCTGGGGTTCACGCTGTCCGCTTACTGGAAGATCACGCTTCCGGTAGCAATCTCTGCATCCGGCGTGGTCGCAGAGGTACTGCGCTCCGGCGTGAATGCGGTGCCCCGCGGGCAGTCGGAAGCGGCGCTTTCCCTTGGAATGAGGGAGCGGAGTGTGTTTTTTAAAATCGTATTTCCACAGGCATTCCGCTATGTTATCCCCTCAATGATTTCGGAGCTTGTCATTGTGCTGAAGGATACCACGTTTGCTTATGTGGTGACGTATGCGGATCTGATGCAGAACGCAAAGGCACTGATCAGCAATTATGACGCGCTTCTTTCGGTATACCTGGTCGTGGCAGTGATCTATATCCTGATCAATTATATCCTGAACCGGATATCAACGGCACTGTCCGAAAGAGGGAAACAGAGATAAGATTCCGCGGAGAAAGGAATGTGGAATACAGGTAAGGAGCGGCTTTAATATGCAAAATGAGAAGACAACAGTGATTCAGGCTCAGGAGACGCCTGTAATTGAGCTGAAGCATGTGAAAAAATATTTTGGAGATTTGTATGTGCTGAAAGACGTCAGCCTTTCTGTAAAAAAGGGCGAGGTGGTGGTCATCATCGGTCCGTCCGGCTCCGGCAAGTCAACCCTTTGCCGCACGATCAATCGTCTGGAGACGGTTGACGAAGGGGAGGTATTGATTGAGGGGAAGCCCTTGCCTCAGGAAGGGAAGCAGCTTGCCCGGGTCCGGTCGCAGATTGGCATGGTATTTCAGTCCTATAATCTTTTTTCACATAAGACAATTCTGGATAATGTGACGGTCGGACCGACAGATGTGCTGCACAAGTCCAAAAAGGAAGCGCGCCAGGAAGCGCTGGAGCTTTTGAAACGGGTCGGTGTGGAAGATCAGGCGGACAAGGTACCGGCGCAGCTTTCCGGCGGGCAGCAGCAGCGTGTGGCGATCGCCCGTTCTCTGGCCATGCACCCGAAGGCCATCCTGTTTGATGAGCCGACCAGTGCGCTTGATCCGGAACTGATCGGGGAAGTGCTGGCCGTCATGAGCGAGCTCGCAAGAGAAAACATGACGATGGTGGTGGTCACTCATGAGATGAATTTCGCGAGAAAGGTGGCTGACCGGATTATTTTTATGGATGAGGGAAGAATTCTCGAGGAAAATACGCCGGAAGAGTTTTTTGATTACCCGAAGACACAGCGCGCAAAAGATTTTCTGAATTCGATCCAGCATCATGAATGAACAGGATTACAGGCTGCGGTGGGTCAGAAAAAGTTGGGGAGAAAAGGAAAAGAAATGATTTTCGGCCGATAAAGAACGGGGCGGAAAAGGAGAATGACAGAATGTCAGAAAAAAATGTAAACCTGATGCTGCCCGTGATCGCGGGCGTGGTGGTGGTTGCCGCGGTCGCGGCGGTTGCAGTTACACGGTTCGGCAGCAGCGGCAAAGAACAGACGGCTTCGAACGCTTCGTCATCAGATGCGCTGACGAACGGAGCGGTCGTGATTGACACCGGTGAGATTGGCGGGACCGCATCCTATTACGATTACGATTACGATGCAGACGGCACCACTGTAGAAGTGCTTGCGGTGACCGCATCGGATGGTTCTGTACGTTTGGCACTGAATACCTGTCAGGTATGCCAGGGATCGCCATATGCCTATTTTGTACAGGAAGGGGATTCCTTCATCTGCCAGAATTGCGGCAATGCGTTTTCCAGGGACGACATCGGCCTGGAAGCGGGCGGATGTAATCCGGTCCCGGTGACGGAAGACAATTATGAGGAATCGGATGGTCTGATTACGATTTCCAGCGATTTCCTGGATGAATATAAAGATTCCTTTGCTAACTGGAAGAATGCTTAGAAGACGCAGAGGATGATCAATATGAGTAAAAAAGGAAAAGAAGCATCGATACCGGTGGAAGGTATGATGTGCGAAGCCTGTGAGCGCCGCGTCGAGGGCGCGGTAAGAAAAGTGGACGGCGTCCGCGACGCAAAGGCGGACTGCGCAGGCAACTGCCTGTGGGTAGAATATAACGAGCCTGCGACGCCTGACGCGATAAGAAAAGCGGTGTGCGCGACCGGGTATGATATTCCCGACTATGATGCAGATGCTCATAATGCGTCTGTTGAATTGGGAAAATCTGAAAAAGTACAAAAACAGAGAGGTCAAATAGCACAGGGTAAGGAACAGAACCGGAAAAGCATCCAGGGACGGAATCGGGATACCCTGTATATTCTTGTCATTATTCTGGGGCTCTATGTAATTGCGACCCAGTGCGGCCTGACACAGGTGTTCCAGAGATTTCCGACTGTCAGCGAAGAACGGGTCGGCTATACCGTGCTTTTTGTGATCGGGCTTTTTACCTCGGTACACTGCATCGCCATGTGCGGCGGGATCAATCTGACACAGAGCGTGTCCGGAGAGGAAAACGCACCGGTGCGCAAAAACGTGCTGTATAATGCCGGACGGCTGACCGGCTATACAGTCGTTGGGGGAATTCTCGGCCTGATCGGTGAGGCGGCCTCCGTCACGCTGCGTGTCCGCGGTCTGATCGGTGTGCTGGCGGGTGTTTTCATGGTATTGACCGGCGTCAACATGCTGGGAAACTTTGGATTCTTAAAAAAGATGACCTTAAAAATGCCTGTGAGCGTTGCGAACGCCGCGGTTTCCTTTGGCAGACGCGGTTCTTTCGCGGTCGGACTTGTGAATGCGTTTATGCCCTGCGGACCGCTGCAGTCCATGCAGCTGTACGCGATCGCCGCGGGCAGTTTTGTTGCCGGGGCACTCTCCATGTTCTTCTTCTGCCTGGGGACGATCCCACTGATGCTGATCGTCGGAGTGACGGCCGGTCTGCTGAAAAAGAAATGGAAGAGCCGCATGCTGCGTGTGAGTGCGGTGCTGGTACTGGTATTTGGACTATTTATGCTGCAGGACAATTTTGCTCTGCTGGGGATTTCCCTGCCGGGGCTGTCGGTCTCCGGCACCTCGGATGGCAGTGCCGTGACGGCAATGGTTGATACAGAAAACAATGTCCAGGTCCTGTCGACGACTCTCCATGTAAACGGGTTTGACGATATCGTGGTGGAGGCGGGGGTTCCGGTCGTCTGGACGATTACCGCGGACTCATCCAGCCTGAACGGCTGTAATAATGCGATTGTGATTCCGGAATACAGCCTGCAGGTTACTTTGCAGGAAGGAGAAAATGTGATTGAATTTACGCCTTCCGAGACCGGGACCTATACCTACACATGCTGGATGGGAATGCTGAAGAATACTATCACGGTCACTTAAGGAAACGCTGATTAAATCAGCATTTTAGCTACCCATAGAAAGAATCTGGAAACGGCATTTTGCCGTTTTTTTTTCTCTTTGCTATCCCAATTACCGATAACTGGTTATCGGAAAAAAGACTTTGACGAAGAGCCACGAATTGTTATATCATAACAAAAGAAAAACATACTAATCATAGCTATAAAATAGGAGATACAGAAGATGGCAGTTTTGGAATTATCCCCACAGGAACGTAGAATTCAGGAAAACCATGAGCGTGCCGCAGCACAGGAGAAAGAGCGGCGTCCGCTGCGGCTTTTGCACAGGTTTGCCGGTACACGCCCCAGGATTGATATTGAGCGCGGCAGATATTTTACGGAATCTTTTAAGATGACAGAGGGAGAACCACTGATACTCCGTTGGGCGAAAGCACTGTATCATTATGCAGAATGTGCGACAGTCTATATTGATGATGATCAGTTGATAGTTGGCCGTGCCGGAAAGGAAGGGCGGTATGGAATTCTGTATCCGGAGCTGGATGGAGATGTCCTGGATGAAGCAATCAGGAATCTTCCATCGCGTGAAAGCTCGCCATTTGATATTTCTGATGCGGACGCGGAGATCATTGTCAAAGAGATCGCTCCTTACTGGAAGGGAAAAACCTTTCATGAAGCGCTTGTCCAGGCATTGCCGGATAAGACAAGACAACTGACTTATAATGAGGATGAGGAGCATACATCAAGGTATATTGTCAATGAGACAGCATCTTTCCGATCCTCCATCCAGTGGGTTCATGATTATGAGAAACCATTGAAGAATGGATTTAAGGGAATCCGGGCGGAGGCAGAAGAGGCCCTTTCTGGGTTGGACGAGTTCTCGGCTGTTGATGCACTGGAAAAGAGGCCGTTTCTGGAAGCCGTTATTTTGACGGCAGATGCAATTATCTTGTGGGCACATCGTCATGGAAAGGCTGCACAGGAAAAAGCGGAGCAGGAGAAGAATCCGGTACGAAAAGCAGAGCTTCTGGAAATTTCCCGTATTTGCTATAAGGTGCCGGAGAATCCTGCGGAGACGTTTTATGAGGCCGTGCAGAGCCAGTGGTTTATTCAGCTTTTTTCACGGATTGAGCAGAAGACGGGCACCGTCATCTCGAATGGGAGGATGGATCAGTATCTGTACCCCTATTATAAAGCCGATAAAGAGAAGGGACAGCTGGATGATGAGCGCGCGTCGGAGCTGTTGGAATGTGTCTGGGTATCGATGGCACAGTATATTGACCTGTATTTGTCAAAAACCGGCGGCAGCTTCAACGAGGGCTATGCGCACTGGGAAGCTGTGACGGTGGGAGGACAGACAAAGGAAGGTGAGGATGCGACCAACGAGCTGACTTATATTTTTCTGAGATCAAAACGGGAGTTCCCGCTCAATTACCCGGATCTGGCGGCCAGAATCCATGCGCGTTCACCGAGACGGTATTTATATGAGGTGGTGGAGACGATTAAAGATGGCTCCGGTTTTCCCAAACTGATCAATGACGAGGAAGTCATTCCGCTGCTTCTGGCAAAGGGAGCAGCTTTTGAGGAAGCATACGATTATGCTGTATCGGGATGCTCCGAGGTTCGTATGCCAAACCGGGATACCTATACTTCACCTTGCGCATACATCAATTTTGCTGCTGCTCTGGAGATGACACTATACAATGGGAAAATGCAAAAATACGGAGAGGAGGAGATCGGCTTATCGACCGGTGATGCAGAGAATTTCCAGACGTTTGATGAATTCCTGAAGGCGTATCTGAAACAGCAGAAGAATTTTATGAAACATGCGTTTATCCAGCAGCATGAGATTATCCGGCTGCGTTCGCAGCACTTTGCCGCACCGCTTGGCTCTTCTCTCCATGAATTGTGCATGAAGCAGTGCAAGGATATCCATGAACCGCATATTGAAGGCGGTATTGATCTGGGATATTTTGAATTTATCGGTTATGCAACGGTGATCGATTCGCTGGCCGCGATCAAAAAGGTGGTCTATGAAGACAAAAGACTGACAATGGCGCGGCTGAAAGAAGCGCTGGAACATAATTTTGAAGGATATGAAATTGAGCGTCAGATCCTGAAGCATGCTCCCGCATATGGGAATAACGACAGCTACGCGGATGAAATCGGACGCCTTCTGGATCGGGAACTGCTGGAGTTTACAAAGCAATACTCGAAGGAACTGGGTGTACACCTTGACCTGAGGTATGTGCCGTTCACCTCGAATGTTCCATTTGGAAAAGTGGTATCAGCGACACCGAATGGAAGAAAGGCATACACGCCGCTTTCTGATGGTTCTTCCGCTTCACAGGGGGCTGATCACAATGGACCGGCCGCAATCCTTCTTTCGAACTTTGCAACGAAGAACTATAACTTCCGCAACCGGGCGGCTCGGCTTTTGAACGTAAAGCTCAGTCCGCAGTGTGTGAAGGGAGAAGCGGGCACGGAAAAGCTGGTTTCTTATATTGAGACCTGGCGGGATCTGAAGCTCTGGCATATCCAGTTTAATATCATTAATCAGGAGACTTTGCTGGACGCTCAGAAACATCCGGAAAATTATGGAGATCTATTGGTGCGGGTGGCCGGATACAGTGCATATTTCTGCGAGCTTTCCAAAGACCTGCAGGATGATATCATAGCCAGAACGGCGCATGTTGCGATATGAAGGGCCTGATTTTTAATATTCAGCCATATTCACTCCACGATGGACCGGGCATCCGCACGATCGTGTTTTTAAAGGGATGTCCGCTGCGCTGCCGCTGGTGTTCCAATCCGGAATCCCAATTGAAAACACCGCAGGTATATCTGGATTGTACCAAATGCATCCGGGAGAGTGGCTGCAATCTGTGTGATCAATCATGTCCCGCAGGAGCACTTCATGATGGCATTCTGGAACATTCCCTTTGTGATCATTGCGGGAAATGTGCAGGCGTTTGTCCTTCACAGGCCCTGAGTGTTTATGGAAAATGGATGGAAGCCGAAAAGGTGATCGATCTGATAGAAAAGGACTCCGTTTTTTATGCGCATGGAAAGGGCGGACTTACGCTCTCCGGAGGTGAGCCATTTGCACAGGCGGAATTTGCGCTGGAGCTTTTAAAAGAGGCAAAAAAAAGACGGATTCATACGGCTGTGGAAACCTGCGGCAGCTGCAGCAGGGAGGTCCTGCGGGAGGCTGCCGGATATCTGGATTACATCCTTTATGATGTTAAGTGTATGGATCCGGAAAAACACGAAACATTTACAGGTCTTAGAAACACAGAGATTCTCAGTAATCTGGAGATGCTGTTTTGCGAATATGAAGGCGTTCACAAGCACATCCGCACGCCGGTGATACCTGGATTTAATGATACGGAAGAGGAAATCCGGTCAATCCGTTCGTTTCTGGATGGAAGGCCGAACTGTACATATGAGCTGTTGCCTTATCACCGTTTTGGTGAGAGAAAATATGAACTGCTCGGGCGCAGGCTTCCCGATTTGCCAAAGGAGTTGGACACCGAGTTATTTGAAAGGTTAAAGGCAAACGAAATACCGGGATAATGGAGGGGAAGAAGGTATGATTTATTTATCTGCAGGAGGAATCGCTTACTGTTGACGGATGCTTTATTACTTTAATTATAAGATCATTTCCATTGGAAAAGGAATTCTGGTCACAGGAATCCGGCATACGGCTTTTGGAAATGCGCCGTATATCTGAAACGAACATGCAGCCTGGATTGCTGCATCTTTACATAAATCATTACATAAAGAAAGAAGGAGACTATTATGAAGAAGAAACTTTTATCCGTTTTACTGGCAGCTGCCATGACCTCTGCTCTTACCTCAGCAACCGCTTTTGCGGACGACACCGTGACTCTGCGAATTGCCGCGCAGCCCTACCCGCTGTATTCCTCCATCTGGGTGGCATATGAACTCGGCTATCTGGAAGAAGAGCTGGCGGCCGTCAATGCGGAATATACTTGGACGGAATTCCAGTCAGGACCCCTTGTAAATGAGGCGGTGGCAGCCGGAGAAGCTGACCTGGGATATATGGCAGATCTTCCGGCGATTATCGCAAAATCCTCCGGGCAGGAGATTGAAATTGTATCAAATGTGGCCTACGGCGAGAAAGGTCTTGCAGTTTTGATTCCAACGGACTCCGAGATTACTTCAGTGGCAGAACTGGAGGGAAAAAAGGTAGCGTACGCGACCGGTTCTTACGCACAGCATTTGCTGGCGCTGCTGCTTGACCAGGAAGGACTTACTCTGGATGATGTAGAATCCATCAATCTTTCCGCAGGGGATCAGGTCGCTGCCCTTTCCAGCGGTGAAGTAGATGCAATCGTGATCTGGGAGCAGTATATTTCTCTGCTGACGACAGAGGGGACAGCAAAGGTTCTGGCAGACGGTACTGGTATCAAGCGCGGCAATATGGTCACCTATGCTGTGACTTCCTATGCGGAGGAACATCCGGAAGTGATTGAGGCCTACATCCGCGCGCTTGACAGAGCTGATGAATATATCGAAGAAGACCCATCCGCTGCGGCAGAGGTGATTGCGGAAGATTTTGGCGTGGATGCGGAACTCATGGAGACAATCCTGGGGAATTTTACCTTTACCACGGAGCTTACACAGGATGACATTGATGAAATTGAGGCTGTAAAAGACTTTTCCCTGGAGGCAGGAATTATCACCAACGACATCGATTTTGACAGCTTTATCAATACGGAATATCTGGATGCGGTAGCTGCCGAATAAGGGAGAGAGAGTTCGATGAAGAAGGAGAAGAAAGGGGCGGGGTATTGGGCTTTATACTTCGCCCTTCCCCTCATAATTCTGGCAATATGGCAGTGGGCGGATATTGCAGGATGGATAAAGCCTTATACAATGCCTTCCCTGAGCGCGATTGCTGAGGTAACTGTAGAATATCTGCAGAATGGCAAGCTTCTGGAAAATATGTGGGTCAGCTTTTTCCGCGTGATTCAGGGATTTCTGCTGGCTCTTGTCTGTGCGTTTACCATAGGGATGGCGGCTGCTCTTTTCAGAAAGGTAGAGATTGCCACAGACCTGATTATTCAGATTTTACGACCGATTCCTCCAATCGCGTGGATCCCGCTTGCGATTCTATGGTTTGGAATCGGGGAATCTTCGAAGATTTTTATTATATTCCTGGGAGCTTTCTTTCCGATTTTCATTAACATTGTTGACGGGGTTAAAAGCATTGACCACAAATACTATGAGCTGGCGGAGGTTTATGAAATTCCGGAGATCAAAATGATCGGGCAGATTGTAATTCCGGGAGCTCTGCCTGCCATTATGACCGGAGTGCGGGTCGGGCTTGGAAATGCATGGGTTTGCGTGGTTGCGGCAGAAATGATCGGGGCGACGAAAGGTGTAGGTTATATGCTTTCTAACGGGCGCAGTCTTTCCCGGCCGGATATGGTTGTACTTGGAATGCTGATTGTGGGTATCGTTGGAAAACTGATGGATGATCTTCTTCGGTTTATTCGCGCAAAGCTGATTACATGGATATAGAGGAAATTATGAATAATATAGTATCAATACGGAATCTGAGCAAGCAGTTTCAGACGAAGGACGGAACAGTCAAGGCACTTGAAAACATCAGTCTGGAGGTCGAGGAAGGCACGATTGTTTCCGTGATCGGCGGGAGCGGCTGTGGGAAAAGTACATTATTGCGTATTATCGGAGGCTTGGAAAGAGAATATGATGGAACGGTGGAAATCGATGGAAAGGCGGTCACGGGACCGTCACGGGAGAAGGGATTTATCTTTCAGGATCACCGTTTGCTTCCGTGGATGACCGTAAAGGAAAATATTCGCTTTGCGCTTGGGAAAAAGCGTAAAAAGGATGATGACTGGATACAACGATATATTGATCTCGTGGAACTGAAAGGATTCGAAAATGCTTATCCGCGCGAACTTTCAGGAGGCATGGCGCAGCGGGTGGCGATTGCAAGAGCTCTTGCGAATCAGCCCAGGATTTTGCTGTTGGACGAGCCGTTTGGCGCGTTGGATGCCATTACCAGAATACGGCTGCAGGAACAGCTTCTGGAGATCTGGAGAGAAGAACCGATTACCATGATACTTGTGACCCATGATATTGATGAGGCCATTTATCTGGGGTCAAAGGTAGTGGTGATGACACCCCGGCCCGGCCAGATTCGAAAAGTCATAGAGATCGAACTGGGTGTACCGCGGCGCAGAACCGGATCGGAATTTGCCCGGGCAAAGGATGAACTGTACCGTGAGTTTTTCCGCGAAGCGGAGACTCCCTTCAGCTATACGATATAACAGAAATTTTTAAAAGTTTGCCGATGTATCGGAATGTACTCTGTAGCGCTAACCGCGTGAATGTATGGAGGAAGAAATAATATGGAATTTTCAACGAAGCTGCTGCATGGAAAAGAGGCAAAAGAATATCAGAATGGCGCTACCCTGCCCCCGATTTCACAGGTAAGCGCCTTTAGCTATGAAAGCTCAGAGGCATTGGAAAAGGTATTTCAGAACCGGGCGCCGGGCTTCGCGTATACCAGGATCGGGAATCCCACGGTTGATGCATTTGAAAGACGAATCTGTGAACTGGAGGGCGGAGTGAGCGCTGTGGCCTGTTCCTCCGGGATGGCGGCGGTCACGCTGTCGCTTTTAAACATTCTTCAGGCGGGGGATGAGGTGATTGCCGGAAGCGGCCTGTTCGGCGGTACCATTGATCTGTTCGGAGATCTGAAAAGCTATGGCATCACAACTCGATATGTACAGCATGTGTCGGTTCAGGAAATAGAACCGCTTATTAATGAGAAGACAAAGGTTATTTTTGGAGAACTGATCGGGAATCCGGCGCTGGACGTGATGGATGTCCGCAGTGTGGCGGAACTTGCGCATGCGAATGGAATCCCGCTGATCGTAGACGCGACTACCGCGACACCCTATCTGATCCACCCGTTCGAATACGGTGCGGATATTGTTGTGCATTCTTCCTCAAAATACATCAACGGCGGCGGAAATTCCATCAGCGGAATTATCGTGGATGGCGGGAAGTTTAAATGGGATGCAGAGCGTTATCCGGGCATGAAGAGCTACCGTTCCTACGGATCGCTTGCCTATACCGCAAAGCTGCGCAACGGAATCTGGAGAAATATGGGAGCCTGTCTTGCTCCGATGAACGCTTTTTTGAATGTAGTCGGCCTTGAAACGCTGGGACTGCGGATGGAGCGGATCTGCGCAAACGCCCGGGCACTTGCTGAAGAGATTGCACGGCTTGCACGCGAACAGGACGAACACAGCGGACGGAGCAAGGGCGGTTGCCTGTCTGTGAATTATCCAACGCTGAATGAAAGCCCATATCACGTGCTGGCAGAAAACCAGTTTGGTGGAAAGGGAGGCGGTGCGATCCTGACCGTGCGCGTCGGTTCGAAGGAGAAGGCGTACCAGGTGATGGACAGCCTGAAATACGCGAAAAAGGCCACCAATATCGGTGATGTCCGTACCCTGGTCATACATCCGGCGTCAACGATTTATGTACATGCATCGGAAGAGCAAAGAGCAGCAGCGGGAGTCTATGACGACCTGATCCGTGTCAGTGTAGGGATTGAGGATGCGAAGGATCTGATCGAGGACTTTACGAACGCGATAACAATGGTGGTAAAATGAGGGGAGCGAATAGGCAGAAGTAGTTATCTGTAAAACCGATAACTAGTTATCGGAATCCGGAAATTGACGGATTCCGTTTTTTATTGTATGATTACCACATAACATACAAAACCTACTAAATAAGTAGGAATATAGGAGGCAAGGATATGAGATTGATTTTTCTATCCGCCGGGGGCATTTGCGACTGTTGCCGTTAGACGGATGATATTGTCAGGAAACGGCCTGTACAGCATTACAGGCAGAGGAATTTTGCAGGGAGCGACGCTGGTTATTTCTCAGCGTGAGTTGTGAATGTATTGAGAAAATACAGACAGAAAATATAGAAAAAGATCATTATGGAGGAAATCAGATATGAACAGAAAAAGACTTATTTCGTTAACAGCGGCGGTTTTGCTTGGAGTGGGCAGCGCATCCGCGTATGCGTCCGCAGCAGTGGAAATTACCAATGTTTCTTATGACCCGACCAGAGAGCTTTACGCAGCGTACAATGAACTGTTTCAGGCGTACTATCTGGAGGAGACCGGTGAAGAGGTTGAGATTACACAGTCCCATGGCGGCTCCGGCAAGCAGGCGCTTGAGGTGGCAAACGGTCTGGAGGCCGATGTAGTGACGCTGGCTCTGGAAGGCGATGTGGATACGCTTGTAGACGCGGGGCTGATCGAAGCAGGGTACACCTCTGAGTTTGATCTGGACAGCTCGCCTTACACTTCCACGATCGTATTCCTGGTGCGCTCCGGCAATCCGCAGGACATTCAGGACTGGGATGATCTGCTCAAGGAAGGTGTGGGCGTGATCACGCCGAATCCGAAGACCTCCGGCGGCGCACGCTGGAATTATCTGGCAGCGTGGTACTATTTCGAGCTGCAGGGGCAGAGCGAGGAAGAAATTCAGGAGAGCATCAAGACCCTTTATGAGAACGTACTGGTGCTTGACTCCGGTGCACGCGGCGCGACGACGACATTCACAGAGAACGGCCAGGGCGATGTGCTGATCGCATGGGAAAATGAAGCGTTCCTGGCGCTGGAAGAGTATCCGGGTGAGTATGAGATCGTAGTTCCGTCCGTATCGATCCTTTGCCAGCCGACCGTAGCAATCGTCGATGAGGTTGTAGATGAGAGAGGCACGAGAGAGGTCGCGACTGAGTACCTGAGCTATCTGTATTCAGATGACGCGCAGCGTCTGGAAGCGGAGAACTACTATCGCCCGTCAAATGAAGAGATCCTTGCGGAGTACGCGACGGAGGATGAAGGCAATACGATCACGGAGCTTCCGGAGGACGGCAAGTGGATCAATACGAACGTAGAACTGACAGACATCAGCCACTTTGGCGGGTGGACAGAAGCGACAGAGACCCATTTCGTAGACGGTGGAATCTTCGACAGCATCTATGAAGAGTAAGGCATGATAATTTAGATTACGTTTCAGAAAAATAATTTGCGCGATGGTGCTGCGAGTCCATAAATGCAAAACGGATGCGCCGGCGCCATCGCATCTTGCGCGGCAGCCGCGGTGGAAAGGTGGAACCCAATTTTGAAAGAAAAAAAGAGAAAAAAGAAACGAGTGATTCCGGGCTTTGGGCTTTCTCTTGGAATCGTAACGGCTATGCTTGGTCTGATCGTGGTGATTCCGCTTTGCACACTGGTGATCTTCTCCGCGCAGCTTTCATTTCCGGAATTCATCAGCACGGTGACAAGGCCAAGAGTGTTATCCAGCTACGCGGTCAGCTTCCGGACTGCTTTTGTCGCAGCGGTGATCGACGCGGTGATGGGTACGATCCTGGCCTGGGTGCTGGTGCGTTATGAGTTTCCCGGCAAAGAGATCATGAATGGGATTATTGAGCTGCCGTTTGCGCTGCCGACGGCTGTCGCGGGTATTTCACTGACCCACCTTACCACCACAAATGGCTGGGTGGGGAGTATTTTTTACCGGCTTTTCGGCATACAGATTGCTTACACAACGATCGGTATAACTGTGGCTCTGGTGTTTATCGGGATCCCGTTCGTCGTCCGGTCCGTGCAGCCGGTGCTGGAAAGCCTGGATCCGCAGTTTGAGGAGGCTGCCAATATTCTGGGGGCAAATGGCCGACAGACGCTGTGGCACGTGATCCTGCCGGAGATTTTTCCGTCACTGATCGCAGGCTTTACCACTTCATTTGCGAGGGGGCTCGGAGAGTACGGAAGTGTCGTGTTCATCGCGGGAAATACGCCATATAAGACCGAAATCGCGCCGCTGATGATCATGTCGGAGCTTCAGGAATACGACTATGCCAGCGCGACATCAATCGCTCTGGTGATGCTGCTTGCGGCATTCGCGATTCTTTTTATCAATGCGGTGGTACAGAGCCGTGCGTCGCGGATCGTTAGCGGAATCGCGTAGGAGGCGATCGTTATGAATACAAAGAAAAACTCAGGGCCTGTAAAATGGCTGCTCATCGGCATCTGCGCGGTCTTCCTGACCGTCATGCTGATTCTGCCTTTGATCTATGTCCTTGTGACTGCCTTCCGGGAAGGAGTCGGGGCGTTCTGGGAGGCTGTGTCGGATGAATACGCGGTAAAGGCGATTCTGCTGACCATTGAGGTGACCGTGCTCACTGTGATTTTTAATACCATTTTCGGTGTTTTCGCCGCCTGGCTGATCACACGTTTTGAGTTCCGGGGGAAGAAAATCATCTCAACGCTGATCGACCTGCCGCTTACGGTATCTCCGATCATCGCCGGATTGATCTACGTGCTGACCTTTGGACGGCAGAGCGCACTGTATCCGTATCTGAAGGAAGCTGGGATCCAGATTATTTTCGCAGTACCGGGTATTGTACTGGCGACAATTTTTGTCACGTTTCCGTTTGTGTCGAGGGAGATTATTCCGGTGCTGACCGCAAAAGGAACGGATGAAGAGGAAGCGGCGGCGCTGATGGGCGCGGGAGGATTCCGGATCTTCCGGGAGATCACGTTTCCGCATATCAAATGGTCGCTTCTGTATGGTATTGTCCTCTGCAGTGCCAGAGCGATGGGAGAGTTCGGCGCAGTATCGGTACTGTCCGGACATCTGCGCGGGAAAACCAACACCATGCCGCTCTACATAGAGCTTTTGTATCAGGGCTATGATTTTACAGGCGCGTTTGCGGTATCGGCCATTCTGGTATTGATGGCGGTCATTATACTGGTGCTCCGCAGCATACTGGAGCGCAGAGGAAAGCAGGAGACGCAGGACGCATGATTCGCTTGTTGGAGGAACGTTTTCACCACACAAGGATTGTTGATAGATAAAATCGCAGGGAGATAGAAATGGAACAGCCAAATAACAAAACAGAAGCAGCAAATGAGAATTATCTGGAGCTTAGAGGGATCAACAAGGCCTTTCAGGATTGCCATGCCTCACAGGATGTGAGCTTTGGTGTGAAAAAAGGGCAGCTGGTTGCCCTGCTTGGCCCGAGCGGAAGCGGGAAAACCACGATATTGCGCATCATCGCCGGCCTGGAGACGGCGGATTCCGGTGAGATCCTGATCAATGGAAAGGAAGTCAGCGATGTCCCGGCCAGCAAACGCGGCGTAGGGTTCGTCTTCCAGAATTATGCGCTGTTCCGCTATAAGACGGTGTATGATAATATTGCCTTTGGCTTAAAGGTGAATAAATGGAAAACAAAAGACATCCGGGAGCGGGTCAATGAGCTGATCTCCCTGATCGGGCTGGAGGGACTGGAAAAACGTTATCCGAACCAGCTCTCCGGCGGTCAGAGACAGCGGGTGGCTTTTGCAAGGGCGCTTGCGCCGAATCCGGAGCTGCTGCTTCTGGATGAACCGTTTGCCGCGATCGACGCGAAGGTGAGGCAGGAGCTTCGCGCCTGGCTGCGCGAAATGATCAACAAGGTCGGTGTGACCAGCATCTTTGTCACGCATGATCAGGATGAGGCGATTGAGGTGGCGGATGAGATCATCATTACCAATGCGGGACGCATTGAGCAGATCGGATCGCCGATGGGGATTTACCGCAGTCCGGATACCGCTTTTGTCGCGGAATTTATGGGCCATCCGACACGGATCGACAATATCGGAAGCTTCTGCGGGTTCGGGCAGCTCGGTCCGGAATACCACGCTGTGATCCGGCCGGAGAATGTGAGCATTTCCAAAGAAGGAGAGACACTCCGCTATGAAATCTCCACGGAGGAAGGAATTGTTGAGCGTGTGCTTTTCCGGGGACGCGAGATGGACCTGTGGGTAAGAATCCACGGAATTCTCGTGCAGGGCATGCGGAAAATCGAGGAGGAGCCGGTGCAGGAGGGGGAGAAGGTCCGGGTATTTATCTACCGCGCCTATGTGTTCGGGGAAGATCAGAAGGTACAGATCATTGGGAATTCGCTGATCAATACAGAAGAGACGGTGATCATATGACCCTTGAAAGAAAAGTGCTTTCTACAGACATTCTCATCATCGGCGGCGGAACAGCGGGATGCTATGCCGCTTACATCCTTGGACAGAGATCCGATTATCATGTTTTGATCGTGGAAAAAGCGAATATCCGGCGCAGCGGCTGCCTCGCGGCCGGGGTAAACGCGCTGAATGCCTATATTACGGACGGGCACACGCCGCAGGATTACGTAGATTACGCCAAAAGGGACGCTCAGGGGATTGCGCGGGAGGATCTGCTTTTGTCCATGTCCGGGCGCCTCAATGAGGTGACGGCCGAGTTGGAACGGCTGGGGCTGGTCATTTTGAAAAATGAGGATGGCAGCTATGCCGCGCGTGGGTGGCGCAATATTAAGATTAACGGGGAAAACATCAAACCGCTGCTGGCGGAAGCGGCGTCTTCGCAGCCGAACGTGACGGTTTTGAATCATGTCAATATTACGGATTATCTTCTGGAAAATGGTACGGTGCGGGGAGCATATGGATTTGGTGTGAATGCTCCCGTGTTTTATGAAATTCACGCGAAAGCGGTCCTGATTGCGACCGGCGGGGCGTCAGGTCTCTATCGCCCCAACAATCCCGGATTTTCGAGACACAAGCTATGGTATCCTCCTTTTAATACCGGGGCCGGCTATGCAATGGGTATCCTGGCCGGGGCGGAGATGACGACCTTCGAGATGCGCTTTATCGCGCTGCGATGCAAGGACACAATTGCCCCGGTCGGGACGATTGCCCAGGGAATCTCGGCCAGTCAGGTGAATGCCATGGGAGAGGAATACGAGGACCGCTATGACCGGACGACATCCGGGCGGCTGTATGGGACGGTTATGGAAAACCGCGAGGGGCGCGGTCCATGCTATCTGAAAACAGCCGGGATATCCCAGGAACAGGAGACGGATCTGTACAAAGCGTATCTGAATATGGCTCCGTCGCAGACTTTAAAATGGCTGGAGGATGAATGCGGGCCTGCAGGGAAAGACGTGGAAATCGAAGGGACTGAGCCATATATTGTGGGAGGTCATACCGCAAGCGGATACTGGGTTGATGAGAATCGGCAGACGACGCTTCGCGGCCTTTTTGCGGCTGGGGACGTGGCGGGCGGCTGCCCGCAGAAATATGTCACCGGTGCGCTGGCTGAGGCGGAGATCGCGGCGGAGGCGATGCTGCGGTACCTGTCTGATGAGACCTTTGGAAATTGTGCGGAAGCCGCGCATGCAAAGATCCGGGGATTTTCCGGAGAGCGGCAGTATGAGTGCAACCGTGATGATACGGGCAGGAAACCTGATGCAGTTAGATCAGAAGAAGACGATCCCGGGAAAAAGCTGGAATATGAAGCGTATCTTTCCAATCCTCCCACGGTCCTGGATATCGACCAGGCGGAGGATGCCATGCAGAAGATCATGGATCAGTACGCGGGCGGCATCCGCACGGATTACCGCTACAATGAATCTGGATTGCGGGAGGCAGACCGCAGGATTCGTCTGCTGCAGGAGGAAATCCCCTCTCTTCGGGCGGAAACCATGTACGATCTGCTGCGCATCTATGAGCTTCGGGAACGGCTGGTGGTGTGCCGGACGCTTCTTGCCCATATGGCTGCAAGAAAAGAGACACGCTGGCATGGTTTTGCGGAAAATACGGATTTTCCAAAGGCAGATCCGCAGTTTGAAAAATACATCAATTCAAGATATCGGAACGGGCAGATTGAGATCATTTACCGGGATATCAGGACAGGGAAAGTGACGGCCTGATCCTGCACCTTTTTTCAACAGTTTTCTGCGAAGGCGCGGGGCAGCTGCGAATGATCATTAATATGGGAGTAAGGAGAAAGGAAAATCATGAGTATCCGAATTGATGCGGGAAAATGTGTGGGCTGCGGCAGATGTGTGGAAGCCTGTCCGGGAAATCTGCTCAAAGTGGGTGCGGATGGCAGGGCTTTTATCCGACAGGAACGCGATTGCTGGGGCTGCGCTTCCTGTTTAAAGGAATGTCCTTTTGGGGCGATTCAGTATTTTCTCGGTGCGGATATCGGCGGCCGCGGTGCTGTGCTTTCGGTAAAAAAAGAAAACAGCGTGCTGCGCTGGCAGGTGACGGATGTGCGCTGGAGTTGTCAGGAAATCCTTGTGGATTCCAGAGAGGCGAACCGATATTGAGATCAAGAGGAGACAGAGACTATGTACAATTTATCGCATTTGGATGAACTGGAGGCAGAGGCGATTTACATCATGCGGGAAGTAGCCGCGGAATGCGAAAAACCGGTAATGCTTTATTCGATCGGAAAGGACAGTTCCGTGATGCTTCACCTGGCTATGAAAGCATTTTATCCGGAAAAACCTCCATTTCCGTTTCTTCATATTGATACGACATGGAAATTCCGGGAGATGATCGAGTTCCGCGATCGGATCGCGAAGGAAAAAGGAATTGAAATGCTGGTGTACACAAACGAAGAGGGCGTCCGTCAGGGGATCAATCCATTCGACCACGGTTCGGCTTATACGGATATCATGAAGACGCAGGCATTAAAACAGGCGCTTCAAAAGTATGGCTTCACTGCGGCATTTGGCGGCGGGCGCAGGGACGAGGAAAAATCCCGGGCAAAGGAACGGATTTTTTCCTTCCGCAATGCCGAGCAGGCATGGGATCCGAAAAATCAACGCCCGGAAATGTGGAAGCTTTATAATACGAAGATCCACAAGGGGGAGAGCATGAGGGTATTCCCCTTATCCAACTGGACAGAGAAGGATATCTGGCAGTACATCCGCCAGGAAAACATAGAGATTGTTCCGCTTTATTTTGCGGCCGAGCGTCCGGTGGTTTATCGGGATGGCAATATCATCATGGTGGACGACGACCGGCTGAAGCTGCGCCCGGGAGAAACGATTGAGAAAAAGAAGATCCGTTTCCGCACACTTGGCTGCTATCCGCTGACCGGCGGGGTCGAATCCGACGCGGATACACTGGACGCGATCATCGAGGAAACCTTAAGCGCGGTAGAATCGGAGCGGACCAGCCGCGTCATTGACCATGAGGAAAGCGGCAGCATGGAGCGCAGAAAAAGGGAGGGGTATTTCTAATATGAAGGGACTGCTGAAATTTATTACCTGCGGAAGTGTGGATGATGGAAAATCTACACTGATCGGACATATTTTATACGACTCCAAACTGATTTATGCGGATCAGGAGCGTGCGCTGGAGCTGGATTCCAAGGTCGGCTCCAGAGGCGGGGCAATTGACTATTCTCTTTTGCTGGATGGACTAATGGCGGAGCGGGAGCAGGGAATTACGATTGATGTGGCCTACCGCTATTTTACAACCGAACAACGCAGCTTTATTGTGGCGGATACGCCAGGGCATGAGGAGTACACGCGTAATATGGCGGTAGGGGCTTCCTTTGCAGATCTTGCGGTGATCCTGGTGGATGCCACGCAGGGCGTTCTCGTGCAGACCAGACGCCATGCCCGCATCTGTGCTCTGATGGGAATCCGCTATTTTGTATTCGCGGTAAACAAGATGGATCTGGTGGATTACAGCGAGACACGCTATCGGGAGATTGAAACGCAGATTGAAGCCTTAAAAACGGAGCTTGGACTATATAATATCCGGATCATTCCGGTTTCTGCGACGGAAGGAGATAATGTTACCGTAAAGTCTGCTAATACCGGCTGGTATGACGGCCCGGCTCTTCTGACGTATCTGGAGCAGGTGGACGTCGCGGAGGCCGCGGATGCCTGGGAGAGCAGATTTTATCAGACCGACATTACCGATCCGGCCCGGCCTGCAATCAGAAATGGAGACCGTGATCCGGCGGCAGAGAATCCCTTCTATATGCCGGTACAGCGGGTCTGCAGGCCCAATTATGAATTCCGCGGTTTTCAGGGGCAGGTTGAGGAGGGCATCATTCGGATCGGGGATGAAATTACAGCGCTTCCGAGCCGGGAAAAAGCACATGTGAAACGCATTCTGGCAGGAAACACGGAAGTCAAAGAAGCGTTTCGCGGACAGCCTGTGACGATCCAGCTGGACCGGGAGGTGGATGTCTCACGAGGCTGCGTGTTGACTGCGGGAGTGCGTTTATCCATCGCCTCCGGCGTCACTGCGGATATTCTGTGGATGGACGATGAGCCTTTGATAAACGGAAAAGCTTATTTCATAAAAATCGGAACCCGGCTGGTTCCGGGACAGGTGCGCCAGATTCGCTACAGCACAGATGTAAACACAGGGGAAAGGCGTCGGACGGAGCATTTGTGGAAAAACGAGATTGGCTCTGTAGAAATCGCGTTTTCCGACAGTGTCGTACTGGATCTGTTTTCCAGACATAAGAGCCTGGGGGAACTGATTCTGATCGACCGCATTACCAATATGACTTCCGCCTGCGGAGTCATCACTTCCACGACACAGGATCTGCATGAAAACAAGTCGGTTACGGCCGTGAAACGGGCATTATTGAACGGGCACACGGCGGCTATCGTTCAGTTTTCACCGGAGGAAGATGGAATCACGCTGCAGCTTGTGCAGGAGGTGGAATACAGGCTGTACATGGAGGGAAGAAGAACGTTCCTTTATCAGCCGTGTCCGGGTGACGACACAGACCGGATGCTGGAGCTTTTGACGGAAGCGGGTCTGATCGTACTTTTGGTGGAAACCCCGGGAGATCCTGTTGCGGAGAATCCATCTGTCTATACCGGATGGAAAGATGTGGATATTCGCTCTGCAAGTGAGATCGCAATGGCGATCCTTCGGGAAACATCGCTGGTATCAGAGGGCACGCAGGATGGCGGGTACTTGTAAAAAAGAGAGGAGAAAAAACATGGCAGTTGATTACGCTACTCTGAAAAAAGGCGGCTTTATGCGCCAGAAGCAAAAAGACCATTTTTCTCTGCGCCTGCAGGTAGTAGGCGGTACGCTTACGGCAGAGAATCTCGCGAAAATTGCCGAGGTGGCAGAAAAATATGGGGAGGGTTATGTTCATCTGACATCCCGTCAGGGGGTGGAAATTCCTTTTATCAAATTAAAGGACATTGATTCGGTGAAAGCAGAGCTTGCAGAGGGCGGCTGCAAGCCTGGTGTCTGCGGGCCGCGTGTCCGGACAGTGACGGCCTGCCAGGGAAATGCGGTCTGTCCGAGCGGAAATATTGACTGTCAGGATATTGCGAAAAAGCTGGATCAGCGCTACTTCGGCAGAGAGCTTCCCCATAAATTTAAATTCGGAGTCACAGGCTGCCAGAACAACTGCCTGAAAGCAGAGGAAAATGATGTGGGAATCAAAGGGGCGCTGAATGTAAAATGGCGTCAGGAAGACTGTATCGGATGCGGAGTCTGTGAGCAGGCCTGCCGCTCCCACGCGATCACCCTGGAGGACGGAAAGGTTACGGTAGATTACGAAAAATGCAATTACTGCGGAAGATGTGCAAAATCCTGTCCGACCGATGCCTGGGATGCGGAATCGGCATATATTCTGTCATTTGGCGGTACTTTCGGCAATAGTATTTGCAAAGGGGAATCGCCCCTGCCTCTTATCACCTCCGAAGAGCAGCTTTTTGCCGTCACAGATGCGGCAATCCGTTTTTTTGGAGAAAATGCGAATTCCGGAGAACGGTTCAAATTCACGATCGATCGTGTCGGCAAAGAGAAATTTTATGAAGCGCTGAAAGCGGCGTACGATGGAGCAGAGAATCACTAAAACAGAAATCCAGACAGGAAGGAGGAAAATGGAATGGCGGAATTTCAGGTAGATGGGTCAGTAGATATCACGGATGTCGTCTGCCCGGTGACGTTTGTGAAAGCAAAAGTAGCGTTGGAGGAACTGGAGGATGGACAGATTCTTTCAATTCATTTAAATGAAGGCGAACCGGTTCAGAATGTTCCGAGAAGTATAAAAGAGGAAGGACATCAGGTTCTGAAGCTGATCGACAATAAGGACGGCACGTTTGATCTGATCGTGAGAAAGGTCGAATAGGAGAGGAAAGGGGAAAAACACGATGGCGGAAAAAGTAGATGGTACAAGCTTTCAGGAAAAGGTACTGGAAAATGGCAGACTGTCTTTGATTGACTTTTATTCAGACAGCTGCGTTCCCTGTAAGCGCATGGCACCGGTGCTGGCTGAGCTGGAGGAAGAACTGACGCAGGAATTTGGTGACCAGGTGTTTGTCGGAAAAGTAAATGTCGCGTGGAATTCGGAGCTTGCCGCAAAATACCATGTTCTTTCCGCGCCGACATTTCTTTTTCTGAAAGAGGGAAAGGAAGTCGGCCGGTTTAGCGGGGTACAGCCAAAGACTGTGCTGGAGATGGCGGTCAGAGAGTGTCTGCAGATATGACAGAGATGTACTTTTTTAGGGCACAGAGCACAGTTGCAATCAGGTAACAGTGAAGGTACTGAACAGTTACTCGATCAGAATTATGGAGGAGAGATCATGAAAATCGTTGTTGCAGGTACAGCAAAAGAAGTAAAGGATGGAATTACGATTGCTGAATTGATTCAGTCAGAGGATGTGGAAATGCCAGACTATGTCAGTGTTTCCGTAAATGAGGAATTTGCGGAACGTGCCACTTTTGAAACTGCGGTGCTGAAGGAGGGCGACGTGGTAGAATTCCTGTATTTTATGGGAGGTGGCTGCTGATGGGAGTACAAAAGGATATGAGTACCGACAGCACTGGAAACACTTCGCGTCCGGATGGCGCTCCGGCATCGCGCTGGACAGCGTCAAATGAGCAGCTTGAGCGTTATTCCAGACATATCATTTTAAAAGAAATCGGTGTAAAGGGTCAGAAAAAACTGTTAAATGCGAAAGTGCTGATCATTGGCGCCGGGGGCTTAGGGGCTCCTGCGGCCATGTATCTGGCAGCTGCCGGAGTCGGGACAATCGGAATCGCAGATGCAGATGAGGTGGATCTCTCGAACCTTCAGAGACAGATCATCCATTCGACAGAGGACCTGGGAAAGGCGAAGGTTCTGTCTGCAAAAGAGACGATGAACCGGATGAATCCAGATGTGCAGGTAAATACATACCGCACATTTGTGAGCGCGGATAACATCATGGATCTGATCAAAGATTATGATTTTATTATTGACGGGACGGATAATTTCCCGGCAAAGTTTCTGATCAATGATGCCTGTGTGATGGCCGGTAAACCATTTTCTCACGCGGGAATCATTCGGTTTAAAGGACAGCTGATGACTTACGTGCCGGGGAAAGGCCCCTGCTATCGCTGTGTATTTAAAAATCCGCCGCCAAAGGATGTGGTTCCGACCTGCAAACAGGCGGGCGTGATCGGAGCCATGGGCGGCGTCATCGGAAGCCTTCAGGCGATGGAAGCGATCAAATACATCACGGGGGTCGGAGATCTGCTGACGGGGTATCTGCTGACCTTTGACGCAATCAAAATGGAGTTCCGGAAAATCCGGCTTCCAAAAGCGGACGGCTCCTGTGCGGTCTGCGGGACGCATCCGACGATCACAGAACTGATCGATTACGAGCAGACAGAGTGCGATGGTATCTGAGGAGAAAAAATATGACGATTCATCTGAAAAGAGAAGATTACGATAAGATGATTTCCCATGCTTCCGCACAGCTTCCGGAGGAGGCCTGCGGACTGATTGGCGGAAGGAGCGAGGGGGAAGAAAAATATATTGAAAATGTGTATCTTCTGACCAACGTCGATCATTCCAGGGAGCATTTTTCTCTGGATCCAAAAGAGCAGCTTTCGGCAGTGAAGGATATGCGTCAAAACGGATGGACACCGCTTGAAAACTGGCATTCCCACCCGGAGTCGCCGTCGCGTCCTTCGGAAGAGGATAAACGGCTGGCTTTTGACAGCAGCGCGAGCTATCTGATCCTGTCATTACAGGACAGGGAGGTTCCTGTCCTGAATTCTTTCCACGTGGAAAAAGGGGAAGTGGAAAAGGAAAATCTGGTACTGGAGTGAAGACATGCGTCGTTTACTATATTTATGTAAGAGGCTGCAGTAAGGAGGGGACGACAACAATGACTCTGCAACAGTTACGATATGCCCTTGTGATTGCTGATCACGGTTCTATAAATGGCGCTGCAAAAGAGTTGTTTATTTCCCAGTCCAGCCTTTCCGGGTCGATAAAGGAACTGGAAAATGAAATTGGCTTCAACATTTTTTCACGCACGAACCGGGGAATCCTGCTGACCGGGGAAGGTGAAGAGTTTTTAAACTATGCGAGAGGGGTATCCGAGCAGTTTGGCCTTCTTTACGAGCGCTATGTGGAGAAGCGCGCGAAAGAGAAATTCAGCGTATCCATGCAGCATTATACATTTGCGGTAAAAGCCTTTATTGATACCATAAAAACGGCTGGAATTGACTGCTATGAGTTTGCTGTGTATGAAACAACGACAGCAGAGGTAATTGAAAATGTGAAGAACCTGAAAAGTGAGATAGGAATTCTGTACCGCAGCGAATTTAATGAAAAGGCGCTGACAAAGATAATTTCTGAAAGTGGACTTGAATTCGTGGAACTATTTCAATGTGACACGTATGTCTACCTCTGGCATCGGCATCCCCTGGCGGGAAAAGACTGCATTTCCATGCAGGAACTGGCGCCATATCCCTGTCTGGCGTTTGACCAGGGAAAAAACAATTCCTATTACTTTGCGGAAGAGATGAACAGTACATATGAATATGAACGGCTGATCCATGCAAGTGACCGGGCTACATTGCTGAATCTTATGGTGGGGCTGAACGCATATACACTCTGTTCAGGTATTATCTGCGAAGAACTGAACGGAAAGGACTATAAAGCAATTCCGCTTGTCGAGTCAGAAAAAATCTGTATCGGTTATGTGAAGCAAAAAGGAATAAAAATCAGCCCAATCGGAGAAGTGTACATTCATGCTCTAAAACATTATTCTGATTGAGCGGGTAAAAGAAGGATGCAAATCAGGAAGCAGTGGTAAGTATGTTCGCCGTGAACACTATGCTGGCACCTTCAGCAGATCCTTCTACGTGGGAGAAGATGTGAAGCAGGAAGACATCAAGGCAAAGTTCGAGAACGGCACTTTGATCCTTACAGTGCCGAAGAAAGTCCAGCAGCCGGTAGTTGAAGAAAATAAGTATATTGCTATTGAATAATAGAAGATGCGGCATATAAGCTGCAAATGTTGTTGTTTCCCTTTTCCTGCGGTGTGACCAAAGTGGTTACACCGTTTTTTTCCGCATGCTGCTGTGAAGCTCTTGGATTTGGAAACGGCACGCGCGCCTGAAGGCGCACCTGCCAGGACGAAGCCGCCAACGGAGTTTGCTTTGCAAAGGGCGGCTTCTGTAGAGGCACCTGAGCTGGAGATGACACTGGATGAAATGCTGCGTACTTCTGATGTGATTATAGATGATGACGCGATTTATCTGCCGCCGTTCTATTTTTCAGAGACTGGCTGCGCGAAGCGTTTGATTCGTCTGATGAAGGGTGAACGGCGTGTATTGCTGGATGTGGAAAAAGTCATGCGGGAGATCGAATCGGATTCCAGGATTTGCTATGATGAGATCCAGCTGCAGGCGATTCGTGAAGCGATATACGTAGTCTGATTTATGTTGTCCGTGGTCAGCAGGTGATGTTAGATAGTGATCTGGCAATGCTGTATCAGGTGGAAACAAGGATTTTTAATCAGGCAGTAAAAAGAAATATTGCAAGGTTTCCGGACAACTTTAGGTTTCAACTAAGTAAGGAAGAGTACGATTTTTTGAGATCACAATCTGTGATTTCAAAACCTGATGATACTCAGGAGAAACGAGGTGGACGCAGATACCTTCCATTTGCATTTACAGAACAGGGCATCGCCATGCTCTCTGCTGTTTTGCGAAGCGACGTAGCAATTCAGGTCAGCATTAATATTATGAATACTTTTGTTGAACTGCGAAAATTTGTTTCCAATAATGCTCTTTTGTTTGAACGCATCAATGAGGTTGAATTGAAGCAGCTTCAATATCAACGGCAAACAGATGAAAAATTCGAGAAAGTGTTTGAGTACATATCTGGACATGAAGAA
>JAJBVD010000042.1 GCA_020859985.1 Clostridiales bacterium
TTATATCAACCACCTTTCTCGGAATTCCCTATATTTGTATTATACAGGAAGCTTTATTAAAAAATACGGCCGATTTCCGCGCTGTTCGTCCTGAAATCTGCAGCTGCTCAGTATCTTCACAGTTACAGAGGATTTCTAAAAAATCTTAGAACAGAATCACTTCCCCGTCCATCAGCGCGTAGCTGACCGCCTCTTCCTCCGGGAACTGCGCCTTCCCCGCAGTCGCCTCCGTCACGGCGTCCCGCAGAGCCTCCGCCTGCTCTTTCGGCACCACAGTACGGATCAATACGGTGTCCGTATACTCAGAATCCAGAACAGGCAGCCCGCGCTGTCCGAGCAGATACTGTATCTTCCCGATGCCGGTGTAATCCGTCTTTATCGCCAGACAAAAACCATCCTGCCGTTCGGCGACTGTACTGCTTTTCAGCCCCTCCTGCACAGATCTGGAATACGCGCGCACCAGGCCGCCCGTCCCGAGAAGGATGCCTCCGAAATAACGCGTGACGACTACGACTACATTATGAACATCCGCTCCCAGAAGTACCTCCAGCATCGGCCGGCCGGCCGTGCCCTGCGGCTCTCCGTCGTCGCTGCAGCGCTGCAGCTCCTGACGCTCTCCCACCACATAGGCAAAGCAGTTGTGCCGGGCATCCCAGTATTTTTTCTTCATGGCCGCGATAAAGTCCAGGGCTTCTTCTTCGCTCTTTACCGGCTGCACAGTCGCGATAAAGCGGGATTTCTTTTCCACGATTTCAGCCTCGCCGCCCTGATAAACGATCTTCATTCCGATATTACTCCTGAAAATAATTTTCTGACTTGAATTCCTGTAACTGTTACTATTCACAGCTGCGAATTCTTTACAGTATACCACAGGCCGTTCGAGCTTTCCACTGGTAAAAATGTATAGAAAAGCTCCTTTTTGGAAACACTGCATTGAAAAATGACTGCACTGTGAACCAGAAAGGATCCGCCTTCTATGAATGAAAACGAGACTGCAAATGAGAGCGAACATGAGAATTCCCCAAAAACCAGAAGCGTATTGCCCGGTTTTTATAAAATCCGGGCTAAAATACAAAGTCTCCCCTGGAAAAAGCTAGGGATTGGTCTTGGCGTAACGCTGGCCGCGCTGGTTCTTGTATTTATCCTCATCATCTGGCGGCTGATCGCGACCGCGCCGGATATCGACTCCATTGATGTCTCGCCATCCGGCTCCGCGACCTGGATCTGCGATGAGGAGGGCAATTATCTTCGACGGCTCTCCTGGTCCGACTCCAACCGTGATATCGTCTCACTTTCCGATATTCCTGAGCAACTGCAAAATGCAATTATTGCTATTGAAGACTCCCGCTTTTTCGAGCATGGTGGGATTGATCTGCGCGGCATCGTGCGTGCGTTCTGGCGTGGGATTACGAGCGGTTCTTTTTCCGAGGGGGCGAGTACGATCACACAGCAGCTGATCAAAAACAACGTCTTCACAGACTGGACCGAAGAAAATTCTTTCGCAGACCGCTTTACTCGCAAGGTGCAGGAGCAGTATCTTGCCGTGCAGCTTGAAAAGCAGCTTTCCAAAGAGGAAATACTGGAGGACTACCTGAATACGATCAATTTCGGGGCCGGCTGCTACGGTGTCGAAGCTGCGGCGCAGCGCTATTTCGGCAAGGATGTGACCAATCTGACGCTCTCCGAGTGCGCGGTGCTCGCTGCCATCCCGCAAAATCCCACCGGCTACAATCCGATCGATTACCCGGATGCAAATCAGACACGGCAGCACCTGGTCCTGCGGTACATGGAGGAACAGGGCTTTATTTCCCATGAAGAGCGGATGGCGGCGCTTTCGGATGACGTTTATCTGCGCATCAGCACGCACAACGAAACCTGGGAGGCAGATTCTGTCTATACGTATTACGAAGACGCACTGATCGGACAGGTCATCGAACTTCTAATGTCCGAATTGAACTATTCGCAGGAACAGGCTACACAGGCCGTATACAGCGGCGGTCTGCGTATTTATTCCGCACAGGATGCCTCGCTGCAGGAAATCTGCGATGAAGAATTTCAGAATCCTGCTAACTTTCCGGATGGTACACAGTATGGGGTAGATTATGCACTCAGTGTGCAGGAAGCGGACAGTTCTATCAATATATATGGATCTGAAGCTTTGCGCTCCTATGTGCGGGAAAATCTGAATGCTTCTTTCGATCTGCTGTGCGAAACTCGGGATCAGGCACAGGCCTACGCGGACGCGTTTCGGGAGTATGTGATGAGTATATCAGATACAAACAAAGATTCCGAACACACCATCCTTTCTGAGCGCCTCACCCTCACTCCCCAGCCGCAGGCTTCGCTCGTGCTGATTGAACAGGAAACCGGCTTCGTGCGCGCCATCGTGGGCGGGCGCGGGGAAAAAACAGCCAGCCTTACACTGAACCGCGCAACCGGCACGACCCGCCAGCCCGGCTCAACCTTCAAAATTCTGACTGCCTATGCCCCGGCGCTTGATGACGCCGGACAGACGCTCGCCACACTCTATGAAAATGAACCCTTTGAATATGAGAATGGTACGGCAGTCAGCAACTGGGACATCAGCGACTATTCCGGCACTGTCACCATCCGCGAGGCCATCACCCGCTCGATCAACGTGGTCGCAGTCCGCTGCATCACGGAAATCACACCGCGGCTCGGCTTTACTTATGCAGAAAATCTAGGAATATCTACTCTTGTCGATGACTGGGAATCCAGCGACGGCTCCTCGGATGTCATCCAGCCGCTCGCGCTCGGCGGCATCACCAACGGCGTGACAAATCTCGAACTGTGTGCCGCCTACGCCACTATCGCAAACGGCGGATTATACGGTGAACCGCTATTTTTTACCAAAGTTCTGGACCGCAATGGGAATATCCTGCTTGACGCAAGCGGTCGATCCTGCTCTGCATCCACAGATACAGGTTCTGACGGTTCCGACGGCTCCGACAGTTCAGGACAGGAAGAAACCTTCGGCAGCTTCACCCGCGTCCTTAAGGCAAGCACTGCGTACCTTCTCACCAGCGCCATGGAGGACGTCGTCTCTTCCACTGAAGGCACCGCCTACGGCACGGTTTCCGCCGCCGGGCAGCCGGTCGCCGGGAAGACCGGCACGACTTCGGGCTACAAGGACATCTGGTTTGTCGGTTACACACCGTATTATACCTGCTGTGTCTGGGGCGGCTACGACAACAATCAGTCTCTGCCTTCAGATTCCATCGGACATTCTTACAGCCGTGTACTCTGGACCTCAGTCATGGAACGGGTGCATACCGGACTTTCCATCGGCGAATTTTCAAAGCCGGAAGATATTGTGGAAGCAGCTCTATGCAGCGAGTCGCATCTTTTAGCACAAGAGAGCTGCCCTTCCGTCTATATTGAATATTTTGCCAGGGGCACCGAACCGGAGGAAATCTGCTCCGAACATTTGCCAGAGAGCGAAACAGAAACCGAAACGGAATCAGAGACCGCAACAGAAAGCGAAACAGAGACTGAAGAAACCCTGATCTATCAGGATATTCTGGATCAGCTTTTGCCGGAGCCGGAGTCTGAAAGTGAAACGAAATCCGTATCCGAGTCAGAAAATACAGCCGAATCGGAGAATACTTCTGAATCGGAGAATGCTTCTGAATCAGAAACCATAAACACCTCAGAACCGGATACCGGAAACAGTGATAAATCCGATTCCGATGGGAATTCTGATCCCCATTCAGGCACTGGCAGCACAGGTGAAACCAGCTCCCTCGACGATCTGTTGGGGCGCCTAACCGGAAACGGGTTCCGTCTCCCGTGACGGCAGCTTCGTCCGGCTGCTGCACCTTCACTCACACTGCTGCCCTGTCTGCATTCGCCTCCGCCAGACGCTAACTTCATCAGGCACATTTGCGTCGTCAGGCCGACGCGGTATCCAGAGCGATCACTTCCTCCGTCTGCACCTCATCCCCATACCAGTAGTCATCGTCACTACCGTCTCCATACCAGTAATCGTCGTCACTGTCATCGCCATACCAGTAATCGTCGTCGCTGTCGTCTCCATACCAGTAATCGTCATCACTGTCATCGCCATACCAGTAATCACCATCGCTGTCATAGTCATACCCGTAATCTTCCGTCTCCGGCTCAATACCCAGCGCTTCATTCCAGGCGCTTTGCGCCTCTTCCGCCCAGGTCATGGCATTCATATAGATTTCCATGATCAGATTATTCAGCGTATCCTCGTCCGCCTCAAAGATCATCGCCGCATCCGTCTCCGCAATCGTTCCCGGATCCGCCTGCACGGAAACCTCTCCGGTAAGACCGATGGATTCGTCCTCCGCCACGATTGACAGCTCTTCGATCGTCCAGCCAAACGAGCTGCCCTGTGCTACATCATGGAACACGCTTTCCAGCTTCAGGCCAACATATTCTCCGGAATCCGGATCCGTTATGCCGGCTGTCATATCCATGTCGCCGGTCGCTGAATCGAAGCTGAGCCGGTACACCGTCTCGTCGTACTGAACCTCTCCGAATTCCGCCACTATCACATCAATCGTCGTCTCTGTCAGGGTATCAGCCTGTTCCGTCTGCTTACTGATCGTGATCGTACCGGCATTCTCCTCTGCTCCATATTCTTTCGCCTCAATATACAAAGTGAACGCGTCATCCGGCTGTGCAGGATCATTCAAAATGAAACTGATAGAGAGAGTTCCGCCTGGTTCATCCGTCACTGCGCTGCTTTCTTCTGCCTCTTCCGCAGCCGCGTCGGCTCCTTCCGTCTCTTCCGGAGCGGCAATATCATCGCCTTCCGCCATCAGATCGTTTCCTGTCAGCTCCGAAGCTTCCTCCGCATCCACATCTTCACTCATATCATCAGTATCAGCGTAATCATCCTCATCATAGATATCAATCTGATAAGTAACGCACTGAAGCAGATCATTCTGCACATAGAAAGTGATAATGCCTTCCTCTCCCATCAAGGCAGACATTTCCTCCAGAGATGCCTCGATCACTTCCTCCAGATCCATATCCTCTGTCGAATATGTAGAAGAGAGCCCTGTCATGTACAGATCCAGAATCCCCATCTCATCCAGAGTATCAAGGTAATCCTCTATAAAAGCTCCGTAAAGCTCCAGAGCCTCATCCGTATCAACCACCGCAACATAGTTCACTCCGTCTTCCGTATCGGTCTTTGTCATAGAAAAGCCCGATGCAAGAAAGTCATCCAGCTCCTGCTGCAGATTCTCCGAAAGCTCTGTCTCCAGAGAGCTGTCATCCGCGTCCGCTTCGGTTGCTTCCGGATAAAAGCTCATATCGAAATCCTCAATCCCCAGATCGCCAATTCCCAGAAACTCCTTAAGCGCAGAACTGTCATATTGCTCTAAAAAGCTGCCCGCACGAACGCCAAGCGCGCTGCTGCAAAACTGCGGCAGGGACAGCGCCAGCATCGCTTCGTCACCATAGAGAGAAACATCCAGAAGGCTCTCATCCTCAAGCCCGGCACCAAGTGACAGCTGCCACTGCTTCGCATTCGGGTCCTGCGCAAATCCCAGATTCAGATATGCCCCCTCCGGCACCGTACCTTCCAGCAGGGCACCGCTCTCTTCTGTCAGGCCTGCCTGCACCTGTACCTGCATCCCATTCGCCGCAAAAGCCTCCTGCAGCGCTTTCAAGCCAAGGTATTCATCCAGTGCTGACTCCGTCTCTGCGGAAAACTGTGCTTCCAGAATCTGATTCAGTTCCTCCGTCACATCCTCCTCAGCAAACACCGGTATCTGCGTTGCCAGCATCGCAGCGGCCATTGCGACCGCCATACTTCCCATACATTTCTTTTTCCTGCTCATAAAGCCCTCCTGATTTTTCTGTAAAACTCAACTTTAATGTCCATCTCGTATTCTACCCACGAACAACACATTGTTTCGCTCTTCCCGGCCACTTCTTCATGTGTCCCAAAAAACTATAGCATATCTGTGTATTATGCGCAAACAATTCTTTCTTAAGATATGCTTAGTTTACCGCTTTTTACAAAAATCTTACGTAACGAGTGGTTTTTGATACATTGGCAAAGTGTGGCGATCGCGTTTTCAGATACCGGCAGAGAACAGTTTTCCCTTCTTGACAAATCGCAGCGAAACCTGTATAGTGAGGGAGTCCGTGCAGCCGGGGAGATAGCGGTGCCCTGTACCTGCAATCCGCTACAGCAGGGGTGATGCCGAGCCGAGGGCGTTCTGTTGCAGAGCTGCCCCTGATAAGTGATGTTGACGTCTGGGTCCTGCGCGGCAGGAATCCGTGAACCGTGTCAGGTCGGGAACGGAGCAGCACTAAGCGGAGCCTCCTGGGTGCCGCAGGGCAGCCTGGGCTGAGTTAACTGTCAGGGTAACGTCTGTGGCAGGCGTTCGAAGCGAGGCGCACGGATCTTAATGTCCGGATTTTTAAAAAATCTTTGTATGAAGCTTTGTGTGAACTTTTGTATGAAGCTTTGAACAATTCTTGATCACTCTTTTTCCGAGAAGCCTCATTCATAATTTAAAGGGATCTCAGGAGGCGCTTAATTATGACCACCGATGAAAAATACATGAAAGAGGCGCTCCGTCAGGCCAAAAAAGCCTACGCACTCCGTGAAGTGCCGATCGGCTGCGTCATTGTCTATGAAGATCAGATCATCGCCCGCGGCTACAATCGCCGCAACACCGATAAAAACACAACTTCACACGCCGAGATCAACGCGATCCGCCGCGCGAGCAAAAAGCTGGGCGACTGGCGGCTGGAAGGCTGCACCATTTACATTACACTCGAGCCCTGCCAGATGTGTGCCGGAGCGATTGTGCAGTCACGCATCACACGCGCTGTCATTGGCGCTATGAATCCCAAAGCCGGCTGCGCCGGTTCCGTCCTGAATATTCTCGAAATGAAGGAATTCAACCATCAGGTAACTGTCGAGCGGGGCATCCTCGAGGATGAATGCAGCACGATGCTCTCCGGATTTTTCCGCGAACTGCGGGAATCCCACCGCCGCGACAAGTCAACTACAACTTGCTAGAATGGTATTTTCTGCACAGCCACAATTTCCTTTCATAATCTGAAAAACCATTGAAGGCACAATCACAGCTAATTCAATCATTACAGCAGCAAGCCGCCCGGCCATCATCTCGATGACCGGGCGGCTTGTTATTTCGGAGCAGTTTTTATGCAGTTTTTATCTTGCGCTCCTTCTCTTCCTCTCCAGAACACCGGCCAGGAGGATAATCAGTGCTGCCAGCATTGCCAGCATGTAAGGCAGAATCGGAGTCTCATCGCCGGTCTGTACCGCTTTGGATTCCGTCTCGGTCTCGGTTTCTTCTTCCGATATTTCTTCGGACTCTTCTTCCGACACTTCTTCAATCTCCTGATTTGTGATCGTCACGGCCGCGGTGCTGTTTGTCTCATCCATCGTCACTTCCGTGGTATCCTGGCTCACCGTGTACGCAAAGCTTTCCGCATTTGCTACCGGATTGCCGTCCGCGTCGATCTCGGTCACATACAGCGTTACCGACGAGCCGGTCGCGATCGATACGGTCACATCCACGCTCACCTCAGAGCCTCCCGCCAGATTCAGGGTTACAATATTCTGATCTACATTCGACGCCAGCGTCGTGTAGGAAGCATCCGTGAAGATACCCGCATAGAATACCGCGTCACTCGTCAGAGCAGCTCCATCCGCACCAAGCAGCTTCTTCGTGATAGTCAGGACACCCTTCTTGTAGAAGCCGTCCGGAATCGTGTAAAACTCATTCGCAAATGACACAGTCGTCAGGGTCCCATCTGCCACCGTTACCTTTGTCACCGTCGCAGTATTATCAAAGACTGCCTGATAGGTAGTGCCGTCCGCCAGCGCTCCCACGCCGCTCGCCAGTGCCTTTCCGGTAGAATCGCACTCTGCGATATAGTAGGTCCTTCCGATCTCCAGCTCTGTGAATGTCACGGTCGAAGCCGAAGCGTTTTTGAACTCAATCGCCTTGCTCGCGTACAGCTTCGTGCAGGCCTCATCCGCATACAGTCCTACGTAGAACGTCACATCTGTCGCAATCAAATCATCGCCATTGCTCAGCTGCAGATTCTTTGTCACCGAAATCTCTGCCGTCTCGCTCTTTGTCATCGAGTCTTCTACGAGAAGCACGCCCTCTTCACTGATCGTAGTCGTCGTCTTGCTCGTATCGATCGTGCCATCCTCTTTCAGTGTGAACGTCGTATCCGTCGTGATATCATAACCAGTCGGAGCCACCGTCTCACGCAGTGTATAGGTCTTACCCGGTATCAGCTCTGTCACTTCATGAGACTCTGTCGCAGAATCCCATTCATCGATGATGTTTCCATCCTCGTCAAGCACCTGAATATGCGCTCCCGGAAGTTCTTCTTCCGTCGTCACATCCACCTTGCTGATCTTTACGGATGTCACATCATTGGTAAATGTCATCGCGGTGTCAGTATAGGCTGTCTCTGTACCCGTGCCGCTCTTCACAGTCGTTGTAAGTGCCAGCGTGCCGTCGCCGTTGTCTGTCACAGCTACTGTCACCGTGTAAACCGTTTCATCAAACAGGTAACCTGTGCCGGTCTGCGTTTTTTCACTTACCGTATAGGTGAAGGTCTTGCCAATGTCTTCCTGCGTGTAGTCCAGCGCCGCAAAGGTAATCGCGCCGGTGGCTGCACTGTTCGTTACCGTCTGCAGCACTGTGCCGGTTCCGCTCGTCACATCGGTCAGCTCGAATTCAAAGGTTCCCAACGTGCTGTCCGTGCGTGCCATGGACTTCGCCGCCTTCAGCGTCAGGCTGCCAGTTGCCGCATAGGTGTTCACAAACGCCGCCGTTGAGGTTCCTCCGGTCTGTGGAGTCACTGTAGTGTCTACGCCCTCGATCGTACCGGCCGCTCCGGTCGATGTCACGGTATAGCCGACTCCGCTGTAGTCTTCCTCTGCCACCGTGTACTTCACACCGTTCGGCAGGTTCTTGATCACAAGGCTCTGTCCATGGGAGAGCGCGATATCCTTTGTCTCACCATTCACCGTCATCGTCGTCGCCACGCCGGTCACCGTACCCGTCGCTGCGTCTGTAGTCTTCGTGAATGTCACAGTCGCCGCCGTACCGGTCGTGTCGTCCGCACTGGTGTAAAGAACCGCGTCATACGTATCCTCAAAGGTCGTATCATTCAGCATTGCGCTGTCATCCAGCGTGATGGTAAACTTAAATGCCTTTGTTTCATCCGCGCCGGTTCCCTTCACGGTCTTCGTGATGGCCAGGTCAGCGTAAGTGTTTTTGGTATTCTCAAATCTGATCTCAGCCATATCATCCACCGGAACTGTTACCGTCACCGTTCCCTGAGGATAGATGGTATAGCCTGCTGCGCTGCCGGCATCTTCAGCCGCTCTAAAATAGTATCCCGAAAGAATATTCTCAATCACAATTCTTTCGCCGCCTTTGAGGGTCACCGTTTCCTTTCCGTTCGCGTCAAATGTCACTTTGAATGTGTTAAGCACATTTCCTTCACTGTCATATCTTGTCGCGTCATAGGTTCCGCTCACCGGCTGATTGCTGGCATTCTCCAAAAGCAGGTTAATAGTAAATTCCTGAGTCTCATCCGTTCCATTGCCAGCCAGTATTTTGGTAATCTCTACGTTTCCGACATTCCGCGTATTGGTAAAGTTTTCCGTCAGATCACAGTCCGCATAAATCGTCCCTGAACCGTCCTGATCTGTGTCTACGGTTTCTTTTGCGGATGTTGTCACATTGGTAACCACTTCCGTTCCCTGAATGGTGGTCACATAGCCATAAATGCTGTAATCCGTTTCTTTCACGGTATAGGTTACTCCAAGCGGCAGATCCCTGATCGTCAAACTCTCTCCGTCTTTCAGCGTAATTGTATCAGATACGCCATTCGTAAATGTCACAGATTCTACTGTCCCTGTTGACATGTCTGTGCTGTAGCGAATCGCCTCATAGGTATCGCTGTTGGTGGTATCCGATAAAGAAACCGTAAAGTGGAATTCGTCTATCAAAGTAGCAGCATTGCCCGCTACCGTCTTTGTGATAGTCAGGTTTCTATACGTATCCCTTGTGTTTGTGAAAATCTCTGTCAGGTCGCAGTCCGCGTAGATTGTTCCCGCACCATCTGTGTCCGTATTCTGCGTTACCCGTGTGCTCGTATTGGTGGCAGGATCCACCACTGTCACAACCTCTGTACCCTGCACTGTCGTGACATATCCTTCGCTGGTATAGCTTTCTTCCGTCACCGTGTAGGTCGTGCCGGTCGGCAGGCCAATTGCAGTCGCGCTCAGCCCATTCTTCAGAGTAAATGTCGCAACACCATTATCAAAGTACATCCCGCCGTACTGTCCGGTAATAGAAGAGCCATTTGTCAGTGTTACCGTAAACTTAAATTCCTTTGAAGTATCACCGGCGTTGCCGTCCACGATCTTCTTCACCGTCAGGCTGCCGTAAGTATTCTTCGTGTTGGTAAAGGACGCCGTCTTTGTCTTACCCGACTCAATGGTATCCCTGTTCCCGGATACATCCGTCTCCTGATAGCCGTCGTCCGGATCACCCACCTCGTATACATGATAGCTCGTGCCTACCGGAAGGTTTTTGATGGTAATCGTCTCATCGCCCTTCAGCTTGATACCGGTTGCTTTTCCGTTCGTAAATGTAACGGAGGTCACAGTTGAATCACCATTCGCATCCGTCTTCACTGCCGGATAGGTCGCTGTTGCCGTGGAGCCAATCAGCTCGATCGTAAACTCAAACTCATCGTCCAGACTGCAATCGTTTCCGTCCACAGTCTTCGTGATTTTCAGAGAGCCGACTTCGCGGGCATTCGTATAGGCAACATACTCCTCCGCGTCTCCGATGATCGTTCCGGAAGCGCTGACCTTTTCGTTCTTGTCCTCCGAGAGCGTACCGGAAATCCCCGTCGCTACAGTCGTCTCAAAATCCGCCGAGACTGTGTCATACTGCTCCTGCACCGTATAAGTCGTTCCATTTGGCAGTTTCTTGATCAGCAGGCTCTGATTATGAGAAAGTGTAATCGTTGCGGTCGTCTTGCCGGTTGTAGCATCTTTTTTAAATGTTACTTTTGTGCTCTTAGTATCCGCAGCAATATTGTGTGTTGTGTCTTCTGCAGTAATAAGTTCCGCATCATACTCCACAGTCTCCCCGTCTGCCAGAGTCACATTATTAAGTGTAACCGTAAATTTAAACTCTTTCTCATAGTCCGAATCCCCTGCGGCTTCTGTCTCGGCATTCGAGTCTACCGTCTTCTTGATCAGCAGATCGCCATAGGTGTCCTTCGTATTTGTAAAGATGACATCCTCGTTCGCACTCGAACCGGTACCGATTGACGCCGAAATAGTTCCTTCTGCTTTAGTTCCTACCGTGGAAGTTGTTCCATTTACCGTGTTTGTTGTACTATAACCGTTAGCACTCGTTTCTTCTATTTCATAATACGTATCGGTCGGCAGACCTTCGATTATCAATGTCTGTTCTGCTTTTAACGTAAAGGATAACTGCCCATTTACGTCAAAAGACTTCGTTTCGCTGGACGTTTCCGTGCCATTATCAATCAATTTCACTGTATACGATCCACCCGTCAGGAGTGTGGTCTTAGTACTATCCGTCCAAACAGTAATCGTAAACCCAAACTCATCATTCTCACTCGCCGCGTTTCCCGTTACCTGCTTGGTGATCTCCAGCGCGCCGATCTCCTTCAGATTCTCATAAGCGACCGTCTTTGTCTCACCGCCTGCAATCGTTCCCGAAGTATCGTGCGGCGGATAGGTTTCCCAGCCCTCGCTGCCATAGTCAGCCTCACTCACCGTGTAAGTGACGCCATTTGGCAGACCGGAAATCGTAAGGCTCTGATTGTGCGACAATTCAACAGTCGCTTTCACCTTTCCATCAGTCTGATCAATAGCAAAAGTCACTTTCTTATCTTCAGATGCTGCGGCAATGCCGTGCGCAGTATCTTCCGTGGTGGTAAGTACCGCATCATAAGTCACAGTCTCGCCAGCTGCCAGTGTCATATTGTCCAAAGTAATCGTAAAAGTAAATTCCTTCGTATAATCATCGTTCCCGGAAGCATTGGAGTCCACTGTCTTGCTCACAACCAGATCACCGTAAGTATCCCGCCTGTTCGTAAATGTCACAGATTCCGTGTTTGCCGTCCAGGTCCCTGCGGTCACATTCTGCGTAGCATCAGGGATGGTCACATCCGCACTCTTACCGCTCTGAGCGGTAGCTGAGCCCACCTGTACCGTGGTCGTGTAGGTATGTGTCGTGTTATCCTTCGCTTTAACAGCCGTCTCTGTCACGGTAAAGGTCAGCCCCGACAGAAGCCCCGTGATCAGCCAGCTCTCGTCAGCCTTCATAGTGACGGTCGCCTTGCCGCTGGCAAATGTCACGGTCTTGCTGTGCGCCGTCCCATCCTGATCGGTATAGGTCGCGACATAATCGCCATCCACCAGACTCGTATCAAAACTGCTGTCCAAAGAAATTTCAAAGATAAATTCATCCGTCGAAACGTTATCGTTTCCACTCGTATCAAATACCTTGCTGATCAGAAGGTTGCCTTCTTCTCTGGTATTCGTGCACTCTACTGCAATGCTGCAGTTCTCTGTGATCGTGCCGGATACTGTCAGCTTATCATTGGAAACCGTCGCTGTTCCGGAAGTTACCTTCATAGAAGTCTCATAGCCATTCGTATTGGCGCTCACTTCCTCAACAGTAAAGGTCACATTCGCCGGGATTCCCTGAATGACCTCATTTTCATTATGCATCAAATCAAACGTATAAGTGTAGGTCCCCACACTGGGATCATTCGCATCAATCGTGACATTGCCCGCTCCATAAGCAGCCTTCAGGCTGTCTGCGTCGCCCGTAAAAGTCACTTTGAAAGTGAAAGGCACATCGTCATCACCGCCGTTGCCATCGACCATCTTCTGAATCGTCAGATTTCCATAGGAATTCTTCGTATTCGTGAACGCAACCGTGGTCCCATCCTTGCTGATCGTGCCGGAAATGTTGTCCTGATCGTATACCGTGGTGCCTCCGTCATCAGACACCTCAGCCTCATAATTTTCTGTGGTGACATCCGCACCCGCTTTCGTCTTCTCGGTCACCATATAGGAAACGCCTGCCGGAAGTTTACTGATAACGACGCTCTCGCCGCCTTTCAGATAAACCGTCGCGCTGCCGTTTGTAAAGACTATATCTTCCTCAGGATCCGTGCTGCCGCTGCGTGTGTAGGCCGCCTTATAAGTCTCCGTCGTACCGACTGCAGCGCCGGTCAGTGTAATGGTAAACGCAAACTCTTCATCTGCATCCGGGTCGTTGCCGGCGAGTGTCTTGCTGATTTCCAGACTGCCCTCGATGGTCAGATTGTTCACAAACTCAACCGTCGGGACATTTGTCTGATTCCCTGCCGTCACTACTACCTTGACGGAATTTGTCGTCACGGTATTGCCTTCAGCGTCTAACGCATAGAAAAACTCCGCACTTCCCGCGCTGGTGCTGGTTCTGGACACTTCTTCAACCGTATACGTACCAGCCGCCAACCCAGAAATCTCTGCGCCCGTTGTGGTGCTCACACCATTCTTAATGGTGATCGTGGCCGATCCCGCCACATTATTGCCGCTGTCATAAATCTGAAAATAGTAGTCGCCATCTGCAGCAGTCTGACACCAGCTGCTTACGGTCTCCTTATTCACCAAAACGCTCTTTTTAATTTTCAGACTGCCACCAGCCGTCTGGCCAGTTGTATTATTAAAAGTGAAGATGGAAGAAGTGTTCGCTTCGCTGCCGCTTGCATTTAAAACCTCCAGCTTATCTTCATCGACGGAGGTTACCGTAGTCTGCACTTCTTCATTATTATCATTGAGTTTCGTTACAATGTGCGTCACAATCAGATCATTCGCACTATATCCGGATTTCGCCTTATAATACGTATATGTTGTGCTGTAAGCTGCAGAGGATGAAGCCGTCGATTCTGCAACCACCACCCTCACAAGGTAAAGGGTCGTATCAAAGGTATACTTCGAAGTATCTCCGGTCACCTCGGAAATCAGATACCAGTGCGTCCCTAGATCATCCGCCACCGAATAAGTAATCTTGTCAAAAGCAACCAGTCCCGTCGAAGCGGAACTCGTCTTCGACTGGATCTGCACCCATTGGCCGGACTTGTATTCATACAGACGAAACGTGAATGTGTCATCATCCGCCGCCGGTGTGGCCCCATTTACTGTTTTCGCTGCTGTAAAACCAGACACAATGATGTTTCCATTGTAGTGCCACATATGGTTTTCCATGTGCGGGACATCAAAGGACGCGCAGATGAAACCTCCGTTCGTATTTCCGCTGACGTCAGAGAAAATTTCCGCGTTTGGCGCCACCACGTGGCCAAGGAACGTGCCGTTTGATTTGGTGCCAATATCCACTGTAGTCGCGTTTGGAAGCATAAATACCAGTCCGCAGCCAACATCGCTTTCTGAACCCGTAGGATCCGCCCCATTCACATGCACCTTCGGAAGAACAATCGTTCCACCCTCCTGGCTGATGATATTTACATCTTGGCTCTCGCTGCCATCTGTAACAATATTGATAGAAGCCACCGCATCAAGATCCGAAAACAGGAAGCTGTAGCCGGAATGCAATGTCACATCGCCGGAGCTTGTAACCTCATAATGGTCTGCTGCCAATGTCGCGCCCGTGTTGCTCATATCGACGGTAACCGTACCGACAGCAGAGCTATAGTAGCTTATCTCCGACTGGATTTTAGCCATCGCAGCAGTAAAGTCAATAAAATATCCTTCATCATGTGTAGCCGACGAATCAATCGTTCCGGTTCCGCCGTCATTAAAGCGAATGTCATAAGACGTGTACGCCCAGTCCTTTACATTGTAGTCATAGCCGGTAAAATACAGAGTATTTCCGCCAATATAGCTGTTAAAGCCACCGCTTGCAAAACCGCCATGGAAGTAGCTCGGAACCGGATGCACTCCATAATTCGATGCGCCAATGCCATACGTAAAGGACGATGTCCCGCCGACCGCTACCGCGCCGACCGTGTGCTGCGCCACTACATCGCCGCTTGAAAAGATATTATAATTATTCAAAATGAAATTCAGCGTATAGCTGCCGCCCCAGTCTTTAATCAGCGTCTCATCCGTAATCGGAAGGGAATGATAGGTCTCAACCGGAAAATAGCCAATCGTTGAGAATCCTTCTACCGTCAGCTCAACGGTCTTGACATCCCCATTCGAATTTGTTTTTACCTCTTCTGTAACATCAACTACCGTTTCTTCTTTGCCGGTTTCCTCTATATGAATCGCAACGATACTGCTTTCCGTGTCCTCTTCCTGGACAAAAACATAACCATCCGCCTCGGCGACTGTCTCCGGTGACACATCCACCGCTTTTTTATTCTTAATCGTTACCGACATGGTGTTCGCATCCGGCTCAATCTCGGTTCCCTCGTATTCAAAATGCATATCAAAAAGAACCATATTCGCAAGCAGAACCTGCGCAAGCGCCGTACGCTCCTCAACCGTCTCGCCGTAGGTCTCGTCGTTTGCGAACTGCTGCTCGATGATCAGGGTCTTGTACGCTTCATACTCTTCCTCAGTCAGATCCTCGACTACAAACTCCGCTCCCAGAGGAAGTGCTTCCGGCTCGCTCAATACGACCGTCACGGTCTTTTCATCGTCTTCCCAGATAAAGGTATCCGGATACTCTTCTGTTTCTGTTTCAGTTTCTGTTTCGGTCTCTGTTTCTGTCTCAACCTCAGATTCGGTCTCCGTCTCGATCTCTGTATCCGTCTCGGATTCCATCTCGGTCTCAGCTTCTGCTGCTGCCTCGGTCCCAGCTTCTGCCGCTGCCTCGGTCCCAGCTTCTGCCGCTGTATCTGTCGTTGCCTCGGTCTCGCCCTCTGCAGCTGTATCTGTTGCAGCCTCGGTCACCGCTTCGGTCGTCTCCTCCGCAGCCGTCTCAGCCGCTGCATCACCATTCGCCGCATTCGTCTCAGCCTCAGCTGCGCTCGTATCAGGGGTCTCCTGCTCCGATGCACTGCTCTGGGCAGCTTCTGTCACTGGCGCGCTCGTTTCGGCTGTTGTTTCCTTCGTCGCCGAACCGTCTGCCTCAGCCGCAGCTTCCGTTGCAGGCGCACTTGTCTCAGCCGTCTCTGCTGCTGTAGTTCCAGTCTCTTTCGTTTCTTCCTGAGATGCCGTTACTTCGGCACCATTATCCTCGCCAGCGTCAGAGGTCACGCTAACCGCTGTCTCATTTGTACCGTCATCCGCATACGTCGTGATACCTGCCTGCTGGAACACCAGCGACAGGGTCAGCACCAATGCCAGAATTCGGCTTACTCTCGTTCTTTTCTTCATACCAATACTCTCCTTTCCATTGCCTCTTCCCGGATCCTGTACTTTTTCCTGCTGTAAAAATATCTGCCCGGGGATTTGTATTTTTGATGCACAAATACATTTTATGTATTACTGTTCTAGCCGCATTATAAAAAATTGCAATAAATTTTTCAATACGAAATCCGCGAACGGTCGTTTTTTCAGTCAAACGGTAAATAATCTTCTTCGATTTCTTTACAGGCAGGCTGCAAAAACGGCGCAGGGCATATTGCTCCACGCCGTTTTTTTACCTTTTTACAATTTGATTCAGTTTTTGAATGCAGCCTTTATTCTGTCTCTCAATCCGCACCCATGATACCGCCACGGATTATTATTACCTGCTCCAGCACTCGCGGCGTCTGTAGATTACTCCCATAGCAATGACAATCACTGCCAGCATCAACAGGAGCAGATATTCTGCCAGAGGCGTATCATCGCCGGTCTGTACCGCCGCTTCGGTCTCAGATTCGGTCTCTGTCTCTTCCTCTTCCGATTCTTCCTCGGCCGTCTCCTCAATCTCCTGATTTGTGATCGTCACGGCCGCGGTCTTATTTGTTGCGTCCAGCGTCACCACAGTACTGTCCATGCTCACAGTGTACGCGAATCCATCTGCATCGGTCACCGGATTGCCCTCCGCATCAGTCTCGGTCACATACAGGGTCACCGTTTCACCGCTTCCAATGGACACGCCAACCTCAACGCTCACCTCGGAGCTGCCAGCCAGCGCCAGCGCTACGATATTCTGATCTACATTTGTCGCCAGTGTCGTGTAAGATGAATCTGTAAAGATTCCTGCATAGAACGTCTCGCTGGATGTCAGCGCATTGCCGTCCGCGCCGAGCAGCTTCTTTGTGATAGTCAGTGTGCCTTCCTTATAAAATCCGTCCGGCATGGTATAGAACTCATTCTCAAAGCTCACCGTTGTCTGACTGCCGTCCGTAACCGTTACGTTCGTTGTCGTCGCTCCATCTCCGAAGTCCGCCGCAAAGATGGTGCCATCCGCCAGTGTCCCCACACCGTTTGCAAGTGCCGTCCCGTTCGCATCGCACTCCGCGATATAGTAGGTTCTGCCAATCTCAAGGTTGTCGAACGTCACGGTCGCCGTGGACACATATACATTCGTGTAGGTAAGCGCTTTCATCGCGTACAGCTTTGTGCAGTCCGCATCCGTATACAATCCAACGTAGAAGGTCGCGTCCGCTGAGCCGATCTCATCTCCCTGATAGGTCAGCTTTTTCGTCACCGAGATCGTTGCCGTCTCACTTTTGGTCATCGAATCCTCAACGAGAAGCACGCCTTCATCACTGATCGTGGTCGTCGTTTTACTCGTATCGATCGTGCCGTCCTCTTTCAGTGTGAATGTGGTGTCCGTTGTGATATCATACCCGGCCGGAGCTACCGTCTCGTGCAGAGTATAGGTCTCACCCGGCACCAGTCCGGTCACTTCGTGCGCTTCTGTTGTGGAGATCCACTCATCTACAACCGTCCCGTCTTTATCCAGAATCTGAATAGTCGCACCCGGAAGCTCCTCCTCAGTCGTCACATCCACTTTGCTGATCTTCACGGAGGTAATCGTGTTCGTAAACGCTGCAGTCTGCTCCGCATCCGCCACAATCGTGCCGGCCGCTCCGCTCGCTGTCGTCACATAGCCGTCCGCCGTGTAATCCGTCTCTATCACCGTATAGGTAACATTTTCCGGCAGGTGAACCGCCGTCTTGCTCTCACCGTGTTTCAGAGTGAAGGTTGCGACACCGTTTGTAAAGGTCATATCGCCGTAGGTGCCGTTCACATCCGTATCGCTTAAGGTCACTGTGAATGTAAATTCTTTCGCGGTATCAACCGTGCTTCCTGCCACCGTCTTGGTCACAGTCAGACTGCCGGTCACCGGCACATACGTGTTGGTAATGGTCACCTCTGCCGTGCTGTCCTTTGTCACCGCCGCTCCTGTCAATGCACTGCCGTTCGCGTCTGTGCCATAGTCCACTGTATACGTCCAGGTGTAGTATACCACATCACCGTAGCTCTCGGTCACGGTATAAGTGCCGATCGGAAGATCATTTACTATGAAATATCCATCTTCTTTGAAGAGGTCATAAGTCTTCATCGTGATGATCTCTCCGGCAGAGTTCTCCACCGTAAATACTGCAGAATCCGGTGTCGTACTTCCTGTGGTCGTCTTCGTCACCTTCAGGCTTCCATAGTCTTTGGTATACTCATTAATAATTTTTACTTCTGCCGTCTCGTCCTGGGTTTCGATTATCGCACGGTGATCCGCTGATACCAGCAGCGTATAGCCTTCGACCTGCGCATTGCTCTCTCTCACTACATATTTTCCAAGTTCAAGATTATCCAGTTCAAAATATCCCAGAACCTTGAAGTCACTGTATTTCTTTTCGGCAATCTGCGTTTCCGTACCGTCATCCTCAATCTTGTATACCGTAAAGACTGCATCATCCGGCGTCGTGGCGCCGACAGATTCCTTGGTAACCAGCAGGCCGCCCTTATGTTCATTATAGGTATTCACAATCGTATACGTCGTGGCGCCGTCTTTCGTAACCACCGCGTTGCTGTCCGCGGTCACGGTAAGCGAGTAGCCGATGATCTCCGCACCGCTCTCAGTCACGGTGTAGGTGCCGGTCGGAAGATTCGTGAATGTATAGGAGCCATTCGTGAAATCCGCATAGGTCACGGATTTCTCTACCTGGCCGTCTGCACTTTTAATCGTAAACACCGTCGTATCCGGAGTCGTGTTTCCTGTGGTCGTTTTCACAATCGTCAGACTGCCCGTATCCTGTGTATACGTATTGCTGATCGTGATCTCGCTCGTCTTGCTGTCTGTGACAGCCACTGTCGTTCCGGTCCCTGTGACTTGCAGAGTGTAACCGGTAATCTCTGCGCCCTCCTCATACACTTTGTAATTTCCGGGTGTCAGATCCGTCAGGGTGAAGAATCCGGCTGCGGCAAATTCACTGTAATACTTCGTGGCAATCAGGGTCTCTGTACCGCCCGATGCTACCTGATATACCTTAAATACAGTATTCGCCGGTGTCGCAGCCCCTGTCGTGGTCTTTGTCACCTTCAGGCCGCCCTTTTCTTCGGTGTACGTATTCGTAATCTCTACCGTCTTATCACTGTCCGTTGTGGAGATTGTCACGGTAGTATTTCCTGTCACCTCTACGTTATATCCGCTGACGTCCTCTCTGCTTTCTGTGACTGTGTAGGTCCCGACTGGCAGATCCGAAATCTTGTAGGAGCCTCCTGCAGCCTTGATCTGCGCGTAGGTCACTGTGGCGACCGTTGTCCCGCTGCTGTTCTTCACGGTAAATGTGGTCGCATCCGGCGTATCAATTCCGGAACCGGACGGTGCATTTGTATTTTTAATCAGTGTCAGACTTCCCACGTCGCGGGTATTGGTAAAGGCTACCGTGCTGCCCGCCGAAGTAGTCGTTCCATTTACTACGCGGATGTTGCCTTTGCCTGTTCCGTCCTGGCTTACGGTCACCGTATAACCGGTCTCCGCCGCTTCCTCCACACTGTAGCTCTCATTTACAGGAAGTCCGGTGATCGTTATGCTCTGCCCGTCTGTCAGTGTTACAGTCGCCATTCCTCCCTCAAAGTATACCGTGGTGTCCGAGGTGGTCGTTCCGTCCGTAATGACTGCATCGTACGTCCCTGTGATATTATCCACGTGCAGCTCAAACGTAAACGTCTTGCCGGTCTCCGGCATACTGCTGCTGTCCACAACTGTCTTGCTGACAGTCAAAGACGCGGTCTGGTTGCGCGTATTGTTAAATGCCGCGGCTGCTGTCGTCGCTGCCTGCGTCGGATCCGCGATACTCGTACCATCAGCTGTATAGTAGGTGATGGAATCGATCGCATACGTAGTCACACCGCTGACTGTCGAGCTTGTCACCGACACCCTTGCGATATACTGCGTGGTATCATAGGTGTAATCACCGCTGCCGGCCACCTCACTGATCTTATAATAGTGATCTCCATACGTACTAAACGACAGGGAGCTGAACGAAACAGCAGACCCATTGTTGGAAACCGTCTCCACATCGCTCCATGCGGTTCCCGTCCACTCCTGAAGCAGGAACGTAAAGGTCTCATCGGACGCCGTCGGGGCAGAGCCGTCTACCGTCTTGGACGCCACGAGAGTCGCCGGTGCGGGGATATCGGCTGCTGTCGGCATATCCGACCACACATTGTGCCACTCACCGCCTGGGTTCGTCACATTCTTTGCAATCAGCCAGCCGGAGCTTGTAGAGCCGATCGATACCGTCGCGTTCGGCGCCAGCAGTATGCCGACAATGCCGCTCGTGATCGTCACATATTCCGCATTCGGCATATTAAACACGATCGTCCGGGCATATTCATCCGCCGAATTGTTCGAGGTAGAACTGGATACATAACCGGTTCCCGTATCTACATCCCACACAGAAAAGTTTTTCAAAACCAGTGGGTTATTATAATCATAGGAATCCGAATAATTAAACACGATGGTCTGGGTGGATTTTTTCTTGATTTTCAGTCCGCCGTTGGCGATCGCCGCCAGACTTTCCCCGTCGATGTAATATGTGCCGTCATCCAGCTCGGACAGATCAATGATCGTCTCGTTCTGGTCGGTCGTCGTAAATGAATATTCCGTCTCATTCAAAAGCGTAGTGGACATCGCTGCCGCACTGTCCAGCATTGCCTGAACATAAGCTTCCAGCGTTGCCTGAGAGTACGAGGAAATAATCGTTCCGCCTGAGTTCATCGTGATCGCGGACTCGGCAGCAGCCGTCGTCCATACCTGCGTTTTACTCGTACCATCAATACCCAGCGTTGATCCGCTTTCCATAGCGGCGATCACATAGACACCGCCGTTATTTGTGCTGGAATCGCTGCCCGTATACGCTCCTGCGGTGATCGTCATATTGCCTTCATAGAGCTTGGTCGCAAAGTTCGTATCCATATGTCCCTGCTGATAAAGATATTCCGTCACGATACCAAAGTAAATGGAATTCCCGAGGATATCCGTGTAAGTATGAGTCGAACCGACTGTGATCGGATTGTCCTTGGATATTACAATACAGGACAGATCGCTCAGGCTGAAGGATACCTGCTCTGTGCTGCCAATGGAAACATTCGCGTCTACTACCTCGATATTGACATCCGATGCGGAAATATCCGTCGCTGCCGCCGTGGTATCAACGGATTCCTTCACATCAGAATCCAGCGGAAGATGCACTACCGTGATGCCTTCCTCTTCGGTCGCCTCCAGGGTATCCGAAAGCTGATCCTTCTTAAACTTGAACGTGATCTTAACGGAGCCTTTTTCCGGCTGGTACTCCACCTCTTCGCCTTCGATCACATCTCCGTTTTCATCTGTCTTCGGAACGATGAACGCCACATCATAGAGCAGCGTATTTTCAGAAGTATAGATCTCCTCTCCGGACACCGTCGCTATAGAAGCATCTGCACCCGCAAGAATGGTCTCAGCATTGTCATTCAGCGCCTGCATATAAGCATCGTAATTGTATCCGCTCGTAGAGGCCGTGATCGGCGTCACACGGAATTCCGCGTCATCCGGAATCGCCTCCGCATACTGAAGCGTAGCCGTTACGGAAATTTTGCTGTCCTCATAAGTATAAGTTTTAACTGTCCGTTTCTCGGCTGTTCTCACGATCGCATAGGCGGCAAGCGCGCTGTCCGTAAAGTCCGCCCCTGTCACGCCGCCCTCTTCGGCTTTCTGAATATCCGTATCCGCAGTAATCTCAACCGCTTCCCCGTCCGCAATCCGGAATACCCGGATGCTCTCGCCATAAGTGCTGTCAGCGGATGCAAGGACTACCTCCGCAAAATCCATCCCGATCGAGAGCGTTCCTGCCTCCGGAGTCACAGCTTCGCCCTCAGAGACAAAGTTCATATCATATGCCACAAGCGATACTACTTCGATCCCCGTATCAGCTGCTTCGATCAAAGCCGACAGCTGCTCATACTCATCAGAATTATTCTGTACAGAAATCACATCCAGTTCTGTTCCATAAGGAAGCTTCGCCTCTTCCGGAACAGCCACCTGAATTGTCACTTCCTCATCCGAATACAGATACGTCTGAGCCTCTGCATAAAGGATCTCTTCCGTTTCAGTTTCTGTCTCAGTCTCTGTTTCCGTCTCAACCTCAGATTCGGTCTCGGTCTCAACTTCTGTATTCGTCTCGGATTCCATCTCAGCTTCTGCCGCTGCTTCGGTCTCATCCTCTGCTGCTGTATTTGTTGCTGTCTCGGTCTCGCCTTCTGCAGCTGCATCTGTTGCAGCCTCCGTCACAGCTTCAGTCACAGCCTCCGTCGCCTCTTCCGCTGCCCCGGATCCATCGACAGCTGTGCCTGTGTCAGAAGTTTCTGCAGCGCTGCCATCTGCCGTGGATGCGTCACTCTCTGCCGCTGCTTCCGCTGCCGGTGCACTCGTCTCCTGCGCCTCCGTTGCAGGTGCACTTGTCTCCTGTGCCTCCATCGCCGGTGCACTTGTCTCCTGCACTTCTGCCACCGCCGCAGTCGTCTCTTCTTGAGACACCGTTGCTTCCTGACCTTCAGAAACAGCACTAACCGCCGTTTCATTCGTGCCGTCATCCGCATATGTCGTGATACCCGCCTGCTGGAACACCAGCGACAGGGTCAGCACCAATGCTAATAACCTGCTGATTTTGTTCCTCTTCCTCATAATAATTGTTCTCCTTTCCAATATTGCTCTTTTAGATACGATATGGGAGTAAACGCATGTGACAAATGCATTCGTTCTGTAATATAATGCAAAATCATTGTCAGAGAGTACTACTTATAAAAAATATTTAATGTGCAGCTATCTTAGCATACCCGTAAAAAAATTCAACCCAGAAGTGCCAAACGGTCTGTTTTTCAGTTAAACGGTAAAAAATCCCGCCATACAGCTGAAGCACAGTCGTATTTTCTGTAACATACAGTTACCTTTTTATAAATATTGCAACGGAATTACCCGACCCTCTCCTTTCAGGTCTTCAGATATCTTTTTACCAACCAAAAACGGCAAAAGATTTTTCAGAAGTGATTGACGAAATTCTTTCCTTGTTTTATAATTAACAACTGTGACGCGCAGGATCATTTCCTAAATAATTTGCTGTCTGCGCAAAGCACAAAAAGAATATCAGGTATGGAGAGTTATCGAAGTGGTCATAACGAGCCGCACTCGAAATGCGGTTGTCCTTTACTGGGCACGTGGGTTCGAATCCCACACTCTCCGCTGTCGCTCCGGATAGTTTTATCATCCGGAGCTTTTTTTCACATTTTCTTCAAACTGCGTTCACGATTCTATCACAGGATAAAGGTATTCTGTATTCAGCACCGAACAGAAGTGCTATAAAATCTTTCTTTTTCATACTCGCCGGGATCCAAAGGGTCCCGGCCCTCCCTTTTTTAGAGCCGGATTGATAACCACTGAAACTATGGAACAGATACAGACAGCCGGGGCGATTGCCGCTCCGGCTGTTGTTAAAATCAAAAACATCTGCAACAAATGCTGTCTGCGGATTTCTCCGCGCTTCGGATTTTTCTGTCATCATTTCATATTGTAACTGTTCGTAACAGCAGCTCACAGGTATGCGCTCCGCTTCAGGCAGTTCCAAACTGTTATTTTACATTCACGATCTCATACTCCGCGCGACCAAGCCCGATCTTTACTGCGTGCTCGATGGACGATTTCCAGTTGGTGTCCGGCGATACGCGGCCGAAGTGGTCGCGGTCTTCGTGGGTGTGCTGCTCGATGGAGTCTCCAAGCATGCTGTTGCGCAGCGGCGGCTGCGCGTTGACCGCATCGACACAGGCCATGTCGAGCGCGACCGGATCAAAGGATGCGAACATGCCGACGTCCGGTACGATGGCGGCGTCGTTCTCCGCATGGCAGTCACAGAACGGCGATACGTCGATGACCAGACTGATATGGAAGCAGGGACGATCCTGACAGACTGCCATCGAATATTCCGCAATCTTGCAGTTCAGGATGTCGTTCGCCTCGTCGCTCGCGGGAAGTACCGCATCCTTCGGACAGACGCCGATGCAGCGGCCGCAGCCGACACATTTTGTATGATCTATAGAAGCTTTTTTCGTTTCCGGATTTACCGTCGCTGCACCGTGCGCGCAGATCCTCGTACATTTTCCGCAGCCCACACAGCGGGTCTGTTTCACATGCGGCTTTCCGGCGCTATGCATCTCCATCTTTCCGGCGCGGGAACCGCAGCCCATGCCGATGTTTTTCAGTGTGCCGCCGAAGCCGGTCGCCTCATGTCCTTTAAAATGAGTCAGAGAAATAAAGACATCCGCGTCCATGACCGCGCGCCCGATCTTTGCTTCCTTTACATATTCGCCGTTTTTCACCGGAACCAGTTCCTCGTCGGTGCCCTTCAATCCGTCCGCGATCAGCACATGGCAGCCCGTCGCGTAGGGTACAAAGCCGTTGCCGTAAGCGGAGTCGATGTGGTCGAGCGCGTTTTTGCGGCCGCCGACGTAAAGTGTGTTGCAGTCGGTCAGAAACGGTTTGCCGCCAAACTCCTTTACCACGTCCGCTACCGCTTTCGCGTAGTTCGGACGCAGAAACGCAAGGTTGCCCGGCTCTCCAAAATGCATCTTGATCGCAACATATTGATCGGTAAAATCAATGTTCCCAATCCCGGCTTTTTTAATCAGACGCTGCAGCTTGCCCGGAAGCGTGTCGCCGTCATGGACACGCAGGTCTGTAAAATATACTTTCGATCTTTCCATATAATGCTATTCCTCCCTTACGCTTCCATCAGGAACGCGCAATATCCTTTCTTCGCTTCGTAGACATCGGCCTTGCTGGTGACTTCCATCGGCGCGTGCATATTCATCACCGCCACGCCGCTGTCTATCACTTCCATGCCATAAAGCGCGGATATGTAAGCGATTGTCCCGCCGCCGCCGATATCCACCTTGCCCAGCTCTGCGGTCTGATATGCCACCTTGTGCTTATCAAGCAGGGCGCGGATCGCCGCGATGTATTCCGCGTTCGCGTCGTTGCTGCCGCTCTTTCCGCGGGAACCGGTAAACTTGTTGAATACCAGTCCTTTTCCAAAATAGGCGCTGTTCTTCTTCTCAAAAACGCCTGCAAACAGCGGATCGTAAGCCGCGCTCACATCAGAAGAAAGCATCCGGCTGCGGCTGAGTGCGCGGCGCAGCGCGAGCTCGCTGTACTGTCCGGCACAGTCCATCAGCTCCGCAACGGTATTTTCGAAAAAGCGGGACTGCATGCCGGTCGCCCCGACACTCCCGATCTCTTCCTTATCTACCAGCAGGCAGCAGCAGGTGTATTCCTGTGTCGGTACGCTAAGAATCGCCTCCAGAGAAGTATAGGCGCAGACGCGGTCGTCCTGTCCGTAGGCCATGATCATACTGCGGTCCAGTCCGCAGTCTCTGGCCTTTTCTGCCGGTACGATCTCCAGCTCGGCGGAAAGAAAATCCTCCTCTTCCATATCATATGCTTCCTTGAGAATCGCGAGGATGTTCTGTTTAACTGCTTCTTTCTCCGCCTTTTTATCATCTGGTTCTTTGCATGCGGCATCCGCGCATTCTGTATCATTCTGATCCGAAGAGGATGCCTCTGTTTCGCCCTGCTCACCGGCACTTCCCGTTTTCGGCAGCGGGCGGCTTCCGACCAGAATATCCAGCTTCTCGCCTTCTATCACGACGCGGGCTTTTTTCTCCATCTGCTCTCCTGACAGATGAACCAGCAGATCCGACACAAACACCACCGGATCGTCCTCTTTCTCACCAATGCATACCTGCACCTTCGTGCCGTCTTTCTTTGCCACTACGCCATGGATCGCGAGCGGAACCGTCACCCACTGGTATTTTTTGATCCCGCCGTAATAATGCGTATCCAGATAAGCCAGCTCGGTATCCTCATACAGCGGGTCCTGTTTCACATCGAGACGCGGTGAATCGATATGCGCACCTAAGATCCGCATACCTTTCTCCAGCGGCTGTTCTCCGATCACAAACAGTGCGATCGTTTTCTCCATACCAACTGCGTATACTTTATCCCCCGCCTGCAGGCGGCTGCCGGACGCACGCACCTCGTCCAGACTGCGATAGCCCTGTGCGCGCACAATGCGCACCGTTTCCGCCACACACTCGCGCTCGGTTTTCCCGGCGTCCAAAAATGCGCGGTAACGTTTTGCCAAAGCCTCCAGTTCTTCAAGCTGTTCTTCCGTGTAAGTATTCCATGCGTTGTCCTTCTGTATCAATGGTTCTTCCCTCTTTCGTTTTTTACTGTAAAGCGTCGTCAATGGCACGAGTGCGAAGCACGTAGCCATCGGCTTTTATGTCTGGTGGTGCCCGCGAAGCGGGCATGAAAGTTTACTATAATTTTTACTGGCACAGCTCAGCTACGACCTGATTGATCACCTTGCCGTCCGCTTTGCCCTTCAGCTCGGCCATTACTGCCTTCATGATCTGGCCTTTGTTCTTCGTCGCCAGCACATCCGCGAATTTTTCCTGCAGGATTGCCTTTACCTCCTCTGCGGAAAGCAGCTTCGGTGCGTACTCAGAGATCACGTCATAACGAAACTGATATTCCGCCTTCAGATCCGCACGCGCGTCCGGGCAGGTATCGATCTGCTCTTTCACCGTCTTCATCTCCTTTAAGATGACGCGGTTCACCATCTCTTCCGGAATGTCGTCGCGGCAGCCCTCATCAATCGCCACCTTCTTTACCGCAGAAATCAGAGACGAGATGGCCTCCTTGCGCGGTTTGTCTTTCGCCTTCATAGCTGCTACCATATCTTTTCTCAATAATTCGATGTCCATAATTTGCTCCTCTCTGTAACTGTTCAGAACCTTCACAGTTACCCTTTCTTATTTTGTTTATGTTCGTCACTTTTCCTGCGACTCGATATATTGCTTCATTTTTGTAATGATGTATTCCTTATCCGTAAAGCAACACTCCCTGTGAATCGGTGAGCCGCCGCATACAGAATCGCCCTGCGGGCGATGCGGCAGCCTTCGTCACAGATTCGCTGCGCGAATCTATGACATTACATGCCCGGCCCCGAATGTCCGGATGTTCATCGGGTATACGTTTTCTTTGCCCACAAACTGCGCAATATAGCTCACATAATCAGCGGTCTCCTCTTTCGGGAGTACGCACGCGATCACGCCCGCAAATCCGCCGCCGTGCACACGGCACACGCCCCGGCCGGTGCGGTTCAGGAACAGTCGCGTGAGTGCGAGAGTCAGTGTCACCTTCTGCTCCTTTGGATTGCGGATGCAGTAGCAGTTCTGCAGCCACTCCCAGGAGGAGCGCCCGGACTCGTCAATCGCCTTTAAAAGCGCTGCCTCGTCGCGGTCCAGCGCCGCCTGATAAGCAGCGTCCACGCGCTTGTTTTCTTCAAAGAAGTGCAGGGCGCGAAGAATGGCGCGGTCATTATTAATCTTCTCGCCGGAAGCAGGAACTGCCTCTTCACTTTTTGTATCTGCTGCCAGCTTCGCAAGCAGCGCTTCCTCGTCCGTCTCGCACAACAGCTTCACGCCAAGAGATTTTGCGGCGTCCTTCATCTCCAGAGGCACGCTGGAATATTCGTCGCTTAAGTCCGCATGACCCTTGCCGGTATTGACGATCACGAGATCGTAGCCCAGCTGCGAGAAAGAGAAGTCCACCTGCCTGCAGATATCCTCATCTGTGATATCGCGCAGTGCCGCGTCGGTCGCCCCGGCTGTATCGCTTCCCTTCGCCTGCGCTGACGCACCCGGCTGCGTCGCAATCCTTGAAAAATCCAGCAGGATCGTGCCGCCGACCGCGCAGGCCATCTGATCCATCAGCCCCGATGCCTTATCCCAGAAATGATTCTCCGCGTACTGGCCGATGCGCGCATAATCAATATAGCGCATCTTTCCATCATTGAAAAAGTAGTTGATGATCGCGCACACGAGCATCTCAAACGATGCCGACGAACTCACGCCCGCCGCCGAGATCACCTCTGTTGATACGTAGGCGTTAAACCCGGACACCGTAAATCCCATCTCCCGCGCAGCCATCGCCATGCCCGCCACCAGAGAAAACGAGCCCTTGTTCTTCGGCACTCGCTCCAGCCGGGTCAAATCCACGATAATCTTGTCGCGGTAGCCCTCGCTTACGATCGTGATCACATCGGTGCCGTTCGGATACGCCGCGCCGATCGTGTCCAGGCTGATGCTGCCCGCCAGAATCTTTCCGCCGTTGTGATCCGTATGGTTCCCGACGATCTCCGTCCGCCCGGGAGAAGTGAAAAATGACATCTCACAGTCTGACGTTTCCTTATCGGGAGCAAAATATCTTTTGTAATTCTCCGCCAGCGACTGATAGCGCGCCATGCTGCGCTCCGTCTCGCCGTAGATGCGTTCCAGTGTCTGAAGCTCCGGTAATTTCATCCTGTTCCTCCTTCTGCATATCTAATGATACAAGGGACAAAAGGTAATGATTTTAACTCAAATCCTTTTGACTCAAATCAATTTGACTCAAATCCCTTTGGCTCAAATCAATTTGAATAAAACCGTTCTGAGGTAAACTATATCAGTTCCAAAGACACATCGCAAGTGCTTTTTCCTGCTCACTGCCAGTTCCGCCTCAAAACCTCGCTTTTCAGCAGTAGAGTACTTTTTGACGTCACTTTCACGGGATGAAGCCTGCCGCGCTTTATCAGGTCATTGATGTTCTGCCGGGAGCAGTTCAGAATCTCCGCCGCCTCACCTGCAGTGATAATTCGCTGCGCAGCAAAGGCGCGAAAATCTTCCGTCACCAGAGGCACAGCTTCCCCATACCAATGCAAAATATAATCCGGGATGCTTAAATTCTCATCCCAGGCAACCCCATGCCCTCCGGTTTCAACCTGTACACCGTCAAACAGGTCTTCTCTTTTTACCAGGATGGAAAACCGGGAATGATCCCGGAACCAGACAGTCAGATCACACTTGCGGATCATCCCATCCCGGAAAAACACCAGCAAAGTATTTCGTCCCAGTGAAATGACGTCTTCGATCCTTTCCTCAAAGCGCCCCTGTATCTGCAGCGGAAGCTCCTGCTCCTTGAGCGGAACAAGATAATAATCGTCCTGCGCGCATCTACCCATAGACAGCAGAAGCAGTTCAAACTCATCGTACTCTTTCAGGCCGTTATCCTTCAGCACCTGCCCGATATTCTGACGATCCGTGGGCACGATCCTCTGCTGCACCCACACCCTGCTCCAGTAAGAATTGACCGTCCTTTCTCCTTTTTTTACAAATGAAGACAAAAGAAGCGGTGTCTCCCACTCATCCGCATCGTCAGGCAGTTCAATATAAAAACGTTTTTCCATTTCATAATAGAGAAGCCACGCCAGATCTTTTCGAACTGCGGCATTTTCATCCCGGACTGCAAATATCTTCATAAACACACCACCGTTTCCAGATCATTTCACATATGTCAGATCCTGTTTTTCTTTTACAATATCATCATTCATAAAAATCCTCCTAAAAAAGTATACCAAGGCACTTGTCGTATGTCAAGGAAAAGGCTAATTCGCATTAAAAAAACTTTGTAAAATAGACACAAGACATCCCCGGACTCATTGCATTTATTAGATTTGGTTGGCCACTAAACTGTAATCAGAGAACAAAGGTTCGGTGTGCAAGACCTTTTTATCGGACTTGCGATATGCGATAATAGATATATCTGAAGCGATATATCTGAAAGTGTAAAAGTTGATTATTGAATTGGAAAAGGGATTCGTTTATACTGGATAAAACATACGAGAAATGAGTCGTTTTCATTTGAGATGAGTAAAAAAACAGAGAGCTGACATACGCAAAGTATGGGAAAGAAAAGGGGGCAAATACATGGCTGATTTTATGAATGTATCGGGGACAAATCAGGTTGATGTAGCTGATAGAACGGAAATTAATGCTGAAATTGACCATATTATTGCTCAACATAAAGAGAACAGATACGATATCAATAAACTGGTATTTGAAAGCGTGTCCTTATTGACGGCCAGTGAAAATCTGACCGATGAGTTGTCCAATCAGGGTATTATCAGGAGATTTGCAGGTGGTATAACTGGAAAAAATAAAAAATTGCAGGCTGCGATAAATGATAATCTGGTTAAAGCTCAATACGCATCTCAGTATACACTGCAAAAATTGGCGGAGCAAAATTTGCTGAGCTTTGAACTTGTTACTGCAGTAAATAATCATCTGAACTCAGCTCTAATTAAAATTGATGAAGAGATTAACCAGGTATATCGAAATCTCTTGATGGTATTTAAGCAGACAAGAAGCGATATTATTCAGCTGGAAAATAGAGTTGAAAAGCTGGAAAGGAACGTGAAACTTTTAAACTGGGTAAATTCTATCGAATATCAGATGTGGAATGGGATAGAATATTCCGATCTGGACGATATTTCTAGGATTGTTTGTGTTGCGAGAGACTTTTATGACATCACTGAAAGAAATTGCAGTGTGTCAGATATTCTTCTTTTGAAAACAGCTATGAATTCGATTGGGCTTAATCCACGATCAACGATTACATATCGTACTTTTATTGACGAATTGTGTAGGAATCGGAGTCTTTATGAGAAACTATTTACGGAAGATTTATCGGATTTTCAAGATGAAAGCGTGAATCTCCCGATTATATTCGGGATAGGAAAAACATATCGGTTGAATCAGTCGGAAAAATATATTTTAAATGGTACGGTCTCGCTATTGAGAAAATATGGATGTGAAGTACAGGATGAAATAATTGTAAAAGATCTTGTAACGGAATATGAGCGATCAATGTTTGGCGTTAATATAGACTCTGCGGTGACAGTCTATGATTTTGTGATTGAGCTTTTGGTAAGTATTGCTATGATGGATGACTATTTCAAAAATATTCATGATAATGAGATAGAGTGCGTAGTGACTGTGGAAGATCAAGGAGAGAGTGTTGATGAAGAAAGTGAGAATATTCCGAAACTCTTTGACTGGGATAAATATAAACCGGGAGATGTCCTGACATTTGGAAACTGGGAAGGAAATGAAATAGAGTGGAATATATTGAAAATATCGGATGACTCGGTGCTTTTGTTTATGACGGATTTTATACGTGATAGAGAAGGAAATGCAGTTGGCAAATGCTTTATGCCCCAAAAAGCAGCTAAAGAGTATCCGAGAAGAGCTAATGTATGGAAGTATTCACCCATGCGGGAATACTTGAATTCTACTTTTTTGAACGGTGCATTTTCAGATGATGAAAAAAAGCTTTTAATACCTGTTTATTTGCAAGATGTTAATACAACTGATACAGTATTTTTATTGAATACTGCTGATGTGAATGCTTATGTCAATAAAGAATTTGATGCTGATGCACGTGTATGGGACAGAACGCATCACGTGTTTTGGCTTCGCGATAAGGGATGTAGCGCATCGTATGCTGAATTGTGCCGCTATGTGGAAGACAGCAAAGCTTGCTCATTTCGGCATCGTGAATGGTTTGTTTTAGACGGTGCCCTTCCATGGGAAACGCATGGCATAAGAGCCGGGATTTTCATTAAGCGATAAGGGGAAGAAAATGGGTGAAAAGGGAAACAGTTCCGCAGAAAATGGTGGCGTGATATATGGAAACGTAAGCACAGGCGAAACAACTTATGAGATGAATAAATTCCATGGCCATCAGGGGCATGGATTTGCTGCGGAGCGCGCAGAACACATTCATGATGTGTATCACGGAGAGGATGCGAAGATTCTCGGTGATGACAATGCGAAGGACGGAGCGGATCGTATCGTTAATGGGGTTGAAATCCAATCAAAATATTGCAGATCCGGGGCGGAATGCATTCAGGCCTGTTTTGAAGATGGAAAATACAGGTATTATTCGCAGAATGGGGAGCCGATGCAGGTAGAGGTTCCGCTGGACATGTATGATGATGCTGTTGAAGCAATGCGGAGACGGATCGAGCGGAATGAAGTTTCCGGTGTGACGAATCCTGATGATGCGGAAAAATTAGTGAAAAAAGGACATTATACATACGCGCAGGCAAAGCAGATCGCGCAGGCAGGAACAATAGAATCTTTATATTTTGACGCGGCAAATGGTATGATTATTGCCAAAAACGCAATGGGAATCACCGCAATTATTACATTTGCCGCATCGGTCTGGAATGGGGATGATATTGATCTGGCGTTGGAAAACGCGGTGATGAGTGGTTTAAAAGTAGGTGGTGTATCCTTTTTGACAACGGTGATTTCTTCTCAGATTGCAAGAACATCTGTCTATACTTCTGTTCGTGTTGGAACGGATTATTTGATATCGAGACTTGGACCGAAGGCTACTGCGCAAGTCGCAAATGCGCTGAGAAGCGGGACCAATATTTACGGTGCCGCGGCCATGAATAATGTCTCTAAGCTTTTAGCCGGGAATTTGATTGCCAGCGCGGCTTCCCTGGTGGTATTATCTGCTGGAGATGTTGTGGATGCTTTTCGGGGAAGAATATCGGGAGGTCAGTTGGCAAAAAATGTTACCGTTACAGGTGCTACGATCGCGGGTGGGAATGCAGGGCTGGTGGCAGGTTCGGCGGCCGGAGCAGCAATCGGTGGTGCTGTCGCAGGTGTGGCGACTGGAGGAGCCGGTGCTGCAGTAGGAGCTGAAATTGGTTCAAAGGTGGGCGGTTTTGTTGGAAGTGTAGCCGGAGGCGTTGCAGCAGGAACAGCTACTCATGCGGTGATGGACGAAGTAATAGAGGATGATGCGGTGAAAATGCTTCGCCTTGTAGAACGAGAATTTGTCAGTATATGTGAACAGTATCTTCTTACCGAAAATGAAGTATACTCATGCCTGTCGCTTTTAAAAGAAAGACTGACGAAGAAGGAACTTAAAAATATTTACGCCAGTGCAAACAGAGAATTGTATATACAGTCTATAATCTTACAGATTGTCAATCCTGTTTTGGCTCAACGGCAGTTTGTAGATATGCCTACTGTAGATCAGATTTTATATGGATTCCGTAACTTGGTGGAGGATGCGGTGAACGGCACCGGAGTATTTGATGATACAGAAAGCAAGGTGTTGCCTAATGAACAGCGGCAGAAGCTTTCAGATGCCGGAATTCGTGAAGATCAGATTCCGCAGGTTATGCAGCCCGTGATCAGAATGAATCAGACACAGAAGAAAGCGGAACATACCCTCGTCACCATGAAAAGGCATAATGAAGATACAGAAGCGCAGATGGAAAAACTGCGTGAAGAACGCGGAAACCTAAAAGCAGAACTAAATTCATTGCTATGAGGAGGAGATTAAAATGGATGCGGTTATGAGTATTGATTCCAGCCAGATCGCAGAGAGTTACAGACAGGAAATAGATCAGCAGATCGAAAAAATTATTTCCAGACATAAAAATAATCGATATGAAATCAACTGCCTTGTTTTTGAAAGCGTTACAGCTTTGACAGCAAGTGAGAATGCATCTGAAGAATTAGCCTCTCAAGGTATTATAAAAAGGCTTTGGGGTGGAATTACAGGGAAAAATAATAAACTGCAAGAAGAAATCAGAAAGAATCAGATGCTTGCTCAATACGCATCCCAACAGACGCTCCAGAAGCTTGCTGAACAGAACCTCATGAGTTTTGAATTAATTGCTGCAGTGAATAATAAGTTGAATTCTTCTCTTGCCGAAGTGGAGACAGAAATTAATAATATTTATGGGACACTTGTGACTTTTTTTAAGAAGACAAAATCAGATATTGTTCAGTTAGAGAATCGAGTAGAGCGTTTGGAAAAAAATGTCCGGCTGCTTAACTGGCAGAATTCTATCGAGTATCAGATGTATAATGGAGTAGAATATTGCGATTTGGATGATGTAGAAAAAATCATATGCCTTGTTCGTGATTTTTATGACCTGACACAGGGAAAATGGACAACTTCTGATCTTTTACTTTTGAAAACAGCAATGTCTACCATTGATCTATCTCCAAGAAAGGATATATGCTATAGAACGTTCATTAATCGAGTGGCATCTGATCCACAGCTTTTATCAAAATTATTTGATGGAATGAGTCTGAAAGGAATAGCGAAATTTCCAGAATATGTAGCGATTTCAGCTGGAATTGAAAAAAGGAAATTACTTGCTGCTGATGAGAAATATATGGTAGAAAGTACTGTCGGATTATTAAACAGGAACGGATGTAACGTGTCCGCAGATGTGGTCAGTGATCAGATATTGGAAACATATGAATACAAGCAAGCACAATTTAACGTGGATGGAGTTGTAAATTGCTACGATTTCATCCTTGAATTGCTATATAATTTGATGCAGGTTCAGGAAATTCAGTATACGTATACACTTGATGAAAAAATGAGACGAGCAGAGATGCTCTTTAGTGTTTATGATACAGAAAATTTAATTCCTCTCCTTAATGAATTAATAGATCATGGCGACGCAAAGGCGAAATATATGCTTGCTTTGCTCTATGAGACTGGCTGTGACGGATTGGAAAGAGACGATAAAAAGTGTCAGGAATTGCTGGACGAAAGTATTGAAGAAGGATATGTTCCGGCTATCACAAGAAAAATGATACCATTGGGTCATGATTTTAATAAAAAAATTGAACCTCTTTGGAAGGAAAACAGTTTAAAATTGCAGCAGATGGCTGATGAAGGCGATATGTTTGCAGCGGAAGAATATGCGAGAAGCTATCTCAAGTTCTCATTTATGGGATTAGGAGAAAATAATTATGGAATGGCCATTGAAATGTTTAAGAAAGCTCCCTTGGTTTTATCTTATTATGGACTGGCAATAAGATATGAAAACGGGCAGGGGGTTGAAAAGGATTACGCTACATCATTAAATTATTATGAAAAAGCAGCTCAAATGCATTATAACCTTGCTGAATATGCTGCAGGGCTGGCATATCAAAATGGCCAGGGATGCGATATTAACAAGGAAAAAGCGTTTAAATATTATAAGTTGGCAGAAAAGCACGGTAGCTATGATGCTATCAATCAGGTAGGGTGGTGTCTTACCAATAATTTTGGAACTGAAAATGATTACGACAGGGCATTTGCAAAGTTTCAAAAAGGAGAACAGAAAGGTCTGAACGCTTGTGTTGCAAATCTGGGATGGTGTTATAGATTCGGACACGGTGTACCACAGGATTATAAAACAGCTATTGAAAAATTTAAGAACGCGATCGAACTGGATGAAAATGATGCTTATAGCTTTAGATGCTTAGCTGATCTGTATTATAATGGACAAGGCGTGCCTGTTAATAAAGAAGAAGCAAAAAAGTTATATCAGAAAGCAGCGGATTTAGGTGATGAGGATGCAAAAAAATCATTGCAGGAGAAATTCTAATAGGATGATGTGATGTCACACGGTAGATTTTTGCTGTTTTTATATTCAAAAGCACCTGACGATATGCATTGGATATGAAGGAGATAATTTATCACACACGATCCAGAAATATGTGAAATCTCATTTGGCAGATCCAAACCTGTTTTTCAAAAAAATTTCACAGGAAATCCTGTTTATGAACCCCGGTTATGTCAGCAAAAAATTTATACGAGAGACCGGCGAAAAATTTTCTCAATATTTCACAAGAGAAAGCATACTTTTCGCTCAGTCTCTCCTCAAAGCGCCAAACGGTTTGAATGTACAAGAGGCAGCCCATAAGGTCGGATGCGGAAACCTTCATTACCGGAGATTCCGCACCGCCTCCCGCACCGGCAGGACAAAGGACGGGGAGACAGACAGTTCATCAATTCCCATTTCGACAAAGGTTTCGGTCAGAGAGGTGTCCGCGCCGAGTTCCCCGCAGATGCCGACCCAGGCTCCGCCCTTATGCCCGTTTTCGATGACTGTCCGGATCGATCGAAGGACCGCCGGGTGGTGAGAATCATAAATATTATCCAGCTTCGGATTCTGCCGGTCGATCGCCAGAGTGTACTGGGTCAGATCGTTGGTACCGATGCTGAAGAAATCCACTTCCTTCGCCAGTTCTTCACTGATCCAGACGGCAGCCGGTGTCTCGATCATGATGCCGACTTCGACGTCCTTATACGGAATCTTCTGCTCGCGGAGCTCCGTTTTTACTTCTTCAAGAATCCGTTTGCTCTCCAGCACTTCCTGCACGGAAATGATCATCGGGAACATAATGGAGATGTTGCCGAACGCGCTTGCCCGCAGAAGTGCGCGCAGCTGTGTGCGGAATATTTCCTGCCGGTCCAGACAGATGCGGATCGCGCGGTAGCCCATGGCAGGATTGTCCTCTTTTTCAAGATTGAAATAATCTACCTGCTTATCGGCGCCAATGTCCAGTGTCCGGACAACGACTTTTTTGCCGGCCATGTTCTGGGCAACCATTTTGTAGGCCTTGAACTGCTCTTCCTCGGTCGGGAAGGTATCGGATTCCAGATAGAGGAATTCGCTCCGGAACAGGCCGATCCCCTCGCCGTCATTTTGCAGCACCTGAGCGACATCGGAAACGCCGCCGATGTTGGCATACAGGTGAATTTTTTTGCCGCTTCCGGTGATGGTCTCTTTCCCGCGGAGCTCTCTTAAAAGCTGCTGTTTTCGCTCATCATCGCGCATTTTCGCGCTCATCTGCTCCAGCGTCTCCTCATCCGGATCAATGAACACAGTCCCGGTATAGCCGTCCACGATGGCTGTCTTACCGGCCCATTCTTCCCGGATGTCGATGCCGATCACCGCAGGAATATTCATCGTGCGGGCCAGGATAGCCGTATGAGAATTAGAAGATCCATGGCGGGTCACGAAGGACAGAATTTTGGATTTATCCATCTGCACGGTCTCGCTGGGAGCCAGATCATCCGCCATCAGAATAACTGGCTCGTCAAGAGCATGCATATCCGTACCTGAACCAGTGCGGTTTCCAGCGACGGTTCTGGTTCTTTTGCCATCGCCACTTCCGGCAACAGTACCGCACAATACCGCGACCAGACGTTCCGAGATGTCCCTCACATCCGCCGCACGCGCCTGCATATAAGCATCGTCCATCTGCGCGAACATTTCCGCAAAATTATCTCCGGTCGCCGCGACCGCATACTCCGCGTTAATGAGCTCCCCGCGGATCATATTATAAATGGAGTCCAAATAATCCTCGTCCTCCATCATCATCTTATGGACTTCGAAAACAGCCGCATTGTCCGCGCCCACTTCTTTCAGTGCTTTTTCATAGATCTGATCCAGCTGGGCAAGCGCAGTCTCTTTTGCGGTATTGAAGCGGACGATTTCCGCTTCCGCGTCTTCAACATGCCGTCTTTTTACCTGTGTTTCCTTTTTCTGATATAAAAAAACCTTCCCAATCGCAATTTTATTAAAAATCGTTTTGCCCTGATATTGTTCCATGAGAGAACCCCCTTCTTATGAGCCTTCCACACCGCCCAGGCGATGCGGTGCGGAAGAGGTGGTGTATCTATGAAGGTACTTGAACAGTTACGAAGTCATTTACAGATTTTCCGAGAAAAATGTCTGCAGACCGGCGATCGCCGCATCCTCGTCCTCGCCGTCGGCTTCGATCGTTACGGTAACCCCTTTCTTTACGCCAAGGCTCATAATCATCATCAGTTTGGTAGCGTTTACTTTTCTGCCGTTTGCGTTGATGGAGATCGTGGAGGTGTATTTCTTCGCCTCTTTTACCAGCTCTCCAGCCGGGCGTGCGTGGATACCGAGTTCGTCCGTGATGGTGTAGTCAAATGTTTTCATAAATTTTTTTCCTTTCTTTTCTGATTATTTGCCTGTAAAAATAAATCAATCGTATTCTGAAAAAATGTTTTTACAATACTGACAGTTATTGTGCGGAACACAGGCAAAAAATATTCCAATTTACGAAAGCTGCTCAACTACCCAGTCGACATCCTTTGTAGTCTTTAGGATCTCCAGACGTTCTTCATTTCATTCTCCTTAAAATAATGACGGATCGGCTCTGGTCTGCTGTCAATACATTGATGTTGATCCTGCAGAACCGTGACTTTCTTGTAATAATGAAAATTTACAGGGACTGCAACTGTTACTATGACAATGAATGCCACACAACTTTCGGAATCAGCCCTTCAATAACACTATACTCCGCCGCCTGTGTTCCGCTGCACATCACATTTGCTGCTCCGGTCGCGGTAGAAAGACACACGGCATCCGTAAGATCCAATCCCCGTTCTTCCGCAACAGCGAGAGCTGCGACTACGCTGTCTCCCGCTCCAACCGTACTGCCGACCGGTACGCGCAGGCCTTCCGCGTAGATTGTCTCATCTGCTGTCACATACAACGCTCCCGCACTGCCCATGGAAACAACAACCTTCTGTACTCCGTGCTGAGTCATCAGCTCCCTCGCTGCCCCGGAGAGCTCTTCCGGTGTGGAAAGAGAGGTCCCCATCAGTTCCGAAAGCTCGCGGTCATTTGGCTTGATCAGATACGGGGACGCCTTAAGTCCTGCCTTCAGCAGGTCTCCGTCTGCGTCCAGAAAGACTTTCGCACCTTTTTCCGTGATCGCTTTCGTCCACATAAAATAAGTATCCGCGGGGGAGCCTTTCGGCATACTTCCCGAGATCACGGCAATCGAGTCCGATGCTATCCGGTCAAGCAGCCGCTGCAGCATTTCATCCAGAACTTTTTCCGAAACAACCACACCCGGCTCATTGATATCGGTGTTCGTATGCTCCACCGGATCAATGATCTTCAGATTTGTGCGCGTTTCCCCGTCCACAAAGGTAAAATCCGTCTCAAGCCCCATCTGCGCAAGAGAAGCCTGGATCGACTGCCCGGTATGGCCGCCGAGCACCCCGACAGCAACGCTCGTTCCGCCGAGCTTCTGAATGACTTTTGAGACATTGATGCCTTTCCCGCCAGGATCCGTACGCATCTTTACGATGCGGTTCACCGTATCCACTTTCAAAGAAGGAATCTCAACCGTCTTGTCCAGCGCCGGGTTTAAAGTAACCGTGAAAATCATATCGCCCCTCCTTTTAATTTTCACTGCCAGTTCCGCCTCAAAACCTCGCTTTTCAGCAACAGAGTACTTTTTGACGTCATTTTCACGGGATGAAGCCTGCCGCGCTTTATCAGGTCATTGATGTTCTGCCGGGAGCAGTTCAGAATCTCCGCCGCCTCACCTGCAGTGATAATTCGCTGCGCAGCAAAGGCGCGAAAATCTTCCGTCACCAGAGGCACAGCTTCCCCATACCAATGCAAAATATAATCCGGGATGCTTAAATTCTCATCCCAGGCAACCCCATGCCCTCCGGTTTCAACCTGTACACCGTCAAACAGGTCTTCTCTTTTTACCAGGATGGAAAACCGGGAATGATCCCGGAACCAGACAGTCAGATCACACTTGCGGATCATCCCATCCCGGAAAAACACCAGCAAAGTATTTCGTCCCAGTGAAATGACGTCTTCGATCCTTTCCTCAAAGCGCCCCTGTATCTGCAGCGGAAGCTCCTGCTCCTTGAGCGGAACAAGATAATAATCGTCCTGCGCGCATCTACCCATAGACAGCAGAAGCAGTTCAAACTCATCGTACTCTTTCAGGCCGTTATCCTTCAGCACCTGCCCGATATTCTGACGATCCGTGGGCACGATCCTCTGCTGCACCCACACCCTGCTCCAGTAAGAATTGACCGTCCTTTCTCCTTTTTTTACAAATGAAGACAAAAGAAGCGGTGTCTCCCACTCATCCGCATCGTCAGGCAGTTCAATGTAAACACGTTTTTCCATTTCATAATAGAGAAGCCACGCCAGATCTTTTTGAACTGCGGCACTTTCATCCCGGATTGCAAATATCTTCATAAGCACACCACCGTTTCCAGATCATTTCCCATATTTTATCCCGCAGATTCTGCGGAATCACATCCTCCAACCCCTGCATAAGTGCATCCCTGTGTTGGGGCAAGAGAGGATTCAGCTTCGGAAACTGTCCCGCCGGTATCAGTTTCAGATTCTCCATCGGTGATCTGGAGCCGATAAATGTGTTGGTAAGCCGGTCTTCCATTACATCATAATCCCGAATCCTTTCATCCGTCATGCAGTTGAAAAGCAGAGACAGACCATGGTCAAAAAGCGGTGCCAATCGTATCGAACGCTTTTGACTGTCTCGCAGCACCTCAATATTCGCGCCATGCCGATCCCGGTTCAGGATCAGATAATCCACGACAAACATTGTATAAATATAGTTCGCCCAGCCGTTGCGGACACAAAACTCCAGAGGAGTTTCGCCCTCTCGATGTTCGCTGTCATAATATACATCCAACGCGATTTTGCTCTCTCCGCGCTTCTTAAAATCCCCGGAGGCGCTAAGATATACTTCCTGCTGTTGTTCATTGACCAGAATATCCGCATGAATCAGCTGATAATGCAAATGCCCGACGCCCAGTATTGTAAGCAGTCGGTCAACGATCAGCTCATTTACACATTCGTGCCCGATGACACCGCGCATAGCATCATAATTGGACAGTTTATAATAAATCTTCTCCCCACCCAGTTCAGAATATGCTTTCAGGAATGATCCTGCCGTCCCGGAAGAATTTCGGGTTCGCGTCCAGGACAAATATGTCAGATCCTGTTTTTCTTTTACAATATCGCCGTTCATAAAAATCCTCCTGAAAATAATATACTCCAGAGCTTGTCATATGTCAAGGTATGACATCGATTCCGCAAGGGACGCCTCATAATATGCGCGACATTTGTACTCCAGCAGACAGTCAGGTCCCATCACCTTTGCCGGAATCACACAAAATGAAAATTTATTTGTTGATTTCCGGAAGGCTGATGTCGATGAAAAAGGCATTGTTACGGAGAGTAACATTGATGTAAAAGAGCGTCGCTTGTATATAATTATCGAGCTTGTTATGATAATGCTGCAAAGAGCGAAACGAAAAGTTGTACTCTTTAGTATTATTGTTGAAGGAGCAATGTGATTATGAAATTTGAGGAAAAGCTCAAAGAAGCAAGAAAAAATCAGGGACTGACGCAGGAGGAAATGGCCGAGAAGCTGTGTGTATCAAGAGCGGCCATTGCAAAATGGGAATCCGGTAAGGGAATGCCGGATGTGGAAAATTTAAGAGCAATAAGTGTTTTGCTGGACGTGAGTATTGACTATCTTTTAGATGGAGAGGCCGATATTGACCTCAATGTCATTAAGGAACCAATTAACTGGGATGAATACCCAAAGCTGACCGGACTGAACAAACTCAAAACTACAAAGGAAAATGAACTTGTCAAGGTAAAATATCCAGATGCGGAGATTACGGTATTATTAAGGGAACGTAAACTTTCACGCGGCGAAAAAGCTGTTGATACTGCGGTATGGCTTCTTACTGATGCGGCACCGGGAACAGTAGGATTGGCAGACAAGTTAAAAGACATGAGTTCCTACTATCTGGTAGAATATCCGGACAAAAAATTGCTGGTGAATGTTACGAAAGAGTTTGTTATTTCTCAGCGGCTTTATATTTCCACAAGCGAAAAGAAGCTGACAATCGGAGAAAACGTATTCACAAAAAGCGTTAAAATCAACGGGTAAACAGAGATATAAAAATGAAACTCATAGATGATGCAATGCCTCACTACTGAATAAACTCCCAGTAGTGAGGCACTCTTTAACGTCCTTCATCTTTTAACAATCTGTCGCCGGATTGTATTGCAAATTGAGCGGGAATTTCATTTCTTCTTTTTATCCAAAAACGGACACTGCCATCAGCGCCGCGCATCCCAGCACAAACACGACCATGCCGGCATTCCCATAGACCGTTCGGAATTTTGTGCCCTTCGGCAGCTCCATCTCCGCCTGTGCGAAAGACACGCGCCGCCAGCTGCGGCAGAGCAGCACCAGACCCACGATCGCGGATACCAGAAGCACGATCACATAACCGCCGTACAACGCCAGCTGCAGTAACAGCGGTTCAATGGTTTCAAACGAAAGCGTTTCCAGACTTTCGAGGTTCTCCAGTGCGGACAGGTCCAGCAGATTAAGCAGCGCAGAAGGCACGATACTTCCCAGAAAATTGATGCCCATGTGCAGTCCCGCCGAATAGCGCAGCTTTCCGGTCTTCAGATAAATGTATCCAAACAGCAGCCCCAACGCGAATGCATAGAAGAACTGCGTAAAGTTCCCGTGAAAAAGCCCGAACATCAGCGCTGAGGTGACAACCGCCAGTTTCTCCCCATAACAACTCATCCGGTCGATCAGCTGCCTGCGGAACACATATTCCTCAATCAGCGGCGCCAGAATCACCATAAAGAGAATTTTCAGCACCAGCGAATCCGCCAGCGCATAAGTCGTGATGGCCGCCTCCGCCGATGTGCCTGTCAGCGCGCTGATCGCAGTGGTGACAAGGTTGCCGAGGATATTGCCCGCGTACATCAGGAAAATAGCGATAAATACGGTGCGCACGAGCTGAGACGGTTTCATTGTATGTTTTTCCCTGCTTTTCCCGCCGGATTTTTTATCGTTTTCAGTGTTACTGTATTCATCTTCAGCAGCATTCTTTTTTATGAGGATATTTTCATCACTGATATTATCATTGTCTGCGCTGGTATTTCCATTGCTTTCTTCTTTCTCGTTTCTACAATGACTCTTCATATCTTCTGTATCGCGACAGCTTTGTGTTATGTAATTCACTACATCAGGGAAGGCAGGCACGCGGCGGAAGATCAGCAGGCCCACCGGCACCGCAACCACATACAGAGGCGCAAAGGTGTAGACCCACAATCCCCATAAGGTCGAAAGCCATTCCGGAAAGAGCATCGCAGCGGCGATCTGCAGCACAGACGCGATCGCCAGTATCGCGAAGCAGCCGCAGCCAAGGGTGGAGAAGGTTTTACGGGCACGGGAGCGGATCTCCTCCGAAACAGCATCTGTGCGAAGCCTGTCGAGGCCATTTCTCATCCGCGCCGTTTTCTCCTTCGGATCCACAAACAGCGGCGTCAGCGCCAGAAAGACCACGCCAAGTCCGATGTTGACCACCGCCGCAGCCACCGCGGCTATGACAACATGGTCAAAGACAACGCCCACCGCGATGATTGCCACATCCGGCAGCAGTCCGAAGTAAATGAACATAATCTGCACGATCTGTTTTACCAGCTTTCCGGCGGATACCGGTACGGACAGATTGATGAACGCGCCGGTAGTCGTTCCGTAAAAATCAATCGAAAGAATAAACGGAATCCACGCCAATATATAAAGCGGATTGACCCGGAAAACCGCTTCCGTGAGGATCAGCGCCGGGATCAGGTCAAGCAGGCAGTTCACCGTTCCTCCCAGGACTGACCAGAACAGCTTTTTCTCTGTGCTCTCCGGTATCATCCGGAAGAAATCTTTGGAGGTATCCCCCTCCAGCGGATTCCCCAGTGTGCGCCAGAATGCGAGCGCGGACAGTGTAAGAACGACCGGCAGGAACCGGAAACCATCCGTCCCGGCACCGCCCTGCAGATATCTGCACAGCGCCGCCACTCCTGCCGCTGCGGCCAGATAGAAATCCGCAGTTTTCGTAAAAATCCCCAGATGCGCGAACCGGAAACGGTTGTACAGGCTGCGGAAGAAAAAGACATTGGCCCCGCTTCCATAACGCATGCCGTCCCGGCGGATTTTTTCGCTCCGGTCTTTTTTGCGTTTTACAAATCCGGTGCTTTTCTCCGCCTGTCTCACTTCCAGCAGCTCGGCGGTCTCCTCCGATTTTGCCATCGCGTCCTCATAAAAATCCGCTTTGATGCTCCATATAGTAAGGATGAGCACCGCACTTCCCGCAAGCAGCGCAGCCAGACACAGCAGTGCATGCGGCGTGTCCCCTGCAACCGCAAACATGCAGAGCCCTTTCAGCCAGCCCCAGAACGGAATCCAGCGCGTCACTTTATGATTGAAAAATGCCGCGGCCGCGGAAAAATGGTCGGAGCCATACGGTCTGCTGCTGAGGAAAAACGCAGCTGCCACCACGAGTACCAGAGCGTAGACCCCTTTCCGCAAATACGGCTTCATGCCGGTATGCGTCGCCGCCAGCGTATAAAACAGCACCTGAATCAGCTTACCGATTACGAGCGTAAAAATCCAGACCAGGATGATTGCGACCGCACCCCGGATACCAAGTCCGAGGTTCAGCACCAGATTCGGAAGCTGTAGCATCACATAAATACTGGAAATCACAAGCGCGCCGATCTGCGTCATCAGCCGGAACAGCAGCACAGACTGAGGCTTCATCGGCGACGCAAACAGCAGGTTCACGTCCGCGGGCAGAAAAATGCTGCTGCCGGTTTTATCCGCGCTGATCATCTCAAACAGAAATACCGCCAGAATGATTCCGCCGACGATCAGTTCGATCAGGTCAGAGGTCGCGTCTTTTCCGTTTACTTCAAAGACAAAGTCCTCGTCCGAAATTTCAAAGATTGTTTCATCATCATTTTCATTCTCGCCCGCATCTCCATTTTCCACAGACACATCGGACATGTCTCCCGTATCTGAGTCTGCAGAACCTGCGCCGATGGTATATTCATCGGGTTCTGCCGTCATTTCCGCTGTAATCTCTGATATTTCCTCCGTCTCATCTTCCGCAACTTCGCTTAAAATGCCAGCGCCCAATCCAATGAGTCCGCCGAACAGCGCGCAGACGAGAAAAAAGATCAGCACCCAGGTCTTAAACAGCTTGCGAATCTGGTTCACAAAGGAGTGCAGCGCATAGTAACCATAAAGTCTCATCACGCATCGCCCTCCTCAGTCATATCGAAAAACAGCTGCTCCAGACTTCTACCGTCCTCTGCCAGCTCGTCACGCGTCAGGTTTGCCCGAATCTTTCCTTCCTTCATAATGATGGTTCGGTCCCAAAGCATGTCCACGCTGTCGATCATATGAGTGCTAACAAGAATTGTCTTACCCTCCTGCCGCATCTCCTCGATCAGAAGCTTTAATTCCTTGATTGCGTGCGGATCCAGCCCGATCATCGGCTCATCCAGCAGCAGCATCTGCGGATCCGGCAGCAATCCCAGGCAGATATTCAGCTTCTGCTGCATTCCCTTCGAGAGCTCGTCGCCGAACTTTTTACGCTTGTCTGTCAGCTCAAACCGCTCAAACAGTTCTTCGATTCTCGACTGATAAGCGTCCCGCCCCATGCTTCCGCCCAGCCTATACGCCCGCGCAATAAATTCCATATGCTCGGACACCGTCAGGTTCGGATACAGCGAGGGCATCTCCGGTATGTAGCCAAGCAGGCGGCGCGCCTCCGGCGTTTTATTGGAAAAATCCTTTACCGTGATCTCGCCCTCATATTTCAGAAAACCGATCATTGCCTTGATGATCGTACTTTTCCCGGCACCGTTCGGTCCGAGTAAAACAGTCACCGTCCCCGGATCCAGATGAAAGCTCAGATCATCGCAGGCCAGCACCTTGCCGTATTTCTTTGTCACATGTGATACGTTCAACATTTTTCTCTTCTCCTCTAAAGTATTCCCGCCTTTACAGCAGGTATTTTTCTTTTCTCACTATAAGTGGACACTGCATACAGAGCAACCAGAAAATTCTGATCTTTTCCTTAAGATTATGTAAAACTCATAACTCAATTCACCTGCTGCGTCCGCATAAGTCCCCAGGCTCCTCCGAGCGCCAGAAGAAACGCCAGCGCTCCCACGACCGGCCACAAGCCGGACGGAACCGCCGTGATCACACCCGCAATCCCCCGAAACAGTCCCGGAATTTCCTTCTCCGGCTCAAAAATCGCATCCATCACCCACTGCATTCCAAACCAGAACATCATCCAGAGGATGAAAAATACAACCCTCACGCTCTGCCCGAACCGGTTGCACAGCGTCCCAAAAAGTGCAGCCGCCGCAGGCAGGCCAAGCACAGCCGCGATGCCATACCGCAAAAGGATCGGGAAGATGGCAAATTCCGGTTTCTCCATCGGATACAGCCGGACATTCAGTGCGTCCTCCGCAGCAGCCAGCGCCAGTACAATTACCATTCCGCATGCGCTCAGGATCAGATGATTTAAAAATACAGACACAAAGAATTCTTTTCTTGTACAGCCAAGGGAAATCTGTGTGTGAAACTGCGACGTATAATCCTCCCCCAAATTCGCAAACAAAAATACGGCGCCCGCAAAAGCCGCAAGAATAGTCGCAAGCGGAAACGTCCCCTCTCCTTCATCAATTACAAACCTCATCAGAATGGCAAGAAGGAGCATCCCTGCCAGAAAGAAGCCCAGTTCGAGCAGCAAAACTGCCAGGCATTTGTTTTCATTGATCTGAAACTGATTTTTGATTGCTCTTTTCATCGTAATCATATTGAAATCCTTTCCGTAGCCCCGCCCCGCGCGCAGCGCATCTGCATGGGCGGGGCAACCTGCCGCCGAGCCTGGCGAGGGGCGCTTCCCGTAATCCCGCCCCGCGCGCAGCGTATCAAAATGGGCTTTTATCTGCGCACTTCTATTTTTCGCAGCCCCCTCAGGCTCACCGCTCCGGCAGCCGCATAAAGGGCAAGACCGATCACCGGCATCAGGGGAGAATGCATCCATTTCAGAACGTTCTGGTTAAAAATCGATGTCTCACCCTCCAGCCCCACCATCAGGCCGCAGAAAAAGGCAAAGCCTCCGGCAAACACGGCATTGAAAATCATTCCGAGAGTTCTGTTTCGTATGGATACCATGCCAAAAAAGATTCCGATCAGAGCCGCAAAGGTCTCAGCGGCAAAGATCAGCGGCAGCCATTCCATCCAAACTGTTCCCATCCCAAACACGGAAAAAAGCCCGGCGATTCCAAACACAACCAGTATCACCGCACTCTCGCAGAGCCACATGCTCAAAGCAGTCAGCCGTCTCGTGGCGTTCATGGAAATCATCGTCGTAATGATATTGTTAAAAAGGACTGTCGGGCAGATCCATACGGTTACGCCGCCCGCAAGCAGCAGGTAAGGCGAAAAATCTTCCAGCAGCGCTGCGGCCATCTTCCATGACAGCGGCCAGCCACCGCCCGTTTCTCCTCTCACAATCGGCACGAACAGATCCCAGATTACCGCGACGAGCAGAGCGCATCCAACCATCTGCAGGCAGAGTCCGCCAAAATAGCAGACTATGCGCAGTGTGCGGGACGCTCCCACTATTTCTTTTTTTGTCGTATTCTTCCCTCTACCGTTTTGTGCCGCCGCCCCAAAATGATTCTCTGCATTCATTTGCTTTCTCCCTCGCCTGCATACTAAAATTTTTTCTTTTAGTCAGTGCTCTTCGCCGCACAGCGCCACGAACAGCTTCTGCAGGCTCACTTTCTGAACTGTCACATCAGCATTCCCCAGCCGATCCGTCCGCTCATTTTTTCCTGCATCGTTCGGCTTCGGCTCTAAAATCGTCACGCTCTTGCTGCGGCCAAGCCGTTCTGCATGGTGCTGTGTATATCCCGCGGTCGCGCGGTCCACCTCATCCTCACGTCCGCTCACGCACCAGGCGCGCTCCAGCAATTCCTCCAGATTCTCTTTTAAAAGGATTTTCCCTTCATCCAGCAGGATCACTTCCTCAAAAATGTCCGCTGCTTCCTCAATAATATGAGTCGAGATCACAAACGTCCGGCCGGTCTCGGTAAATTCCTCCAGCAGGAGCTGATAAAACTTCTCCCTCGCGACCACATCCAGCCCCGCGACCGGTTCGTCCAGAAACGTGAACTCCGCCCCGCTCGCGAGCGCCACAACGATTGTCACCATCGAAAGCATACCTTTGGACAGCTTACTGATCTTTCTCTTTGTATCAAGTCCGAATTCTGCCACAAGACGGTCCGCCATCTTCTGATCCCAGTGCGGAAGGAACAGCGACGCGATCTTCAGGTACTCTTTCACCTTCATCGTATTTGCGCTGTTTCCAACCATCTGATTCAGCTCCCGCGAAAAACACAGATGCGAGAGCGCTTTCGGGTTCTCCCAGACCGACTCACGAACAACAGCAGAATGCGGTCTCATTTTTACGATATTCGATCCGTTCCCGGCACCGCTGCTCTTTCCCTGCCAGTCATCCGGCTTCGTATCGTCAGGAAAAATCTCCACCGTCACTGTCCCCTCCGTCGCCGGATTCTGCGAGCTTAAGATAGACAAAAGCGTCGTCTTCCCGGCACCGTTGCGCCCGATCAGCCCGTAGATCTTGCCCTGCTCCAGTTCCAGATCAATACCGTGAAGTACCTCTTTCTCCCCGTATCGCTTCACGATCCCGGATGCCACAATTTTGCTCATAACATTTTCCTCCATATTCCCCCGTATTTATCCCGCCGCGTAACTGTTCAGTACCTTCACAGTTACGCAGGGAAAATCCATTTAAAATCGCGTCTCCGCCGCGATAGGATTTTCCCTTGCAATATTTACGTTTCATACGCACCTCGCAGCAAGTGCGAGGTACTGTCCCGAATAACTATCCCGCTGCTTTATTATTCTCTTTCGTATAAGGATTTCCCCCGGCGCCGTCTTCCTGTATCATCATGATCAGCTCTTCTCTGGTGATGCCAAGGCTGGCTGCCTCCGCCATCAGGCGTTTTACATAGTCATCATAGAAGTTTTTCTTCCGCTTCTCCACGATCTTCTTTTTCGCCCCCAACTGAACAAACATCCCGATTCCCCTCTTTTTGTAAAGAATGCCTTCATCTACGAGCAGGTTCACGCCTTTCGCTGCAGTAGCCGGATTGATCGAATAAGCTTTCGCCAGCTCATTCGTACTGGGCACCCGCTCCTCCTCCAGAAGAATATCCCGCAGGATGTCGTTCTCTATCATTTCCTTAATCTGAATGTAAATGGATTTTTCCTGTGAAAGGATCTCATTCATTTACCCACTTCCTTTCATAGCCCCGCCCTGCGCAAAACACATTTATATAGACAGGGTATTTTCATGCGCCAATGTATGTTCTTTGGTTCATTACTTGTGTAATGAACCATATCACCAAAGATATATTCTGTCAAGAAGTTTTTGTGCCAGAAGTTTTTTAATTTTCGAGATCATTTATATGAAAACATTTCTTGTTTTCGGGATTATATCCGTAAAAGCTTTTCTTATTTTCGGGATTTTTCCCGCAAAAACATTTTCAATTTTCGGGAAAAATGTGAAATAAACAATTGTGTTTTTCGTGAAAACGGGATATACTGTTTACACAAGTGAACAAGGCAACGTCTGAAACAGGGAGGTATTTTATGCTGTTTAAGCGAAAAGTATACAGAAAATTAGAAGAATGGAAGCAACTCTCCAATGGTAAATCCGCAGTTATGCTTGAGGGTGCCAGACGTATCGGAAAAAGCACTATCGTAGAAGAATTCGCCAAAACTCAATATGAAGATTATCTCATACTGGATTTCGCAAATGAAAGTAAGGATATCAAACGTAATTTCGAGGAAAACCTTCAGGATCCGGATACTTTTTTTCGGAACCTGTTTTTGCTGAAGAAAAAAGAGCTTCCCAGGCGGAAAGCAGTTATTATTTTCGATGAAGTACAACTCTTTCCTCCTGCCAGACAGGCGATCAAATATCTGGTTGCTGATGGAAGGTACGATTATATTGAAACCGGATCGTTGATCTCCATCCGCCAGAATGTCAAAGATATTCTGATCCCATCAGAAGAATACCGTATAAAAATGTTTCCCATGGATTTCGAAGAGTTTTTATGGGCAAATAATGATACGGTTACTTTTCCTGCGATAGAAGCGGCATTCCAAAATCGCAGGCCTCTCGGCGACGGCATTCACAGGGAAATTATGAAGCGATTCCGCACATATATGGCGGTGGGCGGCATGCCCCAGGCGGTCGATGCGTTTGTCTCCGGGGGCACTTACACCCAGATCGATTTTATAAAAAGAACGATTCTTGACTTATACAGAGAAGATTTAAAAAAATATGACAGTGAAAACCGTGAAAAGGCTTCGGTCGTCTTTCAGACAATCCCGGAGCAGCTCCAAAACCATAATTCGCATTTTAAATTCACCAAAATTGATAAAAATGCCCGTTATAAAAACTATGTAGATGCGGTTCGCTTCATATCCGAGTCCATGATCGGCAATGAGTGTATTAACATAACCGAACCGGAGATTGCAATGGAAGCTTTTTCCGATCGAAGTAATTTTAAACTGTACATGGGCGATACGGGCCTGCTGGTATCGCTGATTATGAAATCGGGCGGCCAGACAGACGAGGATATCTATAAATCTCTCATCTTTGACCGTCTCGGCATCAATCAGGGGATGATCATGGAAAACATGACCGCACAGATGCTTCGCGCAAAAGGATATGATTTATTTTTCCATGAATTCCGGTATCAGGAGGATGAAACGGAAGCAGAAAAAAAATACGAGATCGATTTCCTGCTTGTGAAAAACCGAAAGATCTGTCCCATTGAGGTGAAATCCTCCGGTTACAGAACACATAAGTCCTTTGATGCGCTGGCAAAAAAATATCCGATAAAGATGCAGGACAGATATATCATCTATACAAAAGATCTAAAATATGAAAACAACATTCTCTACATTCCTTTCTACATGACAGGTTGCCTGTAAATCGGAAAGGGGGAGCTCTCTTCTCCCCTACAGCATCCGATATCTGGCCAGACATGCCAGGATTTCCTGCCGTCTCACGGACGCGGCAGCGCCCGCCCCGTAATTTTTCGGAGTGACAGACAGGATTCCGTCTTTCTCGATTTTCCTCGCCGCTTCCTCCGCCAGAGCGGCGGCGGTCTTTTTGCCGTCTGCCATACGGCCCAGAATATACTGCATCAGATAAGCCAGCGCAGCCGTCTGGCTTTCGTCAACGACCTGTTCCAGATAACGCAGGTCAATCTCTGTCTTGTCCAGACTTAAAGTATCCCATCCGTGGGTGCGTGCCTTTTCAATCTGTTTTGCGCGAACCGGCTTTTTCAGCCAGGCGGTACGTTGCGCTGCTGCTTCCCGGCTCTTCACTCCCATTTCAGGCAGATTTTTCGTCGAATTCTCCTGCCGCTTCACGTTCGCTGTCCCCGGCATGGTTTCTTTGTCCGGCTGCCCGCTGACATCCTGTGCCATTCCATCACGCACGCCCTCATATTGCTGCCCACAGATCTCCTTTGCGCGTGCCGTGACATCTTTTGCCACATAGCAGTCCATCTGCAGCACGGTGTCCGCCACCGTCAGATAATCGCCGGAGCTGCCTACGACCAGAATCGTCGATACGCCAAGGTCTTCATACAGACTGCGAATGCTGCGGATGAACGGTTTGATCGGTTCCTTTTCATCGGAGACAAGCTGCGCCATGCGCTCATCACGCACCATAAAATTGGTCGCCGAAGTATCCTCATCGATCAAAAGCAAACGGCTGTCCGCAGCCAGTGCCTCGACCGTATTTGCCGCCTGAGACGTGCTGCCGCTTGCGTTTTCCGTAGAAAAACGGGTCGTGTCTGCTCTGGTGGGCAGGTTACTGATAAACATGGAGATATCCGTCTCATGAATGCAGCGCCCTTCTTCTGCACGCAGCTTAAATGCGCTCTGATCCGTGATGACCAACTCCCTGCCGTCCCCGGCAATATGGTTGTAAACACCGCGTTCCAGCGCTTTCAAAAGAGTCGATTTTCCGTGAAATCCGCCGCCCGCGATCACCGTGACACCCTTTTTAATCCCCATACCGCGCACGCTTCCGCGATGCGGCAATTCCAGCGTCACAGCCAAAGATTCCGGACTTTCGAATTTTACTGCAGCCCCGCCCTGCCCTCGCCGGGTTATGCCCCCAATCTCTGATTGTGGGGCGTGGGCATCCTCGCCCTCCGGGCGGGATATCCGCCGAGCCTGGCGAGGGGGCGTTTCCAAACTTTTCATCGGCCGCTGTGACACGCCGCTCTCCCGCGGCAGTACCGAACCGTCCGCTACAAAAGCTACAAGCCCCAGACCGTCCAGTGCGTCCCGTATGTACTGCTGATCGTCCGCCAGCTCTACGACCGCGTCAAGCTCCCGCTTCATCTGCGGATTGAAATGAAACGTTTTCTCCGCAGCTTCCGGCAGGAAATCAAACAGAATCTTCTCCAGCTCCCCTGCCGCAATCGTGCGTCCGAACGCCGGAAATCCGACCTCGATCCGCGCCTCTATTTCATTCACGGAAATGCACATCGCAGTGCGCTCCAGAACTTCCTGCCCGGCGCGGCAGGCCGTGACGAGACCGCTTTTACCTGAGCCCCGCCCTGCGCGGCCACTATTTCCATTATAATCCCGCGCCTGCTCGTCTCTTCTGCCCCTGTCCTCTCTGTTTTCACGATTTCCTCTGTAGCCCTGACCGGATTCTGTTCTTCCACCCTGTCGCCCAAATCGTGCCGGGAAGGCTTTCACATCCTGCCGAAATGCCGGACGTGACGTCGATTCCGCACGCAGATTCCGGTGCAACCGCCGCAGCAAATAATCCTCCACGGCGATCCGGCGGTGGCGGCTCTCAAAATACTGCGGCGCGATATTACCCCAGCCCTGCCCCGCGCGCAGCGCATTTAAATGGGCAGGGCGTTCTGCCGCCGAGCCTGACGAGGGGGCGCTTCCATGATTGTGATAAATGATCCGCACCCGCGATGGCGTCGCAAACGGATCGCCCTGTACATGGTCAATCGCGAGGCGGTAGGCGCCGAAGTCATATTCGCCCTCCAGCACCTTGTATGCCTTATATCCTTTGTGGTCTATTTCTCTTAACTGTTTTTTAAGCTCCGCCTGTGAACGCATCATTTTTCCCACCTGCTTCGAATCTCATCCAGCATCTCCATCACGCGGATCGTATGCGCATGCGGCATCTCCTCGCACTCTAGCTTTCCCGCCTCGATCGCACGTTTGCAGGCAAGCACTTCATATTCGTAGCCTGTGATCTGCTTTGGCTGCGGTATCGTCTCCACCAGCTCATACTCATTGTTGTAAATGCGGATTTCTTCAAAATTGTTGGTGTTTTCCACCTCTATACGGCCTTCCGTCCCAAAAATGATCCCGCGGCGGTCTGAGACTGCTTCCATCGTGTTGAACAGTCCTGCGATCGTTCCATTCGGATATACGAGATTGACAAACTCGGACTTGTCCACACCCGTCTTGTGAAGCACCATCGAAGTCGAAAGACCCTGAATGTCGTCGCCCAGCACCCAGGTCGCAAAATTCAGCGTATAAACGCCAAGGTCGAGCAGCGCCCCGCCGGCCAGGTCCGGACGTACCATACGTTCTTTATCCAAAAGAGAATAGCCCAGATTCGCGGTCAGACCAACGATCTTGCCGATGCGGCCGCCGCCCGGACGGTTTTCTCCGGCCACAACGTTTTTGTTTTTCCCGCAGCTGCCTGCAGTAACATCACCTGCCAATGTTGGTTCCCAGCAGCCCTGGCCCACGCGAAGCGTTTCTAAATGGCCAGGGCAATCTGCCGCCGACCCAAGGGAGGGGGCGCTTCCCGTGAAAGCATCTTCTCCAAACAGCAGCTCCCTTACCTTCCTTGACTGCGGGGTATAGCGTGTCCACATCGCTTCGGTAATAAAGACCTTTTTCTCATGCGCCAGCTCCAGCACTTCCCGCGCTTCCGCCGCGTTCTGCGTGAAGGCTTTTTCACACAGCACCGGTTTCCCGTGATTGATGCACAGCTTCGCGTGCTCGCAGTGATGCGAATGCGGCGTTGCGATATAGACCAGCTCCACCTGATCATCGCACAACATTTCCTCATAGCTTCCATAGGACTTATCCGCACCGTATTTTTCGGCAAACGCCTTTGCCCGCTCACCATCGCGGGCCGCGATCGCGTACAGATTCACCTCAGTCATCCGTGATACCATACCGTTTCCGCCATCGTTGTCGCGATTCTGCCTGCTCCTAAAATTGCAAGATTCAGTTTCTTCATGTGTTCATCCCCCTCGCTATTATTCTTTTATGCAAACATCGCCGCCGCCCACAGCACGATGCGCAGAAACAGATTCGATTCGTACAGCCAGGAAAGCAGGCTGCTCTCCTCCACCATCGAAAGCAGCAGTTCTCCGCCGCTGGTCGCCTGCAGAATGGTCAGGATCAGGAAAAACAGCCACAGCAGAAACAGCGCTTCCACAATACCGAGCCCTGCTCCCGCCAGACGATTCACAAACCCGATCACCGGAAAATGTGCGATCATATCCAGCACCATGATCAGCAGCCGCAGCACGATATGAACAAGTATCACTGCCACGATAAAGGAAATAACATTCAAAATCAGCGTGGCAAGATACTCAACGATATATCCCTGGAAATTTGAAACGTCAAGAGCCTCGTACCCATCGTCGTTGTTGTGATTGATCAGCATATCTTTGATCACTTCCGGCAGCGGCAGGCTGTCGATGATCTCATTCTGCGTGCTTTTGTCAAGTGTCAGCGAACTGAGTGCGCTCGCAATGCTGCCTGTCTCCGAATCACTCCTTTCGCTCGTGCTGCTGTCCGCACCCGAACTTTCCGAAAACAGCTGCGAGATGTATTCCCCAAGATACTGCTCCTTGTACGCTTCCAGCTCTTCGTCCGAAAGCGAATCTACCAGAGAAGCATATTCTCCATAGCCATACTGCTCCATGAGCGCCTTTGTCTCTTCCCGACTCAGACTTGCAAGATAGTCGCTGGCACTTATGCTTTCCGACGATGCAGATGAGCCGGATGTCCCGGAAGAGCCAATGGAAATGCCGGTAAGCTGACTGACCAGCACGTTCTCGCACTGTTCGACGATGTAGTCGTAGACCGGCGTATTGTCTTTGATAAACTCTGTCACATAAGGCAGCACCGCCGACACCAGCGCGATCGACAGCACCAGAGACAGCATGGACGCCAGCTTTTTCACGAAGCCCCGTCGAAAGCCGGAGATGATCAGCACCACCGTCACCACAAGCACAACAATTTCCAGTATATTGATATTCATAATGTTCTCCTCTATCATTCTGTACGGACTTGCAACTGTGAAGGTACTAAACAGTTACGCAGGCTTTGTCCTCTGTGCAGAATGGTTTTTACAACTCAGAGTTCTCCCGGCTTCAGCAGATCCGGATCCGATCGAAGCTGTCCCCCGTGATCACCAGATAGCGGCGGAATTCTTTATTATAAAAGATATCCACGATCTCTTTTTCATATGCGGAAGAAAACCGCAGGATACCTTTTTTTGTATATACGGTGATTGATGAGGATGTCGTCATCAGAATCTGTCCATTTTGTATCCTGATCTCGTCAAAATCCGCGTCGACACCCACTGATTTTTTCTGTTTGCCGCGATAATTGTACAGCTCCATCCGGTAGCTGTATTCCCCTGTCGTGTCGGAAAACAGGAAACCGATCGTGTCCTCATCATAAAAGCAGCTCACAATCTCCTCGTCAAAGTCCTGCTCCGCTGTCTTCGCCCAGGAACTGCCTCCAAACACGGCAAAACCATCGTCCGCAACAGCGACTGCCGTAGAATTATCCGTAAAATACACCTGCGGCACCGAGCTTCCGGAAAAGGTCTCCCTGCTGATCTCATGGTCAGAATCAGAATCTCCGTCTGATCCGAAGTCGTAAAATACCACGTTTGACGTCATCACACCCTCATCAATTCCCAGATAGGAAACAACCATCTTTTCCCCATTCGGGGACAGGTCGACGTCCAGCGGATAGCCAGAATCCGAAATCGTCGTTTTGTCATTGGCGATACTGTTGCCCTCCGCATCATACAGGCGGATCCAGGTCACATCATCGTCCTGCAGCACCACTGCCACCACGCCCTGATTCGACACACGCACCTTGAGGATCGGCAGCAGACAGGTAAAGTTTCCGAGCAGGCCGTCTTCATTTACCACATACACCTGCGTACCCTGCTGCTCCGCGATCACCATCGTCGTGCCGCAGACATCCACGATCGGTGCCTGCATGCTGTATGTAATGCTCCACTTCACCTCGTTTTTGCGTGTCACGCAGGAAACGCCGTCCGAATTGTAACGGTACAGATACTTGCCGACCGCCTCGTACTGCGTCCCCGAAGTCATAGAGTTTTCGATGGATTTCGAAATCACATAATCTTCAAACGTATGATTGCGGTTGTAAATATAAAACCCCAGCGCTACGCACAAAACCAGCGCAGCAATCACTCCCTGCAGGATACGGCGGCGCCTGCGGTTTCGCGCCAGCCGCTCCTCCAGAGTCAGTTCATGCTGCTCTAAATCGGTTCCATTACCGGGAAGACCTCCCGGCTCACCAATCCGGCTCCTCACAATACGTATAGTGCCTCCCGGCAGATCTCCGCGTTCGCCAGTACCTCCGGCTTTTTTCGCATCGGATTCGGTTTCGCCCGATACTCTCGTCCCGTCTGGGACGCCCGCGCGGCCCGATACATCTGCACCGGTCTCAAAGCTGTCGGAATAATCGTCAAAATCCTCATCATCCAGGTCGCCCAGAAATAATAACCATTCTTTTATTCTCTGAAAGCGTTCTTTCCATTTATTTTTATCCATATTTTATCTATACGATCCCCTGTCATCCTGTTTTTCTGCAGTTCTTCTATTTACTTTCTCTGATTCGCAGCTGTTCAATACCTTCATAGTAACTCCGATTCTACCATGCATAGCCGGAAATGTGTAGCTTTAACTTTATTTTTTAATTTTTTTATGGCAGCACGATCTTCTGTCCGGGTATGATATGATCCGCGTCCTCAATTCCGTTTACTTCACAGAGCTCTTCCAACCGCTCCAGACTCCCGTAATATTTCGCGCAGATTTCTGCCAGCGTATCACCTGTACGTATGGTATAAGAAGCCTGCACCTGTCGGCTTGTTGCCGTCACGGCAGCTTCTGTTTCAGATATCTCACCTGCTTCAGAGACAGCCGCCATGTCAGAAGCCGCGTCCGCTTCAGAAACGGTGTCTGTGTCAGTCGATATACCTGAAGTAACCGCCGACTCAGATGCAGCCGCATTAACAGCGGTTTCATCGTCCGTCCAGAATGCATCAGATCCTGTCAGAATCTCACTTATATTTGTAGTGTCTGTTGTACTGTCTTCGATGCCTGACAGATCCGCCGCATCGCTTCCGCCATCCGATGAAACCGATATACTGTCTTCTGCGGTTCCATTTTCTGTGATTCCCACATTCCCGGTCTTTTCCTCATCATCCGTATTATCTGCGCTTTCTGCAGCTGCGGACGCCTCCGCTAAAGCATCCTCTGCCTTACTGTCGGATGTATTCGAAGACGCATCCCCGGAACCCGACGATGTCTCCTGTCCATCCTCCAAAAAAACGGTCGATGTCCCGGCCACACTCGCCGCCTGACGCAGATCCGACACACGATTCACCGCAATCACGCCGACAATCAATGCTCCCACTACAAAAAAGGAACTCGCAAGCTTCAAAAAGCTTCTGCTCTTCTCATCCGCTTTATTTTTCACTTTCTCGCGGAAGCTGATAATCGCTTTATCCGGAGCGCTCTCTTTCTCCACGCTCGACTCGCCAAACAGCTCTGAAAGATACTCCTGCATCTGCCGGTTTTGCTCATAAAAGACAAAATAGCCCGTAACACCCTCATATTGTTCTCCCTCAAGCCAATACAGCCTTTCCTCCTGATCCTGCAGATGATAGAGCAGCTGTTTTGCCTCCGGAATTCGCTGCGTCAGCTCCTCCATCTGCCTGGTCTCCCAGGTTCCGATCACACAACAGCCCACGACCTGACTTCCCGGAAAATGAGTTTCCCACTCTTCACGGCAGCTTTCCCATTGGTCTTTCGGAATTACAGAATCGTCTTTCCCATTTTCTTTTTGGCCGCTTTTCACACTGGCCCTTTCTCCTGTTTTTTCAGTGTCCGCCACGCCTCTCTGTTTTTCCTGCTTCCCTGCTATTCCCTGACCTTCTTCCGAAGTCCACTCTTCCTGTGTCCCATAACGCTTCTGAAACGCCTGCCACAGCCCTGTTTTCTCCTTCTCCTGCACATTTTCTCCAACAGATTCCTTTTCTTCAGCCGGCTTTTTTCCGGAATTCGATTCTCTGAGCTGTGTGATTTTCGTTTTATTCGTTTCTACGATTCGAGATGCGTTCGCCTCCGATTGCTCCGCAGCAGCCGCCCATCCGGATTCCCGCAGCGTCTGTTCAGCCTCTGATGTCCCGCGTATTTCCTGCTTCGGCCGCCCTCCCCCTAATTCACCCGGTACTTCCATGATTCCCCGCACAAACACATACTCCGCATCATCCATGTATTTTCGTTCTCCCAGTAAAACCCCCAGAAAGTCTTCACTCCCCCTGTTTTCCATCTTTCGTATGTAAGTCATCACATAATCTTCCAGATATATTTTCCTTCTGCCCTGTATCTCTCCGATCTGTCGTATGTTCTTAGGCAGCAAAATATCATTCCCCATAATCCGCACACTCCTTTTCCCTTTTCATGGGCTTTGCCCCGCCATACTTACCTTACTATATACTTTATGCAGAATTTAGCATTTTATGGCTAAAAGAGAAAAATTGTTTTACCCCGCACCCCTCTGAATATTTTTTCTCCGGCAGGATAAACTGGTAATAACAGCTACATCTCAGCGGCGAATTGTATCACCGCAGCTGTCACTGTGGCAAACATCTCACATCCGGCACACTGCGGAAAGGAATCAAAATGTCTATCCTTGCTTCTGTTTTCCCAAAATCGAATCTACCTGAATCTCAGCCACTTGATTCGGAACAACTTGCACAGCTTTTAGCAGCTACCGCATCTCCCGAAACTGTTACTATTCCATCAGGCCAGAGCAAATTCGCTACAGGCAAGAGGTTTCAAGACATCGCTGCCAGCACAGATTTCTCCCTCACAAAACCTGTCATCCTCTGCATCGGCACCGACCGGATTGTCGGCGACAGCCTTGGCCCGCTCACCGGCAGCCTTCTGAAAAAAAGCGCTGGAGATTCTCTGGCCATCTATGGCACTCTGGAAGCCCCGGTGCATGCCTGCAATCTGGCGGAAACGCTTGCACAGATAAAAAAAGAGCACCCGAACAGCGCTGTGATCGCTGTGGATGCTTCTCTTGGATGTCATTATAAAGCGGGCTCCGTGCTGATCCGTCCCGGAAGTATACGCCCCGGTATGGGCGTCAAAAAGAATTTACCGGCCGTGGGAGATATTTCTATCACCGGCATCGCCGGAGCTCAGAGCAGCCGGCCTTATCTTGTGCTGCAGAGCGTGCGTCTGTCCCTGATCATGTCGATGGCAGAGCAGATCTGCGATTGTATAATAAATGTGTGCGGATAAGAATTCGTAACTGTTCAGTACCTTCACAGTTACGAGAACTCTACAATTCCACCCGTCCTTCCAGCGCCCGCAGCAGCGTCATCTCGTCTATGTACTCCAGATCGCCGCCGACAGGTACGCCGCTCGCGATGCGCGTAACCTTAATGCCGGTCGGCTTGATCAGCTTGCTGATGTACATCGCGGTCGTCTCGCCCTCGAGACTGGAATTGGTCGCGATGATGACTTCATTCACATCGCCCTCGAGGCGTTTGATCAGTTCTTTGAGACGGATATCGCCCGGCCCGATCCCGAGCATCGGGGAGATTGCTCCGTGAAGCACATGATACACGCCCTCGTATTTTCCGGTCTTCTCATACGCAGCCAGATCTCTGGTCGTCTCGACCACCATGATCGTCTTTTTGTCACGAGCAGGGTTGCTGCAGATCGGGCAAAGCTCCTGATCGGTCAGCGTACAGCATTCTTTGCAGTAGCAGACGTTTTCCCGCGCATCCGTGATCGCGTCTGTCAGCTGCTTTACGCGTTCCTGCGGCATATGGATCAGATGAAAAGCCAGACGCTGCGCGGATTTGCTGCCGATCCCCGGCAGTGCGGAAAGCTGCTCGATCAGCTTCGACATCCGTTTTCCGTAGTAATCCATCAGAATCCGAATCCTCCAAGTCCGCCCATACCGCCTGCGAACTTCGACATCGCGGCAGCCGCCTCTTCTTCTACCTTGCGCAGCGCTTCGTTGGTCGCCGCTACAATCAGATCCTGCAGCATCTCGATGTCATCCGGATCCACAACTTCCTCCGAGAGCGTCACTTTCGTCACTTCTCTTTTTCCGGAAACAGTCACCTCTACCGCGCCGCCTCCGGCTGTCGCCGTAAATTCTTTCCCTTCAAGCGCCTGCTGATTCTCTTCCATCTGTTTCTGCATCTTCTGCGCCTGCTTCATCAGGTTGTTCATATTTCCGGGCATCCCGCCCTGAAAACCGCCTCGCTTTGCCATAATCTTCTCCTTTCCGGCTCCATTGTTACGCTCATTTTACTACAAAAATCACTCCATTGCCACTGAAATTATACGATTTCTGCAAACAGGTTTCTGCCTGCACCAGTACATATACCTGACAGAACTATCAGCCGTATCCGCAGCAAATACCGCCGTCTCATTCCATATCCGCCGCATACAGCGCCGCACCTAATGCTCCGCATAGCTGCGCTTTCTCGCTGATGATCAGCTTCGTGCCAAGACGCTCCTCCAGCGTCTTTACCAGTCCCTGATTCTGCGCCACACCGCCGGTCATCATGTAGGCTTCCTCGCCTCCGACGCGCTTCACTAACGCTGCCGTCTTTGCCGCGACTGCCTTGTTCAGACCGTGAACGATATCGTCCGGCTTTTTGTTCTGGGCGATCAGAGAGACAACCTCCGATTCCGCGAACACCGTACACATGCTGGAAATCGTGATATCCTCGTCATAAGAAAGCCCCGCTTTGCCAATCTCATCCAACGTCATTTCCATTGTCCTCGCCATCATCTCCAGAAAGTGTCCGGTCCCCGCCGCGCACTTGTCGTTCATGACGAAATTCTTCACGGAGCCGTCCGCATCCAGCCGGATTACCTTGCTGTCCTGTCCGCCGATGTCAACGACCGTCCTCACCGACGGATTCAGGAAATGCGCGCCTCTCGCGTGACAGGTGATCTCTGTGATGCTTTTATCTCCAACCTGGATCGCCGTGCGCCCGTATCCGGTGGTGACCACTGCGTCGATATCCTCCCGCTTCAGGTGCGCCTGTTCCAGCGCCTGCTCCAGCGCCCGCTCCGCACCGATCGCTGCGCCCGCACCGGTCGGCAGGATGATGCCTGCCACGATTTCCTTTTCCTTATTTAAAATCACCACGTCCGTACTTGTCGAACCGCTGTCAATTCCCGCAAAATATCCTTTTCCCATATGCGCTCCCTTTTCGTGCTGCCCCGGCGCGAAATTGCTGCCGTCATCTGTCCCAGCCATATTTCCATCCAGACCGGTTCCATCCCCTTTTCCTGCTGATAAATCCGGTCGGGAAATATTTTTCATAATCTTCGGATTCAGCGCCAGACTCTCCGCAAACGCCTCCAGCCTCGTCAGCAGCTGCCCGCTGCTCTGTACGGTATAATCTGACTCGATTTTCAGAATCGGCACATCCGTATGCGACTTGATATCCGCGTACTCGAAGCTGTAAAAATCGCAAAATTTCACAGTATGATAAATGATGCCTTTTAAAGACGGATCCTGATAAAGCTGTTTACGTCCGGCTGTATCCAGCATCCGCATGCAGGGCAGCTGCCCTAAGAGTTCGCCCGCATACCAGTCCATGAGGGCGTCGAAGTCAGCTTCATGACACAGCCCGTCATTTGCAATCTGCGTTCCCGCATCAGGGCCAGCATCCTGCTCCTGCGGCTCCGCAAACGTCCACGCCACCGATCGGTTATTTACGCAGGTCTCGTTCACGACCGGAAGCGGCATGCTCTTTTCGGTCATTTCAAACAGCTCGTCTCCCATGCGCGCACCGAGCACCGCCAGATGCGGCTCCTGCGTGCGTTCTTTCGGCTGAAACGCTTTGCAAAATGCTTCATAATCGAATTCGCGGCCCTTGTACTCGCCATATTTCTGCGCCAGATCTTTCAGCTGCGCCGCGACTCGCTCACGGCTGCAGATGGTATCGGCGCGGGCTGCGTCGCCGGTATCTGCCGAAACCGGCGACATAGTATGCAGCATATCGAGCATATAGAGGAAGTCCAGCTGACCGCTGTCCTCCAACAGATCATAGACACTGCGGATGGTGTCGCAGCAGTTGACCAGCACAAGCTCCTTTACCTGTCCGGCAAGCACCGCTTCCAACACCGATTTCCCAAAGCCGCAAATATTCGGGTGCGCGATCTCATCCGCATAGTCAAAGCCCTCCGGCATTGTATTCAGATTTTCACATTCGCCGCCGAACGCTGTCAGCAGCTCCAGCGGCGTATATTTACAGACATAATACGTTTTTTTCAAGTTCGTTTCCCCACATGTTATATACGTTCATACGTGCCTCGCAGCAAGTGCAAGGTACTGTCCTAAACAGATATATTCTTTCTTCGTAATTGTTCGTAACTGTTCAGTATCTTCACAGTTATCAGACCTTCTAATGTCTGTATGCCTGTTCAGACATCTCTGTATACATGACCCTTCTGATTTTGGCTTTGCCGCGTTTTCACACTTTAAACGCCTCAGCGCCGCCAGCATTCAGCATCTCCAGAAAAGCCCCCAGCCGCGTTGACGTCTGTCCCTCACCGCCGTGGCTCCGGTCACAGCCGTCCCCATCCAGAATCAGAGTAGGAATACCGGCTGCTTCAAACCGTTTCTTTGCAAGCTGCGAGCCGCCGAGCGTATGCTTGCAGCCCCAGTGGTTAAACCAGACGACGCCGTCCGCTTTCGTCTCTTTTGCGTGGCGGATGCCCGCTTCGATCCGGCGGCTGATACTGCCGTTCAATGCATTATAAAGCAGCCGCATCGCCATATCCTCATACGGATCATCCGAATGCGCCTCCAGATTCGCGACCTGTGCCAGCTCACAGCCGACAATCTGCGCATTTTCATTCAGCCGAAACACATTCTTTACCGCATCTGACCAGAACGGGATGATGTGCATCCAGTAAATGCGCTTTCCCCGGGCCGGACCGGCCTTTTCCAGATCAGCCAGCAGTTTTTCTGTATAGGCCTCTTCCTCTTTTGTCCCCAGCAAAATATTGTTGGTCATGCCGCAGTACAGCGGCGACACCAGATCCGCCGGGATATATTTATCCACCCGTTCTTTCTGAAAACGGTCATAATTTGCAAGCGTCCGTCTGCTCCGTGCCAGGCGTTCCCGCAGGCTGTCCTCGTTAATTTTTTTACCGGTATGTTTCTCCAGAAAAGCCGCCAGTTCACGCAGCTGCTCCGCCACGTAAGCTACGTTCGCGTCATCCGGCGACAACAACCCGTCATCTTTCGTAATTGGCATTTTCGTCCGGCACGCGGGTATATCGATTGCAAAACATGGCACTCCGTACAGTTCCGCCAGCTCGCGGAACGTCAGCAGGTTCGCATCGCATGCAAGCGTCGTGTAGACAATACAGCGCGGTGCTGGCAAAAGTCCCTTTTTTGCTGCTCCGATAAACGTCTTATGATAGCTGCACAGCGTCTCCGAAATGCCGCAGTCCTCAGCAGTCTGCAGAAACGCCCGCTCCGCTTTTGAAGCGGACAGATAACAGGAAAAGCTCTCCACATTGTACGGAGACAGTCCCACCTCCTGCATCAGCTCACAGGGCGTAAACACGCTGACCAAAACACTCTGATCCGGGTTTTTCAGCGGCCGCAGCATCGTATCCATCATCAGCCGCGCCAGATACCGGTCTGCCGGAAGCAGCTCTTTATCCGGCGTAAACCGGAACTTCAGATTCTGAGCCTGCCAGCCTGTCTTTAAAAGAACCCGCGCTTTCGCCGGGTCGGTATCACTCAATTTTTCCACATAGTGGCCAAATGTCTCTATAACCTGCAAATCTTTCATCCTTCCATTGCACTTTTTTCGTAACTGTTCAATACCTTCACAGTTACGAGCACAAACACTGCGCATTATACGATAATTTACAGAAATTGTAAAGGCTGGCGGAAGGCGCAGTCAGAGATATAACGGACTATCAGTCAGAAATATTATCTACGGATCAGGTCAGAACAAACACAGTAATAAAGAACCGACTAAATATATCTGCGCTTTTTTCAATCAATATATTATATATTTTATTATTTTTTATGTTGACATTCGCATTTTGAGATGATATATTGTAGTCATATAAGACTTTGGTGGGCGTTTTTACGCAATCGCATTTCCTGAATATCAGAATTCCTGCGGCCGCTCAAAAGACATTTTGGACGACAGCAGTCTCTTTCATTCTCAATAATCTTTCCATCAAAGCATTCCAACCTGATGCAGCCTTAGCATTTACCTCATTCTACAAAAGAAAAATAAATCGCCTTATCCGTTTGCTATTCAGATAAAAGTAACTCATTAATTTTCAAAAACCAATTGTAATTTAGCACGATTTATTGTAGAATGGAGACAGAATAAATGACAGGAAGAAAGCGATCTGTCAGGAAAAAACACAGTTCCGGCAAAAATACAATCCGGGCGAAGCAACTCCCGCTATCCCATACAAATGATGACAGTCCTGCTAACCAGATTGAAGATGGAGTGATGAAGACAATGATGGAATTCTTCGCGGAAGAAATGCTGCCGATATTTGGAATCACTCAGAAAGTAAAAGCGTTTGCTCCCACCGAAGAAATACATCTTGATCTCAAAAAGGGGTATCAGGATTTTAATCTCCTGATGGAGGACGGCAGCATAGCACATTTCGAATTCCAGTCCACAAACGGCGGAGTCAAAGATCTGCGCAGGTTCCGGGCCTATGAGGCCAACCTCAGCTATCTGCTGCAAAGACCTGTGACTACATACGTACTGTTTTCCGGAAAGATTAAGCATCCCATGACAGAGCTAAAGGAAGGACTCTATACCTACCGGGTGCAGGCTATTATCATGAGCGAGCGCAATGCGGATGAGCTTTTGGAGAGGCTGCGCGATAAAGTCAACAGGAAAGAACTACTTACCCGTGAAGATCTGGTCGTGCTGCCGCTGCTCCCGGTATATGGCGGAGAAAGCTCCCAGTTGGAACGGATTCAGAATGCTTTTGAGATTGTCTCGAAAGCAGAGCAGGTATCGCACGAAGATATCCAGAAAATAGAAGCCGCTATTTATGCTATGGCAACAAAGTTTCTCAATCACAACGAACTGGAAAGCATCAAAGGAGGGGTCAAAATGACATATCTCGGACAACTGCTGGTAGCTGACGGGCGTAAAGAAGGACGTCTGGAAGGACGCCTGGAAGGGCGTAAAGAAGGGCGCCTGGAAGGACGCTTGGAAGGCCACAAAGAAGGACGCCTGGAGGAACAAAAATATACCGAGCGGGAACGGCTCCGCGCAGATAAAGCAGAAGCCGATGCCCGAAAGCTGGCCGCCGAATTAAAAGAGTTAAAGAAGCAATATGGATTAAACTAAAGCCTGAAGATGAATCGAGGGATGAACATGACGTATCTTGGAAAGCTTCTGGTGGAAGAAGGGCGTATGGAAGGACGTTTGGAAGAACGCCTAGAAGGCCACAAAGAAGGACGCTTGGAAGGACGCCTGGAAGAACAAAAAATCACCGAGCGGGAACGGCTCCGCGCAGATAAAGCGGAAGCGAAAGTCCTTAAAATCGGTGCGGAAATCCAGGAACTGAAAAAGAAATACGGGCTTGCGTAAACGATTTATATCACGTAGGAATTCGCTTTCGCCATCTGCCATTCCAACAGATCCTCCAGCGTCACGTGGTCTACAACATCATTGATCGCGCTGTTAAGGCGATCCCAGAGGATGGAAGTCGCGCTGTCTGCCTCGCCGTCTGAGCCATCCTCAGCATACTCCACCGGACACAGACTGCCTTCCGTAAGACGCAGGATCATACCTGCAGTATAGTTTGCAGGGCGGTTCGCAAGCACGTAGCCGCCCTGAGGACCGCGAATACTGCGTACATAGCCGGCTTTATTCAGAATGGCTATGATCTGCTCCAGATATTTTTCGGAAATATTCTGCCTTCGGGCCGCATCCTTTAAGCGGATCGGCTCGCCTGAGTCATTGATCGCCAGATCGAGCATCAGGCGAAGCGCATATCTTCCTTTTGTTGAAATCCTCATTTTCCTCTGTCTCCTTTTGCAATCTGCTGTCGTTCCGGCGCCTCAACTACGATTCAAAAAATAATATACGTTATCAAACTTGCTTCTCTACAGATGCGAAGTACTGTCATGAATAGTTACAAAAATGCTTACTTTCCTGCGTAAAGCGGCGTTGAGTAATAACGGTCTCCGCTGTCCGGCAGCAGCACAACGATAGTCTTACCCTGATTCTCCGAGCGTTTTGCCAGCTGTACCGCCGCCTGCAGTGCCGCTCCGGAGGAAATACCGGTCAGGATGCCTTCCGCCTTTCCAAGCGCTTTCGCCATCTCGAACGCGTCTTCATTTTCAATCGGAAGAACTTCGTCATAAATCTCTGTATTCAATGTTCCCGGGACAAACCCTGCTCCGATTCCCTGAATCTTATGCGCACCGGGGCGGCCTCCGGAAAGTACCGGGGATGTCGCAGGCTCCACTGCTACGATCTGTACTTCCGGCTTCTGGGACTTCAGATATTCCCCGACCCCGGAAAGCGTGCCGCCGGTACCGACACCCGCTACGAAAATATCAACCTCACCATCCGTGTCACGCCAGATCTCCGGGCCGGTCGAACGCAGATGCTCTGCCGGGTTCGCCGGATTTTCAAACTGCTCCGGGATAAAACTGCCCTCAATCTCCTCCGCGAGCTGCGCAGCTTTCTCAATCGCACCCTTCATCCCTTTCAAACCGTCTGTCAGCACCACCTCGGCGCCATATGCCTTCAGGATATTCCGGCGCTCCACGCTCATTGTCTCCGGCATGGTAAGGATCACCCGATATCCTTTTGACGCAGCGATCGCTGCCAGACCAATTCCGGTATTGCCGGACGTCGGCTCAATGATCGTACTTCCTGCTCGAAGCAGCCCCTTCTGCTCCGCATCCTCGATCATGGATTTTGCGATCCGGTCTTTCACGCTGCCCGCCGGATTCAGATATTCCAGCTTCGCCAGCAACGTGACATTCAGTTCCTTTTCCTTCGCAAAACGCTTCAGGTTCAAAAGCGGCGTACCGCCGATCAAATCCGTAATGCTGTCAAAAATTCTGCTCATTTTTTCTTTCCCCACTTATTCACTAGGATAACAAGTCTATTATTAGGGTAACTCGCGAACCTATATTTGTCAACCTCTTTTTGTTCGCAAATCTTAACCCGGATTCCGATTCGGGTCTGCCAAGACAATTCCCTTTGCACGAAGTTTCCTATATCTAAAAACCCGGGTCCAGGACCCGGGCAGCTTTCTGCTCAATACGCATTTAGTGACTCCCATTCGTAACTGTTCCGTCCCTTCACTGTTACGAAGCTTATCCCGCACTTTGTGCGAGATGCCGCCTCAGCGATGGGGAAAAACCCAATTAAAATTACTCATGGAGCTCGCCGTCAATGATCCGCACGATACGCTTCGCGTTCTCTGCAACGCCAAGGTCATGTGTAATCATTACAATGGTGTTTCCCATCTCGTTCAGGCGCCGGAAAAGCTTCAGTACTTCTTTTCCGCTTCCCTGATCAAGAGCTCCCGTCGGCTCGTCAGCCAGAAGAATCGCCGGCTCCCCGACCAGTGCGCGCGCGATCGCCACACGCTGCTGCTGCCCGCCGGAAAGCTCGCGCGGCTTATGGTGCACACGATCCTGAAGTCCCAGCATATTGATGATATCCTCGCTCTCTTCCTCCGCTTCGTCCAGCGTCATACCGCGCATCAGAAGCGGCATCACGATATTCTGTACGACGTTGTAGGTTGGGATCAGATGGTATTTCTGAAAAATAAAGCCGATCTTTTCATTCCGGATCTGCGTCAACTGCCGTTCCTTCGCGTTGTGCACCTCAATCCCATCGAGAATGTATGTGCCGCCGTCTGCATGATCCATACAGCCGATAATATTCATCAGCGTACTTTTTCCAGAACCGGACGGCCCCAGAATTGCCAGAAATTCCCCTTCCTCCACATCCAGTGAAACTGATTTCAATGCATGGAGCTGTGAATTACCGATCTGGTAAAATTTATCGATGTCGCGCATTTCTATGATATGACCCATATGTTCCGCCTCGCTGTCGTTCTATCCCGCTATTCTTCGTAACCGTTCAGTACCTTCATGGTTACTTTCCGATACCGCCATTCTGTACAATAATCCTGTTCCCGCCCTGTTGCTGCAGAAGGTTGGCATTGGTTTCAAACCATTACTCTGTACTCACGATCCAGATCTTCGTGATTACTTCATTTCCATCCGCATCTGTCTCAAAAAGTACCTCAAGCTCATCGCCCGCCTCCAGGATGGAGAAGTTTTTTTCTTTTCCGGTGGAAGTGTAGACCGTCACGCCAACCTGGAGATACACCGTCGTCGTCTCTTGCGTCGATTCGCCAACGAGTTCGGAAAGATCGGTATCGCCGCTCATAACATCCGCGATGTCGCTCAGATCCACATCACCGCTCGAAAATGCCTCCGCCATATCGCTCAAATCCACATCACCGCCTGAAAATGCTTCCGCTATACTGTCCACGTCAATATCGCTGTCGGCAAACGCTTCCGCCATATCGCTTACGTCAATATCGCTCACATCAATATCACTCATATCCATGCCGCCCATCTGGCCGCCGCCGCGCATACCGCCGCGTCCAGATGAATCATCTGTGCTGCTGTCCGCAGATTCTTCTGAACTATCTTCCGATTCTGTAGAAGTCTCTGCCTCTGTCTCTTCTTCGGCTTCTGCATTTGCAGCATTATCCGTAGTTTCCTCAGAGCTGATCACAGCCTCTTCGCCATCATTCTTTCCATCGGATTCACTCATACCAGACATATTTTCAGAGTCAGAATCTCCCATATCCGGCATATTTTCAGAATCAAAATCCCCCATATCCGGCGCGTTTTCGGAATCAAAATCTCCCATGTCAGGCATATTCCCGGAACCAAAATTCCCTTCCTGCGGCATACCGGAGGTCGCCTCAGAATCGTCTGTCTCCGATTCGATTTCCGTTTCATCGTCCTCACCGGAAACAGTCTCCTTCCCGCTTTCCGTCTCGGTTTCGATTTCCGCATTCGCCTCAGTCTCAGAGCCTGACTCTTCCTTTGCTTCCGTTCCGGTCTCAGTTTCACTTTCCGTTCCGGCTTCGGACTCAGCCTCCGTCTCCGCTCCCTCCTCGGTTTCCTCGATATATGTCAGTTCATTGCCCGTGATCGAGACGACCTGAATAGTTGCTTTCCGCTGCCCCTCGGCCAATTCTGTTTCCGTCTCTTCACTCGAAAAACCCAGTTTTTCACTAACGGTTCCCACAGCGCCGCTGACCGCACTCTGCGCGGAACCGGCCACTTCGCTTACACTCTCACAGCCGGTCAGTGAAATTGTCATCACCGCTGCCAGCAGCAGGCTCAAAGATCTTCTTTTCATAGTTTTCCTCTTTTCTCCGCTTTTCTGACGCGGCCGAGTTATGAACCATATTTGTAACTGTGAAGGTACTAAACAGTTACCCATATTTTAGAAAAACATTCTGTCACCATTCTGCCCTTAACTCAGATCCGCCACACGCACTTAGTCCGAATTCAGCGCCTCCACCGGCACCAGTTTGGATGCCTGCCACGCCGGATAAAATCCGAAGATCGTACCGGTCAGGATAGAAAACGCAAGTGCCGCTGCCCAGGCATTGATATTCGCCTCCACGCGAATCCCGTTGTATTCCACGATCGGTGTCACCAGAAAACTGGCTCCGACTCCGAGGAATCCTCCGATCAGACTGATCGCAGCCGACTCAAACAGGAACTCAAACAAAATCGTGCTCCGTGACGCACCAAGCGATTTCAGGATACCGATCTCGCCGGTCCGCTCTTTAACAGAGACGAACAAGACGTTCATAATGCCGATTCCGCCGACGATAAAGACGATCACCGCCATCGCCGAGAGCAGCATGGTCAGAATCTCATTCGAAGACTCCGCTGCCTCCAGCTTGCTGCTCGCATCGGAAAACGTGAATTCCGCTGTGCTGTAGTTTTCCTCCAGAACGGTTTCCACATTCGCTTTTACCGTATCTACCAGATCCACATCATTGCAGATCACCGTGATCACCGGGCTGATGTCCTCGCCCGTAATATATTTGATGCTGGTCTCATAGGGCACAAAGATCGACTCATCCGGCGTAATACTACCGGAAACCGTTGACGAAGAAGAAAGCACGCCGACAATCTCATACGCGCGGTCGTCCAGATAAAGCGTCTCTCCATAAGCCTCCGCAGCGCTGCCGAACAGTTCTTTCGCCACGCTGCTTCCGAGTACGCAGACTCTTGAGCAGCTGTCGCTTTCGTCATCCGTAATAAATTCCCCTTCCGCCATGGACAGGTTACTGACCGTATAATAGCTGTAATATACACCGGCCACAGTATAGGTCTCCGCCTCGGTCAGGTCACCGCCCTCAACCGAAGAACGGGTAGTATAGGAAATCGTTGCGTCGTCCACACCGCTCACAAAGGTCTGGATGTCTTCTACATCGTCAATCGTGAGAATGATATTTTCCTGATTCAGACGGTCGTCCGTTAAGTCTGTTTCGGATTCATTCTCCTCATCCTCAGCAATCGCAGCGGCCGCAGCCTCTGTCTCTTCCTCCGCAGAACCGCTTTCTGCCTCAGCCGCATCTTCCCCTTCTTCCGCAGCCTCACCAGATACGCCTGCGCCGTTCGAATCGTCAGCCACTTCGTCACTGTCATCTGCAGCGCCGACATCCTCCGTTTCGTCATCTTCAGAGCCGTCCGCCTCGCCGGAAAACATTTCCTCGATATCGCTCATATCCATCTCGCCGCTCGCGAACGCTTCCGCCATATCACTGATGTCGCTGTCGGAAAAATCTGAAAAATTACCCATGCCGCCCCGACCACCGCTGCTGTCTCCCGACGCGTCGCTGTCTCCGGAAGCATCGGCGGAAAAATCTCCGCCCATCGTCATACTGCCGCCCATCGTCATATCCCGGCCGCCGGACGAAGAAGCACCATCTGAATCCATGGAGCCCCTGCCACCGCTGTTCCCTCCGCCAAAAAGGTTGCTGATATTGCTCATGATCGAACTGCCAAAATCAGAAAACGAAAAGCTGCTGTCTCCTCCCGCTGACGTCTCCTCACCCGCATAGTCATAGGTGATATCAATCGATCCGGCATTCAGGCTGGCAAACTGCTCCGCAACATCCATTTGTCCTCCGCGTCCGATGGCGATCACCATCACAATCGTAGCCGCTCCGACAATGATTCCGATGGATGTCATTACGGTTTTAAACCGATTCTGGTTGATGTTGAGCCAGACAAGCCTTAAAAGCTCTGATAATCTCATTCTGTCACCTGACTTTCTATCAGCACTGTCTGCCCTTCCTCAAGTCCGGAGGTCACCGCGACCGTCGTGCCGTTGGAATAGCCGGTCGAGATCGTCACTTCCTCGATCGTCCCGTCGTCATTTAACACCTTCACATAGGAGGTTGCTCCGTCCGTATAGACCGCACGATTGGAAATATAAAGCGTATCTGCTTCCTCTTTCGTAATAAAGGTCACCTCGCCGGTCATATCAGCATACACCTTGCTGATGTCACCGGTAAAGGTTACCGTCACTTCATAGTTTACCGTCGAAGAACCGGTCGTCGCCGATGTGGAGATTGACGTCACTTCACCATCAAAGGTCTCATCCTCATATGCGGTCAGCGTGATCGACACGGTATCCCCTGTAGAAATATCCGCAATATCATTCTGAGAAACCGCCACAGTCATCGTCACTGCGTCTGAATCCGAAAATGTCACCACCGTCGAATCACTTGAGAGACTGTCTCCCGCGCTATAGGAAATCGACATCACCGTCCCGGAATATTCGGAATAAATCACGCCGTCGCCAATCTGCTCCTCAAATTCCGCCAGAGCCTCCTCTGCCTCCTCAAGCGTCTCCTGCGCATCCTCCAGATCATCCGTCAGGCCGTCCGTGTCAATCTCGTAAAGCTGATCGGCATATTCATAATTGGTCATGGCATTCTCATAGGTCTGCTTTGCCTCGATCGACTGCGTCGTCAGATTGTTCTTCGCAATCTCCAGATTCGCCTCGATCGTATCATAATTCAGCTGGGCATCCTCCAGATCGTCCTCCACGTCCTCACCATCGTCGTACTCCGACTGCAGCTCTTCCAGCTCTTCCGCAGCCTCCTCCAGCTCCTCTTCCAGTTCTGTCACCGTATTTTCCAGACTCGTGATTGTCGCATTGTAAGTCGCCTCAGCGGTCTCCCCCTCTGCTATGTAGGTAGCATATGTGTAATCCGCCTCCGCCTGTTTTGTCTCGACGTTGATCTCTTCCTGCTTTACCGTCAGCTCCGCACTCGTGACAGCCGCCTCCAGTTCTTCCCGGTATGCTTCAATGCTCTCATCCGTGATCTTCATCAGCGCGTCGCCCTCGGCAACCACCTGGCCGACTGCTACATAGACCTCCTCAATCTCCAGAGAGGTCGAAGAACTCGAAGAAGACGAGCTTGTGGTAGTGGTCGAAGCAGCAGTTGAAGCCATGCTGGTCATACTGCTCATATCGATGCTCGAACTGCTCGATGAGCTGGACCCCGACGAACTGGAGCTTGATGACGAAACCACCTCCGCCACCTCAAACTCCTGATCTGCAGTGCCATAAGTCACCGACCCACTCTCCGTAATGCCGGTGATAACGGAGCCGTATTTCACGGTTTCCTGCTTATAGGAAGTCGTTGTTTCCGTCTCTGTCGTCTGCTGATCCTGATAGACCACAAAAGCGCCCGCTCCTGCTGCCACAACTACAAGAAGAAGAAAAAGATTCCTCAGATAATGATGCTTTTTTTTACGCTTTTTGCTGTTGGCCATGGCCGCCCGCCTCCTTATTCCGTCATCTCATAACTGTTCCGTACCTTCACAGTTACGTTGTTTCACTCTCTGCCGCATCCGTATCATCTGCTGTCACCGTGACCGTCGCTCCGATGCCTGCACTCAGCAGACCACGGCTGTTGTCGATGGAGACGACCACCTGATAATTTACCGTCGTACGGGATGTACCGTCCTCCGCCTCCGTGCTCTTCTCGGAAATCGTTCCTTCGTATGTCCCATAGCCGGACAGCACCACACTTACCGTATCACCAACCGCCATCTTTGCAATCTCATACTGAGACACCTCGATCGTCACCGTCACTACATCTGTCTCATAGATGCTGTAAAGTGCCGTCGCGGAACTTAAGGTATCGTCCGCCTCATAATTGACCGCCGACAGACTGCCCGCCGCCGCGGCCGTCACTGTAGCGTCTTCCAGACTCTCCAGTTCTTCCAATGCTTCTTCCAGTTCGGTTACCGCATCCTCATAGGACTGCAGATCCTCCTCCAGCGACTCGACTGTCTGCTGATAAGTGATCTCCGCCAGCTCTCCGTCAAGGATCGTCGTATCATAGGTATATTGAATATCCAACTCCGTCGTTGTCTTAATCCGCATCAGTTCCTCGTACTGAAGCTGCACATCCTCCAGCACTTCATAGAGCTGCTCCAGCACCTCTTCTGCCTCGTCAGAATCTGTCGCTGTCAGGTCCAGTGCCGTCTCCGCAGCGGACAGATCATACGTATTTCCAAAGAGACTGTCGCTGCTGCTTCCTGTAGAACCTCCTGACACTGACGACAGTGCAGACGAGACATCCGTGTCGCTCGAAGACGCTGCTGAAGAAGTGTCGGTTCCTGAACTTGCCGATGCCAGAGCAGAAGCCACATCTGAAGAAGATACAGACGAGGAATCGGTGCTTCCCGACTGTGATGATGAGGAAGAGTCCGAACTGCCTGATGCGGATGCCATGGCAGACGCAAGTGCAGAAGACCAATCAGAAGAATCTGAAGACGAACTGCCGCTCTTGCCGGACGCCGAGGATCCGGTTGTGCTCGTGGAATCCGAAGTTCCGGTTGTTGAATCACTGCTCGAAGAACCGGTAGTCCCGGAAGCATCTGTCGCAGCGCTCGTGTCTGTGGTGCCGCTCGTATCCGTGGAATCGCTTGAATCCGTAGACTCACCCGACTCTGTGGAATCACTCGACTCTGAAGAGTCACTCGTATCTGTCGAATCACTCGTATCCGTAGAACTGCCCGAGCCCGAAGAGAACGAGTCCGCAGTTGTCGTACTGCTGCCTGTGCCGGAAATGCCAGTTACAGAACCCGAGGACATCGCCGAAGAAGATCCCGATGTCGTTCCGCTGCTCAACGCTGCCAATTGCTGTTCAACTGCGGCAATCTGTTCTGCAACATCCTCTTCCGAGTGAATCACTTCGTAATAATTCAGATAGAGCTGTTGTCTGACGGATTCCAGTGCATAGAGTTCGGCGAGCAGCGATTCCAATGTAACTGCCTCTGTCTCTGACTCCTCCGTTGTGTCTGATGTGTCAGATTCCGTCTCCTCCGGGCTCGCCGTGGAGGTATTGCCGGCATCCGTTACTTCCTCGATATCTTCTATAATAATCGTCGCTTCTGTCTCTGTCGTTTCCTCTGTGGCTTCAGTCGACGTCTCCGTCTCTGTCGCGGAAGCCTCAGTCGTCGCCTCTGTTGTAGTTGTTTCGGTTTCCTCCGTTGTCGCTTCCGTTGTTTCCTCCGATACTGTGGAAACATCCATATCCGCCGATGCCAGGGAAAGCAGCGATGTGGAATCCACCAATGTCTCCTGTGGTAAATCCGAAGAACTGGTCATCGTTGTTAACACACTCGCAAGGCTTGCAGAAGAATCCGTCTCCTCTTCTTCCGTATCCAGCACCAGATGCCCGGCCCCGGCCAAAACAGATGTATCATATTCTTCCAGAGCATACATCTGTTCCAGAATCTCATTGTACTCTTCATTCTTTTCCAGAAGTTCTGACTCCAGCTCAGCTTCTGACTCCGCCAGAAGCTCCGACTCATTCTGAAGTGCCAGAAGCTCCAGCTGCAATGTTGCAGCTGCGTCTTCCGTTTCAGATTCGCTTTCTGATTCCGTCTCGGTCACCGCAGTGGTCTGCGACTCACTCTGCGCTTCTGTGGACTCCGAAGAAGAAGAGCTTGATGAACTTGATGAACTGCTGCTCGAAGAAGAGTCATCGTCGTCATCGTCATACTCGCCATTTTCCAGATCCTCAATCCGATCCTCCAGTTCAGCAAGGATCTCTTCATGCTCCTCTATCGTATCTTCCAGCTCCGCTTCAGACTGATCACGGACAAATTCTGCCTGATCAGCTTCCGCCTGCGCCAGCTCCAGCGTATACTCTGCCGACTGCATTCCCTGCGCGTAAGTAAGCTGCGCATCTGTCAGGTTATTCTCAGCACGTATGATTGCCGCCTTATAATAAGAAATCGCACTCTCGTAGCTGTCATCTGTTATTTTAAGAATACTGGTACCTTCACGCACATAAGAGCCGGAAGATACATATACCTCCTCGACCACAAGCTCCACCGCCGTCGTATCAAATTCTGCGTAATAGTCCGTCGAGGCAATCTGCGTCGTCCCCTCATATTCAAGCGTTTCCGCCTCTGCAAACGCCGTCATGCATCCGGCCGTCTGCGTAAAAAAAACAGCCAGCGACAAAAAGCCGCTTAGCGCCGCCTTTACGCCTGACTTTCTGCATCTGCTGCATGTTTGTTTTTGGTGCTGTATCCTCTGTATGTGTTTTTTATCCCCTTTAAATTCTATCCGGTAATTACCCATATACTGCCTCCCACTCCGATAAATCCGTCGTAACTGTTCCGTTTCTTTGCAGTTACAATCCGTCAGGATTTCCATATTGCCCCCTGCTGCAGCGATACCCCCCTGCTCCTGTCAGTGCATACAGATTTACGAAACTGCCATGAGCATACAAGTATTGTGTGTTTATTTATGGGGAAAAGTTTGAAAAAAATGTGAACAATAGCATCTGCGTGCAAATCGAGTAGGGTGATTTTCCCTACTCGCCGCGCGGGCTGCGTCCGGCGTCAGCCGGAAAAACTCCATACGCAGCCCTGCGCATACAAAAGGACCGCATCATGAAAGCGGTCCTTTTTGTTTAAAGCCTATGATTCTATTTCTTCCGATTCACTTACCTGTTCCTCAGTCTGTGCCACTGAATCTGCAGCATCCATATTCTCCTGAACTGGAGTACCAGCAGTTATCGAAGTATTTGCAGCCGTCTGCACCTGATCCGCGCCATCTGAATTCGCTTCCGGCTGTGCCTGAGTGCTCTCGTCCGTCTTCGCTTCCGGCTGTGCCTGAATGCTCTCGTCTGCTTTCGCTTTCGGCTGTGCCTGAACATTCTCGTCCGTCTTTGCTTCCGGCTGTACCGTCCGCTCAACAATCCTCGCGGTCGGCTTTTCCTCCTCTGTCTTCTCGCCTTCGCACTCACGGAAGATCTTCATGAACTCCTTGCCTGTGATCGTCTCTTTCTCAATCAGGAATTCCGCGATCTTGTCCATGGTCCTGCGGTGCTCAGTGAGCAGACGCTTCGCCTCGTCATAGGAATCCTTCAGGATCTGCATGACTTCCTTATCGACCTCAGCTGCTGTCGCATCCGAACAGTTCATCACCGGACGGTTATCCAGATACTGAGATGCTGTCACTTCCAGGCCGATCAGACCAAACTTCTTCGACATACCGTATTGCGTCACCATCGCGCGCGCAACCCGCGTTGCCTGCTCGATATCATTTGCAGCGCCGGTCGTCACCGTATCAAAGACAATCTCTTCCGCCGCACGCCCGGCCACATACTCAACCAGCATCGCGCGGATCTCTTTCTCAGTATTGAGATATTTCTCCTCCTCCGGCACATTCATGACATAGCCAAGCGCACCCATCGTACGCGGCACGATCGTGATCTTCTGCACCGGCTCGGAATCCTTCTGCAGTGCGCTGACCAGAGCATGACCAACCTCGTGGTAGGAAACGATACGGCGTTCTTCCTTGCTAAGCACACGGTTCTTCTTCTCCTGACCGACCAGAACGACTTCCACTGCTTCAAACAGATCCTGCTGCGAAACGGCCTTGCGCCCCTTCTTAACCGCAAGAATCGCGGCCTCGTTGATCATATTTGCCAGATCAGAACCCACCGCGCCGGACGTCGCCAGAGCGATTGCGTCCAGATCGACGGTCTCATCCATGCTGACGTCCTTCGAGTGTACCTTCAGCGTCTCAACACGCCCCTTCAGATCCGGCTTATCCACCACAACCCGGCGGTCAAAACGTCCCGGACGCAGAAGCGCCTGATCCAACACCTCCGGACGGTTCGTCGCCGCCAGCACGATCAGTCCCTTGGATGGCTCAAATCCATCCATCTCCGCGAGCAGCTGGTTCAGCGTCTGCTCACGCTCATCATTTCCTCCGCCAAAACGGGTATCACGGCTCTTCGCCACCGCGTCGATCTCATCAATGAAAATAATACACGGCGCGTTCTTTTTCGCTTCGTCAAACAGGTCACGCACACGGGATGCACCAACGCCAACGAACATCTCTACAAAGTCAGAACCTGACAGAGAGAAAAACGGGCACTTCGCCTCGCCGGCGATGGCTCTCGCCAACAGCGTCTTGCCGGTACCAGGAGGGCCGACAAGCAGCGCGCCTTTCGGCAGCTTCGCGCCAATCTCTGTATACTTCTGCGGATTCTCCAGAAAGTCTACAACCTCCTGCAGCGACTCCTTTGCCTCATCCTGTCCGGCCACATCCTTGAATGTCACGCCGGTCTCTTTCTGAATATAGACCTTTGCCTTGCTCTTGCCGACACCCATCATGCCGCCGCTTCCATTCGTCATCCGGCGCATCGCAAAAGCGAAGATCACCCAAATGATGATCAACGGGACAAAGCTTAAGATCAGACTCCAGATATAGCTCGAAGTCGTATCCGGTATGTTCTGTGTAAAAGACACGCCTGCCTGATCCAGACGCGCCACCAGATTCGGATCGTCCGGATTGCCTGTATAATAAGTCACTGACCCCGACGCAGAGCCGAGATACTCGGAGAGTGTATCGCTTTTCAGTGTAATCTCGATCTCGTCTGAATAAATCGTGACGGAGCTTACCTGCCCCTCATCGAGCAGCTCGAGAAACTCATCATACGTAATTTCCACGGAGGACGTGCCGCTTCCAAGGCTGCTGTTCACCAGCGCCATGATAAGCAGTGTGACAAGTGTGACCGCCAGAAAAATAATAAAGGTATTATTATTCCTGCCGGGTCGGTTATTTGGTCCCTGATCCCGGTCATTCCGGCGGTTATCATTTTGATTGTTATCCATTCGGTTGCCTCCTGATTTCACTGTAACGTGGAAAACGTTCTTAATTCATCCGGCTTTCTCCCGCACAGGCGGTACCAATCATTCCTGTGCCGCCCTAACCTTGAAAATCTCCCGCGGGCACCGGTCCGGATTATTGTGACAAATTACGATTTCCAGTTCTCCTCATTATAATTTGCTCCCGAATAGAAATCAATACCGCAATTCTAAATGTTTTGTGAAAAAAATTTATATGTACCAGCCCCATTGCCTCAAAAATCATTCTATCGTCGATGCTGTGGTCGGCGTAGCCGGATACAAACTTGTGTCAATCGCATCGTAAGCGCCATATTCCTCAAAATAAGCTGTCATCTCCGCATCCGTCGCCAGAAAAAAGGTCGCACCGCTCTGCCTTGGCGTCGCATCCAGATGATACCAGCCATCCCCGACATTAACCAGGCTCCAGTAATGGCATGAGCTGGTCACATTCGTCTTTTCCACATCTATATTCGGAATCCCGGCTTGTGTCAACAGAGCTTTTGTCGTACTAAAATAGGTGAAACCGTCGCCTGTACCTGTCGTAAACCCGATGTGTGCGCCATTCGTCCAGCTTTCATTATAATCCGACTCCGAATAAGAAAGATGAGCACGGACCCAGCTATAAATTGCTCTGGTCTTCTGCTTCTGCGTCATATCATCATTCAAAATCCCGTCCAGGATTTCCCGGGCTTCCTCTAATACCACCGATTCCTCAACGTAGTCCTGCGGTTTTTCCGAAAAAGTGACCGTCGTAGAAGCCGATGCGGTATGTCCTGCCTCATCTGCGGCGGTATAAGTGATGTCATAAGTTCCTGCCTCATCCGCATTCACTTCGCTCGTATCCACGGTAACTTCCACATCCGGATCGCAGTCGTCCGTCACGACAAGATTGGCAGTATAAGAAACCTCCGTGCCAACAAAAGCACTTAACGGCACCACGCCGCTGATCTCCGGAGCCTCTTCATCTGCAGCAGTCTGCTTCTGTGCTTCACCTGTCCCCCCAGCTGTTGCTTCTTCTCCTGCTTCAGCGTCCTGATTGCCTGTATTCTGTCCACCGGCGGTCTGCTCTCCCATGACCAATTCTGTCAGTGAAGAAAGAGAAACGTCGAAATAAAGCGAACAGACCACCGCTACAACAGCGCATACCATGCAGACACTTCCGGCCGCAAGCAGTCTGAGACGCCTTTTCCTGCGGGCTTCCTCGCGCTTGCGCCTCTCACGCCGCCTCCTCTGTCTTTCCAGAAACTCCTGATCTTCATACGGATCTTCATACGGATCCTCATAAGAGTTCTCATAAGAATCTTCGTACAGTTTATTAAACCGATTCCCGGCTTCTGTCTGTTCACGCAGTACTCCCATTTCTCACACATTCCCCATACTGTTTTCACAAAATAACACTCGCAGCATTGCTGCTATTGATTCTGTCACTGACTTATCGGTTCCGAGTGCGCAAGCGCCCGTCTACGCTCCGCTTCGGTCGGCGCTAAACGGACATCCACTGGATGTCCAGCGCCCTTCCGATAAGTCATATTATAACAAATTTTCATTGGTCTGCAATCGGAAGATTCCCGTTTTCTTTCATTGTTTTTTGAAAAAAGAATAGCTTTTCATCTGCACAGGTTGTATAATGTGGTATGTTGTTCAAAAATCATCGTAGCTGTGAAAATACTGAACAGCTACAAATTATTCAGAAAGCAGTATCCACAGTTTTATACCCACCAGGAGGAGAACATGGCAGTAAAATACGTTTTTGTCACCGGCGGCGTCGTTTCCGGACTTGGAAAAGGCATTACCGCAGCGTCCCTCGGCCGTCTTTTGAAGGCCAGAGGCTACAAAGTTACCATGCAGAAGCTTGACCCCTATATCAATATCGATCCCGGCACGATGAACCCGATCCAGCACGGCGAAGTGTTCGTCACGGACGACGGAGCGGAGACGGATCTCGACCTGGGACATTATGAGCGTTTTATTGATGAAAGCCTGAATAAAAATTCTAACGTTACGACTGGTAAGATTTACTGGACAGTTCTTCAGAAAGAACGCCGCGGCGACTACGGCGGAGGTACAGTTCAGGTCATCCCGCATATTACAAATGAGATTAAGAGCCGCTTTTTCCGCGACTATACGACCGACGAAACGCAGATTGCGATCATCGAGGTCGGCGGCACAGTCGGCGATATCGAAAGCCAGCCGTTTCTGGAAGCGATTCGGCAGTTTCAGCATGAGGTGGGACATGAGAACGCCATTCTGATCCACGTCACACTGATCCCTTACTTACGCGCTTCGGGCGAGATGAAGACCAAGCCGACTCAGGCCAGCGTCAAGCAGCTGCAGGGTATGGGTATCTGGCCGGACGTCATCGTCTGCCGCTCCGAACACCCTATGAGCAAGCAGATCAAGGACAAGATTGCTCTGTTCTGTAACGTTCCGAGCACGCATGTTCTTCAGAATCTGGATGTGGAATATCTGTATGAAGCACCGCTCGCGATGGAAGAAGAGCAGCTGGCACAGGTAGCCTGTGAATGCCTGCATCTTGACTGTCCGGAACCGGATCTTACTGACTGGAAAGAGATGGTGAACGCTCTGTGCACACCTACTCATGAAGTAGAAATTGCTCTGGTCGGTAAATATATCCAGCTTCATGACGCATATATCAGCGTTGTCGAAGCTCTTAAGCACGGCGGCATCGCAACACATGCTACCGTCAATATCCGTTGGATCAATTCCGAGGATGTTACCCGTGAAAACGCCGACGAGCTGCTTGCCGGTGCGGACGGCATCCTTGTACCGGGCGGCTTTGGAGACCGCGGCATCGAGGGAAAGATTGAAGCTATCCGCTACGCCCGCATGAACAAAATCCCCTATCTCGGCCTTTGCCTTGGCCTGCAGCTGGCGATCGTGGAATACGCGCGCAATGTCATCGGTCTGGATGGCGCACACAGCATCGAGCTGGATCCGCAGACCAAATATCCAGTCATCGCACTGATGCCGGATCAGAACGGTGTAGAAGACATCGGAGGCACACTCCGCCTTGGCTCCTATCCCTGTGTATTGGATACAACGACCAAAGCCTACGAGCTCTACGGCACCGAGGAGATTCATGAGCGCCATCGCCATCGCTATGAGGTGAACAACGATTTCCGCCAGATTCTTGAGCAGAATGGCATGACTCTCTCCGGTCTCTCACCGGATCGCCGCATCGTCGAGATGATTGAGTTGAAGGATCACCCGTTCTTCCTCGCAACACAGGCTCATCCGGAATTCAAGTCGCGTCCAAACCGTCCGCATCCACTGTTCCGCGGATTCATCGAGGCGGCTGATGAGCAGCACAAAAAAGTAAATAGATAGTTTTTAACAGTACTCCTTACATGCACGCGGCTGCGTCCGGCAACTACCGAAAAATACTTCTTGCGGCCCGTGCCGTGCGCATAAAAAAACATCCCCACAGCCAGACTTTACAAAGGCTGTAGGGATGTTTTCATTTTATCTAAAGTATACGGAATTCCAGCGCAGCTCGTTCTTAAAATTCCGGATGGTGGTATCTTTGTCGATCACGACCGTTTCGATACCCATTGCAGCACCCCAATCGACCATCTGATCTACCGTAAGGTCATAGGAGAACGCAGTATGATGAGCACCGCCTGCCAAAATCCATGCCTCTGCACCTGTCGCCAGATCCGGCTGCGGCGTCCAGAACGCAGTCGCCACCGGAAGCTTCGGCATCGGCTTCTCCGTCTTCTTGCAGTCTACCGCATTGATAATCAAACGGAAACGATTGCCAAGATCGATCAGAGAAGTCGCCACGCCCGGTCCCTCTTTTGCTGTAAATACAAGACGCGCCGGATCTTCTCTGTCGCCCATGGAAAGCGGATTGACCTTAATGCTGATCGGACCGTCTGCGATAGACGGGCAAACCTCCAGCATATGCGCTTCCAGAATTCCTTCTTTGCCCGGAATGAGATTATAAGTATAATCCTCCATAAAAGAAGTACCCTTCGCATTCGGCGTATTCTGTGCCATGATCTTCATCAACCGCACCATAGCAGCGGTCTTCCAGTCGCCTTCACCGCCGAAGCCGTAGCCCTTCTCCATCAGCCGCTGAATCGCAAGACCCGGAAGCTGCTTTAACGCGCCGAGATCACCAAAGTGTGTCACGATTGCCTGATAATCTTTTTCCTCCAGGAACCGTTCCAGACCAAGCTCAATCTGTGCCTGCACAGCCACATGTTTCCTGAATTCCGCTTCATCTCTTCCTTCAAGCAGAATCTCGTATTTGTCATAATATTCCTCTACCAATGCATTCGTATCCGCTTCGGACACAGCCGCTACCGCTTCCGCAACCTCATTTACCGGATAAGCGTCGATCTCCCAGCCAAATTTGATCTGTGCTTCTACCTTGTCGCCTTCTGTAACGGCCACATTTCTCATGTTATCCGCCATACGCATCACACGGATATGGCTGCTCTCCATAATGCCGATCGCTGTGCGCATCCAGGACGCGATCTTCTCCTGAACGGCTTTGTCGTTCCAATGACCCACGATGATCTTGCGCTCAATGCCCATCCGGGTCACAATATGTCCATACTCGCGGTCGCCATGCGCGGACTGATTCTCGTTCATGAAATCCATATCAATGGTATCATACGGAATCTCTTCGTTGAACTGTGTATGCAGATGAAGCAGCGGCTTGCGGAACTCCTGCAGGCCGAGGATCCAGGACTTTGCCGGTGAAAACGTATGCATCCAGGTGATCACACCCGCGCATTCCTCGTCCGCGTTCGCTTCGTTGAAAGTCTTACGAATCACCTCATTCGTGATCAAAGTCGGCTTCCACACAACCTCGTACGGAAGAACACCGGATTCGTTCAGCTTGCTGACAATAATCCTGGAATGCTCCGCTACTTTCGCGAGGCATTCATCTCCATACAGATCCTGAGAGCCGGTTGCAAACCAAAACTTGTAATTTTTTGCTGGTTTCATAGCATATCCCCTTTCTTAAATTCGTTTTTGATATTGTCCAGTTCCTTTACTTTCTGAATTTTATTATAATGGATAATTATTTTTACGCAAGAAAAAGTTTCGGAATTAATAATAGAATTGTTTACTTCGAAATCTTCACTTTCTTCTTGCTGCTCCACGCACTATAATAGGTTTTTCCATTTATCTTCTTATACGTGCGGACCCGCACATAATAGGTCTTGCCCTTTTTGAGCTTCGAAAGAACCTTGCTCACCTTTTTCGCGCCGGAAACTTTAACAGTCTTATTTCCGCTCTTGAAGGTTTTACTCGTGGAATACTGGATCTGATATCCAGTCACCTTCGTCGTCTTTTTCCACTTTACTGTAGCTTTTTTCGAAGAAGTATTCTTCACGCTGGAAAGTTTGGTTCCGGTCAGCCTTACAATAGACGTCTCCGTAAAAGAGCCCGTAAGATTGCCCGAATAAGGTACTACCTTGTAGGTGTAAAGCGTTCCGTTCTTGCTCTTTACATTTTTATCCGTATAACTGACCGTCGCCCCGCTCGCGATCGTGGCGATTACCTGATAGCTGCCGGATGCAGTCCTGCGGGAAATATAATAACCGGATGCCCCCGTAACCGCGTCCCACTTTATAGTGATACCCTGGGACGTATTCGTCAGGCTGGATATTTTGCCGGCTGCAAGCTGCGTCGTTCCGGTATTGCTGCCGGATGCATTGCTTGAACCGCTTCCTGTCGTGCTGCTTCCCGTCGTGCTTCCCGAATCACTTCCCGTTGTTCCACTTCCCGACGTGTTGCCCGAATCACTTCCTGTCGTTCCACTTCCCGTCGTGCTGCCCGAATCGCTTCCTGCCGTTCCACTTCCCGTCGTGCTGCCCGAATCACTTCCTGTTGTTCCGCTTCCCGTCGTGCTTCCCGAATCTCCTCCTGTTGAACCGCTTCCTGCTGTTCCGCTTCCCGACGTGCTGCCCGAATCACCTCCTGTTGTTCCGCTCCCTGCCGTTCCGCTCCCCGAAGAATCATCAGAACTGTCGTCCGGAGAAGCAGCGGCTTCTGTAACAGTAATGTTCACAGTTATTCTGGCTGCATTGTAATTGTTATCTCCTGCCGCCGCTATGGTAAGAGTCGCATTTCCTTTATTAATACCCGTAATTACTCCGCTGCTCACTGTCGCCACAGATGAATCGCTGATTTCGTAGGTGATCGTTCCTGCCGCACTTACGGTAAGAGAAACCGTCTTTCCTGCTTCTACAGATGGCGCTTCCGGGCTTACTGTTATCGTCTGATCTGCCTTGTTAATTGTAAACGCCGCCTCTAATGAACCAGTATAGTTTCCTTTTCCTGTGATCATTACTTTTGCCGTGCCGGCATTTGTATTGTCCAAATACGCCACCGCGTAATCGCCGTCTTCAATCAGCGTCGTATTTCCAGTTTTCACCGTAACATCCGGTGTTTTAGCATCTCCATCGTAAGTGAAATTTGTATCCGAAACAGCCACTGTACTGCTCGAAATATCCGCCTGATTGATACGGAATGTTTTTGTCACTGTCCCTGTATAATTACCCTTACCTGTCACAGTCACCGTCGCAGTGCCGACATCTATGTTGTTGGAATAAGATACTGTAAAATCTGTTTCCTCTGTCAGATCACTCGTCCCATCATTCACTGTCACAGCAAGGGTTTGCGCTGCTCCTGTATAGGTGCAGCTTGTCGCAGAAAGAGTTGTCGTATAGTACGAAATATCGTTGACATGGAATGTGTAGGATTTCGACAGATCCGGATTATACGTCGGATACACCGTGATCGTCGCCGTTCCCGGTCCCATCATAGTTAAAGTACCATACTTGTTTAAAGCATTCTGAGTCACGGAAACGATACTGTCATCAGAAGACTCCACCACATAATTTGTATCATAGGAAGTAATCGTATCATTTCCTCCCGCTGTTGCTTCAGCCCAGTACTGCACCTGATCTCCTATCGTATAATTACTGCTGTAACTATTGCGATAAGAAGTTGAACTGGAGGTCGTATTTCTCCACCACATACCATACGCGGTAACTACGCCAACCTCCTTTGTACCACCGCAAACACTGCAGGTAATTGTTGTAACACCGTCCGTCACTGTGCCTGCGGTATACTTATGTGCCGACACGGATTTCGACGTTGTCGCTCCGGTATCAGTCGTAACCGTATAAATAATATTCTCAGACGTCGTACATAACCCATCCTCCGGATAGATTGCCGCTGTATGAGTCTTTGTATACGTCTCCCCGCAAGTACAGGTATAGGTAATATCCGCGCTGAGATAATCCGGCGCCCAGGATATGGTTCCAATACTGTAATTATGTGTATGCCAATACTGATCCAGCTCAAAAAATGTAACCGTATAAGAAATTGTCTCCTCAAGCCCGGTAATCGTCACATCAAATACATCTCCATCGGAGTAGCTGATGCTGCTCGGGCGGAACACAATGTAGCCATTATCCTCACTCGCATAGAAATATCCATCATTCGAATTTTCTTCCGAAAAAGTCCACACAGTACCATCGCTCTCCCGGGTCATGGTAACCGTTACTGCGGACGAATCCGTCACGCTGATGCTTGAGACAGACCATGGCGTAGTACTCGCAAAATACTCCAGCGGCATCACCTGTGCCGGCCACGCAACCGCAGTCTCTGCTGCAGAAGAATTGCTGGAGTCAAACGCATACATGGCGGAATACTTTCCGGTTTTTCCAAACGCCGTCTTTCCCATATAAGGATTTAAAATCCAGCGTCTGTGTCCAACTGCCTGAAGATTGCTTTCACTGCTGCTATCAGCCATCCATCCGGTTACAATGGCTTTCGTAAGAGAACTGTAACCGCTGGCGATATTACTGCTGCTGCAGCCGGAATACGCAAGGCTGTAAAGGTCATCCGACATATCTGACGGCTGTGTCGGATAATGAGTGAGACTTCCATTGACCGCATTCACCAGCGTCCCCGCCTGCACCATTTCTTCATGCGCTGTGTCCCAGGTCAGATCCGCGGACAGACCAGCGATATAGCGAACATTATTCAGCATGGCCAAAGCATCCGCCTTTGAATCCTCACTCAGAGAACCGACGCTGTACGGCGCGGTCAGAACCGGCTCTTCCTCATAGGTTACCAGTTCGTTTATGCCTACGCCATTATTTTTCAAAAAGCTTACAATCTCTTCAACTGTATGCGACGCCACACCCAATCCGCCCGCTGCTGAATCCGCTTCCTCTGAGATGATTGCCGCCTCATCTTCTTCCACACTGACAGCCGAAGGAACGTTTGCCTCATCAATCTCCGTGATCTCTTCAATCACAAGCGTATCAGATGCCTCATCTTCCGACTGCAGATCTGCATCTCCTGCCTCCGCTTCGGATGATGTCTCATTTTCCGCTGCGTCTTCTGTGATGATCGCAATTTCCTCCGAATCCTCCGCGATCACAACAGCCTCTTCCACGTCACTCCCGTACACTGTAACCGCAGATGCCGTGACTACAGATGTCGCCAGCAATGCAGAAAGTGTCAAAACTGCCCATTTTCTTTTCATATCCTCGGCCCTCCCTTTTACTGAAAGAATCCACTTTGAAATGTGAATCCCCTGCTTATTACCAGTTTTTCATAACCTCCAGCATCTCGCTCTCGTAGTCTCCAAAAAGATCCTCGTTGCGTCCGCCATGCCGCAGATTTGTTTCTACGCCGCGCCCGCCATCTTCAAATTCCCAGATATGATAGGCAAGACCGCGATATTCAAAATCTATGCTTCCGCAACCGTCCTCTTCCGAATAATTGTAATTCCAACCGCGTTCTTCTATGAAAGAACGCACTCTTGCTAATCGTGTCTCTTTCTCCATAAAAATCCGTTCCTCTTTCTCGACATATTCTTCCTGCAATTTTTCATTATCTTTCTGTTCCCCTGCGCATCATTACGCATATTATAACCTTTTTTCCTTTTATTGAGAAGATAGCAACTGAAACAAATATCATCCATTCATAACGAAAAAGAGCCAACAGCGGCTCTTTTTATCTGGTTCATGTGGTTACGAAACTGTCATTTTATGAGAATCGCATTTTTATTATAATTTTTTCAGCTTCTCTAATGCTTTGCTAATATCTTCATCAATGCAAATGGATTGCTCATTTATTTCTCGCGGACAGAATGCTTCGTTTTGATTAATGCAGGCATAGACCGCTTTCGGATTTTTTGCTGTCATACGCCAGAAGGGATACTTGATAATCACCGGGGTATTTGCGCCCACACCCAGTTCCAGAAACAGGACATGCATGTTTTCATGCCGTCGGATAAACTCGTTGTACCGTTCGGCTGCTTTATGCCATCCCTCATCCTCTACAAACGTATCGTCGCAGCGCAGGTTCACATTCATCGGCGCGCCGCAGACCGGACAGTGCGGAATCAATTCCGAAGGGATCTTCATGTCCTTCTGCTCGGCAGCCATTTGTCTTACCGCTTCTTCGTTGTCGTAAGTTTTGTCATGGCAGGGCTTTGAGCACTGCCACAGACCATAGTCGCCCTGGGTGTAGAACAGTCGTTTTTTATCAAATCCGGCCAACTGGAACTGATGATCTACATTGGTGGTCAACACAAAATAATCCTTATCCTTTACCAGCTCCAACAGGTCGGTATATGGTTTTCCGACACCGGCCTCATAGCGGTTGAGCAGAATATGCCGCGACCACCACGCCCAGTATTCCTCAAGCGTATCAAAAGGATAGAAGCCGCCGGAATACATATCGGTGATGCCATATTTCTGATGAAAATCCGCAAATATTTTTTCAAACCTCTCCCCGCTGTAGCTCATTCCTGCTGATGCGGACAGTCCGGCTCCCGCACCGATCACAATTGCATCCGCTGTCTCGATTTCTTTTTTCAGCAGTGCTGTTTTATCCGACGCCTTTGTATGCGTGGAAAATGCCTTGCTGAATGTTTCACCGAAGGATGTTCCGGTAGATTTGTAAGTCGTCGTCCTTAAAGACATTGAGGATCACCTCGATTTCACTATGCGTCTGTTCTTTATATTTCTTTACCGTTTTGACTGCGATCTGCGCCGCCCTTTCATTTGGAAAATGAAATTCTCCGGTGGAGATACAGCAAAAGGCAATACTTCTGATGCCGTTCTGATCCGCAAGCTCCAGACAGGAGCGGTAACAGGAAGCAAGCAGTTCTTTGTCTCTTACCGTCAGCCGTCCGCTGACAATCGGCCCGACTGTGTGGATCACATAATCGCAGGGCAGATTAAACGCGGGCGTAATTTTTGCATCTCCGGTTCGAGCTTCGCCCCAACGCGAAGCGTTATCTAATTGGGCGAAGCGATCTGCCGCCGAACGTAGGTGAGGGCGCTGGACATCCAGTGGATGTCCGTTTAGCGCCGACCGAAGCGGAGCGGAGAGCGTTTCCATTTCCTCATGCCCCTGCTGTGCCATCAATTCGGCGCATGCAGCCCGAAGCTGCACACCTGCATAAGTATGAATCGCATTGTCAATGCATCCATGATTTGGGCAGAAGCAGCCAAGCATTTGAGAGTTAGCAGCATTCACGATCGCCCCGCATCGAAGCGTGGTAATGTCTCCCTGCCAGAGATAAATGCCGTCCTGCACCGGAGTGAGATCAGCAACATCTGTAATGCCTTTTTGCTGAAGCTCCTCCTGCAGATATTGATCCTGCACTTCCAGAAAATCCGAACTGACCAATTTGGGCATCCGTATATTGAACAGCGCACGCAGAAGCCGTTTCTGCTGCTGTTCATCTGCCGGAATTTCCATATCCCGGTACTGTTTTTCCTCAGAAAGAAGTTCCCCGATTAAATAAATCCTGCGTTCGTCCTGTGTCATGGTTCCACACTGTCCCTCTCTTACAATCCCTGGTGATTCCTGATAATCTCCTGTAATCTCCTGTTGATCACCTGTGATCTCTTATGCCCCATAATAATAATTTTTGCTTTTCCCTTTCGCTGCTTATATAATAAGGCCGAACACCGAGCCTGTAAAGTAAGCACAAAAAAGTGCCATAGTTACCAAATGGAAACCATATAACATCTCTGAGGAGGATTTTTATCATGGAAACAGAAAAAGATATCAAAACAACGCCGGCAAAAGAACTGCCGACCTGTCCGGTAGAAACAACACTGACTCTAATCAGTGATAAATGGAAGGTACTGATTCTCCGGGACTTGCTGCCCGGAACAAAACGGTTTGGGGAATTGAGAAAATCCATCGGGCATATTTCGCAGAAAGTGCTGACTGCCCAGCTCCGCCAGATGGAAGAAAGCGGGCTGGTGATCCGGACCGTTTTCCCGGAAGTCCCACCTCATGTAGAATATACCCTGACCGATTTGGGCTACAGTCTGAAACCGATTCTGGATGCCATGTGGGACTGGGGCGAGAACTACAAAGCACAGAATGGACAGTAAGATATATTTGTTCGCTTTACATCCAGATATAGAAGAACTTACGTTGTAACCGTGCATTATCAGGAGAGTCCAGTCGAATGCACGGTTACAGACATAAGCCACAACAACATCATCGTTTTCAATCGGGCTGACCTTTCAGCATTTTCAGTTTCCCTGATCTCAATGACAGCCAGCAAACCCTCGCATTCCTCAATAGCCACAGTAATCAGGTTGCAGAAACGTGAGAGGGCATTTCCAGCTGCGGGCCATTCACGGAATATCTCGTAATAATTCTGTGCTGTATAGTATACGGATTCCGAGCCTTCAAAAGAGTAGCCATCGTACCAGCATCTCATTTTCTCATAATCGGCTCGCATGAAAAAGAACATCAGCTGTACAGATTTATACACCTCCAAATGATCTAAAAATGGTAAAGATAAGGGTTGAAAATTCAAAATATATATGGTTGAAATTGGCAAATCTTTGTGGATGAGATAAAATGTATACAACTTGAAATTTGAGTTCAAGGAGACTGTGCTATGAAAAATGAGGTATATATCAGGATTATGCCAATCGTGAGATTGATGCGGTTGTAGAACTTGAAAATGGGGATTGGTGTGCTTTTGAAATCAAACTTGGTGCAAACAAAATTGATGAGGCTGCTAAGAGCTTAAAGAAGATTCGAGATAAAATTACTGCTGATGGCGGAAAGCCACCGAAGATTTGCTGTGTCATTTGCGGATTAACCAATGCTGCATATCAAAGGGAAGATGGCGTGTATGTTGTTCCGTTGACTGCACTGAAAAACTAAACTTAGAAAGCGGAACCGTTTTTTCGTGTCACTTAACACGATTTTAACCGATTCCGCTCATTTTTCCGTCCCTGGCGGGATTCGAACCCACGGCCTTCCGCTTAGGAGTCGGGGCATTTACTGTACGGTATGTACCAATCCTGTTCAATTTAGCTCGATCCTGCAAGGAATTTTTCAGGATCCGAGTTCATTTCTGTTCGTTCCTGTGACCGGTCTGGTTCATTAGAAATCAGCCTGTCATTTTAGACAAATTTTAGAAATTCTAAAAAAGTTCTCAACCAAACTGTACGGTAGAGAACTTTTTTAGATAATTTCATCTTATTTCAACATATATTCTTTAGCCTGTTTTTCCGTAAGGTCAAAACATTTCATAATATCTGTAAGAATTGTACCCTCCGGAATATTATAAAATCTTGCTGTTCCAATCGCCGATAAAATAGCTGCTTCATTTCTCATGTCTTCCATCAATTTGCTCATATAATGAATACTCCTTTTCGTCTCCATAAATGCAGGAAATTTGTTTTAATACAATCTATTATTGGGGAAGCACATCCTGTATATAAGTTTTAACTGCGGAATAGATTTTTTCAAACGGGGGCTTTTCTACATCACCAGTCAAACGGAATTTTTCATAAGCATGTCTTAAATCATCTGAGCGATTAAGAAAACCGGAAAATTGCTCCAGACTTCTTCCGCTGTTTTCCAGTGTCTGCATTATCTCTATCGTGTCAAAGTCGAACACTTTGGATAAATAATATAGATCTACGACATCTTTTATTCTACGAAAAACCTTGTCGGTGGAAATTGCAAAAATTTTATCTGCAAGCATCTGCGATGGAGTAACACCACGAAACCGAAATCCTTCTATTTCATATATCTGCGTCGGCACTACAGGCCTATTCACATCAATATCCATAGAAAACAATATTTCACCCGTGGAACATTCTGCCAATTCAAATCCTGCGGATCGGCCTTCACCATACATACGGTAGATGCTTACTTCCAAATCAATATTCTCGTCTCTGAGTGCTTTTTGTAGTGATTCTATCATTTGGCTGGCAGTTGGTGCTGTTTCTGAACACCAGTTTGCATCAATATCCACTGTGTGCCTGATTTCCTCCATATAACCTGCTTCTAACAAACAGGCTTTCAGCACCATTGATCCCTTGAAGTCTATAGGGATACCACTATCGTATATAGCTTTCATTACTTTATACATCAGTTTTTCTTCTGCTGTGATCATAAACATCTCCTAATTTGCATAATAATCCACTGCTGCATCTGCCAGTTCCGCAAATCTATCCTGATACTCAGGAACAACAAATATCCCTGTAAAGCTGTCCCCATTTTTGTAATAATATCGGCTAAGTGCTTCCGTAATACCCTGCATATCCAAAATGGATTCATTCGCAAGTGCATCCGCAACTGTCCGATTAAAATCAGTGTACCGTAAGCCATTTTTTTCCGCTACATTATAAGAACTGACCTGATTGCCAAGCAAAACAATACCATTAAAACGGGAAACCGCATCACTACCATAACCCCATATAATAAACTCATCGCTTCTTCCACCAAAATTGCCTTGGCACATCAATGCCTCATCCAAAGCAAAGACAAATGGCTCTCCAATACATTCTTGAACTGCCCGAAGCCATGATATAGCCCCTACAAAATTGCTACGCTTTGGAAGGTCATACTTACGGGAATCATATTTAGGCAGGTTTACTGTCTTTTTATTTACAAGATCAGATTGGATGCGTCGCTCCAATAGATTGAGCATGTATTCAGGAGGTTTGCGAACACCGGTTTCCCAATTCTGAATAGTACGAAATGGGATATGATATCGCTCGGCAAATTTGCTTTGCGTATCACCCAAACGTATTCTCATTTCACGAATATTCATTTTCATCACCTCAGCATTATAATACACTCAATGGGGTGTATTAGTCAAGGGTGTGATTCACCTGTACTTCCAGAAAAATTATTACTCAAATAGCTATTTTTCGCCATTTTCACCCAATTCCCCATCTGTTTTAGGTATCGTCTGTGTATAAAATCATTTCCGCCTCCGCTTCAGTTTGTTTACATGCTTAACGACTTTTCTTCGCTTTAATCCTTCCCTTTTTGAGATGAATCGCCCATCAGCTTATTGATGACCCATGAGATAATGGAACTGTTCCTCAGTCAGGTCAGCTGCCTCTTCCTGTGTCCGCGGCCACGTAAGCGAACCGTTCTCGAACCGCTTATACAGCAGAAGAAAACCTTCTCCCATCCAGAGCAGTCCTTTCATGCGGTCTGAACGTCTGCCGCAAAACAGGAAGAGCGTTCCCTGCTCAAATGGGTTCTGGTTATAACGGGCGCCAATGATCTGTGCGAGTCCGTCAATTCCCTTGCGCAGATCAACATATCCTGTCGCAATGACGACGCGGCGGATTTTCGCCGCATCCTCAAGCATTTTTGAGAACCTCCCAGATGATTGCAGCCATTAGTTCCGGTGTGGCTCCATTTGAGAATGCAATGGATGCGCGGTCAGTTTTGACAACCGCGGTCGGCTGAAAAGCCGATTTGTCAGAACCGCAGGAAGATTCGTTTCCAACGCTGAATGGGATTTCAGCAAATGAAACCGGAGCTTCCGCCTCTGATGCAACAGTGGAGACAGCGGTGTTTGTTCCTGCGGACTGGTCGTATGCGAGCTTCCGGATCTTTCGGAGCCAGTAGTAATACGATTTGCTGCTGATTCCATTATCGTCAAGCCACTGCCTTGTGGTCTGTCCTTCAGGACGAGCTTGGCATCGTTCAACAATCTTTTTCCAGTTGGCAAGGCGTACCTCATGAGTGATTTTATCCATCGTGGACCTTCTTGAAAAAAACTATTAGTTTTTTGAGTTTTTTCAAGTATGTTACCATGCCGCCTGCTGATATCCGTGACCTTAGGGAGTTGTGCCGCTACCGGCTCAAACTCACCTATATGAGGACTTCTGAAAAAAACCGTTTCCAGAATTCCATGACAATCTCCAAGGTACGACTGGACAGTATATTTTCAGATCCTTTTGGGAAATCAGCTTCCGCCATCATGGAATACCTCATCTCCACAGAACCGGATAAAGTAAAAGACACCGAAATCCTGGGGCTGATAAGCCATCGTGGGAATGTGAAAGCATCGGACGAGGATATCCTGGGGAGCATCCACGGCTATGAATTCATAGGCGTGCAGCGGGACAAACTCCAGATCATAAATATGCACCTTTCTCAGATCAACCAGTGCATTGCTATGATTGATGAGAAGCTGGATTATTATCGCCAAAAATATGCCAGTATCATCAGCCATCTCACTACAGTGATCGGGATCACATCAGAATCCGCCTTATACATCCTTGGAGAGATCGGCACAGATATGTCCATCTGGAGGGATGATGCTTCCCTTGCATGCTGGGCAGGCCTTTCACCTGCAAACAACGCAAGCGCGGGAAAGAAAAAATCCACGAAGGTAGGTAACGGTGGACATTACCTCAAACCGCTGCTCGTGCAGTGTGCACTTGCCGCTGCAAAAAGTACGAAAAAAGATCCCTACTTTCATAATAAATACGAAACGCTGAAAAAGCGCCGCGGCCATAAAAGGCCATCATTGCCATAGCAAGGAAAATGCTCGTGGCTATTTATCACATGATCAAAGATGACGAGGACTTCCTTCCAGTCGATCATGAAGATGTTACACAAAACACCAGAAAAACAAAAGGGCTGAATTTAAATAATGTTATCGCTTTCTTAAAAGAACAGGGTGCTGATGAAAGCACGATCCGCCTTGTGGAGAAACAGTGTTCCGGCAAGGAGGAGGACCCAAAACGAATTATCTGATGCTCAGGATGCAAAAGAAAAGCAATCCACCTCAGGAAGTGCAGATGCATCCCATCAAATACAGGAATCTGTAAATGGGAATCCGGTACTCGTCTCCGACTCCCAACAGGATCGTGCCCTACATCATCATCCAAAAGATCCTGCAATGGTAACTGCTACAGCCTAAATTGGATTGCTGTAGCTTATTGTACCATACTGCATCGCATTTAGAAAGCCCCTTTTTGTGGGGAGGGGGATTTTGTGCTCTTTTTACACCCTGTTGCTATCAAAAAGCTTTCATACTTGCCACAAAGTTTAACCCAAAAACAGGCGAGTGGTTTTACATTTATGGAAACACGGCATTTCCAAGACTTTTTTCACTGCGTTTTCAAATTTGAGAAATAATTTTTCTGGAAGTTAAGGATTAATAAAGGTTATGCTGTAGACAACAGCACTGGCTTCCGCACCATTAATGGAAAAAAATGGGTGGTGATCATCACCATCCGCGGAGCCGAGACCAGCGCCATCCTTTATAACCTTGTGGAGACATCTAGGACCAACAACCTTAGAACATATGAATGATATGACCTTGTTTCTGAAAGAACTGGTAAAGCATGCCAGTGACACAAACCTCAATTTCATCCGTGATTTGACGCCCTGGTCGGAAAAGGTCAAGTCACAATGCCACAGCCTCAAAAAAGCCTGATATAATTATCAATGTTCAAAATCTATGGGACTCCACCTGGTTGGCGAGTTCTTGCTTTATATGGTACTCATGATGGAGTACTTACCAGCTTTCTCAAGATAATATTTATCCATCAAAAACAGCTGATCCGCACAGAATACAGCAAGTTTACCCCTGCAACTTTTTTGCCATTTCTACTACTTCGTAAAAATTTTTTAATATCTCCGTTTTTTCGGAATCTGCTCCCCAACTTATTCTAACGGAGCTTTCAATATCATCTACAGGCATTCCCATCGCAGAAAGGACATAACTTGGTGAATAACTTTTGGATGTACAAGCGGAACCGTTTGAAATGCCACAAAACCGTTTAGTAGAAATCATTAAAGCCTCTGATGAAACTCCCTCAAAACAAATATTTAATGTTGTATCAACACAAAAATTTTGATCACCATTTAAATGATATTTCAACCCGGAATTATTCAAGATCGACAATAGCCCATTTTTAATTTCCTTTGCCTTTGCCTGATTAGCTTGATATTCTTTAGCAGCAATATTGCAGGCCACTCCCATACCTGCTACTAACGCAACAGGTGTTGTTCCGGGGCGTATACCATGTTCCTGCTGTCCACCATACATAATATTTTTTACCGGGGGTAGCTTATATGCCTGCCTTCTAAGTATCAATGCACCTATTCCTTGAGGCCCTTGCAATTTATGCGCGCTAAAGGAAAGCATATTGTATTTAATTGTCTGCAATTCTTTAACTAATTTCCCACAACTTTGAGTTGCATCAATGTGAAATAGCACTTTTTTTTCAGTTAAAAATTCTCCAATCTCATTAACCGGCTGAATAATTCCCGTTTCATTATTTACGTACATAAGGCTCACCAGCAATGTGTCGTCTCTTACTAAACTTTTTATTTCACTTACTCTTACTCTACCTGACAAATCCGGATCCACAAAATCAACTTCATATCCCTGCTTCTTCAGACTCTTAACAGTCTCCAGGACAGCTTTATGTTCAATTGAAGAAGTAATTATATGCTTCTTCCCCGTAGTTTCTGCATATTCACGCAGCCCCAAAATTGCAATATTATTGCTTTCGGTTGCACCGCTAGTAAAAAAACTTCTGAAACATTTATATTCAACAAATCCGCAACTTGTTTACGCGCATTCTCTACAATTTTGCGTGCATCTTCACCAAAATCATGTGTCCTACTATCTGCATTACCCGGATTGTTACGATATACATCAATCATCGTATCCAACACTCTTGAATCCACAGGGGTAGTTGCATTATAATCCAAATAAATACTCATTTTTGCTTGTCCTTTACTGCTAATGTTATTAAGTCATCCAGATTTTTGATAAAACCGGTTCCTGTTAAATGAGCAATACCTCTCTCTAAATTGAGTCGAAAATACTTCTCTAATGTATGTTCATCAATCGGAAGCTCCATTTCTATACACCAGGCTTTCATTAATGCTTCATATAGTTCACTGTACTCTCCACCGAAAGTATACCAGGACATTTCCAAATTACTGTCGGATTGAATATCTAAATCAGTTGGAACGGTCTTTTCACTCAAGGAATAACATAACGCCCATCTACACAAAATATTCCAGTTTTTAATCCCCGTCTTAGCCTTCAGCCGTGATAATTTTTCTTTCGACCGTTGTGACAATCTAACCTGTTTAACTATCATATATCGTTACCTCTGAAGTAGCCCTTCTGGATGGTTGTACTCTTTTCGTCATCATTATAACTAAGGGTAAACTCATCTCCTACATTATCCTTCATTAGCTCATAGTATCGTTTGTCAATCTCTGAGTCCGTTGACAAAATAATCGTTTGATCACTTGCCTGAGGAAAATAAATTTGAATTAATGCTTTACGATGATTTGAATCCAATCTTGAAAGAGGGGTATCAATAATAACCGGCAATTTCTTTTTGGAACAAATTGCCAATGACCACAAAATTGAAATAACCATTAACTGCTTCTCACCTGCAGATAACGCTGTTTTTTCCACTTCATTTCCTTCAGAATTAAGATATTTCAAATCAAGCGTTACCGGATCCATTACAATTTTATCAATCAGGTTTTTCTTATTGGCCAACTTCTTATAGCACGATGTAATTGTCTCGCCAAGAATTCCTGTTTTCCTCTGCTGAAGCCTCACTGAATATTCATTCAGAACTCTCAAAGCCATCTCTGCATATTTTACTGCACGTTTATTGTCATCATCAGCTTCCATTTCACTCAAAAGGGCAGTGACATTTTTATTAAATTCTGAAGACGCTTTGATGAGTTCTCCATTTGTAGAACTTCTCTTTTGTTCAAGAACAACAAGCTCAGCCTCAACCTCAGAAATTTGTGCTTCATATATTTTTATTTCTTTATAAATCTTCTGAAGCTCTTCTTCATTAATGTCTATTGCAAGATAATTATCTATCTCATCTTCTTTACGTTTAAACGTTCTTGCACATTCTAATTCTTTGGTGGCTTCCTCCTCAATATGTTGAAGCCCCACATCTGAAAGTTGTTTAGCCTGGAGTAATCCATGTTCTGAAAGTTGATAAATTCTAGAATTAACTTCAAATGCCGAATCTTGTCGAATATATTCGATAAAGTCTGAAAGCTCTTCAGAACCTTCTTTTTCTTGAACATACTTTCTCATCATAAGGTTGATATAATTCGACGCTTGTTCCCGAACTTCAGCATGTTTTTCATTTTCCGACTGCTCAGCTATCTTTAATAACAAATCCTTTACTAACGCTAACGGTAGTTCGCCTGCAGCCAAAGCTAACAATTTTTCGTGACTTTTCTGTATATTTTCTGAAATTCTTGCTTTCTCTAATAACAAATTCTCCCGCTTGCCTATAGAATCTCCACCTTGAGACGAATACTCTATTTTTTTCTGTTCATACTTTTCATTTAACTGATTCAATAAATCTTCTTTTTCAGAAATATCAGACAAAATTTCATTTAACCGTTGTTCAGCAATATCTTTTTTATTTCTTAATTTTTCAACCTCATTATGTCCATTTAAAGTGTTAGTAGAATTTTGCAACCTTCGTATATTTCTCTTTAGATCATTGCCCAATGTATCTAGTACGGAGATTCCAAGCATTGCCCTAATAGACTCTTTCAGTTGAGCATTAGTTGTATCTACCGCCAATTCAGCTATTTTTTCACCATCAAAAAAGAAAAAATTAGATAGTGCACTCGGCAAAATATTTTCAATGAACATAGCCCAATTTTGGGTAAGAAACTCATTATAAACACCATTCTTGTAAACGGTTATTTTTTCAGATGTACGAACTTTATTTAGAGCATTCCAATTTCTTCGAATGAGGTAACAATCTTTTTCAATATTATCAATCTTAAATTCCAATTCTACGTATGTCTGTTTGCTACCATCTGAAATATTGACATACGATCTTAAATATTGACCATATGTTTTAAATGCACTTTCCTGATAAGCAAATGAATTTGCACCATACAATGCTAATAACACAGCCTCAAGGAAAGTGGTCTTTCCTCGACCATTTAGTCCTCCAATGAGAACTATCGGTTTTTCTCCAGAAAATTCAAAAGTATTTGTAGATGCATATACACCAAAATTATGCATCGTTAAGCGTTTTATTATCATGCGTCTACATCCTCGCTATCGAAAACAGTTCCATAAGAATCTTCATGTTCTCGAACATACTCTTCCAAAAACTTTTCATCATATTTTCCGCCAACATCTTTTTGTCGATTAACTCTCTTTAAATAAAATTCCTTAGCATCAGTTTCATTCTTATAAAAGGTTTTCCTCACACAGGTGTCGATTTTTTCAAGAACCCCTTTCCTCTCTGCCATTACTTTAGCCCTTAGCTCAACATCCATGATACTTGACATTAATTCAGGCATTAATTCCTCTTCCTTAAACAAATCCTTACATGTTTCCATAAGAATATTCCATTCTTCCTTCCCAAAGGATTCATTACCTATCCATTCCGGGTCAGAGAATTCTATTCCCATTACTTCTTGATATATTCCCGGTAGAGAATCGTCAAACTCATGTTTATCTTTAACCCAAATTCGTCTTATTTCACGCATTTCCGGAACAGTGATTAATTCCAGGTTCCGAAAATCCTCTGGTCCGTTATTTTGAATATCTACCTGTATTTCTAATAATCGGCGTAACCACTTTTCACGATATTCTTTTTTATAAGGTCCATGATAAAGTTGACCGTAGCTTCCTCTTAAAGTTCCATTCATCCGACGGAAACTTCTTCGCTCCCGATCTCCTTCTTCTGCACCAAATTCATTTCTAAATTCAAGTAAAGGTGTCATCCATGTTTTTTCGTAATCATTAGCTATCATGGCCTCCATGGATTTATCTTTTTCAACCATCGTACAAACCCAGCAACCAAATCTACTTTTTCCGCAACTTGGAAGATTTTTTTCTGTCTGAAATGGGCATTCATTATCTGCTGTTGCACCTCGGTATAATGTTAATAAATCCATATTTGAATAACCCCAAGGATTTTTATATTGCATGAGGAATATCCAGACATCATCATCTGTCCAATCTTCTAACGGCGAAAAGACCAGTTCATTCGCCATTGTAGGATTCGGGCTCAACAGTTCCCGTACCCTCTTTTTTTCATAGTATGCCATTGTCCTAGCTCTTCTTGAACTCTCCGCCTTTCGTGTGCCAAGTACCAGAATAATTTCTCCATGTTCAGCAATTTTGTCTTTAATAAATTTGTTTACCGGCTGTATCTTAAGACGGTCTGTGCACCATCTATATTTCATACGCGGAAAAGGATATCCTCTACCAATCAAATTTACCCAAAATGTATTATTAGTTTCCGGAGTAATACGATGAGTCACAAATGGCATTCCACTTTTTTGGGCTTCCTCTTTCATATGATCAAGCGATTTTTCTACCCACTTTGATACTACTGGAGACTCGACAAGAGTATCTGTATTAATAATATGAACAGTCTTATTTCTCTGTTCAACAGGAAGTCCTTGAAGCGACAGCCAAACCAACTCTAAGGTTGCCGTACTATCTTTTCCACCGGAGTATCCAATTACCCATGGAATATCATCTGCTAAATATAAATTTCGTATTGTTTCCATCAATCCATTAATTGTTTTTTTTGTAATTGTATTTGCCATGTTTTCACTCTACTTTATAGTTGTATTCTTCTTGAACTTTTCTTCTGCCAGATTTTCATCTTCTGACAAAGGAAGCCCTAATTCCCTTTTAATCTCATTTGCAATAAGTATAGCTGCATTTTTATTTGTAATAATCCTGCCATTTTCTCGAATCGCTCTAAATCTCCATTTTGGCGCATTGCGTTTCCAATTTATGGTTCTCAAAGAAATCAGCACCTGCTCCATGTCTAGACATGGGTTATCATAAAAATAACGACCCACTCGACCCAATGCCTGAATTACAATTCCTTGTGTTGCAATATAATTTTCTCTAAGATCTATTTTAGATAACTCTTTCTTCTGTAATTCATTCCACTGAGTCATATTTTGGGCAACAGCATTCCAATATTTTTTCAGGAATTTCTCTGCATCTTTCCTGTTTTTTATTTCACCTACTGGAAAAATGTACCTATTTGCAGTATAAAATGTATTTAATGTAAAGAGATTTGATGAATATTTACCCAGAATATCTTTCTCTTTATCCGTATATGCATTTAAAAATTCATTTCCATTAATTGCATTTCGTGTAGTTACAGCTAAAGAATCTCTGGAATCATAAAGCTCTGCAATAGAATTTGACGTTTTTACTGCATTCTTATTTAAATCTGTAAATATTTGCTGGCTTCGCGATAGCCCTTTATCTTCGTAAAAGACAATTGATATTGTCTCATTCCCAAGTGATTCATCTTCCTTAATAGCTTCTAAAATAGCAGCTTTACGATGTTGACCGTCATTGATTAGGAAATGAGCATCCATGGATACTTCTAAGACACCTGTGTTTTCATTATCTACGTTTGGCTTATAAGAAAACTTTCCGTCAATTGATGCCGCTAATGCAGAAAATACATAATTATCCCTGTTTTCTATAATATATTTACTAATTACCGGAACTCTTGGTTCATTTAATTTCCTTTGTGCTCTAAATTCTGGCAACACATATTCTTCATTATCTGGAAATAATCTTGAGATCATTTTTAGTGGAACCATGGCAATATAATATTCTTTCTTAGCCTGAACTCCACGAACAACTGGAAACTTAAAAACAAAATCCATAATAGCTGGTCTCTTTCACGATAAAAGCGATATACTTAAGTAGGCTACTTAAGTATATCGCTTTCTGAATAATAAATCAATAATTTTTTACATACCATATTACAAAACCTGGCTAAATATTATTTACCAACTTCCAAAATGGTAAATCTTCCGTATAGACCGGTTTCTCAGTACCGATTTTGACAATACTATTATGCTTTTGAAGTTTCTTAATATCATTAAACAATTTCTGTTCTTCTGTACTCTTTGCCTCAATGTTAAATACGAAATCCACATCCGATTGTTTGAGGTCCGCAACATTGTGCACAACCCATGTGAGAATATACTTCGCATAGTCATCGTTACCTAAGCCAAAATGTTTTAAAAATTGAGTAGATAATATTGTTCCTACTCCGAACTCTCGGCCTTCCTTCAATATTTTCTTTAACGCCGGAAATCCCTGACTCATAAAATTATCTGCTTCATCAACCAAAATTATCTTGCTTAATTGCCTATAGCTACCACACAACTTACTAGATCCCGCTGCCTGCATCTGTGAATAGAATAAATCAAGCGTAATTGCAATGACCAAACTTTGTATATCAGGATCATAACCTGATACATCAATAACAACAACGCCGCTAATCAATTCAAACAACGATTTTGTATCTGAGGAATTTCCCTCAAATACTTGAAATTGATGAAGTTTATTCATAGCAGCTGCTAAAGAATCGTTTTTCTTAATATCCTCATCATTACTATAAATTTGATACACTGTTTCAAATGTAGGTGCTTTCTCATCCCAAGATTTAGGATCGTTTTCCCAAATTCCAACCCTATGGTATGCTTCTAGAATGCACTGGAAAAGAGTATCCTGCTGCTTTGGTCCTAATCCATAAACCTTTGCCAGTGTGTCCTTAAACGCATTCGCAGTATGGATGGGCAATAGCGGTTTAAATACTGACGATTTTGTCAACGCCAACGGATTGAATGGCAAATGATATGGTTTTAAAACAGTTGCATCGGTTGCTTCTACAAAATCGACTTTACTTTCGTTGTAATCACCTTTGTAATCAAAAATCAATATACCAATAGGAATATTGTCAAGATTCTTACTTTGCTCACGATAGAGCTGCGTAATTAATGATTTTGTAAATTGCGTTTTACCTGTACCCATTGTGCCAATAATTCCAGTATTCGTATGAAAAATTCGATCCGTATTGTTTGGCTCCCATAACACAGGATCTCCATTCAGTTTATTCTTACCAAATTGGACAACTATCCCATTGCTATCCGATCCTTCACTTAAACGTTTTGAATCATCTAATAATTTATCTACAATATTGTCGTGTGCATCCGTCAACATAACTTCATCAAGTGTTGGTTGATCGTTCTGCTCCGGTTTTTCTGTCGATTTTTCATACTTTGAGACATCAGTTTTATTTTCAGATCCGTGCACACCCGACACTTTCTCCTTAAACAAAGGATTCAAGTCGCCTTCCGCATCGTCATTAAGCTTTTCTAGAATTTCTTCAACTGATGCCAAAATAAGAGCATATTCATCTGTTTCCGGCACTTCGATAAAGTTAATGACGTCCTCTTTAAAAGAAGTTTTTCTTTGCACCAATCCTTTTTTAAAAGAGAGAACGGCACCATTGCCAATGACCTGTTTTATATTATCTGATATCTCATAATCTTCATTCAATAACTTTTCTCTCAATTCATCGAGAACAAGATCCCAATTTTGTGAATCATCAACATGATAAACCTGCACTTTTTTACAACTATTAATTACAAGTTGCATCATGAAATTTCTATTCACTTTGTATGTTAATTCATTAACATTATTATCTGTAACGTTTAATGCCTCTTGTAAACCCTTTGCCGTATTTGCAGTTTGTTCAAATGCCTTTGCAATTACGTTCGATTGATTATTCCCTGTCTTTACCTCCGTCGGGTAAAAATAAACTTTGATACCATCTGGGTCATTGTGAATTCCTACAAACAGAAGATCGTCACAAGTCGGTCCTTTTTCAAATCCGAGATTTTTAGCCGAAAGAACTCCCTCTCTCTGAGATAAACCAGCACCGCCGGATACACGAAGCATTTCCTCCATAGAGATTGGAACCCATAAGATATCCTGATGTTTCAGATATGCCAACATCAATTTTATGGCCGCAACAATACTTATTTTTTCTCTGGAAAAAGTTGATTCTCTATTCACACCTACTACCTTTTTTGAAGAAACAAGGCGTAATAACCAATCTCCATTTATTGCATTCATCAAATTGATAATTTTTGCTATATCAGAAGTTCCAGCATCCACTCCCTTTTCCAGGAGATAGTCTTGAATTACTTTCATGTACTGCTTAGATTTGCGGGTAACCGTAATGGCATCATATCCACTACTGGATGTATATTGATCGCTATAGTGAATAATCAATAAATCAGATTTTGCCTCTTCCTCAAAAAAGAAATTCAAGTCGACTTTCGGATCAACAAATACAACCCAATTTGAGGATTCATAAATTTGATCCATCTTACTTTCTGCGCTACTATCAATTTGTGTTGAAATTCCAACCCCTGATTGATATGGATTTCCAGAATCATTTACTTGAAATAACGAATTCAAAAGTTCCGCAACTTCCACAAGTTTTGTCTTGCGAGCATATTTTAAACCAAATCCCGTTCTATACTTAATCCCATATTGACTTGACGGAACTCCCGATAAAATTCCACCTAATGACACTCCCGTCGCAATTTGATCCATTGCAGCCATTTCCGAAGTAATCTCAGACTCCATTTCATAAAAGGTCAAATGTGAATAGGCATAACTCCCCTCACTGTCTGGGCAGAAATAACAATCAATTAATTTGGCCATAATATCTTCCAGACTATTCATGGCGATTCCAGATTCAATTGATAATTTTTCATTATCTAAAAATTTTTTAAGCCTAGAGTGATCCTTTAAATAATTAAATGCATTATCATATGAATTGTCTGTGTAAACATGTATTTCAAACCTTAATAATTTTTCAATATCAGGATTCTTTTTTACTGTATGACAATAATATTGAGCAATACCTTGAAGGATTTCCCTGCAGTCACCCATATTTATGAGATTAATCTTGATAATTCGATTATTAATTTCGTCAAATATATACCGGAAATGGCCAGTAAATTCGGTTACCTTATCTTCTACAAGTTTTGGAACATATTTTCTGCCGCCCATATACTTTTTATTTTCTACCGGTGCATAATGTTTCCATTCCGTCGAAAATAATTGATCCGAAACTTTATATACTTTTTTACTTCGCTGTATATAAGGTAATAAATATACGGAATTTAATTTATCAATTATAACATCTGATGCCTGATCAAACCCGATTTCGTCAATCAAAGAGAGCTGATAGGCTATATTTAAAGGATGAAATGGTGTCATTAATATTTCTGTAGCTTTATCACCAACCGATAATGTTCCCAATAATAATGCATCTTGCTGTTCTATTGTCAAAGGATGCTTATCCCTTACGGTGCTAAACTGAGCCATAAAAGTATCAAGATAATTAGTGGCCGCCAACAATAAAGAACCATCCAAATACGCTAAAGTAGGAGTTGTCTCTGCGTTTGCAAAAGCACCAAGTAGAATTAAATATGCATTTCTAAGGTCATCACCCAGTATTAAATCTATCTTTTTTATAGATGGATTTTTTCTTCATGATATTTATTTACAATACCCGAAAAAACGTGATTCCTTATAATATTATTTTCGAGATTTATCTCTCGTTGAAGATTTCCTTTTACAAAGTATTCCTGTGAATCACGTTGAATCTGACCATCACCAGTTATTGTAAAGCTTTTTTGATCTGCAAATTTTTCGCGAAGGATTCTTTTTCCAGTTATTTCCTGGCTTTTGATCTCATCCGGATATAAAACAAACGGAACTTCAATACCTGCAAAAGAAACATTAATATTAATTCCATTGCCATAATTAGCTAGTTCTTCCTCAGGTGCAAAAACATTTAGTCTTGTTTGATAGTCACAGTAATAAGTCTCATTATTTCCTAATTTCTGCGAAATCACGGTCGGAGCCGACTGATTAAAACTCAAATCTGTTCCGACTGCTAATAATTTTATTCTGCATTTCTTTTTATTGCTTTTATAATCAATTACGAAACTTGTTTTGATGGTTGGAATTAAATAATTTGCAGAGATTCCCAGAATGCATACTTTAAAGATATAGGAAATCTTATTTGTTACATCCTCTATTTTAAACCTATGAAAGGCCAGTTCTTCTCCCGCAAACTTAAATATTAAATCAGTTCTTTCCCTTTCAAATAATCCTATATCACTAGTTATTCCACTATTTGGAATGCGAATATTACACTCCACTTTTAGAGAGATTTCATTGTAATTATCGGAATTAAAAATTATAATACTTCTGGTTCTTTTCTTTGCCCTTTGAGAGCCCTCATTTCTAATAAACAATTCGGAGCCTTCAATATACGGATTTAAAGGGATATTACGATATGCCGTAATCCCGTCCTTCTCAATCTGCAAAGGTTTGTCTTTTTTAGCCTGCTTTTTTTCCATCGACGATATTACTTCGTAATATTTAATCAATCCACTCCATTGATCAGGATTTTTATTCTTTTCAATAGTAATCCTTCCGATAAATTTATCATCAAAATCAGCAGATAAATCTGCTTCTATATTTCCAAAACGCACACTCCGATCAATTCTTTCAAACAGTTCATGATTTTTTCGGATGGACTTTCGAATTTGAGAATAACTTTCCCCTTTAAAATCATTTTTAGCATCAACCGCAAACAATCTAAACCCAGGATAGATATCATCACTAATCCTTCCACTACTCATAATTGCAAGTAGTTCCTTATATTCATATAAAGAGGACCGATCGCTAAAAACATCGTCTTCTCTTCGTTCAAGTTCAAACTGCAAAATTTCCTTCTCGGCATCTGTAAGTTTAGTACTGTTAGAAATCATACTTGTTATTTCCTTGACGAGGTTTTCTGAATAGAACGGCATTCCTGCTGATGACATATTCCTAGACCCACTTAATGCGCTATCAATAGGATTTGCTGTAATCATTAAAAGCGGTTTTCTTTCTTCGTTTGCAGCATTCCTAAGAGTAGCACCTAAAAAATCACTCGTCATTCCAGAATCCTGGGTAGCAATAATAATTTCAGTATTCTTCGCAAGCAAAGTAAATGTCTCATAAATAGAGCCATCCATACACTTAAGCTTATAAGTGCCTCTACTGTTATTCTGTAATAATAGTCTCTGAAGAGATGCACTGACATTTTTAACCATCTCTTCATCATCAAGTTTTAAGCAAAAACTCTCTGCCTCTTGAAGAGTCCCCTGATCAGATTGTACTTGGAAAAAACTAAAAATTCTCTTTGAAATAAAGTCATAAAATTCGTTTAACATACTGAGCATCTCCGCTATCACTTTTTTTATCCAATAGATTCAATCGTGTAAAAAATTCCTGTAATAATCCCTTTGAAATATGATCAAGATAGATCCCCCGCTTTTCATATTCTGTAAAAAGATCAACCAAACGAATTCTATCTCTATTCTGAATCGAAATCTTAGTTAAAAAAATGATGTCACTTTCTGTCAAGTTAAAAACAAGGCCTGCTTTCCTTCTGTTTTTCAACCAGCGGTGTTTATAAAATTCCGTAAGCTTCTCCACATACGCTTCATTTGCCCTTTTTCTGTCTGTATTAAGGAACTGTCGTTTTACACACTCAAACAAATGCTGTATTGCTGTATCTGTACTACTATTACTTTGGTGAAAAGCAATAGAATTAAAATCCGAATAATCACCAATGGCATCAATATAAAATTGTTCAATATTTTCTACTTCTTTGGCAGTTTTCTCATCATCAATCACACTCTGTTTAATCATCTCAGAAAGTTTTATGTAATCGACCATCATATCTGTATCATCAATTTGATTAAGCAATTCAAGGGTAATCGCATGGCAAAAAATATTATTTACATTCTCATGTAATAATTTCCAACCACCCCTACAGCACTCCCTGTTTGCACTAACCTTCTCCCAATCCAATGCAAAAAATAATTTTGTCTGATTAGTTCTACTGCCGCTTCCGAAATGGTCAAGTGCAATACATGTCTGTGATGTATAGTAGAGATAATATAAAGCTAATAGATTTGATAATTCTTGTGGCGAACTCAACTCATTCTTTAGCATAAAATGTAAGTCATTCTTAAATTTATTAGATGCATCTTCATATACAACAAAATATGAACTATTATCACTTTCTTCAGATTTTTTGTTGGTACCAATACAATCCGCCATTAACTGCTCAAGGGCATTATAAGAATAGGAATTCATTGTGGTGCTTATTGCTTGTTTATCTACATCGTCAATTCTAAGCACATCATTCAGAAATGCAGCAAGCCGTTGGACAGATTTATTATCTGAATCACCTTTAAATACATACATCCCAATATTATTTGCAACAAATTGATCATCCTTGTAAAAGAAAATTTTTATTATATTTGAAAGGCTTTGAATATCTTCTTCTTCAATTTCTGTCTCTTCTATGACTTTATTAATGATCGAATCAAAATCGGTATCTGGAGTTGTTACATTCATCGCAATCTTGATAAATTCTCCAATTACATCTTCCATCTCCGTCACAATTGGCGATTGTGCTTTCCCTGTCGCTTTATAAGGGAATAATTTAAATCTCTGATCTGGAATATGATAAATACGACAAGAGTCCAAACTCTTTTCATCTAAAGATTTCCATTTGAAATTTTTCTTAAATTCTTCTTCAGAAAAATGATACCTCATCTTATCACCTCAAACTTATAACCAAACTTTGTTTTCTTTAAAGTGGATTTTTCTCCGGAAGATGCAACAATAAACACTTCTTGCTTTGCATTTCCCGTCTTTAACATCCTCTTAACAAAGCCAATGAAATCAGCATGACTGTTCATGTCAGCTGTTGTATGAATGTATCCATGATTTAGTTGATAAATCATTTGATATAACAAAAAATCAATATTTAACACAATATTAGTGTGCAATTTTTCATTTATAAATCCAACTTTTAATTCCGGAATAAATCGCTGCAGTTCATTTTTATCAACAGCTACTGGAATTACACTAAGGTCTTCATCAAAATCCACTTTCTCATATAAAAAGTATGGTTGGTTATCTTGGTCTAAACACGGGTGATTATCATTATCTATTCCACACCACTGTAATAAAGCTTCTTCTACTGCATTATATAATTCTCTAAGTTTTTTTCCTTGTCCAGAATTAAATAAAAATAAAGTTTTTACGAATTTATTATAGATAACATCATTAAAAGAGTTTGTTTTCATTGCTCTAATCCGGAGCAGCAATCTAAATATACAACTCTTTATATCTTTATCCATATTTATTGTATTAACAATTTCTTTTTCCAATAAATACTCACCATAAATGGTGTCATTTAAATCATTTTTTATAAGATCAGTAACATCTGTCGATACATAAAACTCTACAGCAAACTCATCCCCTAACTCATCTCTATATAATACTGGATCACATTCTCTAACATCATCCATAAGTCCTGATACGCCAATCTGCTCAAATATTAATTCCGGAGTAATTCCCTTTAAAAATCTCTTAATTGCAGTATCAGGATTCGACAATGCATCGCTTGTAGCAGAATAACTAAAATCCTGTGGAACAATAATGTCATAGAAATAATTGAGGATTTCTCTTGTCGTAAGAATTTCCTTCTTTTTTATGATTGTCATTACAAGCAAATTAGAAATATACTTTTGAATATTCTCATTCTGCAGAAACACAAAATTATATCTAACTTCACATTTTGTCTGCAATGGACACCTTGAACATTTATTGTAATAAGCATTCGCAAAAGGGGTTTCTGAAGTCGAGTTAAAAATTCTCCTTAATATTTGCTGTATATATTCTGAGGTCGCTCCATCCGCAGAAAGCGTATAAAGCTGATAATCTGCAAAACTAACATGTTGAAAACTACTATTTTTATCATATCCATTTTCTACAATTTTGGTAGAAAGAATACAGTGATCCTGCACATAAGCGCGAAGTTTGCTAAATCTTTTTCCATACTCCGATTCAATAAAATTATTCAAGACACCAAGATTAATTGCCAGAATAAAATTTTCACCATCTGCATCAATATTCTGATCAGAAAACTCGTCTAATACATCATTTAACGTTTCAATTGCAGTCTTACTAGGCGAGCTGCTTTCTGTTGCATCATTATGAATTTTATATCCAGAAAGCAGATGCTCTTCATCTAAATTTTTCAAATAAGACAACAAATGAGATTTTCCATCTCCCGCACTACCACAAAGCAAAACTAACGTTTTTCTATTAGACGCATTAACACATCTGAGAATGTCTTTTAAGTCATCTTCCAGAGCTCTTCTGATATGCATGTATTTTTTAAAATCATCAAAATTCTTATCACTGTCTATAGAATCTACAGATGATTTTCTCAATCTATTCAATTCATCTACAAGCGCACATACACCCATTATATTTACTTCCCCCACAACTATTTCTTGGTATAGCTAATAAAATCTTCAAAATCACAATTTTCGCTTTCATATTCAACGAACACTCTATGATCAAATCCGGCTTGTTCAAAACCTAATGCCTGTCCGCCGGCACCCGCACAAATTTCAATTTAATTCCCGTTTCAAAGCTCATAATAAAGTTTTGCCATTGGTTTTAATGTATCTGCCGCTTTTGATTCTCTCACCCTTCGGTTTCTCTGCATCTACAGGAATCGCCCAATAGAAACCTATCTTTATCGCGCCTTCAATGCAGCCTTCAAAACACAACGTATTAATCTTTCTCGTGGAAAGTCCCCATTTTTCTGATACCTGTTTAATTGATAAGTATTCCATCTATGTTCCTCCGTTAATTAGGAGACAAATTAAAATAATCTTTCTACAGTATAATCTAAACCTCGAACAAAATCAATATGGTTTATGGTATCTGTTGTCCAATCCAAAACAAGCTGTCGCACATCCGTGACACCTCATCATGAAATTTAAAATAATTGACCATGCCGGATTTCTTTTCCACTCTCTCTATTAATTAAATCAGTATTTATTTCTTCTTTACTTATTACTTCTTTAATTAATTGTGTGCGATTTTCTTACGCAGGTTTTTCTTCCGCCGGATTTTCCTGCGCAGGATTTTCCGATGCTGGATCTTCCAGTGCTGGATTTTCCAATGTTGGATTTTCTGCTTCTGGACTCTCCACCACCTGATTACCTGATGCGGAACTCCCTGTTTCCGAATCATCCAAAAGCTGTTTTTCTGACACTGGCTTTTCCGCTTTTGGCAACACCGGACGCTCGTAGATAACATAGACATTATCCCGAAACATTCCTTTCTCATCCCTTCTGCGTTCGCGGCGAAGATAGCCTTTGTCCTCCAGCTCTTTGAGTGCGGAAGCCACACCGCTCCGCCCCTCCCTGCAGATAGCCACCAGACCGTTGATGCTGTAAATCCAGCTCTCCGGCAGACTTAAAAAGAGAAACAGCATTCCTTTTGCTTTCAGCGTCAGGTTTTTGTCTCTCAAATGATAATTGCTCATGGTTGTATAATTCGTATTTTTTTCAATGCGTATCACCGGCATAAATTCATCACCCCCTTTCCCGACAGATCATGCGGAAGAAAAATATGGAGGACAGTACATAAGACAACACTTATGAATACCGGTCTCTGACGTGAGGTTTACGCCGGAAAACATCGACATCTTTCTTGTAAAAGCACTCGGCAAAAAGGCATTTACGATACTTAAAACGCGGCTGATAATATTCGCATTGTTTGCAGGAACGTGGATAAGAACTGCTTTTCACCTCTGGGCTGACGCTGCTCTGTTCCGATGTTTTTTCCGCTTTCCGCACCATCCGGTCGTAATGGCAAAATTCGCCGTTGTCATTCTTTTTCTCATTCCTGCTCATCTGTTCCGCCCCCTTGCCATTGCATCCAGATCCTTATAGCAGGATACCGTCACACAGGGACGACCTTTCGCATAGGGACAACCATCGCATTTCGTCTTTTTGGGAGTCTCTGCCAGATAGTAGCAGTTGTTTTCTCCGAGAACACATCCGACCTTTTTGTTTTTCCAGAAATAGCAGCCCTTACAGGAAGATGGACGGTCTGCATAGTACCGGATGCCTTCAATTACAATCGTTTTTTTCTGTCTTTTCTGACTCTGGGACATAAAAGAATACCTCCATGAATTTTGATTTTGTTTCCGGATGCTCGCCACCGAAAACGTAAAAGCCCGCCTGTGTGCTGCTTTTAAGCAGAAACAGACGGACTATGTACAGCTAAGAAAGAATTGTGTTCTGTTAGCAAAATGGAATTTTTATTAGATGGAGCACCGATTTCAGCTAACCGATCTTAGCCAGAGGAAGTATGTACGAAACTTGAGAATTTTTTTAGATAGGTAAATCAGAACTGATTTTCGCTGATTTTGAATGAATCTGAATGGATTTTTCAACCAACAACTTTCTTAGCTGGAAACCGGCAAAAATCGCCGATTTTCAGATTCTTAGCTGGAAGCCCTTTTTTCTTAGCTGGCCGGCTAAGAAATCCTCAAAATCTTAGCTGGGACTGAACCTGACGACTTTCGTTAGCCAATAAAAAAAGCGGAACCTGTTTTCGTGTCAGCTAACACGTTCTTAGCAGATTTCCGCTTAAAAAATCCCGTCCCTGGCGGGATTCGAACCCACGGCCTTCCGCTTAGGAGGCGGACGCTCTATCCTACTGAGCTACAGAGACATAATACGAATTTTCCTTGATTTTACAGGGTTTTTTGAAATTACCCAATCACCATTTCCGGTCTTTTTTTCATTAGCTGGTCGCCCTTTTTCTTAGCTGCAGCTAATACGGGGCGACCGGTTCAATGGTAAACAAAATTTTTCAGGATTGCGTTCTTATGGAACTCTTGTCTATTTCATAACCATTTCGAACTGCAAACTCATTTTTTCAAACTACTCTCAGCCTTCATGTCGTCCCTGTTCTTAGGAGGCGGACGCTCTATCCTGCTGAGCTACAGAGACTTTTTAGTGCCTGTCAAGTATACTATATCCATCCGCAAATTACAAGATAACTTTTCACGCAAAATTTATCTTCCCCTGCAGCCAGATATTGCCCTTGAAACGGCGGCCGACCTCCGGCTCACCGAGAAGGTCGCTTTTGTTGATGCAGACGTCAAAGTACATATCATTGCACTCCAGATGCAGCACATAGATCTGCTCGTCGGTGGCGGTATTGGTCACCTTTTCATACTGCATGATATTGCCTATGACCTGATACTGGTCACACTCGGTGCCGCATGGCATGAAACAGGTATCGACGATGGAATAGAGATCTTCCGTATACATTCTCCGGGAAATCATGGTGTAGAGATCCATGTCCTCGATGGTCAGACTTTCGATAGCATCCTCATCGCCATTTTTCGCCGCGGAAAGAAGCTGGCTGCGCTTAGCCGTACTCTTTTGCTGCTGGTCAATTTGTTTGCTGTCTTTCAAAACAGGAAATAGAATCTTTCCGCTGCAGGAAAGTCCGGACAGAGTGGCAGACATTTTCCGGCCAAAAATCTGGTTCAAAATCTGCTCACGCTGGCATTCCACTGTATTCTGTACAAAAAAGATGAGTGAAACGCCGACACGCCCGTCGTCGCAGGCTCCGGACCAGGAAAGGCCATCTACCCGTTTTTCGAGGGAGAGTTCCTCCTGCGTCGTTACCTGTGTTCCTCTTATGCATGGAAAATAATACTGCCTGTGGAAACCATTTCCGTCCAGATTTCCGCCGATGATGATTCCCATATTCGGCGCATATTCCTTATACATCTGCATGCAGGCGGTGTTTTCTTCCCCTTTGGCGATGACCCGTTCCGTGTAATCATGAAAGGTCTCGTCCAGATATTTCTCCGCCTCGGATTCTTTATTTAGTTTTCCAAAACCAATTGCCCTTAAATAAGAATGCATGTGTTCTCCCCGGAGATGTTGTAACTGTTCTATACGATGATTGTTCGTTCCATACAGCGAACGTTCTGGCTATGACTCTTCTGTGTACAAACTCTTCAATCCGGATAATTACAGTTACGTGATTTCTTATTTTTTTCTTTTGTATCCTGTTTTTACAGTTTTTCTTTATCTCTTGTTTTCCGGCACCGGGATCAGCTCCATGCCGCCCATGTACGGGCGAAGCGCTTCCGGAATGCGCACGGAACCGTCCTCGTTCAGGTTGTTCTCGAGGAACGCGATCAGCATACGCGGCGGCGCCACGCAGGTGTTGTTCAGGGTGTGCGCGAGGTATTTGCCGTTCTTGCCGTTGACGCGGATCTTCAGGCGGCGTGCCTGTGCGTCTCCAAGATTCGAGCAGCTACCAACCTCAAAATATTTCTTTTGACGCGGAGACCAGGCCTCGACGTCACAAGATTTCACCTTCAGGTCCGCGAGGTCACCGGAGCAGCATTCCAGTGTGCGGACAGGAATATCCAGTGTGCGGAAATAATCTACCGTATTTTGCCACAGACGGTCATACCACATCATACTGTCTTCCGGCTTGCAGACCACGATCATCTCCTGCTTTTCAAACTGGTGAATGCGGTATACACCTCTTTCCTCGATACCGTGCGCACCTTTTTCCTTGCGGAAGCAGGGAGAATAGCTGGTCAGCGTTTTCGGAAGCTCTTCTTCCGGAATGATAGTGTCAATAAATTTACCGATCATGGAGTGCTCGCTCGTTCCGATCAAAAACAGATCCTCGCCCTCAATCTTATACATCATGGCGTCCATCTCGGCAAAGCTCATAACGCCGGTCACGACATTGCTGCGGATCATGTACGGCGGGATGCAGTAGGTGAAGCCGCGGTTGATCATAAAGTCGCGCGCATAGGAAAGCACTGCGGAATGCAGACGTGCAATGTCACCCATCAGATAGTAAAATCCATTGCCGGCCACTCTGCCGGCCGCGTCCATGTCGATACCGTTCAGTTTTTCCATGATCTCGGTATGATACGGAATCTCAAAATCCGGCACGAACGGATCGCCAAAGCGCTGCAGTTCGACGTTCTCACTATCGTCCTTACCGATCGGTACAGAAGGATCAATAATATTGGGGATGATCAGCATGATTTCCCGGATTCTCGCCTCAACTTCCTTTTCCTTTGCGCTCAGTTCTTCCACGCGCTCGGCATTTGCCGTCACCTGACGCTTCACTTCCTCGGCTTCTTCCTTTTTGCCCTGGCCCATCAGCATACCAATCTGCTTTGAGATCTTATTGCGGCTTGCGCGAAGCGCTTCCACTTCCTGCTTGATGTCGCGGTTCTGCTGATCAAGGTTAAGCACCTCATCCACGAGCGGCAGCTTTTCATCCTGAAATTTATTTCGGATGTTCTGCTTTACAACTTCCGGGTTTTCTCTTACAAATTTGATGTCCAGCATGTTATTGTCCTCCATTCATGTCGCTAAAATATGTTACCGCCTGGCGCAGAGCTTCTTTTTCCTCCGGTCCGAGAACGATATAGGATTCGCCTTTTACAATTTCCTTAATATAAGTGTAGCAGCCGTCTCTGCCGTGTATCGTGTTCAGCACGAAGCCGGAATCGCTCTCATCCAGCATGGCAAGCGCAAAACTCAGTCTCCCGCCCACATCCGGAAACGCGTCATACTTTACAATCCCGATCTTATTCGCGGATCGCTTCTGTATTTCCTTGATCCGATGAATCTCATCGTTGTGCAGACGGCTCATCTCCGTAAGCTTGTCAACTTCAAGAAACTTCTGCGAAAATGCTTTTTCCAGCGACGCCGCATCCTTCCCCTTCATGAAGATGCGATACCGCTTCAGAAATCTGGTCATTTTCATGGATACGTGTACCATATAAAGCAGCACCAGTATCAGGATACCCATCATGGCAATCACAAGAATGCCAGGATCAATCCCAAGCGAATTCAAGATATTACTTTCCATTTTGTTTTCCCCTTATTGTTGTTATTTCATTCTTATATCTGGTAAAAAACATATGTTCGGGCAGGAGCATTCCCGTTGGAAAACCGTTTTTTGGAACCCCGGTTTCCCTCCGAATTCTACCATCATAGATAACAGATTTCAATCAAAATATATCAATCTGTACTTCCAGCCGCTTTAACGTTACTTTTCACCAGACAATGACTGAAACAGATACATCAGCCTCTCTAACTCTTCATTCGAATAATAATCGATCACGATTCTCCCCTTATTCTGATTTCTGTGGTCGATTGAAACCTTCGTGCCGAGCAGAGCTTTCATCCGTTCTTCAAGATCCTGATAAATAAAATCCTGTGAATCATCCTGTTTTGTCTTTTCCTTTCTGGGGGATGAAAGGACCTTTACCATGCGCTCCACATCACGTACACTAAGTTTCTTATCGTAGATTTCCTGCGCACATTGATATTGAAGTTCTGAATCCGTAATCGCCAGAAGCGCCCTCGCATGACCGGTAGAAAGTTTACCTTCAATCACCATCTGCTGTACACGCTCATCCAGCTTCAAGAGACGCATAGAATTTGTCACAGCAGTACGGCTCTTTGAAACACGGTCAGCTACTTCCTCCTGCGTCAGCTCAAATTCATTCAGCAAACGCTTATAGGCGACGGCCTCCTCAATTGGATTCAGATTCTCCCTCTGAATATTTTCAATCAGCGAAATCTCCACTGCCTGCTGATCAGAAAACTCACGAATAATAACCGGAACCTCTTTCAAGCCTGCCAGCTTTGCTGCCCGCCATCTGCGCTCTCCGGCAATAATTTCATAATAATCGCCCTTTTTCTGAACAATCAGCGGCTGAATCACACCAAACTGCCGGATAGAATCTGCAAGCTCCATAAGAGTCTCTTCGTCAAAGCTTTTTCTGGGCTGCTCCCGGTTCGGTTCAATCTGTGTAAGCTTCAATTTTATTTCCTGATTGAATGCGGACTCCTTTTTTTCGGCTGTCTTAACATCCTTCTTAGCTGAAGCATCCCCGGAAGCATTTGCTGACGTACCCGTAGAACGCTTTGATGCCGTCTGTTTGGGAATCAGGGAGTCCAGCCCTTTTCCCAGCCCTGATTTTTTTACTGCCATTCTTCCTCTCCCCTGTGTATAACTTCTTCTGCAAGCAATCTGTATGCTTCTGCTCCAGCAGATTTTGTATCATACTGTGTCACAGGCAGCCCATAACTGGGTGCCTCCGCCAGTCTGACATTTCTTGGAATGATACTTTTATAGATATTCTGGTTCAGATTTTCCTTTACATTTTCCACAACCTGCAGCGACAGATTCGTGCGCGCATCGTACATGGTAAACACAACACCCTCGATCTCAATCTCCGGATTCAGCCGCTCTTTTACCAGATCAATTGTATGGATCAGCTGACTCAACCCCTCCAGCGCGTAATATTCACACTGAATAGGAACAAGCACAGTATCCCCTGCACACATAGAATTAATCGTGAGCATATTCAATGAAGGCGGACAATCTATTAGAATAAAATCGTATTCCGATTTTACTGCATCCAATGTATTTTTTAATAAATACTCCTTTTCCTCTATCCCAATCAACTCAATTTCTGCCCCGGACAGATTAATATTCGAAGGAATCAGAGACAAATTATCGAAAACATCCTTTTGTATACATTCCTCAAGTGTGATATCTCCCAACAAGAGCTCATAGACCGTTTTCTCAGTATTATCTTTATCTACACCCAGACCACTGGTTGTATTACCCTGCGGATCCATGTCGACTACGAGTACCTTTTTCCCACTTTCGGCAATAGCAGCGGATAAATTAATCGTTGTAGTGGTTTTTCCAACTCCACCCTTCTGATTCGCCACCACAATAGTTCTCCCCATACGCGATATTTTTCCCCCTTTTTATCCTATATCATGTTATAAAAACATCTGCTCATTTTTACAATATTTATCGTAACTGTTCAGTCCCTTCACAGTTACTATTTATCTTCAGATTTTCCTGTAACCATAAGCTTTTACAGTATAGCACTATATCTGTAAAATTTCTACATAAAATGTTTCACGTGAAACATTCCTCTGTTTTTCACAAAAAAACACATCGAAATAAACACATAATTGTAACTGTTCAGTACCTTCACAGTTACGAGGGGAAAGCCCATTCAAAATCGCTGCGCGATGGAGTTTATCCCGCACAAAGTGTGGGATGCCACCCGGCGAGGGCTTTCCCTTACAAAATATATGTCTTCATACGTACTTCGCAGCAAGTGCGAAGTACTGTCCTGAATAGTTACACATAATTTACTTTTGAAGTTTCTGTGAAAAGTCTTTTATCATTTTAAGACAATTTTTCAGTTCACCTCTGCATCGATTTTTATTACCATTTAGAAATGCAAGTGATGTTTCAGTTTTTTGATAGAGTGTATTTAAGAAATTCTGCAATTCTTCTTTATTTAAACAAAAATTTTCCGAATCAACAGCCAAGTCATTTGAATTGGATGTCTGTTCTTTTTCTGTGAACATCATTTTCTGCTGTGAGTTTCCGGAAAAACTTTCCGATGTAACTGAATCATCGAGAAGATGATTCAAATCTTCATCCTCGTATCTATTTTTTTCCTCATTAGATTCTTCTGTGTCAGCAGGACGAATCATCTCGCTTTTTATGTCCGCAATTTTCTCATGACTGCTTTTTTCATTCTCGATCTCATCTTCCAGCTTTTGATACTCTTCACGAGTATGAAGGTTTTCTTCGATCATTTTGGTTACATATTCCATTTTTTGCTTGATTTGCCTGATTTCTTCCTTTTTTTCAGCAATATGCTCATCCAGCCTAAGATTTTGAGCCCTGGGTGAAAAGATATTGGTATCAAGCCTTTTTTCCCGCTGCAGCTCCTCCATCATATGTTCAGAGCAGGTTAAATCTTCCGTCAATTCCTGCATTTCACGCTGCAGGTCACTTATTTTTTTATCATTTTCATCTTGTAATCCCTGTATATATTCTTTTAACATTACATAAAACTCCATTAAACATTATATTTTTATAAAATGTTCAGCACTTTCACAACTCCGAGGCTCACACGCACACTGTGCAGGATGCAGCCGACAGGAGAATTATTTCAAACCATGTTTACAATTATTGTAACATGTGAGGTTATGTTCTATCATACTACATTCCCTGTTGAAACGGAAGATTTTTTTTCAAACCTATAATGATTGCAATTTAAGAAGAGTGTGAGCAAACCCATATCTACTCCACAGATTTCAAATTTTGATGGGCTTGCACACTTTGCTGCACTCTTACTGAGGATCAAGTTGCGCTCGTTTAGCTGCGACCGATGTGGAACGTAGACGCGGTCACTTCAGCGACATAATTCTTTATACGCGTGTGCGCTCTCTACTCCGTTCCGGTCGGCGCTAAGCGGATGTCCACTGGCCATCCAGCGCCCGGCGAAACGTTTAATAATATAAAGAACGAAGTTTCCCATAATCGAGAAGAGATACTTGTTCCCTACTTGTCCGCGCGAGCCGGGCGCGGCTTTACCCGCAAACCTACTCGTCCGCACAAGCCAGGCGCGGCTTTAGCCGCAAACCACCTTGCCCGGCTCTGCGCATCATAAAATAATGTTTCACGTGAAACATTATTTTAAATTTTTCCGTAAATGTTACGGTACCGAGCAGCAACCATTTTTAATAGTGACAGATTTTGAATCAGGATGTATAATAAATTGACAAACTGTAAAACTGTAAAACAATAGAATTAAAAAACCGTAAAAATACAAAATTGCAAAAAATGATAATAATATAATTTAAGCGATAAAAACAATAAAATAAGATTAGCCATAACTTTCATGAAAGGAGCCGGCCATATATTATGAAGAAAACGATTTTAAAACTAACAGCAGCCACTGCCGGGGCATTACACTGCATTAATAAATATATTGATAATACAGTAGAAAATAGCACTGTAAAATCAAGCGGCAGATATTATCACTGGAGAAACGGGGATATATTCTATCGGGTAATGGGAGAAGGAGAACCCATTCTATTGCTCCATGACCTGAATGTATTTTCATCAGAAAGCGATTGGAATCAGGTATTAAGAAATCTTACCTCTACAAATAAGGTTTATGTCCCGGATTTTATCGGGTGTGGACGTTCCGATAAACCATCTATCACATACACCGGATACTTTTATGTCCAGATGATCACTGACTTTGTTAAAAACATCATACAGGAAAAGACTGTCGTAGCTGCTTCTGGAATATCCGCGGCATATGTGTTGATGGCAGACTCTTTGGATAACCATTTATTTCAGAAAATCATGCTCATAAACCCGCCAACACTGTCATCGCTTAAAAAAATGCCAGATGACCACTCCAGAATGCTGACGAAACTGTTTCATTTTCCGATCGTAGGAAAAACCTGCTACTATATTGCGGTAAATAAAACAAATACAGAGGATTATTTTTCCGAAAAATGCTTTTATAATCCGTTTTGTCTGAAACAGCAGACGATCAAAGCAGGGTATCAGGCTGCACACTATGGAAGTGGAAACGGCAGATATCTGTTTGCAAGTCAGCAGGGAGGATACCTGAACACAGATCCTACAGAGGCTCTGAGAAAAACAAATCAGGAGCTCGTACTTATTCTCAGTGAACACGAACCGGGCGCAAAGGAAATAGCAGAAAGCTATCAGAGAATAAATGACTCCCTTAAATTAGTATCCATCAAAGACACAAAGAAGCTTCCGGAATTGGAAGCTCCTGAACGTGTTTCTGAAGCAATAAAAATATTTTTGTAACTGTGAAGGTACTGAACAGTTACGAATTTTTGTAACCTATTTCAGGGGACTCTTGGTTGGAGTACCTGCTTTTCTGGGGTATTTTGCGGGAGTCCCCCGTTCTTTTCTGACCACAATAAAGGATCTCTCAATATCTGTACCCGGAATTCTGGTCTTTTCCCGTGATTCAAGGACGCCGCCTAAGAGAAAAATTGCTTTTTTTGCATCCTGACATTCCTGATCGATTTCCACTGATTTATAGGCAATAAATACACCGCCGCGTTTGACAAACGGAAGGCAATATTCCGAAAGTGAGGAAAGATTGGCGACCGCCCTGGATACACAAAAATCAAACTTTTCACGATAAAAGGAATCAGAAGCAAGATCCTCGGCTCTGCCGTGTACAGCAGAAACAGATGTCAGCTCCAGCTTTTCGATTAAAGTATCAAGAAAGGCGATTCTTTTATTCAAAGAATCCAGCAAAACGACCTGTAATTCCGGAAATACGATTTTCAGAGGGATTCCCGGAAATCCGGCACCTGTACCGATATCGATCAACCTGCCTGGCGTCAAGGGAAACGTTTTCCACACAAGAACACTGTCCAGAAAGTGTTTTTTCACAACATCCTCAAATTCTGTAATCGCTGTGAGATTTACCACACGATTTTTTTCAATAAGCAGATCATAATAGATCAGAAATTGCTCGGCCTGCCGCTCAGAAAGAGGCAAACCAGCCTGATCAAAGCAATTTCGTATATATTGTTCTCTGTTGCCAGCATTTGTGGAATTCATATTTTTATACCCGTGATATTGATTATAATAGTTTTATATAAATTAAATAAATAAAATTCATATTATCGTACATTTTTCGTAACTGTGAAGGTATTGAACAGTTACCATTTTACTCTTTTTACGAAATACCCGTCACTGCTTCAGATGTATCAGCAGCACAGAGATATCTGCCGGGGAAACACCGGCTATCCGGGAAGCCTGACCGATGGAGGAAGGACGGAATTTTGCCAGCTTCTGTTGTGCCTCAAGACGTAATCCTGAAATCTGATTATAATCAATATTGTCAGGTATCCGCTTCTTTTCCAGCTTCTTAAACTGCTCCACCTGCTTCATCTGTCTTTCCAGATAACCCTTATATTTGATTGAAATATTGACCTGATCGCGTACATCTTCCGCCAGATCAGGACGAGACACATCAATATCTGAAAGAAGGTCGTATGTGAGCTCCGGACGGCGGATCAATTCTCCGAGTGAAATCGAGGATTTCAGCTCGGTGCTTTCGTGTGCGCGCAAAAATTCCTGCACTTCTTCGCGATCTCCGACAAAAGTATGCTCCACTCTATCAATTTCCGCAGAAATCTGCTCTTTTTTCTTTAAAAGCTTCTGATAACGCACTTCATCGATCAGCCCGATCTCATAACCTTTCTCTGTAAGGCGCAGATCTGCATTATCCTGACGGAGCAAAAGCCGATATTCCGCGCGCGACGTCATCATACGGTAAGGCTCTGTATTTTCCTTTGTGACAAGATCGTCGATCAGGACGCCGATATAAGCCTCTGAACGATCAAGTATCAGCGGCTCTCTGCCCTGAATTTTAAGAGCTGCATTGATCCCGGCGATCAGGCCCTGCGCCGCTGCCTCCTCATAACCGGAGCTGCCGTTAAACTGCCCGGCAGAATAGAGACCACTGATCTGTTTGAATTCCAGAGAAAGCTTCAGCTGACGCGCATCAATACAGTCATATTCAATTGCATAAGCATTTTTGACAATCTGTGCATGCTCCAGACCCGGCACAGAACGATACATCGCAATCTGTACATCCTCCGGAAGTGAGCTCGACATTCCGGAAATGTACATCTCATTGGTATGAATTCCTTCCGGTTCAATAAATACCTGATGACGCGGTTTATCCGCAAATTTAACAACCTTATCTTCAATCGAAGGACAGTAACGCGGCCCGGTTCCCTCAATTTGACCGGAAAAAAGAGGAGAACGATCGATGTTCCTGCGTATAATATCATGCGTCGTCTCATTCGTATAGGTAAGCCAGCAGGAAACCTGCTCTTTCTGGACCGTTTCCGGATCCGTTGTAAAAGAAAACGGTACTACGCGTTCGTCACCCTTCTGCTCTTCCATTTTTGTATAATCAATCGAAGGACCTGCAATACGGGCAGGTGTACCGGTTTTAAAGCGCCGAAGCTCTATGCCAAGTGCCCGCATAGAGTCCGTCAGATAATTTGCCGCCGCCAATCCATTCGGACCAGTATGCATACTGACATCACCATAAATACATCTTGCCTTAGAATAAGTACCCGCACACAAAATAACAGCCTTACTGTGAAAAACAGAACCAGAATATGTCCTGATACCAACAATACGATCATCCTCGACAAGAAGATCTGTCACCTCAAGCTGCTTGATCATCAGATTTTCCGTCTGTTCCAGCACCTGACGCATGCTTCTGCTGTAATCTGATTTATCTGCCTGCGCGCGAAGGGAATGAACAGCCGGACCCTTTGAACAGTTCAGCATTTTAGACTGAATAAAAGTCTTATCAATATTTTTACCCATTTCACCGCCCAGAGCATCAACCTCACGTACAAGATGCCCTTTGGAACTGCCGCCAATATTCGGATTACACGGCATAAGTGCAATACTGTCTACACTTACGGTAAAAATAGCTGTCTTCATTCCCAGCCGTGCACTGGCCAGAGCTGCCTCACAGCCCGCATGGCCGGCGCCAACTACAACTACGTCTACATATTCCTCTACCAGACTCATTCTTTCAGCCTTTCCTGCTTTGCAGTTTTCCACACTCTACTTGCCCATGCAAAATCTTCCAAAAATCTCATCCACAAGATCCTCGCCAACCTCTTTTCCGATCAATCGGCCAAGAGAAGCATAGGCATCCATCAGATCAATAGAAAAAAAGTCCTCCGGCAATCCAATAGAAATACTTTCCAGCACCTTGCGGATACTTTCAGCAGCTGACACAAGCTCCGCTTTCTGTCTGGCATTTGTAAGGATAACCTCATCGTTAAACGAAATCTCGCCCAGATAAAACATTTTTTTCAACAGTTGTGCAAGCGCGTCAATCCCGCTTTCTTCCTTTGCAGACACCTCTATGACCGGAAACCGTCCCTGCGTATATACCTTCATGTCTTCTTTTGTAATGACAGGCGACAAATCCGATTTATTCAAAAGAACAATCGTCTTTTTTCCATCTAAAATTCTAAGTATGGCCTCATCATTTTCATCCAGAATTCTGGAAGAATCTGCAATATATAAAATCAAATCTGCTGATTCTGCCTTTATTTTTGCTTTTTCGACCCCTATCTGTTCAACTTTATCATCCGTGCTGCGGATACCTGCGGTATCGATCACATTCAGTGTAATACCCCCAAGAGAAATCATTTCCTCAAGAGTATCTCTGGTCGTTCCCGCAATATCCGTGACGATTGCACGCTCTTCTCCGGCAAGAACATTTAAAAGAGAGGATTTTCCGGCATTTGGTTTGCCGAGAATTACAGTCTGAATGCCCTCCTTCATGATCCTGCCATTATCCGCCGAAGCAATCAACGTCTGGAGAATTCGCTGAATTTCTTCCATACGGATCTGAAGCCCTTCCGCATACCCATCAAGCGAATAATGCTCCGGGTCATCCAGGGCAGACTCGATAAAAGCTGTTTCATACAAAATCCGCTCCCGCAGGTCATTTACTTTCCGGCTTAATGATCCCTTCAGCTGACTCACAGAACTCTGCAGTGCATATTCATTCTTTGCCTGAATCACATCAATTACAGATTCAGCCTGCGTCAGATCAATCCTGCCGTTTAAAAAAGCACGTTTCGTAAATTCACCAGGCTCAGCCGGACGCGCACCATTTTTCAGTACTGTCTCCAATACCCGTTTTGTCGCATAAACACCGCCGTGACAGTTAATTTCAACCGTATCCTCTGCCGTAAAACTTCTGGGAGCAAAAAAGAGCGTCACAAGCACTTCATCCACCGTCTGTCCTTCATCACGGATATAGCCATAGTGAACCGTATGGGACTTCTGATCGATAAGTTTCTTTTTACCACCGGGAGAAAAAAATACACGGTCGCCGACACGCAGGGCATCCGGTCCGCTGATTCTTACAATTCCAATCCCGGAACCGCCCATCGCCGTCGAAATTGCGGCAATCGTATCATCCTGCATGAGCTCGCCCCTTTCTGTCACCTATTGAACATGTGCCTTTGGTATCTAAAACGTAAAAATCCTCCGAGTGTCTGCATTTGAAACAATCGGAGGATTCTGTCATATACATAATTCAGAAAAAATTACTCTGCGCCGCCCTCATTCTGATCTTCCGCCTGCGCAAATTCACTCTGCGCTGCTTCAATATCATAAGAAGAACTGTTATATCCTCCACGATTATAACGACCGCGTCTTCCGCCGTTACTGTTGTATCTTGAGGAATATCCGCCACCATAATTTCTGTCACGATCCTTTTTCGGAGTGACAACAACCTTACGGAACGGCTCTTCTCCCTCGCTATGCGTTGTCACGTACGGGTCATTCTGCAGTGCGGAATGGATAATCCTTCTCTCATAAGGATTCATCGGCTCCAGGAATACAGGTCTTCTGGTCTTTTTCACCTTGGAAGCAATATTCCTTGCCAGATTTTCAAGAGTCGCTTTGCGGCGTGCACGGTAGTCCTCTGTGTCAAGCTTTACTCTGACATAAGAAGCCTTTCCCTTATTTACCACCAGACTGGTCAGATACTGCAGAGAGTCAAGCGTCTGACCTCTTTTCCCGATCAAAACACCCATATCCTCGCCGTCGATATTTACACACAGCGTATCTTCCTCAAACTCTGCCGTGACCCCGGCCTCGATCTCCATCGCTTTCAGGATTTCTTTTATAAAATCAACTGCGCGGCTCTTTGCTACCTCCGGATCCGCAGGTACTCTCGGAGCACGGGGTTCCGTATTTTCCTTTTCCGGATCACTGCCTTTCTTTCCTTCAAACTCCTTCTTCGGATCAGTCTCTTTCTTCGAATTGAATTCCTTCTCCGACTTTGCCTCAAACTCCTTTTTCGGCTTTGCTTTTGCTTCAGCAGGAGCATCCGCATTGTTTGATTCTTTTACCTTTTCCGGCTCTTTTTTTGCTTCTTTTTTCTGTTCCTTATTTTCTTTCTTTTCAGTTTTATACTCTTTTTTGTTTTCTTTCTTATTTTCTTTCTTAGAATTATTATCCTTTTTGTATTCCTTCTTTGACTCTTTCTTCGGTTTTTCCGGCTTGTCTTCGAAGATTTCTTTCATCAGCTCTTCATCTGAGACTTTTTTCTTTGCCTCAATGACAGCTTTTCTTCCCCCCAGACCGAGAAAGCCTTTTGATCCCTCGTCGATCACAGTATATTCTATATTGTCACTGCTTGTACCAAGCTGAATGGAAGCCTCTGTAAGCGCATCCGCCACTGTTTTTGCTGTTACTCTGACTGTATCCATAAAATTACCCCCTGATTCTGATAAAGCTGCTATTTCTTTTTATTTTTTTCATTATACTGCTGTACCATCTGCGCTTTTGCGGCCAAAGAACCCGGCTTTGCAGTTGTATTGCTCTTATAATAATCCGTGGATGCCTTAATCTTTTCTGCCTTCTCTTCCGCGGAAATCTGTTTTTTCTCCGTCGGCTCAATGCTCTTCGTGGAAATCTTCGCCGTATTCGCGATCTTCTGCGGCGGAAGCCCCTGCTTCTCACGCTTTTTGTTCTCTTTTTCAAGATTCTTTTTGATCAGCTCATCCACATCAATCTTATCAATGCTTCTGTTGACAAAAATCTGCTGCACAGTACGCACAACAGCGCCGGCAATCCAGTAAATACCAAGACCTACCGGAAGTGACAGACAGAATACAGCGGACATAATCGGCATCACAGTATTCATAGACTTCATGGTAGCATTCATGGTATCATTTGAATTCGAATTATTCTGCTCATTGCCAGTAGAAGCAAGCTTCGCGTTCAGCCACTGTGTGACAGCCGCAAGAATCGGAACCAATGCAGCACCGATGATCAGCAGCCAGGCTCCAGATGAATAAGCGCTCTGAATGATCGACATCGGAGAATCCGCAATGTTCAGACCGAGGAAAAAATTCATGTTATTCACGGTCTCATGCGTCGAATTAATAAGCGAACTCAGCTCTGGAAAATTTGCCAGAAGATCCGCCCAGTTGGCAGTCTTGAACTTATAAAGAACATCAATGACCTTGTCCATTGACATCTCAAATTTATTGACGCTTAATGAACTGGCCGCTTCGGTCAGAAATTCTTCCGCTCCGGACGTCTCAAGAAGCTCAGACGCAAGAGAACCAAATGCACTATAAACAGAAGATACATAGGCCGGCACATTCCAGATTACCCGATAAAGGGCAAACAGGATCGGCATCTGAATCAGAAGCTGCAGACAACTTCCCATCGGATGCACACCATATTTTGCATAGACAGCCTTGGTTTCCTCGTTCATCTTCATCATGGCTGCCTGATCGTCTTTCTTGCCTTCATATTTTTTGTTGATTGCCTGAAGCTCCGGATTCATCTTAACCTGAAGTCTGGAAAACTTCTGCTGCTGAATAGTCAGAGGCAGCATGATCATATAGATAATAATGGTAAACAGAATAATACACAGGCCAATGTTCGGAATTCCGATCTGCTCCTGTACCCAGAAGATTGCATTCATAATATAACCAAGTATATTCGCAATCGGTCCGAGAATTCCCGTGGCTTTCGTCAATAACATTTTATCTTTTCCTCCTTATGGAAACCATGCCATCGATTTCCCTTTCGGGTCAGCATGATCCGCGGCATTTTCCAACTGCTTTTAAGGCACCGGATCATAACCGCCCCTCGAAAATGGATTGCAGCGCATAATCCTCCACGCTGCCAGAGCACTTCCCTTTACAGCTCCATATTTTTCAATAGCCTCCAGTCCGTACTGCGAACAGGTCGGCGTGTACGGACACCTCAACGTCTTCAAAGGTGAGAGACGCTTCTGATAGAAACGAATCATACGTATCAGAATTTTTTTCATCACTGATCACTTCCAAACGAATTAACAATATGCTGAAGCCTTCCCAAATGCATCAGCGCACTTTCAACCTCTGTAAATCCTTTTCCTTTTACAGCCGGTCTTGCTACCACCACCAGATCCAAACCTCTGTCGAATTTATCTTCATTCAACCGGTAGCTCTCTCTGATCAGCCGCGTAATCCGATGTCTGACTACGCTGTTTCCCACTTTTTTGCTCACCGAAATACCAATATGATTCTCCTGTGTGTCCTGTCTCAACACATACATGACCAGATATTTATTAGCATATGATTTCTTATTTCTATAAACACGCTGAAAATCCCGGTATTTTTTCAGTGAATCTGAAAATTCCATATTTTTCCCTTTATTATATAAAAAAGGATTTTTGTCAGCTGCTGTACGCCAACCACGTAAGGCAGACAACAGATACAAAAATCCCTCTGCTAAGAGACCGGCAAAAATTAAGCAGATAATACTTTTCTTCCCTTAGCTCTTCTTGCGGCCAACACTTTTCTTCCGCCCGCTGTACTCATTCTCGCACGAAAGCCATGTACTCTTGACCTGTGTCTTCTGCCAGGCTGAAACGGCATCTTCATAATCCGGCACCTCCTTTTTATTCTCTTTACAGCTGCATATCAAGAATAAAGATCACAGCTGCCTTTCCGGTAAATCTATTCATGTTCTTTTTTTGAGACATCATCTCGATTATATTCACAAAGACCTTTTTAGTCAAGCAATTCCTTAAAAAAATTAGCCATAATTTCTAAAAAAATAGAGAAAAATACAGGACATCAAATTTGCCTGAAAAATTTTTTTACGCATACATAAAAGAGATGTGGATAACTTTATCCCCAGATTTTGGTTTACGTAAGTTTTCCACATTTTGTGGATAATTTGTTGATAACGGGAAAACTTTTTCTTCCATCCTGCCTGTTTTCAAATCAACTTTTCCTGTTCATATCTTTTTCCTGTATTCTGTTCATAAGTCGAATAATGTCAGATCCGGTAATTTATCCTCAACTTGTCCACGCCCATCCACAGATTTATCAACAGGAAAAGAATCAAAAATTTACATTGATTAATCCTCATTTTTGGTTTAATATTAGCGTAGGAAAAAATCGTTTTTGGAGATAAGGAAATGGACTTACTGAAAGAAAAATGGAATGACATCCTCTATACTGTAAAGGAAGAGCATGAGCTTTCCGATATCGCATTCAAGACCTGGCTGCAGCCGCTCGTGATTCACGATGTATCGGATCATACCATCACGATCCTCGTGCCATCCGGCAAGGTCGGGATTGATTATATTACAAAGCGATACACCTTTCCGCTGAAGGTTGCAATAGCGGAATTCACCGGAAAAGAATATGAGCTTGAATTCATATTGCCGGAGGATGCAGAGAGTATAAATACCAGCCAGAAAAAGAAGCTGACCCAAAGCGATGGCGCAGATTCTACCCGTGTTATAACAGAAAAAGCGGGACTGAATCCGCGCTACACCTTTGACACGTTCGTGGTCGGCAACAACAATAAATTTGCGCATGCCGCTGCTCTCGCTGTATCAGAATCGCCGGGCCGTATGTACAATCCTCTCTATATCTATGGAGGAGCCGGACTTGGAAAGACCCACCTGATGCATTCGATTGCCCACTTTATTCTCAATCAGGATCCGTCAAAGCGCGTGATCTATGTAACGAGTGAGACCTTTACAAACGAAGTGATCGACGCGATCCGAAACGGCAACGCTACCTCTATGTCCAAATTCCGTGAGAAATATCGAAGTGTGGATGTACTGCTGATTGACGATATCCAGTTTATAATAGGAAAGGAATCGACTCAGGAGGAGTTTTTCCATACGTTCAACGAGCTGCATAATAATAAGAAGCAAATCATCATATCCTCCGATAAGCCGCCAAAGGAGATTGAGACTCTGGAAGCCCGTCTCCGTTCACGATTTGAGTGGGGTCTGATTGCTGACATTTCCTCTCCCGATTTTGAGACCAGAATGGCAATTCTTCAGAAAAAGGAAGAACTGGACGGCTACAATATCGACAATGAAGTCATCAAGTACATTGCCATGAATGTAAAGTCCAATATCCGTGAGCTGGAGGGCGCCCTGAATAAGCTGATTGCCATGAGCCGTCTGGACAAGAAGGAGATCAATGTTGCGCTGGCAGAAGAGGCCATCAAGGACATCATCTCACCGGACAGCAAAAAGGAGATCACACCTGAGCTCATTATCAACACCGTAGCAGAACATTTTCAGATCACACCTGAGGACATCAAGGGAAGCAAACGGAATTCCGAGATTGTATTCCCCCGCCAGATTGCCATGTATCTGTGCCTGGAAATGACCAATTCCGGCACGAAGCATGTAGGTGCGATCATGGGAAACCGTGATCACTCAACCATCATCCATGGCCAGAAAAAGATAGCCGGAGAGATAAAGACTTCTGAAAACACCAGAAATACCGTTGATATAATAAAGAAGAAAATCAACCCAAATTAACTGTCCCAAGATAAGTGAAAAAAGTTATCCACATTTTTATCCACTTATCCACACGTAAAACCACAGAATATTGTGTTGACAAGATGGGGATATTCGCTTATCCTGTTTTCTCCATTTCAGAAGGAATCTTAAGTGAAAAAAAGTGAATGTGGATAAATTCCGTGTTTTCCTTTTCCCATACGTGGAAAATCCACATGGTTTTCCGTTTAAAATTTCAGCCAAATTCACCGGAAAAAACCTGTTTTGCACTTATCAACAACCCTTAAGACTACGTTTACGGATTTCTTTTATAAAATAGATAGATAAACAGGCGTTCACAGCACCAAAGATCATAACCATCAAACAATATTTGCTTACATAATCGAAGGGAGAATTACTCATGAAAATCACCTGCAGCAAACAGGAGCTCATGCGAGCTATCAATATTGTGACAAAGGCAGTACCTGCCAACACTACCATGCCGGTTTTAAAATGCGTTTTCATCGACGCTTCCTCGGCAGAGATCAAGTTTACTGCCAACGATATGGAGCTTGGTATTGAGACAAAGGTTGACGGCGTCATTCTGGAAAAGGGAGCAGTAGCCCTTGAAGCGAAGCTTTTTTCCGATATGATCAGAAAAATGGAAGAGAGCGATGTCACCATTGCTTCAGATGAGAATTTTAACACAACCATTACCTGTGAAAAAGCAAATTTCAATATTATGGGTCAAAGCGGGGAGGATTTTCCGTATCTTCCTTTCGTTGAGAAGGATTATCAGGTCGTTCTTTCTCAGTTTACGTTGAAAGAAGTCATCCGACAGACCATTTTTTCCATTGCTGCAAATGAAACGAACAAAATGATGACCGGAGAATTGTTTGATATCAAAGAAAATCTTTTGCGCGTCGTTTCTCTTGACGGCCATCGTATTTCAATCCGCAATATCGAGCTGAAGGATTCTCTGGAGGCACGTAAGGTGATCGTACCGGGAAAAACACTGAACGAGATTTCCAAGATACTTACCGGAGGAACAGAGGATGAGGTGGAAATCTATCTGACAGAAAATCACATTTTGTTCGAGTTTGATGAGAATGTAGTAGTGTCCAGACTGATCGAAGGAAAATATTTTAACGTGGATCAGATGATCACAAATGATTATGAAACAAAGATAAAGATTAACAGACAGGATTTCACCAGCTGCCTGGATCGTGCGACCCTGATGGTTAAGGAAGGGGACAAGCGCCCGATCATTCTGAATATAGCGGATGATGTGATGGAGATGAAAATCAGCTCCCAGATTGGTAAGATGAACGATGTCCTGGATATTGAGTCGGAAGGAAAGCCGATCAAGATTGGTTTCAACCCGCGTTTTCTGCTGGATGCGCTTCGCGTGATCGACGATGAAACGATTGAGATTTATTATATGAATTCGAAAGCGCCGTGCTTCATTCGCGATGAGGAGCAGAATTATAATTATATGGTGCTGCCGGTGAACTTCGTGGACTAATGAGCTATCCAAAAGGAATGCAGTAAAATATATGGAAAAGCTTTAATAACAATAAGAACTAATTATAGAAAGTATGATAATATTATGAATATAACAGATATTAAATTACGGGACGAGTACATTAAGCTCGGCCAGGCCCTGAAGGCGGCCGGGATTGCCGAGTCCGGCGTAGACGCGAAGTTTCTGATCCAGGACGGAAAGGTTCTGGTGAATGGACAGGTGGAGCTGCAGCGCGGAAAGAAGCTGCATGACGGTGATGAAGTAGTCTGCGGGGATGTGAATATTAAGATTCACTCATAGAAATAAGTATGATGCGGGATGTGAATCTATGATTGTGGAGTCGATTAAGCTGGATCATTTTCGAAATTACGATAGTCTGGATCTGGAATTTAGCTCCGGAACGAATCTTTTTTATGGGGATAACGCGCAGGGAAAAACGAATATTCTGGAGGCGGTTTATCTGTGCGGGACGACGCGCAGTCATCGGGGCAGCCGGGATCGGGATATGATCCAGTTTTCCGGTGAGGAAGCACATATTCGGATGCAGACCCAGAAGGGTGAGGTTCCTTATCGGATCGATATGCATCTGAAAAAATTCAAGTCAAAGGGGATTGCCATCAACGGCACGCCGGTAAAAAGGGCGGCGGAGCTGGTAGGACTAGGCAGCTACATCTTTTTTTCTCCCGAGGATCTGAATATTATCAAAAATGGGCCTTCTGAGCGCAGAAAATTTCTGGATATGGAGCTTTGTCAGCTGGATAAGATTTACCTTTTTAATCTTTCGAGTTATAATAAGGTGTTGGCGCAGCGCAATCGTTTACTGAAAGACTATGCATTCATCAGGGACGCGGACAGTGTGCTGGATGTGCTGGATCTGCAGCTGGTGAAATTTGGCTCTGTGATCATTAAGCTGCGGCGCGATTTTTCAAAAAGACTGGACGGACTGATCGGGAAGATTCATGGAAATCTCTCGGGAGGCCGGGAAGAATTGAAGCTGGTCTATGAGAATGATGTAGAAGAGGCGGAATTTTCAGAAAGATTAGCCGCTTCAAGAGAGAAAGATATCAAGATGAAGTTTTCCGGTGTTGGTCCTCACAGAGATGACCTGTGTTTTCTGGTGGACGATACGGATATCCGTAGATTTGGTTCTCAGGGACAGCAGCGGACAGCGGCTCTTTCTTTGAAGCTTTCGGAGATCGAGATTGTGAAGCAGAGTACTTCAGAAACGCCGGTGCTTCTGCTGGATGATGTGTTGTCGGAATTGGACAGCAACCGGCAGAGATATCTTCTGGAACATATTCATGATATCCAGACGATGATCACCTGTACCGGTGTGGATGACTTTGTGAAAAATAATTTTCAGATAGATAAAACGTTTTATGTTTGTTCAGGACAGGTCGAAGCGGTTACTGCGAAGACCGTATAAATAGTTAAGGCTTTTCGTAATTGTGAAGGTACTGAACAGTTATGATGTTTCAGGCAGTGGCAGGAGGAGTGCAATGAATACAACAGGCATGAGCAGTGAAGATAAGATGGACAAGGTATTTGATCTGCCGGATAAGAGTAAGAATTCCATGTCCGGAAGCGGGACAGAAAATATGGGTTCCGCAGAAGCGGTAAAAGCTGAGTCTTTGGATAATCCCGATCATGGTGAAATAAAGAATGACATGGAAATCGATGAGTCAAAAATCACCAGCGCGGAGGGTGTGGAGTACGGCGCAGATCAGATTCAGATTCTGGAAGGTCTGGAAGCTGTAAGAAAGCGTCCTGGTATGTATATTGGCAGCACATCGGCACGCGGACTTCATCATCTGGTCTATGAGATTGTGGACAATGCGGTAGATGAGGCGCTGGCTGGCTTTTGTGATACAATTACGGTGACAATTCATGAAGATAATTCGGTGACGGTGACGGACAACGGCCGCGGGATTCCGGTCGGCATCAACCATAAGGCGGGACTTCCGGCAGTGGAAGTTGTGTTTACGGTGCTGCATGCGGGCGGTAAATTCGGCGGCGGGGGCTACAAGGTCTCCGGCGGTCTGCACGGCGTGGGCGCTTCGGTCGTGAACGCGCTTTCGAACTGGCTTGAAGTACAGATTTATCATGAAGGAAAGATTTATCAGCAGCGCTATGAGCGCGGCAAGGTGATGTACGCGCTGAAGGTGGTGGGCAACTGTGAGCCGGAGAAGACCGGTACGGTCGTGACGTTTATGCCGGACGACACGATCTTTGATGAGACGGTGTTTGATTTTGATACGCTGAAGAATCGTCTGCGCGAGATGGCGTTCCTGACAAAGGGGATTAAGATCACGCTGAAGGATGAGCGTGAGGAGAAGCCTGTTGAGCGGACATTCCACTATGAAGGCGGCATTAAGGAATTTGTGACGTATCTGAATAAGGGGAAAACGCCTCTTTATGAGGATATTATTTACTGTGAAGGCATGCGGAATAATGTTTTCGTGGAGGTCGCGCTGCAGCACAATGATTCCTATACCGAGGGTTGCTACAGTTTTGTGAATAACATCACGACGCCGGAGGGCGGCATGCACCTGACCGGTTTTAAGAATGCGCTGACGAAGACGTTTAATGATTATGC
>JAJBVD010000022.1 GCA_020859985.1 Clostridiales bacterium
ATCGTAGAAGCCCATGAAATAGTCTTCCAGAGTAAACGGGATCTCAATGAAGTCCACAACATTATAATCGCACAGACAGGTCATAAGCTCGCCGACCCGGTCTGCCTCCATCTGTACCCTCGCACGGAGCTTCCCTTTGTTTTTCGATGTGAACCGGAACGGTTTCTGAACAAAATTCATATAAGAGATTTCGTCCGCAAATGTTACGCGATAGATGCGGTCATGCTTCTGCTTCAATTCCTCCGATTTGAATTCGGAGACAATCTTTCCATCCCTTATGATGGCAATGCGGTCGCAGGTAGCATCTACCTCATGGAAAATATGAGAAGAAAGGAAAATCGTCTTGCCCCGTTCCTTTTCTTCCTTTACAAATTCAATGAACGTCTCCTGCATGACCGGATCAAGTCCGGACGTCGGCTCATCCAGAATCAGGATATCCGGATCCTGCATAAAGGCCGTGACAACCGCGAGCTTACGCTTTACGCCCAGGCTCATCCGTTTGATGCTGACGTTGGGATCCAGATCAAACTTTTCCAGCAGCATCTTCAGATAGCTGTCATTTTCCACATGACGCATCTGTCCCATCATGCGCAGAAACCCGGTCCCTGAGAGTCCCGCCGGCAGCGTTACTTCCCCCGGAAGATAGCCGACCGTGTTTTTTAACGTTGCGCTGTTTTTCCAGCTGTCCATCCCGGAGATCGCCGTACTGCCCTTCTCCGGTTTCGAAAAGCCCATCAGATGACGGATGGTCGTGGTTTTCCCGGCACCGTTTGGACCCAGGAATCCATAGCATTCGCCTTTATCTACTTGAATCGATACATCGAACACACCGCGGCCGTGGCCGTAGTTTTTTGTCAGATGATCCACAGAAATCACTGTCATAAAATTCCTCCTTGATTTTTCCAACATTCTGTTGTACGATGCATTATACACACGACAAAAGCATAATTCAACCATCAGATTTTCAAAATCTGTCGGATTTTTGTGACGGAGGAACGTAAATGAAAAAGCAATCAGAGACCACCAAAAGGACGCGCCGAATCTTCATTGACGCCTTCTGGGCATTGGTAAAGGAAAAGCCGATTTCCAAAATCGCAGTCAACGAGCTTACAAGGCGCACATCCTATAACCGCGGTACATTTTATGAGTATTTTATAGATATTGACGACCTGGTCGCAAATGCAGAAGCAGACCTGCTGGATGAGCTGAAGCAGACGATTCGTCAGGTCATGCCGGAATCAGGCTCCGGGAATACGATACACCAGATGGCTTCTGAAAGAGCGGATTCCCTGAAAAACCTTTTTCAGATTGTTTTTAATGCTATGAATGAAAAAATCTACCTCCTGCTTGGACCGAATGGGGACTCTGCTTTTTTCCCAAAAGTAAAATCAGAATTACTCCCTTTGGTGGAAGATTATCTTCCACTCCCGGCGGATTCGCCATATTTTGATTATCTGTTAGACTACATAAATTCTGCAATGTTCAGCATTTTGCAGCTGTGGAATGAAAGAGGGAAGGACCTTCCTGCCGAAGAAGTCAGCACGTTAATGCAAAATCTGGTATTGCGTGGTCTGATGGCTTATCTTCCGGAAACCAACGATCCATTTAGCTTTAATCTATGCTAAAAATCCCCGGGAATGCTCCCGGGGAGAAATTCTGTCACTCAATCGTTACGTAGTGCTTTTCTTCATCTTTTTTCCAGAGTTTCAAAAAAGGTTTTGTACATCAATCCGGAAAACCCTTTCCGGACCGAAATCTCGTAATAATCTTCATTGTTCGTAGAAAACAGAAGTACCCCTTTGTTGCGGGTATCCATGCGTGAGATTTTTTTCAAAGGAAATACATACTCCCCTACCGACAGTTTTGCCCTGTTCAGGATCAGAGTTCCTGACACACACAAGTGCCGTTTATGATCATCGGCAATACGAAACAGCCTGGCGTTCAGGTTCGATATTTTAAAATTTACATTGTCCTCAACAAGTTTTTTCACAAATTCCACTTGCCAGCGGTTCCACTGCCAGATGGTTCGGAATCGACCGCCCTCGATTTTTCCAAAACCATTATATCCCCACGTCTTCCCACACCCATGGCAGCAGATTTTATTTCCTTTTCCCCTTATTTTCCCCAGTGCACCGCACTCAGGGCATGCATAAAGCACATAATGGATACCCTTCGCACTGCGGTGACAGGCTTTTTCGGTAATGGAATCAGGTTGTTCCACATACAGATCCTGATTAAAACGCGCCACAATCTCCTCCGGAGTCATATTATGCAACATTTCTTTTGTATAAACACCTTTTAACTGCGCAGAGACATTGCCTCTGCATAATCTGCTGCTCCAACGTGGAACGATCTCATAAGCACCGGTCACGGAAACAGTCACAACCGTACACTGCAATGCTCTGAAAAGTTTTCCATTTACGGGAGCCAGTGGTGCCGTAGTTCCATCATAGGTGATGTTCCCTTCCGCGAACATACAGACATAATGCCCCGTTTTCAGGCTTCGGGATATTTCCAGGATGGTTCCCGCATTCATTTTTCCTTTGGAACAGGGAATACTGCGGAAAACGTCGACTGCCAGAAAGTTCGCAAGCCTATGGCGAAGCAGGTTTTCCCCTGTCACATAACAAAGAGGCTGATCTACAGACATTGCGACAATCATAGGATCAAAATAACAGGTATGATTGACCACCACAAGACAGGGCTCTTTCGGCAGACTGATCTCATCTTCCTTTTTCATTCCAAAAAGATAGTGGCAAACGGGTCCTGCCGCCACTTTCAATGCATGGTATAATTCAAAATATTTCCGTTCTTTTTTATCATTCGTCTTCATTTTCATTTACCAGAATTCCCGGCAGTGCCGGCCGCAGGGAAGACTACTGCTTTTCCTGATCGTTGCTACTGCTGTAAAATCCATTTTATTCCGGCTGCTGTTCTTCCGGTGGAATTCTGATAATGATTTCCCTTATTCAGGTGAAACGTTGTCCGGATTCCTTTTTCTGAAAAATAGTGTAAAAGCGATCTGGTATTCTCTTCCACAGGGGCCAGATAGGGATTCTTCGTATGACTTTCTTTATCCCCAAGGGAAAAATAGATTGCCTCAATTCTCTCGGAAATCTGATTCTGGCGGACAAACGGTACAAAATCCGGATACCACAGAGAACCGGATGCGGAGACAATACGGGAAAAACAGTCTGTTTTGTACGCCGCATAGACCGCAAACAGCCCTGCAAGGGAATAGCCTGCAAGTACGCAGTACTCCGGAGGAAACAAAAGGGAATCCTCAATCCGCGGCAGCAATTCACCCGTCAGCTGTTTTAAATAAATGTCAGCGCCGCCGGAGCATGGCGTATCTCCTTTCGAAATCGGCGGAATTGGCCACGGTGTCATCTCGTCATCCCAATTGACACCATTTATAACAGCAAGAGAAAATTCAGGACAGTCAATATCCCGGCAGGCCTGCCAAAGTCTTTTCCCCTCGCCCATCACAGCGTGATAAACAATCAACGGTGCTTTCTTTTTCGAACTAAATATCTGTATCTTCTTATTCCCTGCTTCCAGTATAACTGCATCTCCTGCTTTCATTTTCTCCTTAATTCTCCCATCCAATTTAATGTAATTATTATTTTTACATAATAAAGTCATATTAAAGTAATGTCAATACTTACAATTGCTTTTTTAGAAAAAATCTGCTATACTTCTTTCTGCATTAATGTTTGAGGAAGAAGGTAATTCCATGCGTGTCAGTAAACGATTTCCAACGGCAG
>JAJBVD010000040.1 GCA_020859985.1 Clostridiales bacterium
TTCGATTTCCGGCAGCAGGATGGATAATGGCCACAGGCTCTTCGTTTTTAAAAATGTCATTGGCTGCTCAATCATACTCCAGTTTTCCAGAAACCCCAGAATCATTGCAGAAAATATACCGGATTTTCCAAGCGGAAGCCCAATGTAAAAAAACAATTTGATGTCTCCCGCACCGTCCAACCTGGCCGCCTCCATCACTTCGTCCGGAATCCCACAGAAAAACCGATACATAATAAAAACCGGGAATGTAGAAAATCCGCATAACAGTATCAGTCCCAGATGGCTATCCAGCAGATTCAGCCTCTGCAGAACCAGATAATCCGATAGCATCAACACCTGAAAAGGCATAAGCATCAGAACTATATACAGCCACAGCAGTGCTTTCTTCAAAGGGAACTCCCATTTTGCGAATCCCCATGCGGCTAATGTGCCAAATATAAGCTGCGTTGCCAATGATCCCGCTGTAATCTTCACGGAATTCCAGAACATCACAAAAAATTCCGGCGTGTCCAGCAAAACTTCTACATACGCCTTTAATGTCGGATAAATGGGCGTCAGCGTTAGTTCCGCATAACTGTCCCCTGTTCCAAGGATCGCGCCCAGTTTCAGGGTCAGTTCATCTTCACCCATGAAAGAACCTGCTGCCAATATACAAACCGGAACGATCATAACCAGAACGAACAGCAGCATCAAAGCCTCCATTCCCTTTCCGCAATGCTTCATATCCTTATATCAGCTCCTTTCCACAGCATCAGCAAAGATCGTTTCCCCACGCCCTGTGCAGAAGAATGATCATCAAAAGGATCACCATTCCCAGAAGCACAGATGCTGCTGACATCTTATCCAAGGACAGCGCCGCAAACCAGTTGTTAAACAGATGCTGCATCAGATACATACTTTCATGCGGATAATTGCCCGCCACCAGATAAGCCTCCCTGAACACTTTAAAGGAATTCAGCAGGGACAGCACCGCCACTGTGTAAAATACCTGCTTCATATTTGGAAGGATAATCCAGAAAAATATCCTGATTTCCCCGGCTCCATCCACTCGTGCCGCTTCGTAAATATCATTTTCGATCTGCTGCAGGCCCGCTATCCACAGAACCATGTCATATCCGATATTTCTCCACAGATAACTGAGCACCAGAACCCAGAAGGACGCCCCCGAATTCAACCAGTCTGTTGTTTGAAGCCCGATCAGCGTCAACACCCCGTTTAATACGCCATGGTTATGGAATAAAAGCTTCCAGATCAGTGCCACCGACACCGCCGGTAAAGCCATCGGCAGCAGCATCGCGCTTTTATAAAAATTCCCCCATCGGCAGCGCATGATCACTACTGCCAGCAGCAATGACAAAGACAGCAAAAGCGGGATACATACAGCAATAAAGCGCAGCGTATTTTTTGCCGCAAGCTGAAAGGCTGTATTTTCAAAAACTGTTTGAAAATTCTTCCATCCAACAAAAGCAGAGCCTGCATTTTCCGTCACCGAACGGCGGATTACATCCATCAATGGTACACAGTAAAAAATAATTGTTCCGAAAAGGCTTGGTAAAATCCAAAGAAAGCCTTTCCAGCGTTTTTGATTTGTCATAGCCTCCGTTATCTCCTTTCAGCATCTCGGCTCCTTGCTTCTGATACCATTCTATCAGGCGAATATCTAAATTTAATCTAAATGGGAAAATTTCTTTATCTAATTTTCGTCTAAAAATCATTGAAGATTAGATAAAATTTAGATATTCGTAGTGTATAATGGGATTAGCCTAACACTATGAATTATGGGAGAGACACATGAGAATATTGCTGATTGAAGATGATTCTGATTTTTCTTACGCATTGAAGATACAGCTTGTCAACCATGGCTTTGAAGCGGATATCTGTACGAACGGCAACGATGGCCTGTTTTATCTGCAGCAGCAGATTTACCATCTGATTCTGCTCGACTGGAAGATGCCGGTTTTAAATGGCATTGATTTTCTACAGATTATACGGGATAAGGGGATTTCCACGCCTGTGATTTTTCTCACAGGTATGGGCGATCTGGAGCAAAAAATTGAAGGCTTGAACCGAGGAGCTGACGACTATCTGGTAAAACCATTCGCTTTCGAAGAGTTGCTGGCACGTATGCAATGCATTCTTCGTCGGCCTCAAATAATTAGGACCGGATCACCTTCTGTCGGGGACCTGTTCCTGGACACAGACAAGCAGGTCTTATGCTGCAACGGAAAAACAGTGTCCATTACTGCGCGCGAATCCGCCCTTCTGTTATTTTTCATGAGTCACGCAAACCAGACATTTTCAAGAGAGGCGCTCCTTGCAAATGTCTGGAATGGAAGTGTAGATGTAGAGAGCCGGAACGTGGATAATTTCATCTATCTTCTGCGGAATCATCTGAAGACGCTTAACAGTCTTGTCCAGTTAAAAACGGTAAGAGGCGCAGGATACCGATTGGAAGTAGAGGAGGTGTCTGAATAAATGTTTCGTAAACTCCGCATAAAAATGACACTTTTCTGTATTTTTATCATCTCTCTGATTCTGTTGTCTATGACCGCTGTTTTGCTCTTTCTGCTTCACCAAAACGAAGAACTGACCAGCTTTCAGGATTTTGAAGAAACAGTGAGTGAGCTTTATCAGGATTTCACCGGAGAAGTTGCGCTTTCCCATTCCTGGCTTGACGAGGTATGTTCGAGCAACGACCTTATCGTTTCGATCCTGGATAATGGAGAACCTCTCCTCTATCGCCAAAATCAAATAGATACAGATATGGAGTTGTTGTTTGCCCAGGCACGGGAAACAGCTTTAAATGAATACGCCGTCTCAGAGCTGTCGGTCGCAGACGGCTCTTCGCTTGTGCACAAAGAGTTCCAAATGAATAAAAGCTCTGAAGGAGAAGGAATCAGAAAAAGCTGTCAGGCATCCGTGGCCTATATTTCCACAAATTATTCTGTTCTCTGTATCACTGCTATCCGCTTCCCCGTATCACAAAATATCTGTACAAACACCCTTTATCGGTCAGTTATTCTGACCACTTTATGCGCTATTTTACTGTTAAGTCTGCTGTCATTCTTCCTGATCCGCTATCTGGTTCATCCATTAGAAGAAGGGCATAAGCGCCAGATCAATTTCTTTGCGGATGCTTCACACGAACTGCGCTCGCCCCTGGCTGTGCTGATTTCGTCCCTGTCAGCAATGGAATCCTGTCCGAGTCAGGAAAAGGAATTCCTTCAGACTATAAAAAAGGAAAGCCTGCGTATGCAGCGCCTTGTAAATGATATGTTCACGCTTGCCTCCCTGGATAATGGCAAGATCGCAATCCACAAAACAGAAGTCTGCCTGTACACTCTGTTTCTGGAAGCATATGAAAAATTTGAAGCGGCTGCGATTCACAAACATATTTTTCTGGAAATCTCAATTCCTCTGGAATCGGCACGCGCACCTTATGGTGCTCCTGCCAGCTCGGTGACGCCATTTAAAATCGCTGCGCGATGGGCGTCTCCTAAAGAATCCGACGCTACGGCATATTGCGATCCAGAACGTTTAACACAGGTTTTCACGATTTTATTTGACAATGCTGTTTCCTATACTCCTGAAGGCGGGCATATTCTGGCTTCTATCTTAGAATCTCACAACAAATTTATTATTACAGTGAGTGACAGCGGGCCAGGCATCCCAGACGAAGCAAAGGAGAAAGTGTTTTCGCGTTTCTACCGATATGATCAGTCCAGAAC
>JAJBVD010000035.1 GCA_020859985.1 Clostridiales bacterium
GGAAGGCGCTGATACCAGGACTTCTCAGGTTAATGTAGAAGAGTTCATGAAGTATTTCCGTCCATTTTTGGAGCAGGGGCTGGATGTCCTGCATGTCAGCCTTTCCAGCGGGATTTCCGGGACTTTTAATTCTGCCTGCATTGCGCGGGATATGTTGAAAGAAGAATTTCCAGAACGGAAGCTTCTGGTCGTGGATTCTCTGGCAGCTTCTTCCGGCTACGGGCTGCTCATGGAGCTTCTTGCGGATATGCGCGATGCCGGAAGTTCTCTCGAAGAATTGTATGACTGGACGCTGAAAAACCGACTTACGATTCATCACTGGTTTTTCTCTACGGATCTGACCTTCTTTATTAAAGGAGGACGTATTTCCAAAACGTCCGGATTTATCGGGAGCGTATTGAATATCTGTCCGCTCATGAATGTGGATGATGAGGGCAAGCTGATCCCCAGAAGCAAGATCCGCGGCAAGCGTGCGGTTATCAAAAAGCTTGTGGAACAGATGAAAGAGCACGCGGTGGACGGTCTGAATTACAGTGGAAAATGCTATATGTGCAACTCGGCGTGTTATGAGGATGCGAGGGCGGTAGCGGATCTGGTGGAAGCGGCTTTTCCAAAGCTTGACGGACCGGTACAGATCAACGATATCGGTACGACCATCGGCAGCCATACAGGTCCGGGGACAGTCGCGCTGTTTTTCGTGGGGGATGAGAGAGTTCATTGAAAATAAGCCTGGGGTGCAGCGCGCTCCAGGTCTTCCCGGTCGACAACCAGTTTGATTGCCCACGGCGGCACGTCGATGTCCCGATAATCTTCGCGCAAAAAGACGAACGCGGTATCGTACGGCGGCTTTTTGACGGGAAAAGTTCCATATCCGTCAGTGAAATAAATCAGCCCGCGCAGCTTTGTAAAGCAGCCGCGGCTCATCAGTTCCCGCACACGGGCAAATGGCGGACGGAAATCCGTGCCGCCGTAGCCGCGGATCGTAAAATGCTCCAGATAGTCCTGCATTTCTTTTTGATTTGTGATCAGCACATCCTCCCGCACCTGGTCATCGCATTGCAGGATATGGATATGGATTTTGCGGAAAAAGCTTTCTGATTCACTTAGAATGCTGTAGGTCTCTTCAAGGAATGCAAGAAGCAGATCCCCCTGGCAGGACATAGAGGTGTCCAGCACGATCACAAAGTCCTCAATCTTTTTGACCTCTTTTGTCTCCAGTGGCTCAATCAGCGGGATTGAGCCGTAGAGCTTCATACCGTAATTGTAGTAAATATAGTCGAACGAATCCATATCGACCTGCATTTCCTCTTTCAGCACGGAAAATTTTCGCAGGAAATCCCGATAATCATATCGTTTTCGGTTGACCGCACAGACCTGTTCCTCCAGAGCTTTTGCGTCGTTTGAGGAATCCTTTCCAAATGTTTCCATCTCCGTCTGCATGCGGTCTCGGATATCATCCCATTTTTTGCGGGAATCGGAAGAAGGAGGATTCTGCATCGCATTGGGCTGAGCTTTCTTTTCAGAATCTTCATCTTTAAAGTCGGAGGAGGAATCCTGCGGCGGCTTTTGCGAAGAGGAGTCTTCCTCCCAGCGGCTGTGATCATCGACGGTGAACTCCCGTTTCAGCTGATCGAGTCTGGCCTGCACCGGATGAATCTGAATCAATTGACGGTAAATACGCTGAGCGGTCAGAGGAACCTGCGTACCGGAGATGTTGCGCGCGAGAGCCTGTCTTCCGGAAGCAGATTCCGTGCCGGAGGCAGATATAGTGGCGGACGGGCGTACGGGTGTGGCGGAAATATCGGCCATAGACCGATATACCTCCCGCCGAAACGCAGACATGGGGCGGTGCACTGCGCGGATATACAGTCCGTCGATCACGTGCTCCGCAGCAATGTCACAGGCAAGATTCCAGTATTCCGCATCCCGCTTCTCGCGCGTCCACAGATGCGCAAACAGGCAGTGCAGAATGCTGTGAAGATACAGGCGGTTGACAGATTCACGTCCTTTGCGGAAGACATCCGCTATCTGATCCGGCTGAAAATAAAAGATGGTGCCGTCTGTGCCTGCCCTGCGGATCTGTCCGTCCGGAAGCAGCGCAAGGGAGGACAGCGCCACGTCCAGAAAGCGCATATTCATATACAATTCCGTCTGCGCCCCGTGCAGGATATCCTGTGCGATTTCCGTGAAAGCCAGATTGCGCGCCTGTTCATCATAAATAATACTCATATCCGTTCCTTTTCTATAATAATCCGGTGTAATGACGGGGGTTCGCCTCTTTTATAGGTAGTTCCTTACGGAACTTCAAGTTATACTATAGCACGAATTGTCAAAGTGAGGAAGACGCAAAAGAGGTTCGGAAGAATTAAATTCCACCCCTGACTGGAATTTATTTTTTCAAATGACAACCGCGTCAATTTTTTAAAAAAATGTTTGACAAATCAAAATCGCGAGTATATAATAAGCGGTGCTGATGAGGCATGTGTGCATAGCTCAGCTGGATAGAGCGTTTGGCTACGGACCAAAAGGCCGGGGGTTCGAATCCTCTTGCACACGCTGTATTGCAGGACCGCAGATTCTTAAAGGATCTGCGGTTTTTCTTTGTGATCATTTCTACAGGAGGGAATCGCATTTGTGTCAAAGGCAATGATTTCGCGCCGACGTTGTCCAGAATGAAAGCAGTAGTTAACACAAATAAAAAACCTGATTAATGGTGGAAATAAAAAATAATATGAGATATGAATAATAAAAAATAAAATAAAAAAACAATTAAGAAACATATTGACAAGCGGAAAGCTATATGTTATCATGCATTTACAAATACTACAGATAAAGGCTGAAGTCGAAGCCAAAAGTGCGAATCATCATGCGAAGTACAGAATTTTAAAGGAAGGATTTATTCATGAGCAGGCAAAGAACGCACGACGGTTCCGGACAGAAGTCTTTTTTTGATTCGGAACATCATAACGAACAAAAGAGTTTTAACTATGAAGAACGTGACGGAAGGCTGGATATTCCTGAGAAGGATGTTCTGCGGGAACCGGAAGTACAGTATAACTATCACCGTCAGGGCGAGTATACTCTGGAGGATTATTACGCACTGCCGGATGACCAGCGCGTGGAGCTGATCGATGGTGTGTTTTACGTCATGGAAGCGCCGACGGTTACACATCAGTATGGTTTATCTGATGTGTGGTTGCAGTTATATAATTATATTGATGCACAAAATGGAACCTGTCAGGTGTTTCATGCTCCTTTGGATGTACAGCTGGACTGTGACGACCGGACGATGGTGGAGCCGGATATTTTAGTCGTCTGCGATTGGAACAAGATATTCAATCGTTGTATTTATGGCGCACCGGATCTGGTGATGGAAGTACTTTCTCCTTCGACATCGAGGAAGGATCAGACGATCAAGGTGAGGAAGTATCAGAATGCAGGTGTGAGAGAATACTGGACGATCGATATTAAGAAAGAGCGCGTTGTGGTATATGATTTTGCTAATGACCGGGCTCCGTCCATTTATGGTATTGATCAGCCGGTTCCGGTACAGATTTTTGACGGGAAATGCCGGATTTCGTTCGACAGGATTTATGAAAAAGTAAGACGACTGCAGGAAGCTGAGCAAAGAAGAGCGGACAGAGGACAGCTTTGAGGGCGGATAATGTAATGTATATAAAAGAATACAAGTGACTTTGAAGGAGTTGAACCGTCACGAACACCAAAATGCAACAATAAAGAAGTGAAAATATAGTTATGTAGAAATGCAGAAAAAAGGGAAGAATTATGGGAAAGATAAAAGAAGAAGCCGGGCGGGGGAAAAGAAGCAGGCCCTTACACAGAATGTATTATAACTCGCCGATCGGGAAGCTTTGCCTCGAAGACGACGGGGAAGCACTGACTGCTTTGTATCAGGCTGAGGCCTTGAAGCCGGAGGAATCTTTAAAGTCGGATGCAGATATGCAGCCTGATTCGTACTCATGCAATCATCAGGATCCGTTAGCATGTCAGGAATCTGAATTATTGCAGCGTGCCTGTGAAGAACTGGATGAGTATTTTTCTGGCACACGGGAGGCATTTGATATTCCGCTGCATCCGCAGGGAACGGAATTTCAGAAAAAGGTATGGAACGCACTGCGGGAGATTCCCTTCGGAGAGACAAGGAGCTACGCGGATATCGCGGAGCGGATCGGCCAGCCGAATGCCTGCCGCGCGGTCGGCGGCGCGAACAATAAGAACCGGATTCTCATCATGATTCCCTGCCATCGTGTCATTGGAAAGGATGGGAGCATGACTGGTTTCGGATGCGGAATCAGTGCAAAGGAGTATCTGCTGAGGCTGGAGCATCTGCCTGCGGAGAAGCCTGAAAAACAGGACGCACAGGACAAGGAAAGTGAAGACAAGAGAAGCGAGGATAAGGACAGGAAAGATGTGCTTAGCGAAGCCGAGCTGGCTTATGAGTACATTCCTGAAGAGGAGTTTTATGGAACAGGAAAGTACAACATCAAAGATTATTATGCGATTCCGCAGGAGAGGCGCGTGGAGTTGATCGACGGTCATATTTATGATATGGCGGCGCCGGGCACGGTTCATCAGTTTGCAGTAGCTGAGCTCACCTTTCAGCTTAACTTATATGTCCGCTCTAAGGGCGGAAACTGCCGGGTGTATCCCTCGCCCATAGATGTGCAGCTGGACTGTGACGACAAGACAATGGTACAGCCGGATGTGGCAGTGATCTGTGACAGAGATAAGATCATAAAACGCTGTGTATATGGCGCACCGGATCTGGTGGTCGAAATTCTCTCTGATTCCACTGCATACAAAGACACGGTTGTGAAACTTTGTAAATATATGCAGGCGGGTGTGCGGGAATACTGGATTGTTGATCTGAAACGGGAAAAGGTGGCCGTATACGATGCGACAGGTGGAAGCAGAGCAGGCATAAATGGAGCAGACATAAATGTGGAAGACGAAAATGAAGCAGCTACAAATGAAGCGGGCACAAATGTGCCAGACGGAAACAGGGCAGGCATAAGCAGCCGCACGACGATCTATGGGATGGATCAGCCGATACCGGTACGGATTTTTGATGGAGATTGTCAGATTTCGTTTGACGAGATTCGTGAGGAGGCAAGGAGAATTTTGAATCCTTCACAAGAAGATGAGTAAAAATCACCAGTCAGAGACCGGTGATTTCCTGCAGAACATGGATGAAACTGAAAAAATGCATTGAGGTGCAGACACTTATGGTGTTTATCTGCGGCTGCCTGCACCTGATTTACGTATTGCAGCAATCAACCCAGATGCATGATCTGGATCAGCAGCAGCCAGCTTAAACTGTAATAGGTGACGACCGCGACAAGGTCGTTGATGGTCGTGATCAGCGGTCCGGAAGCGACTGCCGGGTCGACGTGGATCCTGTTGAAAAACAGCGGGATGCAGGTGCCGACCATTCCGGAGATCAGCATGGCGACCATCAGAGAAAAGCCGACGCAGCCTGATACGGCGAAAGCGAAGCCGAATGTTGCTCCTTTAAAGAAACGGATATAAAGTCCGACGACAACGACGGATATGGATCCCAGAAGGAGGCCGTTACACAGGCCGACATTCATCTCTTTCCAGACCAGGGAAAGCTTCTGGCGCCCGGTCAGGTTCTCATCCATCAATACACGGATGGTGACAGCCAGGGACTGGGTACCGACATTACCGGCCATGTCGAGGATTAGGGACTGGAACGCCATGATGATCGTCAGCTGGCTTACCACGGCTTCGAATGCTCCGACTACAGAAGAGACGAGCATGCCAAGCACCAGGAGAATAGACAGCCAGGGGAGACGCTTCTTCATGCTTTCTCTGAGCGGCTCATTCAGATCCTCCTCCGCGGACAGACCTGCCAGCTTTGCGTAGTCTTCACCCATCTCACTGTCGACCAGTTCTACAATACTCTGTGAAGTGATGATTCCCAGAAGTCGATTCTCATCGCTGAGCACGGGGATCGAGTCCTCGGAATAGTCCTTCAGCTTTTCAATACAGTCGTCGATGGAGGTGTGGCCGTATACATAAGGATACGATGTGGAGATCAGATTCTCCAGCGGCGTATCCCGCCGTGCGATGATCAGGTCCTTCAGGTCGATGGCTCCGTAGAAGGTGCCGTCCTCCGCCACGGTAAACAGTGTCGTGATATTGTCATTTTTCTCTGCCTGCTCAATCAGCGCGCTCATGGCTTCCTTGATGGTCAATGTCTCGCGGAAGCTGATGTAGTTGGTCGTCATGCGGCTGCCGATCTCATCCTCATCAAATACGGAGATGATCGAGATGTCATTCCGGGCTTCCTCATCCATGAGACCGACAAACAGCTGCCGCTTCTCACGGGAGACAGATTTGAGAATCTCTACAACGGTGTCCGTCTCCATTTTTGAAAGGATACCCGCGGCTTTTTTGACATCCATCTCGTCCAGATATTTGAGCGTTTCCTCTTCGTCGGTATGTTCAAAAATATCGGAGAGCATATCCTGTCCCAGAATGCGGAACAGCTTTTTCTGCTCGACACTCGAAAGCTCCAGAAGGGCTTCCGCCAGGTCGTTTTCATGGTAGTCGTCGAGCTTGCTGCGCAGAACACCCGGGGAGATATCACTCCGGATGATTGCGACAATTTCTGATTTGAAATCCTGAACTTTCGGCTCCATATTGTTCTCCTTCCTCTCTCAATATACGGAAATGCAACATCCTTTTATAAAGAGTTACCAAAACAAAGCTCGTAACGGTTCAATACGGTTCAGTACGTTTCTGAATGGTCACGAATGCACAACAAAAATAATGAAGAACTCTCATTCTTCAAAAGTGCTAACGTTGTGGTCGGTTGGAAAACAGGACAGGAAGCAGAATTGCGGTTAAAAGAAACAGAACAGACCGCTGCTGCATTTCCACCCTGTGTCGCTACTTCGACTTCGACCGTCACCAGCGTCCATTCTGTTCACCTGCCTCTCTGAATGAATTTAAATAAATTTGAACGAATTGTATAACTCAGATAGATTGTGCGGGAAACTACAGACCATGAATATCTGCTGTTCTGCACAACATCTTTATTGTAGCAAAAGAATCGGGCGGGCGCAAGCGCTTTTCTAAAATTCGTGCGTAAATTCCCGGTAAAACCGTAAAAGTTACGATTGATTCTTTCTGTTGTGTAAATTATAATATGAGCCGAAAGGATTTTCGCTGCTCGCAGCAGAAAATTACAAGGCTGGGCGCGCAGCTATACTGCGAGGGAAATTATGACATTAGGTTTTAGGTGACTGCCAGAATGAATGATTTTTGCATGGTGAGAGAGAAGACGAATGAAAGGGGAGAACAGATCATATGGATACTGTAAGACTTGGGAAAACAGAGATCGTGACGAATAAGAACGGATTTGGCGCTCTGCCAATCCAGCGGGTGAGCGATGAGGAAGCGGTGAAGATCATCCGCAAGGCGTATGACAGCGGAGTCACCTTTTTTGATACGGCGAGATTTTATACGGACAGCGAACACAAGCTTGGGTTGGCGCTCTCCGAGGTGCGAGATCATGTGTTTATTGCCTCGAAGACAGCGGCAGTGAAGCCGGAGGATTTCTGGAAGGATCTGGAGACGACCCTGAAAAATCTGAAGACGGATCATCTGGATATTTATCAGTTCCACAATCCATCCTTCTGCCCGAAGCCGGGGGATGAGAGCGGCGTCTATGAGTGTATGCTGAAAGCGAAGGAACAGGGCAAGATTTTACATATTGGTATTACGAACCATCGACTAAAGGTGGCGAACGAGGCGATTGAGTCCGGACTTTATGAGACTCTGCAGTTCCCGTTCTGTTATCTGGCGACGGAGGAGGATGAGAAGCTTGTGGCGGCCTGCAAGGCGGCGGACATGGGCTTTATCGCGATGAAAGCGCTTTCCGGCGGGCTGATCACCAATTCTGCGGCGGCTTACGCATTTGAGGCGCAGTTTGACAATGTGCTTCCTATCTGGGGCGTGCAGCGGATGAGCGAGCTCGAAGAGTTCCTTTCCTATATTGTCTGTCCGCCTGTGATGACGGATGAGATTCACGCATTGATCGAAAAGGATCGCAAGGAGCTGATGGGCGAATTCTGCCGCGGGTGCGGCTACTGCATGCCGTGTCCGGCCGGGATCGAGATCAACAACTGTGCACGTATGTCGCTGATGATCCGGCGTGCGCCTTCCGCGGCGCAGCTCACGCCGGAAATGCAGGCGAAGATGATGAAGATCGAAGAATGCCTGCACTGCAACAAGTGCAAATCGAAGTGCCCGTATCATCTGGATACGCCGGCTCTGCTGGCGAAGAACCTGCAGGATTATAAGGAGATTCTGGCCGGCAAGGCGTATTGATCTGGTGATCATGCAGAGCCTGTTGAAGGGCGCATGATCGAAGGGGAAGATGAGAAAATTGTGTGAGGAATTGTATTAATGTATCCTGGCTATGTGTGCATGAGAACATGAACGTAGGAAGTAACTGTGAAGGTACTGAACAGTTACCGCAGGAGATTGCCTGAGTGAGCAGTGAGGATGAGAAGAAGCGATGTTGACAGACAGAATTGAAACAATCAGACAGAATTATGTAAACAGCAAACCCTGCATTTCTACAGATCGGGCGCGGATCTGGACGGAATCGCATAAAAAGACGGAAGGACAGCCGGTCTGCATTCGCCGCGCACAGGCGTTTTATGATACCTGTGCGGAGCTTGGAGTTCATATATTTGATGGGGAGCTGATCGTGGGCGCAATCGGGGAATTCCGGAAGTGCGGAATCCTGACGCCGGAGTTTTCCTGGAAATGGGTGGATAAAGAGATGGACACCTTCTCGGAGCGCGCGCAGGATCCCTATATTATGACGCCGGAGCAATGTGAGTATGTTCGAGAGGAGATTTTCCCGTATTGGAAGGGACAGTCACTGGAGGAGATTTTTCTCGCAAGGCTGCCGAAGGATACGGCGAAGATTGGTGTGGACACGGGCGTCATTGACAACGACTCCAAGTGGAGACAGGCCGTGGGTGAGATCACGCCGGACTATCAGGATGTGTTGTTCCCGAAGGGATTCGGCGGTATTATAAAGGAAGCCGAAGAGAAAAAGGCGGCTTTGTCGTACGCAAAGGCGGAGGATCAGGAGAAGATTGAGTTTTATGATTCGATCATTCTCACATCGAAGGGCATCATCCTTTATGCGAACCGTTATGCGGATGAGGCGGAGCGCCTCGCGTCTGCGGAAGAAAACGAGGGCCGGAAAGCAGAGCTTTTGCGGATTGCAGCTGTTTGCCGCAGAGTGCCGGAGTATCCGCCGGAAAGCTTCTATGAGGCGGTTCAGTTTGTGTGGTTTACGCAGATCGGCGGGATTTTGTCGGAGAATCCGCTGTCCTTAAACCCGGGCCGGTTTGATCAGTATATGGATCCTTATTATGAAAAAGATCTTGCCGCGGGAACGATCACGCCAGATGAGGCGCAGGAGCTGATTGACGCGCTGTGGCTGAAATATTCTGAGTGGGTGTGGACCATCTCCGCGAATACAGCGGATTATTTTGCCGGCTACAACCAGTTCCAGAACCTGACGGTCGGCGGCAAGACAAGGGAAGGCCTGGACGCAACGAATCCGGTGACGTTTATGGCGATGAAAGCGACAGAGGAGGTCAAGACGCATCAGCCGGGCTTAAGCGTGCGCGTACACCAGGACTGCCCGGAGGAGTTTTTATCCGCGGTCACGCATCTGGTCAGCACGGGTACCGGCTTTCCGGCAATTCATAACGATAGTGTCGGCTATCAGATGCTGATTAACGCGGGCTATGAGCCGGACGACGCGAGAGACTGGAACAACTGCGGCTGTGTGGTTCCACATTTCAGAAAGACAGGAGAGTGGACGGCCGCGGTCAACATGAATTTCGGCTCGGCGATCGAATACGCACTGAATGAAGGCAAAAGCCTGATGACCGGCGAGACTATGGGACTCACCGAAAAACCGGCGGCGGAGTTTGCTTCCTATGAGGAAGTGGAGGATGCGTTTTTCCGTCAGTTTAAAAATCTCTGCTATCATTCGGTGGTGCTGACCACGACCGCTCAGAGAGTACATTACGAATCAGTGCCGAGACCATTCCTTTCCTCCTGCATGGAAGAATGTATGAAAAATGGCACGGATTTAAGCAGGGGCGGCGCGAAGTACAACGTCGGTCCGGTCATCACCGGCATCGGTCTGGCTGTGACGGCCAACTCACTGGCAGCGGTGAAAAAGCTGGTCTTTGAGGATCATGTCTGCACGATGAAGGAGCTGACGGACGCTCTGGCCGCGAACTGGGAGGGCTATGACGAGCTGCGGGAAAAGGCGCAGGCAGTGCCCAAGTACGGGAACGACGATGATTATGTGGATCGGATTGCGATTAAGATCGCAAATTTCTTCTATCATGAGATCCACTCTTATACAGATATTTTTGGCTCTCCGTTTACGACGGCGTTTATGGGAATCAGCAACTATATCCCGATGGGCCGCGTACTCGGGGCGACGCCGTGCGGACGCAAAAACGGCGAGCCGTCCAGCGAAGGTGTATCTCCTTACGTGGGAACCGATACCTCCACGCCGCTTGCGGCCATGCGTTCGGCGGCAAAGCTGAACCAGGAGGTGCACTCCGGCGGCACGCTTTTGAACCTGCGGCTGAATCATGACCTGGTGAGCACAAAGCGCGGGCAGGCGAACTTAGGCTCCATGATCCAGAATTTCTTCTCACTCGGCGCGTTCCACGTGCAGTTCAACACGCTTTCCAGCAAAGTGCTGCGGGACGCGCAGGCGCACCCGGAGAACTACAGGGATCTGCTGGTTCGCGTGGCGGGATACAGCACGCAGTTTGTCAACCTGTCGAAATCCCTGCAGGACGCAATCATCGCGAGGACTGAGCATGCGGAGTTGTGACAGAATCAGCAATGACGGATATATTATGCAGATGCAGAATTTCTCCGTGAACGACGGGGACGGCATCCGTACAACGATTTTTCTGTACGGCTGCCCGCTGCACTGCATCTGGTGCTGCAACCCGGAGAATGCGTACTGCCCGGCGCAGGAGATGCATCACATGACTCTGGACGAGGTCGATAAAAAGATTTCCAGACAGGCACTGTTTTACCGGGGCAACGGGGGCGGTATTACGTTTTCCGGCGGGGAGGCGACCGTGCAGCAGGGCTTTTTGCGGGCCATGGTCAACCGCTTTTATGATAAGGGATACGACCTTTCTCTGGAGACCTGCGGGGCGTTTTCGTTTGACGAGGTGAAGGATATCCTGCAGAAAATGAGCCGGATCTTTATGGATCTGAAACTGTTTGACGACAAGCTGCACCGGCTTTTTACAGGCGCGTCGAACACGGTGATTTTACAGAATATCCGGCAGACGGCTGCGCTGCGGGTGCCGGTGGTCGTCCGGATTCCGGTGATCGTGGGCGTCAACGCGTTTGAGGAAAATATAGAAGCGACCTGTGCGTTTCTGGAAGAGGTACAGGGATCCCATCCGGCAGCTCTTTCTACGGCGGACGGACAGGAATCCGGTGCTGCGGACATCTCGCTGGAGTTTCTTCCTTATCATCGATATGGGATGGATAAGTATACGAAGCTTGGGATACCCAATCCGGACGCGCGTTATGAGATGCTGAGAAAGCAGACAAACATTCGTTGGGAAAATTCTCAGGCAGAGCAGCAGATGGAATCGCGGGCAGATCCGGGTGCGCTACAGGGTATGATGGATATGGGATCATTCGTCAGCGAGTTTTCCTTTGAGGAGCGGATGGAAATCCCGTCAGAGGAATTGCTGGAAAGGTATCGGGAGATCGCCGCTGCGCATCATATCCGCACGGTATCGTTTCGATAAAAATCATAATCGGAGATAGAAATGAAGCGGATTACCATTGGTGAACTTTTATGTCTGCAGCAGGAGGCTGCAGGCGTAGTGATAGATATGCGTACAGAATCGGACTACCGGAAAGGAACGGTTCCGGGCGCGGTGCATATTGATGCGGCAGAAATCAAAAAGAGCAGGGAAGTACTGCCGAAGGGGCGGCCGCTCTGGTTTTTATGCCATACCGGGGATGAAAGCGATGAACTGGTATGTGAACTGGAGGAGGAAGGGGTTGACGCGTACAGTGTCCAGGGCGGCTACCGGGAATATCTGCGGTACCGGCTGCAGGGTGCGCTGGATGGGAAGCCGTCTCATGAAAAAAATAATACGGAGCCGGACAATGCGGCTGTAAATGATTCGTCCCCGCCTGATGCGGCGCACAGAGGAACGCTCCCACGCGAACGCTCGGCGGAACGGAGTATCATCAAAAAGTTTCGCCGCGAACTCTGGTGCCGATTCACGAAAGCGGTGCAGGAGTACGAGCTGATTCAGGATGGCGACCGGATTGCGGTCTGCATTTCCGGCGGAAAAGATTCCATGCTGATGGCAAAGCTGTTTCAGGAGCTTTACCGGCATGGACGGCGGAATTTTGAACTGGTCTTTCTGGTGATGAATCCCGGTTACAATGACGCGAATTATCAGAGGATTCTGGATAATGCGCGTTTGCTTCATGTACCGATCACTGTGTTTCACTCAGAAATATTTGATATCGTGGCTTCTGAGAAAAGCTCCCCCTGCTATCTGTGCGCCCGGATGCGCCGCGGCTATCTTTACAGCAAAGCAAAAGAACTCGGATGTAATAAGATCGCGCTTGGGCATCATTATGACGACGTGATCGAGACGATCCTGATGGGAATGCTGTACGGCGGACAGGTGCAGACGATGATGCCGAAGCTGCACAGTAACAATTTCGAAGGCATGGAGCTGATCCGTCCGATGTACCTGATCCGGGAGAAGGATATCATTCACTGGGCACAGTATAACGATCTGCATTTTATTCAGTGCGCCTGCCGGTTCACGGAAAACTGCGCCTCCTGCGGCGGGGCGGAGAAGAGCTCGAAACGGGCCGAGATCAAGCAGCTGATTTCCCTCCTTGCCGAGCGCGATCCGGAGGTGGAGAGCAATATTTTCCGCAGCGTTGAGAATGTCAATCTGAACACCGTGATCGAGTGGAAACAGGACGGCGTGCGGCATCATTTTCTGGATACATATGAGGAGTAAGATACATAATGGAGAAGGACTTAACACAGGGAAGTGTACTGAAGGTGCTGCTGCGCTTTTCGCTGCCGTACCTTCTTTCAAGTTTTTTGCAGACGTTTTATGGAATGGCTGACCTGTATGTGACAGGACAGTTCAACGGAGCGGCGGCCATCTCGGCCGTGTCAATAGGCAGTCAGGTCATGCACATGCTGACGGTGATGATCGTTGGACTGGCGATGGGATCTACAGTCGGGCTGGGCGTAGCTATCGGCAGTAAGCACACGGAGCGGGCGTCGCGGATCATCGGAAACACGGTGACACTGTTTGCGGCGGGATCCGTGATACTTGTCGTGGTGCTGATGGCTGCAAGGAACGGAATTATTTCTGTAATGTCCGTTCCGACAGAAGCCGTTGTACAGACAAGGGAGTATCTGACGATCTGCTTTGCCGGGATTCCGTTTATCACGGCTTATAATGTAGTCAGCAGCATTTACAGGGGTATGGGCGATTCGAGGAGTCCGATGTATTTTGTCGGAGTGGCGTGCGTGCTCAATATCGCGCTGGACTTTCTGTTCATCGGCGGATTGGGGATGGGCGCTGCTGGCGCAGCCTGCGGTACAGTGATCTCACAGGCGGCGAGCGTGGTATTCGCATTGTTCTTTTTGAAGAGAAAATCATCCGGCGAGACGCAGAATGTGATAAAGAATGCCCGCAAAAATGTTTCCGAAGATGTGAAAACTTCAAATGACATCTTTGCAGGCAGCAGTACAAACCGCAGTATCGGTGCCGCTGCAGGTAACGTGCTTCGATTCACCAAAAAAGACTTTCTGCCGGAAAAATCGGTCATTTCAGATATTTTGAATGTGGGTGTCCCGGTCGCTTTTCAGGATGGGTTTATACAGATTTCCTTTCTGGTGATCACCATGATTGCGAACCGGCGCGGCGTCGATGTGGCGGCCAGTGTCGGCATTGTCGAGAAGATCATCAGCTTCCTGTTTCTGGTGCCGTCCGCGATGCTTTCCTCTGTCTCCGCAATCGCGGCGCAAAACCGCGGAGCCGGTCAGCATGAGCGTGCAAGAAAGACATTGTATTACGCGATGTTGGTATCTGTATCATTTGGCTTTATCTGTTTTGTGTTGTGCCAGATTTTGCCGGAGCAGTTTGTGGGGCTGTTTTCGAGTGAGGAGACGGTGCGTGTACTTGGAGGTCAGTATCTGCGTTCCTATTCCGTAGACTGTATCGTCGCCAGCATCCATTTTTGTTTCAGCGGATTTTTCTGTGCTTACGGAGTGTCCGGTTTTTCCTTTGCTCACAATCTGATCTCGGTATTGCTGGTGCGGATCCCAGGAGCGTACCTTGCGACAAAGCTTTTCCCGGACACATTGTTTCCAATGGGGCTGGCGGCTCCCGCGGGTTCCACACTGTCCGCGCTGATCTGTGTGGCGCTGTTTTTGATATTCCGCGAGAAGTTTGGACGTGAACGAAAATTTAATAAAAATTAAGTGGATTTTTTTCTGTAATCTGGTATACTATTAAAGCAGACATATGTTTTATTTGTTTCTGCGTACCTTTCGCACTTTTTATAGTGCTTTTTGGCTGACGAGGCCACACTGAAAAAGGATAATTTGACCGACAAGGTCGCTCTGGCATGCCAGAGTAGGGTATGGTTAGCGCCGTACCCTTTTTTCTTCGGAACAATAAGGGGATAATGAAATTGAAAGAATACTTGAACGCACAAAATAAAACAAATGAAAACATTATGAAAGGTACTTTCTCCACAGATGAGCTCAATCGTTTTTCTAAATCAGATTTTCGTTGGGCAGATAACAGATTGAAAAACTTTCAGACCCGTACAGTAAGAAAAGGTGAAATTTATCAATTTGAATTTGGTAAAAATTATATACCTGAAATGTCTTATGAGCATCGTGGGCTTGTGATTGGTATAAAGAAAAAGTTGCTTTATGTCCTTCCGGTCTTTTCTTTTAATCCACAAAAACATACGGATATTTATCACCCTGTTGATTTTCCTGATTCTAAAAGTGACATGTTCCTGCTGAAAAACAGTGATTTTTCTTTTATATCACACGATTCAATTTTGAAATTAAATGATTTACGCACTGTAAGCATAAATCGTATATTATATAAACAGGAAGGACAGATTCCTCCGTCTTCTGATACATATAAACAGATTGAAACCCTTGTATTAAAAAAGTATTTTCCGAGTTTTCAATATGAATTTGAACATAATTTGCAAACCATACAATCTTTGCAGGAAAAATTGTCTGAATTAGAAACTGAAAAAAATGATTTGGCAGAGGAGAATGAGAAATTAAAAGCACAAATAGAAGATTTCAAAAGTAAAGGCTCTTCAGCTGATCATGAGGAGGAGCACCTTGCGGGAACTTGAGATTTACATCCATATTCCGTTCTGTGTGAGAAAATGCGCCTACTGTGATTTCCTCTCCGCACCAGCGAAAGAGGAACAGCGTGACCATTATGTGCGGACGCTGATTGAGGAAATCCGTCAGGGGCGGCCGGTGAGCGCGCCGCGAGGATCATTTTTACAAGATGAGGACTATATGGTCACAAGCGTTTTCATCGGCGGCGGTACGCCTTCTTTGCTTTCAGGAGAGCAGATTGCCGCGATTCTGGAGGAACTGCGCGCACAGTTTCACTTTGCTGACGATGCGGAACCGTCTTCGGACAGCCGTTTGACGCGGACAGAGATCACCATGGAGTGCAATCCGGGCACACTTGATGAAGAGAGGAAATTGAAAGAATACCGCGCAGCCGGCGTCAACCGCATCAGCTTCGGCGTACAGTCTGCGGATGACGCGGAACTGGCCGAACTTGGGCGGATTCACACCTGGGAGATGTTTCTGCGCTCATATGAAGCGGCGCGGAAAGCAGGTTTTTCCAATATCAATGTGGATCTGATGTCCGCGCTGCCGGGCCAGACGTTTCCCTCGTGGGAGCGGACACTGCAGAAAATTTTAAAGCTTGCGCCGGAACACATTTCGTCGTATAGTTTAATTATCGAAGAGGGTACGCCGTTTTATGACAAATATCATGAGGACGATGAACGGCGTGCGAATGGGGATATGCCCTGTTTTCTTCCATCAGAGGATGACGAACGCCGGATGTACGGGCTGACAGAACAGATGCTGCGGGAAGCGGGATATGAGCATTACGAGATTTCTAATTATGCCCGCCCTGGTTATGCGTGCCGCCATAACATCGGCTACTGGCGGGGGACGGAATATATGGGATTCGGACTTGGAGCGGCTTCATTGCTTCGATATCCGCTTCAGCATCAGCTGGTAAGCGTCCGCTGCAAGAACCCCGTGGACCATGCGGAGTATGCGGAGCAGGTGAAGGAGGCTTTACAGTGCAAAGCAAGGTCTGTACAATCGAAAGATCTGCAGGATACAACAGACTCGCAGGATACAACAGACCTGGAACATGAAATTCTCTCCACAGAGGATGAAATGTCAGAGTTTATGTTCTTAGGGCTTCGCATGCTTTCCGGTGTGTCGGAGCAGGAATTCTTTGACCGGTTTCGCCGGCCAATCGACGCAGTGTATGGGGAAGTCCTTAAGAAACTGATTTCCCTGCGGCTGCTGAAACGGGAGAACGGCCGGATTTCCCTGACACCGCGGGGGGTGGATATCAGCAATCCTGTGATGGCGGAATTTCTTCTGTAGATATGTAGGTTTGGGTATCTATTCAGGGCAGTACCTCGCACTTGCTGCGAGGTACGTATGAGAGTGTATAGTATATGGGGAAAAGCCCCCATCGCAAAGCGATTTTAATGGGCTTTTCCCTCGTAACTGTGAAGGTACTGAACAGTTACTTGTTCGGTATCTTAGCAGTTTTCTAAACAAATTATCATGGTATAGGATCAGTTATCCGGTTATTGCCGGGATGCCTTATCTCAATCACAGGAAACGACTGCAAAATATGAAACAGGAGGAAAAGAAAATGGGAAAATTAGGTTTTGGTCTGATGCGGCTTCCGCAGCTGAATGCGGATGATCCGAAGAGTATCGACAAGGAGCAGGTCTGTCGGATGGCGGATCTGTTTCTGGAGCGCGGATTTACATATTTTGACACCGCGTATATGTACCACGATTACGAGAGTGAGCGCGCGGTGAAGGATGTGATCACAAAGCGTTATCCGCGTGACAGCTATACGCTGGCGACCAAGCTGCCGCTTTTCCAGCTGGAAAAAGCGGAGGATATGGAACGCATTTTCAGTGAACAGCTGGAGAAGACCGGCGAGGAGTATTTTGACTATTATCTCCTGCATGCGCTGGGCGGGGATCGCTATGAAAGTGTGCAGCAGATGGGCTGCTTTGACTTTATCGCGCAGAAAAAGGCGGAGGGCAAGGTGCGCCACATCGGTTTTTCGTTCCATGATAAGGCGGAGGTGCTCGACCGGATCCTGAGCGATCATCCGGAAGTGGAGTTTGTGCAGCTGCAGCTGAACTATCTGGACTGGGAGAGCAAGGACGTACAGTCCCGCAAATGCTATGAGACTGCGGTAAAGCATGGCAAGAAAGTCGTCGTCATGGAGCCGGTCAAGGGCGGTACGCTCGCGAAGCTGCCTGCGAAGGCGGAAGAACTGTTAAGAAACGTTCATCCGGACTGGTCGAACGCGTCCTGGGCTATCCGCTTCGCGGCAAGTCTGGAAAATGTGATGATCGTCTTAAGCGGAATGTCGTCTATGGAACAGATGGAGGACAACAGCGGCTATATGCAGGATATGGCGCCGCTCACCGAAGAAGAGAAGCAGCTTCTTCTGCATGACGTAGTGGATATCATTCATGAGGCGGCGAAGATTCCGTGCACGGCCTGCCGTTACTGTGTAGAGGGCTGCCCGATGAATATCGCGATTCCGGATTATTTCTCGCTTTACAACGCGGAACAGGAAGACAAGGGAGATCCTGCGCATAAGGAACGCTATACGGAGCTGTCCAAAGAGCATGGCAAAGCTTCTGACTGCGTGGAGTGCGGGCAGTGCGAGGGCGTATGTCCGCAGCATCTGCCGGTGACGGACTGGCTGAAAAAGACGGCAAAGGTATTTGAAAAATAAAATTTGCACAATCGTACAAAAATATCGAACGAATGTGCAAATGAAATTTGTATAAAAATGCTAAAATAAATGAAAAGCGGATTCGAATATTTTGATAAATAGACAAATCTGCAAAAAATGGCCTGCCGTAGCTGCGATGGAACAGAACGGTTCAAAGGATGGAACAGCTGCGGTCTTTCATTGTTGCTATTATAATTAAGGAGGAAGAATTATGAACGCGAAGAAGATTCTCAGTGTGGCAGTTGCTTCTGCCATGGTTGTCGGTGTGGTTCCGGCTGTCGCTTCCGCGGAAGAGGGAGTGACGATTACTTACTGGTCAATGTGGTCCGAGGGTGAGAGCCAGGCCATCGCGATTCAGGAGATCATTGATGATTATGAGGAAGCTACCGGTGTGACGGTAAATGTTGAGTGGAAAGGCCGCGACATCACAACGCTGATCGCTGCTTCTCTGGACGCCGGAGAGACGATTGATCTGTATGAGGACGACTTCCAGAGACTTTCTCAGACATTCGGGGACTATGCGCTGGATCTGACCGAGATGGCGGAAGCCGTGGATTACGCAAGCCTTTCCAACGAGGCTCTTACCTCTGCGGTCACGGGATGGGCGGACGGCTCCCTTGCATGCCTGCCGTATCAGCCGTATATCTCCGGTATTTTCTATAACAAAGCAATCTTTGAAGAAGTTGGCGTAGAGGAGCCGACGACCTGGGATGAGTTCCTTGAGGTATGCCAGGCAATCAAAGATGCGGGCTATACACCGCTGACACTTGACGATGCTTATATCAATCTGAATCTTGGCTACCATCTGGCAAGATATCTTGGACAGGACGGCGTAAAAGAAGTAGTAAACAACGGCGACTGGGCTGAGAATGAAGCTGTTCTGAAGATGGCTGAGGATATGCAGGCACTCGTAGACAATGGTTATCTGTCTGAGTATGCGCCGGGCGCATATCCGGAAGGTGAGAACGAGGTCGGCTATGGCGAGACCGCTATGGTGGTAAATGCGTCCTGGGTACCGGCTGAGATCGAAGGCAATACGGATTCCGATCTTGAGTGGGGCATGTTCTCTTACCCGGCAGTTGACGGCGGCGTAGACGGCACGGAAGCGATGATGGTAGGCGCACAGGGGATCTCCGTGAGCGCGAATTCCGAGCATGCGCAGGAAGCATTTGATCTGGCGCTTGCAATCGTGAGCGGAGAAGGCGATGCGGCTCTTTCCGTAGCAACGGATTCCATTCCGGCAGATCCGAACAATACCGAGTGGCCGGAGCTTCTGGCGAACTGCAAGGATGCTTTTGATGCTGCTACCACAAGCTATGAGTGGGATTGCGGAATTGACGACAATGCAGATATGACAGAGACGATTCAGGAAGCCGGCGCACAGCTCTTCGCAGGAACGATCACTGCTCAGGAGTTTGTGGATACACTGGAGGCTGCAAGCAACTAACTGATAACACCTCGTCTTCCAGACTGCTGATCTTATACGCAGACAGTTATAAGGTCAGGCTGATCTGAAGAGGAAGGTTCAGGAAACACCGTGGGGCGGTGTAGGATTATGCTGCATTATAGGGGGCTGCGGTCAGGTTTTCGCAGCCCCCATTCCTATGTGCGGGCGTTTTCGTTCTGCGCGTTGTAAGTTGGACCGATGCTGAGGCGTAATGCCTGGTGAGGGTCTGACTTGTATCCGCGCAGGCAGGAATCGGGCTGTGAAGGAGGATCTCATATGAAGAAGAATAAGAAAATGATGGTCGTCTTTTTGACACCGGCACTGCTGATTTTTTCCATCGTATTTATCTATCCGGTCATCCGGACCGTGCTGATGAGCTTTTTCGCAGTAGAACGCCCGAGTACGGCTGTTTCGGAGTGGAAGTTTACCGGATTGGGGAATTATCTGAACATTTTTTCGAAAAATACGTTCTGGCGTTCCATGCGAAACCTGCTTACGATCTGGGGAGTCGGAGGAATCGCGACGATGCTCCTTTCCCTTCTGTTTGCCGTGATCCTAACGAGCGGGATCCGCTTTAAATCCTTTTTCCGGGCTGTGATCTATATGCCGAATGTGGTCAGTGCTGTCGCTCTGGCGGCAATGTGGATGTATTATGTGTTCAGCGAGCGTTATGGGTTGCTGCATAACTTTTTCGGCGCGCTGGGGCTTACCTCTCTTTCAAAGATCAAATGGCTGGGCACGGATATGAAGCTCTGGGCGATGATCATTGCGTTCGTTTTCGGCGCGGTCGGATACTATATGCTGATCTGGATCAGCGGTATTGAAAAGATTCCGCAGGATCTGTTTGAGGTGGCTACGATCGATGGCGCTGGTAAAATAAAACAGTTCCGCTACATCACCATGCCGCTTCTGAAGGGAACGCTGAAGATGAACCTGACGTTCTGGAGCGTGAACGCAGTCGCGTTTTTCGTCTGGTCGAAGATGTTCTCACCAGTGACATCAGAGAACAGCACGATCGTGCCGATGATCTATATGTATGATCTTGTATTCGGCAGCAAAACGATCACGGAGACGGATGCGGGCGCGGGCGCTGCGATCGGCTGTGTTCTGGCCCTGTGTGTGCTGCTGATTTTCTTCCTGATGAACCATCTGATCAAAGATGATGATCTGGAATATTAGAAGGGAGGGGCAGAAGATGGCATTTCGGAAAAAGACAAAAGAAAAAAAATATCACGAGCCCTTTAACTGGCGGAAAGAAGTGCGGCTGCTTCCCGGATATATTCTGCTTCTGATCTGGCTGGTATTTACCGTATCGATGGTGGGCTGGATTCTGGCCGCGAGCCTTTCGACCTCCGGCTCGATTTTTAAAGGAGAAGTATTCAAATCACTCCTGTCAGGCATCAGCAACTGGCATTTTGAAAACTATGTCACGGCGTGGACGACCCAGCATGTCTCGGTCTATTTCATGAACTCGCTGCTGTATGCCACCTCGTCCATGATCCTGCTGATCCTGGTCTGTGCTCCGGCGGCCTATGTGCTTGCACGCTTTACGTTCCTCGGGAACGGCGTGATCAAGACCAGCTTTGTCACGGCGATGAGTCTGCCGCAGATCATGATCATCCTGCCGCTGCTTTCCGTCACGACCAGACTTCATCTGACCGGAAGCAGGGTGTTGCTGATCTTTCTGTATGTGGCGATCAATATTCCCTATACAACGACGTTTCTGATCAATTTTTTCGCAACACTCTCACGGGCGTACGAGGAGGCCGCGGCGATTGACGGGTGTTCCCCGATCATGACCTTCTGGCGGATCATGTTCCCGCTGGCGCAGCCCGGTATCGTGACGGTCAGCATTTTCAATTTTCTGGCCATCTGGAACGAATATTTTATGTCGCTCGTTTTCGCGAGTACGGATTCGAAACGTTCGGTCGGCGTCGGACTTTATACCATCATCAGCGCGCTGAAGCAGACGGGAGATTACGGCGGACTGTTTGCGGCGGTCATGATCGTGTTCCTGCCGACATTTATCCTCTATCTGCTGCTCTCAGAGAAGATCATCGCGGGCGTCACCGGCGGCGGTGTGAAAGGATAAGGCGGTCATCATGGCATATGAGAGAATTGCGCTGAATACGGATATTGAGGTAAGCGCGCTCTACACGGTTCATTATTTTGAATACCGCAGCGATTTTGATTTTCCCGGGGAACGGCATGATTTCTGGGAATTCCAGTATCTGGATAAGGGAAACGCGGAGGTCAGGACAGATAATGGCAGTCATCTTCTTTCCAGTGGGCAGGTGATCTTTCATAAACCGAATGAATTTCATACACTGAGCGCCGCTAAAAAAAGCGCGCCGATCGTTATCGTTGTATCCTTTGAATGCCATTCTGCGGCCATGAATTTTTTTGACAGCCGGATTCTGACGCTTTCGGACTCAGAGCGGGATCTTCTGGGGCAGCTGGTCGCGGAGGCAAGACACTGCCTTGCCTCCCCGCTGGACGATCCGTATCTGCAGAAGATGCAGACCCGTCCGGACAGTATGTTCGGGTCGCAACAGCTGATGAGTATGTATCTGGAGCAGCTGCTTATCTCGCTGATCCGCCGCAACACGATTCCGCAGCTTTCTGTGATCCTGCCGCAGATGAATGCGAAGAACGTGTCCGGGACGTACAGCAAAATTCTGTATTATCTGGAGGAACATGTGCGGGAAACTCTGACGATCACGCAGATCTGCCATGACAATCTGATCGGCCGCTCACAGCTGCAGGCTTTGTTCCGCGAACAGAATGGCTGCGGTGTGATCCAGTTTTTTCTGCAGATGAAGGTAGAATATGCGAAACAGCTGATCCGGGAAAACCAGATGAACTTTACGCAGATATCTGAATTTCTCGGGTACTCATCCGTACATTATTTTTCCAGACAGTTTAAAACAATTACGAAAATGACGCCTTCGGAGTATTCTTTTTCGGTTCAGGCGCGGTCAGAACGCAGCCGGGAGAATCCGCAGACATTATCTGCGTCAGGCTCTCCCGACTCCGGCAACACATGATCCGAGCAAAAAAAGGGTACGGCGACAGGTATTGCGAAGGGACATCAAACAGAAAACGACATGAGGGAGGAGACAGGATGAAAAAGGGAACAGGCCGGGTGACGCTTCCGGGTGAGGCGCATTTCTTAAAGGAAACGAAAGAAATCTTAGCGAAGTGGGGTGCGGACGCCATCCGTGACAGCGACGGAACAAAGCTGGACGACGAATTGAAGGCTCTGGATGCGAAAATCTACTCGACTTATTTTGTGGCACGCGGGCACAATGAATTTGCCGAGAAGCATATGGAGGAGTGTCAGCAGTTATACCTGATGTCGAAGCGCTGCACGGCGGTCAGCGGGCGGCTCGCCATCAGTTTTATGGACGGATATTTTCAGGAGCAGGTGATTCCGGATTATCTTCATGACCCGAAGAAGTGGTGGGAAGTGATCGACCGGACGACGGGGGCGGTTGTTCCTGTAAATTCATGGGAACTGGATACCAAAAAGCATCTGGTCACAGTCGAGACGGTTCCGTTTCATGAATATACGGTGTCGTTCCTTGTATATGCCATCTGGGATCCGACACAGATGTACAACCACATCACCAATGACTGGGGGGAGAAGCCGCATGAGATCCCGTTTGATGTGAGGGGGAAAAGCTCCTGGAACTTTGCGAAAGAATATCTGGTGCAGTGGCTGAAAGACAATCCTGCAACGGATGTGGTGCGTTTTACCACCTTTTTTTATCATTTTACTCTTGTTTTTAATGACCGGAAAAAAGAAAAATTCGTAGACTGGTTTGGCTATGGGGCGACAGTTTCTGTACAGGCGCTGGAAGAATTCGAGCGGGAATACGGATATGCGCTGCGTCCGGAAGATATTGTGGACAATGGATATTACAATTCCACGTTCCGGATTCCCAGTCCGCAGTATCTGGACTATATGGATTTTATACAGCGTTTTGTCGCGAAGAAAGCGAAAGAACTGGTGGATCTTGTACATGAAGCGGGCCGTGAGGCAATGATGTTCCTCGGCGACAACTGGATCGGTACAGAACCCTATGGGAAGTACTTTGCCGGGATCGGGCTGGATGCGGTGGTCGGCAGCGTCGGCGGCGGCGTGAGCCTGCGGCTGATTTCGGAAATTCCGCATGTGAAGTATACAGAAGGGCGTTTTCTGCCGTATTTCTTCCCGGATACCTTTTATGAGGGAAATGACCCGGTGCCGGAAGCGATGAGAAACTGGATTACGGCAAGGCGCGCGATCATGCGTAAGCCGGTCGACCGGATCGGGTACGGCGGTTATTTAAGTCTTGCGTACAAATTTCCTGACTTCGTGGATTATATCGCGAAAGTGACGGAGGAGTTCCGCCTCATCTATGACAATATCAGAGGGAAACGTCCCTATTGCGGACTGAAGGTAGCCGTGTTGAATTCCTGGGGCGCGCTTCGCTCCTGGCAGCCCTATATGGTGGCGCATGAACTTCGCTATAAGCAATGCTATTCTTACATGGGGATACTGGAGAGCTTAAGCGGGATGGCGGTTGACGTCTCGTTTCTGAGTTTTCAGGATATCCGGAAGAACGGCATCCCGGAGGATGTCGATGTTATTATCAATGCAGGCGACGCAATGACAGCGTTTTCCGGCGGCGGGGAGTGGCTGGATGAAAAGCTGATTACAGCCATTCGCGGCTGGGTTTACCGGGGCGGCGGATTTGTGGGCGTCGGAGAGCCGACAGCCTGCCATGCGAACGGGCGGTTTTTCCAGCTCGCGGATGTATTGGGGGTAGATAAGGAACTGGGCTTTACACTCTCGACAGATAAGTATTTTACGGAGGAACAGACGGATCACTTTATCCGCGGAGATCGGACGGAACCCTTCGATTTTGGCGAGAGTATGAAAAATATTTATGCGTTGGATGAGACGACAGAGATCATAGAGTACTCAGATGGCGAGGTGCACGCGGCCGCGCACCCGTACGGACAGGGGTGCGGCGTATATCTGGCAGGGCTTCCATACAGCTTTGAAAACACGCGGCTGCTGCTCCGGGCGCTTTATTATGCGGCGCATCGGACGGACGAGCTCCATCGCTGGTATTCCTCCAACCCGGCATGTGAGGTGCATGCGTATCCGGATGCCGGAAAATACGCGGTGCTGAACAACACGATGGTTCCGCAGGAGACGAGGGTGTGCGATGGGGAGAACTGGGTTTCCTGTCATTTGAAAGAGGGAGAGATCGTCTGGAATACGATCTGAATGGGATAAGATGGATAAAAAAAATATTGTCTTTTATTTCAGCGACCAGCAGCGCGCGGATACCTGCGGCTGCTACGGACAGCCTCTGACGGTCACGCCGAATATCGACTGTCTCGCGGACGAGGGAGTGCGGTTTGAGAACGCGTTTTCACCGCAGCCGGTTTGCGGACCGTGCCGGGCGCTGTTTCAGACCGGACGGTATCCGACGGAAACCGGCTGCTTCCGAAATAATATCATACTCCCTGCCGGGGTAAAAACACTCGCTTCCTACATGGAGGAGGCCGGGTATGAGACGGCTTATGTGGGGAAATGGCACCTTGCCAGTGACGGCGAGCTGGATCAGAAGCCGCGGATCGATCATACGGTGACTCCAATCCCGAGGGAACTGCGGGGCGGCTATTCCGGATACTGGAGAGCGGCGGACGTGCTGGAATTTACCTCGCATGGCTATGACGGTTTTGTTTTTGATGAAAATAACCATAAGATCGAGTTTAAGGGCTACCGCGCGGACTGCATCAATGACATGGCGCTGGAGTTTCTGGAAGCATATGACGGGACCAGGCCGTTTTTCCTGACAGTTTCGCAGATAGAGCCGCACCACCAGAATGACCACGCGCATCACGAAGGACCGCACGGCTCCAGGGAAAGATTCAGGGATTTTGTGCTGCCGGAGGATCTGCGCGCGCTCGGAGGGAACGCGGCGGAAGAGTATCCGGATTATCTCGGAGCGTGCGCCAGTCTGGATGAGAACGTCGGACGGCTGGTCACAAAGCTAAAAGAAAAGGGCCTTTATGAGGACACGGTGATCATTTACACCTCGGATCACGGATCGCATTTCAGGACGCGGAACCGGGATGCACATCTGAATGGAAATGATGATTACAAGCGCTCCGGGCATGACGCTTCCCTGAAGGTACCCCTGATCATCGCGGGCGGCGCTTACCCGCGCGGAAAGGTGATAAGGGATCTGGTCAGCACGGAAAGTCTGCCAAAGACCATCCTCGCCATGGCGGGCATAGAGGTCGGCGACGCGATGATCGGTGAGAATCTGCTGGATGTTGTGGAGGGCAAAGACCAGAAGCGGGAAAATCAGGTGTTTGCGCAGATTTCAGAGAGCAGGGTCGGACGATGCATCCGCACGCCGGAATTCCTGTATGCCGTATACGCACCCGGAGTGGATGGCGGCGAGGCTGCCGCCTCTGACCGCTATTCGGACGATTATCTCTACGACATGCGGACGGATCCGTATCAGCTGCGCAACGTTGTTGCGGACGATGCGTATGCCGACATCAAGGTAGATCTCAGAGAAAGGCTGCTGGCATGGATTGAGAGGGCGGAAGGCTGCCGCCCGGTTATATCCGACTAGGACATGCCGGAAACTGAGAAAGTACGGAACCGATATGGCAGAACGGAACTGAGAAAGTACGAAACCGATATGGCAGAACGGAACTGAGAAAGTACGGAACCGATACAGCAGAATGGAGCTGTGAAAGTATCACGAAGAGAAAATCAGGAGGTAAAGATGAAAACACTCAGCCTTTTGATCAAACCCGCGTCCGGTTTGTGCAATATGAGATGCAGTTATTGCTTTTACCGGGAAGAGGTATCGCGCCTGCAGGGCATCCGTCCGGGAATCATGAGCGACGATGTTATGGAGCTTCTGATCCGGAGGGCCTGCGAGAGCGCCGATGAATTTTTGCAGATTACGTTTCAGGGAGGAGAGCCCGCGCTTGCGGGCTTTGATTTTTACAGAAAATTCACGGAACGGCTGCGGAAAACGAAAAAAGGGAACCTGCAGGTCAGCTATTCCTTCCAGACGAACGGTCTGCTGCTGAATGAGGAGTGGTGCGCCTTTTTTCGGGAAAACCATTTTCTTGTGGGGCTTTCTTTTGACGGGACTTCAGGCCTGCATGACCGCTATCGGACAGACACGGACGGGAAAGCCACCTCCGGGCGCGTGCTTGCGGCATGGCGCCTTTTGCAGCAGAGCGGGGTTGACGCGAACCTTTTATGTGTGGTGACGAAGCAGGCCGCAAAACGCCCCGGACGTGTTTACCATTTTATGCGGGAATTGGGAGCGGACTTTTTGCAGTATATTCCATGTATGGACTTTCGCACAGACGTCCCGGCCGGACAGAGCCTTGCTCTGGCACCGGCGGACTATGCTTATTTTCTGAAAGGACTGTTTGATCTCTGGTATCAGGACTGGGAAAGAGGCGACTATGTCAGCATCCGGCAGTTTGACGACTATCTGCTGGCGCTTGGCGGGCGGAGACCGGGTTCCTGTTCCGCCTGCGGCGAATGCGGGGCATATCTGGTGGTGGAAAATGACGGAAACGTATATCCGTGCGATTTCTATGTGGAGGATCGGTACTGCCTTGGCAATCTTAAAGAGGATTCCTTCGAGGCACTCAGATACGGGCAAAAAATGAAACAGTTTCTGGAGACGCCGTATAAGGGCGGGCAATGCAGTGCATGTCGGTATTATCCGCTGTGCAGAGGAGGCTGCAGAAGGGATTATGTCACGGTGGGAGCATCTGGACAGAAGAATCGTGTCAATCTTTATTGCGGAGCCTATCAGGATTTTTTCCAGTATGCGCTGCCAAGAATGCACAAAGCCGCCCAGGGCGCAGGTCTCCTGCGGTAAAGCGGGAGAAGACGGATAAGATGTCTCTTATACTTAAGAAATAATTACAAACAAAAAAAGACAATAACAAATGATTAGAAATGTATTGACAAGAACTACGCTATGTGATACTATGCATTTGTTAATAAGTCTGTGCATCCATGAAAAGTCGACCGACGACGGATGGCAGGCTGCAGTTCCATCCAGAGATCGTTCTTTGATGGAATACTGCCTGCAAAAGATAAAGTGAAAGAAAAGAGAGAATAAAAACAGAACGAGGAGGTATTTCAATGAAAGAGATGAAGAATCAGAATGATCGGTCGAAAATGGATGAGCCGGAATTGGAATTTGACCATGAGCAGAGTGCGAAGGCATTTTACTACGCAGAGCAGACGGATCTGAACAAGGAGGATCAGGTGCATGAGCCTGAGGCGTTATATGACTATAAGCGTCAGGGAGAGTATACGCTCGAAGATTACTATGCACTGCCCGATGACCGACGTGTGGAACTCATTGACGGAGTGTTTTTCGAAATGGATGCGCCCGGGACTGACCATCAGACGGCAGCGCTCCAGATTGTACGTCAGCTGGATGAATACATAGATTCACAGGGAGGTTCCTGCGTGCCGTTTGTTTCTCCAATCGATGTACAGCTGGACCGTGACGACAGGACGATGGTGGAGCCGGATGTGGTGCTTCTCTGCGACATGAAGAAAAATGTCGGCCGCTGTATTTATGGAGCTCCCGATCTGGTGATGGAGGTCCTCTCACCGTCTACTTCCAGAAAAGATCAGACACTGAAGCTCTACAAATACAGGAATGCCGGTGTCAGAGAATACTGGATCATTGATTTGCAGCGGGAGAAGGTCACAGTGTATGATTTCGAACATAAAAAGCATCCGGCGATCTATGGGATGGATGTCCCGATTCCGGTTGGGATTTATGATGGAAAATGCGAGATCCGGTTTGACAGATATTTCGCCAGAATGAAGATGCTGAATCAGGGCTAAACCCAGCGGCCTGATTTGTCTTCTTAATTAGAAGTGATGGTAACTGTGACGGAATTGAACAGTTACATGTGATAAATTATACAGAATGTGCTTGCATCCTCACAGAACTGTGGTATAATCGGGGGCAAGTAAATAATAGCGAAGTAGGAATCTATGCGTTAAGTGTTCATTGGATGGGGAGTCGCCATGAAACGAAAAATCCGGCCGCCGATGCGTCAATTCCCGGATGCATCTGGTATGGAAGAGATTTACGATATATTTTCCGCACCCGTTGCTGCAATTATGAGTGGTTTGTAACATCTCATAATGTGGAGGGCATATTATTTATGGATAGTTCGGGCTGTCAGGCTGACAGCCGGGACTGCAGCCTGTTGACAGGCATCCGGAGGTACAGACTTTGGACTGCTCACAGTTCTGTTATCTGCCCTGTACGGTTCAGGAGCCCGAATGCTCCGGGATGCCGTGTGCACATTATGGAGGTGTTTTATTATGCACAAAAGTAAAAAGACGGTATGGGATACCCATACCCTCGTGTTTCTTGGGCTTCTTGTTGCCATGCATATTGTTCTGACCCGTCTTCTGGTGATCGAGCTGGGCTCATACCGGATTACGGTCGGCGTGGTATGCACGATCCTTGCCGGGCTATGGTTCGGTCCGGTTGCCGGTGGAGCCTGCGGCATGGTCGCGGATCTGCTTGGTTGTTTGCTGAAAGGTTATGCGATCAATCCGTTTATCACGGCCGCCGCGATGATGTGGGGCATTGTTCCGGCTCTGTTCCGTCCGCTTTTGAATGGTACGAAGAAAAAGAAGGTTGTCTTCGTCTGCATCGGCGTGTTTCTGGCGTCCGTGTGCTCCACACTTGGGCTCAATACGACCGGTCTTGCGATTTACAACGGCGGCGAATTTATCGTGAGCTTCATGGCACTGATTCCAGGCAGGCTGGTTCAGTGGTGCATCATGATGCCGGTATACTGTGTACTGAGCTCGCTTCTTTACCTGAGCCCGCTGACTGGTTTTGTGGTGAATGCGTCAGGGACAAAGCGTGTGGATCATACTGTGGAAGTGTAAGTATGGTTCAGGATGATGGCCGGTCATGGCTATTGGTTCGGCGATGATCCGCAATACAGGCAGTATATATTTTGTTATAGGATTCCGTCCGATTCCCGACGGAAGGGGAAGGGGCTCTGCGAAAGCGGAGCCTTTGTTATGATATAGGAAACTTCGTTCCCTATATCATAAAACCCTCCGGGGGATGCGCACGATGCACATAGGAAAGCTGCTTCGCAGCTGTGCATCGGCGCGGCAAAGTGTGCAAGCCCCTCAAGACTGAGGGACTTGCACACTTTGTTATGCTTATTTTCGGTGGACAAACAGAAAAATCCGCGGTAAGATGTAACTAAAATGTCTATTTAATCAAAATGGGATTAAAAATGGATACAGCCATAAAAGAAACAAACAATCGATTAAAATACCGTATACAGGAGAGGATAACGGCATGAAGGATTTACAGGAACTGCGGCTGGAGATTGACGAAGTGGATCAGCAGATTACGGAGCTGTTTGAGCGGAGGATGGAGATCAGTGAGGACGTCGCGCGTTTTAAGATTGCGAATGGCAGAAAGGTATTCGACAAAGAACGCGAACATAGTAAGCTGGACACGTTGGGAGCGATGGCGCACAATGATTTCAACCGACATGGCATAAAGGAGCTTTTTTCACAGATTATGTCCATGAGCCGTAAGCTTCAGTATCAGCTGCTGGAGGAAAACGGTGTGTCCGGAAGACTGCCGTTCATCGAGGTGGATGACATTGACCGTGAAAATATCCGCGTCGTCTATCAGGGCGTGGAAGGAGCATACAGCCATGCGGCGATGCAGCAGTATTTTGGAAAGGATGTCAACTGTTTCCATGTGCGGAAATTCCGTGACGCGATGGAGGCAATCGCCGAGGGTTCCGCGGATTACGCGGTGTTGCCGATTGAGAATTCATCGGCTGGGATCGTGGCGGACAATTATGACCTGCTTGTCAACTTTGAAAATTATATTGTCGGGGAGCAGATCGTCAAATGTGAGCATGCTCTGCTTGGCCTGCCGGGAACAAAGCCTGAAAATATTAAAAAGGTATATTCGCATCAGCAGGCGCTTTCCCAGTGTGAGGAGTACCTGTACCGCCATCCGGAATGGCAGCTGATTCCTTTTGACAATACCGCGCGGGCGGCAAAAAAGGTGGCGGATGACGGCGACCCGACGCAGGCAGCCGTAGGCAGTGTTTTCGCGGCGGAATGCTTCGGACTGGAGGTTCTCGAGGAGAAGATTTATTATAATGAAGCGAATTCGACCCGCTTCATCGTGGTTACGAACCAGCGGGTGTTCCGTCGCGATGCGAAGAAGATCAGCATTTGCTTTGAGGTGCCGCACTCCAGCGGCTCTCTGTATAACATTCTTTCGCATTTTATTTACAACAATCTGAATATGAATAAGATTGAGTCCCGCCCAATCCCGGGAAGGAACTGGGAATACCGCTTCTTCATAGATTTTGACGGTAATCTTGCGGACGGCGCGGTCAAAAACGCGCTGCGCGGTATCCGTGAGGAAGCGATCAACATGAAGATCCTTGGGAACTATTAGGAAAGCACTTCACAGTTAAGATATCAGGTAACTGTTGAGGAAAGCGCTTTGCAGTCAGGATACCTGGCAGCTATTGAGGACAGCACTTTGTTGTTATGACAGGAAATTACCGGAAGGTGTGTTACAAAATGACAGACTTAGATGAACTGATATTGTATCGGAACTTTGAAAACGGGCAGATTATAGAAGATATGTGCCGGATACTGGAGCAACTGAATGATGAAGCGAAGCGGGATAAAGTAAAAGAACGCTTTTTTTCCTGCATGCACGCGCTGATCGATCTGGCGGGCACCTATGGTTTTGAAGGAAACCTGTGGCACGATTATCTGGCGCTTCTGTTGGTCAACAATGAAAATGTGTTCAGTACTTCGTGTGAGATCAGCGGGAACGCGGATGGCAGCCTGCTGACGCTTGCGAAGCATGATTTCACGATTTTTATGAGGCTGTTTGCGCTTGATTTTTCCGGACTGGAAGAGATTTTGAATGTTGGCTTTTTTGAGGAAATCCTGCATTATCGGAGAGGCGCCGCGGAGGGCAGAGTATATAACAGGCGTATTCGCGACCGTATCTGTGAGCTGGCGGCGCAGCTGGCGGAGGATTCCGGAACTTTGCCGCTTGCCATCGCCCTGGATCAGTTTACGAATCATATGGTGCGGTTTTACCGGGAGTTTGGTGTGGGCAAATTTGGTCTGCATAAGGCATTTCGTGTCGAACACGGGGATAACGGGGTGCAGATTCTGCCGATTACGAACATTGCCCATGTGAAGCTGGATGATCTGGTGGGGTATGAGATCCAGAAGAAAAAGCTGATCGACAATACGGAGGCATTTCTGAATGGAAAAAGGGCAAATAACTGCCTGCTTTTTGGCGATGCGGGGACCGGAAAGTCTTCCAGCATCAAGGGAATTCTGAATCAGTATTATGATCAGGGACTGCGCATGATCGAAATCTACAAGCATCAGTTTCAGGACCTGAACGCAGTGATCGCGCAGATTAAAAATCGCAATTATAAGTTTATCATTTATATGGACGATCTCTCCTTTGAGGAGTTTGAAATCGAATACAAATATCTGAAGGCGGTGATCGAGGGCGGTCTGGAGAAGAGGCCGGAGAATGTTCTGATCTACGCGACCTCGAACCGACGCCATCTGATCCGGGAACAGTTTGGCGACAATATGGAGGGTGACATCGGGAAGCCGGCTGAGATTCACGCGACACACGGCGGTGATCTGCATGTTTCGGATACGGTGCAGGAGAAGCTCTCGCTTTCCTCGCGGTTCGGCGTCACGATATACTTTGGCTCGCCGGATAAGAAGCAGTTCCAGAACATTGTGCGCACACTGGCGGAGCGCTACGGCATTACAATGCCGGAGGAACAGCTGCTTGCCGAAGCAAATAAGTGGGAGTTAAGCCACGGAGGTTTGTCGGGGAGAACTGCGGTTCAGTTTGTCGACTACATTTCTGCCATGCAGTAGGGAGGGTATATATGGCTGTGAAATTATTCGCGGCAGTCAGCATAGGCTCGGCCGTGACTGAAATGAAGATTTTTGAATTTACACAGAAGCGTATGATGCGGGAGATCGAGTGTGTTTCCACCCGTATCAACTTAGGGCTTGACGTGTATGAACAGGGGCGCATCAGCAGGGAGCATGTGGATGAACTCTGCGCGGTCTTAAATGATTTTAAGCGCACGATGTCCGGCTACAAGGTAGCGGCTTACCGTGTGTTTGCGACGAGCGCATTTCGGGAGTCGCGCAATAAGGCGTTTCTTTGTGATTATATTGAGAAACAGACCGGTCTCGATATTGACGTCTTTACAAACTCAGAGCAGCGGTTTGTCGATTATCAGGCAATCGCTTCGGTCTCGGCGGAATTTGAGAACATTATCGCGAACGCGACCGCGATTGTTGATATAAGCGGGAGCAGCACACAGATTTCTCTGTTTGACAAGGATAAGCTGATCACGACGCAGAACATCCGCGTGGGAAATATCACGACGCGTGAGAATCTGCTTCCTCTCTCAAAGAATGGGGAGCATTTTGAGAAGCTGCTTCGGGAACTGATGGATTATGAGCTGACCGGATTTACCAAGCTATATCAAAAAGACCGCAAGATCCGCAATCTGATCGTCTTAGGCGGCGGTTTGAGCGAGATGCTTTCCATGAAAGATCAGGAGGAGATCCGCGACCTTCTGCGAAAGAGGGAAGCTTCGATTTTGAAGAGCGAAGCGGAGAAATCTTCTGGCATCGAAAAGCCTGAGATGGTGAAAAAGGATGCCGGTGACACGAAAAAAGAGGCTGGCAGCGCAAAATCAGAACCTGCTAAGAAAGCTTCTGCTTCGGTAAAAGAATTGTTTTCGAAAGAGAATTCATCCGGCACGACAGAGCCGTCCGGCCTACAGAAAAAAGATGTTGAAGGGAAAAGGATTCCTTTTCTTACGAAGGAACAGTATGAGATCATTTATAAAGAGATGATTGCCCACACACCGGATGAGATTGCCAAGCGGTACAACCTGCCTTCAGACATGACGGACGCAATTATTCCTTCCGCTGTGATCTGCCGCAGCCTGATTGAGAGTTTTGACGTGGATGTCGTGTGGATGCCGGGCTTTTCCTTAAACGATGGCGCTGCCTATGATTATGGCGTGCGCATGGGCCTGCTCACCAGACGGCACAGTTTTGACGAGGACATTCTGGCCGCTGCGCGCAGTATATCCAAACGTTATAAGGCCAGTCAGGCGCACAACCGGAATGTCGGTGACATCGCGGTGGAGATTTTTGACCGGATGAAAAAAGTGCATGGTCTGGGACAGAGGGAACGGCTGCTTTTACAGATTGCGGTAATTTTGCACAGCTGCGGTAAATTCATCAGCCTGACGGATGTCTCGGAATGCGCTTACAATATCATTCTTGCGACGGAGATCATTGGGCTTTCCCACGAGGAGCGGGCGATTGTCGCATACACTGTCAAGTACAACACGAGCCGGTTTATCTACTATGACGAGCTGGAGACAAAGACCGATCTGGATGAAAAGGAATATATGATCGTCGCGAAACTGACGGCGATCCTGCGCATCGCAAATTCGCTGGACCGCACGCATCAGCAGAAATGCGGCAATCTGACGGTGACACTGAAAGAGCATGAGCTGAAGATTTCTGTGGCGAGTCAGGCAGATCTCTCACTGGAGAGGGGAGCCTTTGAGGAGAAGGTAGACTTTTTCGAAGAGGTGTTTAACGTGCGGCCGGTGCTGAAGCAGAGAAAGTCGTTTTAACTGAGTTGACAGGAACTGCAGGATAGATGAAGAGCCGCGCAGCGAAGATTGCGTTTCATTTTATGGATGGTGTATCCCACATCAGAGATCAATGCGGGGTGGAGAATCAGATAACAGGGAAAAGAGGTGCGGAACATGGCAGGGACGGGGTTTGACAAACCGGAATATTTTACAAACAGGGAGCGCAGCTGGCTGCGCTTTAACGAGCGCGTGCTGGGTGAAGCGCGCGATAAAACGAATCCGCCGATGGAGTGGCTGAAATTTTTGAGCATCACAGCGTCGAATCTGGATGAGTTTTTTATGATCCGCGTAGCGTCGCTCAAGGATATGGTGCACGCGAAATACACAAAAAAGGATATTTCCGGGATGACTGCGCCGGAGCAGCTGGAGATGATTTCGAAAGAAGCGCATGAACTGGTGAAGCTGCAATATTCGACCTACAACCGTTCGCTGCTGCCGTTGATGAAGCAGTGTGGGCTGGAGGTTGTGACGGAGCATGAGAAGCTGACCAAAGAGCAGGCGGAGGCCGCAGACCGCTATTTTGAGGAGAATGTCTATCCGGTGCTGACGCCGATGGCGATGGATCCGTCGCGTCCGTTCCCTTTGATCCGGAATAAGGCTTTGAACATCGGCGCGCTGATCGCGAAAAAGGAAGAAAAGAGCGAAAAGCCGGAGAAAGGTGAAAAAACGGAAAAAATCGAAAAAGCGGAAAAAGGCGAAAAGTCCGAAAAGGGCGGGAAGAATGAAAAAGGCGGAAAGAGCGAAAAGACCAAACTGGAATTCGCAACCGTGCAGGTACCGTCCGTGCTTCCGCGTATTGTCCGGCTGCCGGATAAAGAGGATGGGACAAAGTGCGTGATCCTTCTGGAGGAGCTGATCGAGCGGAACATTGACCAGCTGTTCTCTAATTACAACGTAGTCTGTGCGCATCCCTACCGGATCATGCGCAACGCGGATCTGACGATTGACGAGGATGACGCGTCGGATCTGCTGAAGGAAATTCAGAAGCAGCTGAAAAAACGCCAGTGGGGCGAGGTGATCCGTCTGGAGATTGAAGACAATATGGAGCCGAAGCTGCTGAAAATATTAAAGCAGGAGCTGGATGTCAAAAACGATGACATTTATAAGATCAGCGGCCCTCTGGATCTGACGTTTCTGATGAAGCTGTACGGACTGGAAGGGTTTGACGAGTACAAGCAGGAGCCGTATCAGCCGCAGCCGGTTCCGGGTATGATGGATCCGGAGGCTTCTGATGCCCCCAGCGGGAAGAAATCAGAGACGGATATTTTCGCACAGATCCGGAAAGGGGATATTTTCCTGCATCATCCGTATATGACCTTTGATCCGGTGGTGCAGCTGGTAAAGCAGGCAGCAACAGATCCGGATGTGTTGGCTATCAAGCAGACCCTTTACCGTGTCAGCGGTAATTCACCGATCGTCGTCGCGCTCGCGCAGGCGGCGGAGAATGGAAAGCAGGTGTCCGTTCTGGTGGAACTGAAGGCCCGCTTTGATGAGGAAAACAATATCAACTGGGCGAAGATGCTGGAGAAGGCCGGCTGTCACGTGATCTATGGTTTGCTGGGCTTAAAGACGCATTGTAAGATTACTCTGGTGGTGCGCCGCGAGGAGGACGGGATACGGCGTTATGTGCATCTCGGCACGGGCAATTATAACGACTCGACTGCGAAGCAGTACACGGACTGCGGCATTATGACCTGCTCGGAGATGATCGGCGAGGACGCGACAGCAGTATTCAATATGCTGTCCGGCTATTCGGAGCCAAAGCACTGGAATCGTCTTTCTCTTGCTCCAATCTGGATGCGGGACCGTTTCCTGTACCTGATCGGCCGTGAGACGCAGCACGCGAAGAACGGTCATCCGGCAAGAATTGTCGCCAAGATGAATTCCCTCTGCGATAAGGGCATCATTGCCGCTCTTTATGAAGCTTCGGCGGCAGGAGTAGAGATTGATCTCATCGTCCGCGGCATCTGCTGTCTGAAGACCGGGATTCCCGGTGTCAGCGAGACAATTCATGTGCGCTCCATTGTCGGAACATTCCTGGAGCACGCGCGCATTTTCTATTTTCTGAATGATGAGGATGAGGAGTTTTATATGGCGAGTGCCGATTGGATGCCGCGCAATCTGGATAAGCGAGTTGAGATCCTGTTTCCGGTGGAAGATTTGGACATCAGGGAAAAGGTGCGCCATATTCTGCAGATTCAGCTTGGTGATAATGTAAAAGCGCAGGTGCTTCAGCCGGACGGCAGCTATGAACGGATTGACCGCCGCGGCAAGGAACGGCTTTGTGCGCAGGAATATTTCTGCGAGGAGGCCATCCGCGAGGCAAAAGAGGCCAAAAAAGCGCATGAGGAAGCGTCCGATCCGGTAAAGATGCGGCGTTTTGTGCCGGCCGAGCCGGAAGAGGATGAAGGATAATATTACGAAAGATATCGGATTGTATGCAAATGAGCTTTCATGAGTATGACGCTAATAAAGATATCGAAGCATGGAGATAATCAGAGACTTGTAAGCAGAAGAGGGTTGAGGATTCTATATGTACAGAGACAATACAAAAACAGTACAGATTGGTGACCGCGTGATCGGCGGTGGCCATCCGGTTCTGATTCAGTCAATGACGAATACGAAGACGGAGGATGTGGCCGCGACGGTGAAGCAGGTTCAAGCACTTACTGCGGCAGGCTGCGACATCATCCGCTGCGCGGTGCCGACCATGGAGGCAGCAAAGGCGCTTACCGAGATCAAAAAGCAGATCACAATACCGCTGGTGGCGGACATTCATTTTGACCATCGTCTGGCTATCGCGGCCATCGAGGCAGGGGCGGATAAGATCCGCATCAATCCGGGTAATATTGGGGACGATGAAAAAGTGCGTGCCGTGGTCATGGCCGCGAAAGAGCGGAATATCCCTATCCGCGTCGGCGTAAACAGCGGCTCTCTGGAGCGGGAGATTGTGGAGCGCGACGGCGGCGTGACGCCGGAGGGCATCGTGGAGAGCGCTCTGCGCCAGACGGCCGTAATCGAGGATATGGGCTATGACAATCTGGTGATCAGCATTAAAGCGTCGGATGTGATGTTCTGTGTGCAGGCGCACCGTTTGCTTGTGCAGAAGACGAACTATCCGCTGCATGTTGGCATTACGGAAGCAGGGACGCTGTACTCGGGCAATATCAAATCTTCAGTTGGCCTTGGAATCATTCTTTCCGAGGGCATCGGCGATACCATCCGCGTGTCCCTCACAGGCGACCCGTTGGAAGAAGTACGGACCGCGAAGCTGATCCTGCGCACGTTGGGACTTCGAAAGGGCGGCATTGAGGTCGTATCCTGTCCGACCTGCGGGCGCACGCAGATTGATCTGATCGGACTGGCCAATCAGGTGGAAAAGATGGTGGAGGACATTCCGCTGGATATCAAGGTGGCCGTGATGGGCTGCGTGGTAAACGGCCCCGGCGAGGCAAAGGAAGCGGATATCGGGATCGCCGGAGGCAAAGGCGTCGGGCTGCTGATCAAAAAAGGTGAGGTGGTTCGCAAGGTGCCGGAGGCGGAGCTTTTGTCAGTGCTGCGTGAGGAACTGGAGAACTGGAAGTAACAGTAAAGTATAGAAAAGTATGCAATTCAATTGTAAAATCCGGAAGCATTGAGGAGAGAAACGTGCATGAGTAAGTCGTTTACAGAGGTCTTTCCATCTCTTGAGGTGGAGGGAACCCTGGCAGGGCTTTTGGAATATGTGACTGTTGACCGCGTGACGATGAACCATCGCCGCGATTTTCTGCATGTCTACATAGACAGCGACCGCCTGATCTTCAAAAAGAATATTCTGGCGCTGGAATCGAAGATCAAGAACCAGCTCTTTCCGCAGTCTGTCCTTACCGTGAAGCTGATCGAGCGCTTTCATCTGTCGGACCAGTATACGCCGGAAAAGCTGATGCCGCTTTATGAGGAAAGCATTTCACTGGAACTTAAAAACTATAATGCCCTGCTGGGGAATCTTTTTCATCAGGCGAAAAAAGACTTCACGGATGCGCACACATTGCATCTTTTGATTCCGGATTCGGTCGTGGCGGATGGAAAAGAAAAGGAATTGCTTACCATTCTGGAGAAAATCTTCTGTGAGCGCTGCGGACTGGATTTCCATGTGAGCGCGGAGCGTGTCGCTCCGGTCAAAAGCCGCAGAAGTGAACAGTCGCAGCTGGAGCTGGAGCAGGAGGTGGCGGCGATCTCACGGAATTATCGGCGGGCCAGCGAGGGAGAAGACAGGGCAGTAATGGAAGGTTCTGGCTCGATGAGTGGGGCTTTTGCAGCAGCGGATCCGTACGGCTCATCACATGAGATGCGAGACCGGGGTACGGATGGAACTGCCGGAGCAGCAAATGCCTCACAGGGTACGGGGCAGGATGGCACGGCGTCCCGCATACAACACAGGTCCGGAGACGGAGCCGGTTCAGCTGGCGGTGGAAATTCCCATGCAGGCGTTTCCGGCTCGGCAGCAGGCAGTTCGGCCGGTGGCGGAGGACGAACTGCAAACGGAAATGATCGTTTTTCGGGCGGAAAATTTCAGAAGAAACGTTCTTTCAATTCGGATTATTCCGGCAGCGTCCGCCGTTCGGACAACCCGGACGTTCTGTACGGACGGGATTTTGAAGGCGAACCGATGCCGATTGAGACGATCACAGGTGAGGTCGGCAGTGTGATCCTGCGCGGGCAGGTACTCACGGTAGAACAGAGAGAACTTCGAATCGAAAAAACGCTCTTTATTTTTACAATCACTGATTTTACGGACACGATCGCCGTGAAGATGTTTCTGCGGAAAGAGCAGACAGAGGAAGTAGCTGCGGCGATTAAGGTGGGTGCGTTTATCAGTCTGAGCGGCGTGACGACGATCGACCGTTTTGACAGCCAGCTGACGATCGGCAACATTCAGGGGATCAAAAAGATTGCCGATTTCCGGGTGAAACGGGAGGACAAGGCAGTCGAAAAGCGTGTCGAGCTGCACTGCCATACGAAGATGAGTGATATGGACGGTGTTTCTGACGTCAAGGATATCATCGCCAGAGCCATCAGCTGGGGGCAGAAGGCCATTGCTATCACAGATCACGGGGATGTGCAGGCGTTCCCGGACGCGAATCACGCGGTGCCTTCCGGCAGCGATTTTAAGGTTATCTACGGGATGGAAGGCTATCTGGTGGATGACTTAAAAGAGATTGCAGTTAATGAAAAGGGACAGAATCTGGACGTAGATTTCGTCGTCTTTGATTTGGAGACGACGGGCTTTTCCCCGCAGAACAACCGCATCATTGAGATCGGTGCGGTAAAAGTGCAGGGCGGTCGGATCACGGATAAATACAGCACCTTTGTCAATCCGGAGGTGCCGATCCCGTTCCGCATCGAGGAGCTGACGAGCATCAATGACAATATGGTCATGGATTCGCCGACAATCGAGACGATCCTGCCGGAATTTATGAAATTCTGCGAGGGGTGCGTGATGGTGGCGCACAATGCTTCGTTTGATATGAGTTTTATCGAAGAAAACTGCCGCCGCCTGTCCATCCCCTGCGATAAGACTGCGGTGGATACGGTTGCCATCGCGCGTGTGCTGCTGCCGGCACTGAACCGCTTTAAGCTGGATACGGTAGCAAAAGCCGTCGGCGTTCCGCTGGGGCACCACCATCGCGCCGTGGACGATGCGGGCTGTACCGCGGAGATCTTTGAAAAGTTTCTGGATATGCTGAAAAAGTGCGGGATCACCACGCTGGCTGGCTTAAATGAGCTGGGACATTCTTCGACGGATCAGATCAAAAAGCAGCCGACCTATCATGTGATCATTCAGGCGGCGAATGAGGTTGGCCGGACGAACCTCTATCGGCTGGTGTCGCGGTCACATCTGGAATATTACAACCGCAGGCCGCGGATTCCCAAGAGCCTGCTGCAGAAATACCGGGAAGGACTGCTGATCGGCTCTGCCTGCGAGGCGGGAGAGCTGTATCAGGCGCTTCTGCGGGGCGCGGCGGCGCCGGAAGTGGCAAGACTGGTCGAATTTTATGACTATCTGGAGATTCAACCGCTCGACAACAACATGTTTATGACGCGGGAGGATTATGAGGACCGGAAAACGGTGGAGGATCTGAAAGACCTCAACCGCCGGATTGTGGAGCTGGGAGAACAGTATCATAAGCCGGTCGTGGCGACCTGCGACGTTCATTTTCTCGACCCGCAGGATGAGATCTACCGCCGCATCATCATGGCCATGCGCAAGTTCAAGGACGCGGACCAACAGGCCCCGCTTTATCTGCGCACGACTGAGGAGATGCTGCAGGAGTTTGCCTATCTGGGCGAGGACAAGGCCTATGAGGTCGTGGTAACGAATACGAATAAGATCGCGGATATGTGCGAGCGGATCGAGCCGGTGCGCCCGGATAAGTGTCCGCCTGTAATTGAGAATTCCGACCAGATCCTGCGTAACCTGTGCTATGAGAAAGCGCATGAGATCTATGGCGAGGAGCTGCCGCCAATCGTATCGGAACGCCTGGAGCGCGAACTGAATTCTATTATTTCCAACGGATTCGCCGTAATGTACATCATCGCGCAGAAGCTGGTGTGGAAATCCAACGCGGACGGATATCTGGTCGGCTCGCGTGGTTCGGTCGGTTCGTCTTTCGTGGCGACGATGTCCGGTATCACGGAGGTCAATCCGTTAAGTCCGCATTACATCTGCCCGAACTGCCATTACAGCGATTTTGACTCCGAGGAGGTAAAAAAATACGCCGGTATGGCGGGCTGCGATATGCCGGATAAGATCTGTCCGAACTGCGGCACAAAATTACATAAGGAAGGCTTTGATATTCCGTTCGAGACATTCCTGGGATTCAAGGGAAATAAAGAGCCGGATATCGACCTCAATTTCTCCGGAGAATACCAGAGCAAGGCGCACAAATATACGGAGGTTATTTTCGGCGCGGGGCAGACCTATCGTGCCGGTACGATCGGTACGCTGGCAGATAAGACTGCGTTCGGTTATGTGAAAAATTACTATGAGGAGCGCAACGTCCATAAGAGGAACTGCGAAATCGACCGTCTGGTGCAGGGCTGCGTCGGCGTGCGGCGCACGACCGGGCAGCACCCCGGCGGCATCATTGTGCTGCCGATCGGCGAGGAGATCGATTCCTTTACTCCGGTGCAGCATCCGGCGAACGATATGACGACAGACATTATAACGACGCATTTTGACTATCACTCGATCGACCACAACCTGCTGAAGCTCGACATTCTGGGACACGATGATCCGACCATGATCCGTATGCTGCAGGACCTGACCGGCCTCGACCCGAAGGAGATTCCGCTCGACGATCCGGGTGTCATGTCCCTGTTCACAAGCACGGAAGCACTCGGTATTACGCCGGACGATATCGGCGGCGTACCGCTTGGCTCTCTCGGTATCCCGGAGTTCGGTACTGAATTCGCCATGCAGATGCTGATTGATACGAAGCCAACCCATTTTTCTGATCTTGTCCGTATTGCAGGTCTGGCGCACGGCACGGATGTGTGGCTGGGCAACGCGCAGACGCTGATCCAGGAGGGAAAGGCGACGATTTCTACCGCTATCTGTACGCGTGACGACATCATGATCTACCTGATCGGCAAAGGCCTCGACAGTGAGCTTTCCTTTACCATCATGGAGAGCGTCCGCAAGGGCAAGGGACTCAAGCCGGAATGGGAGACGGAGATGATCGCGCACGACGTGCCGGACTGGTATATCTGGTCCTGCAAAAAGATCAAATACATGTTCCCGAAGGCGCATGCGGCTGCCTACGTGATGATGGCATGGCGTATCGCCTACTGCAAGATCAATTATCCGCAAGCCTACTACGCGGCCTATTTCAGCATCCGTGCGTCGGGCTTTGACTACGAGCTGATGTGTCTGGGAAAAGAAAAGCTGCTCTATCACATGGCGGACTACGAAAAACGCATGGATACCTTAAGTAAAAAAGAGCAGGACACCTACAAGGATATGAAGAGCGTCCTCGAGATGTACGCACGCGGACTTAACTTTGTCCCCATCGACATCTACAAGGCGCAGGCGACCCGCTTCCAGATCGTCGGCAACGACCTGATGCCGTCGTTAAGTTCCATTTCGGGACTTGGCGAAAAAGCGGCGGCCTCCATCGTGGACGCCTGCAAGGACGGACCGTTCCTGTCGCTGGACGATTTTATGACACGCGCAAAGGTCGGGAAGACGATGACGGATCTGCTGGTCGATCTGAAGATACTCGACGGGCTGCCGGAGACGAATCAGTTGTCGATTTTCGATCTGGTTTCATAGAAAACGCCCGGCTGGCACAAAACTGGTTCGGACACGCTCGCGCTTATAAAACTGCGCAGCGGTGCTAAGCTCAATCTTCGCTTTTGCTCGATTTCGCTAAGAACCGGCGCAGTCTTTAATAGTCCTCGGTTGCCCCATGCAGACCTTCGCTGTGAAGTCTATCAATGTCCTCACCAGCCCTGTGCCAGTCCTGGCGATGCATATTTCACAGAAGTAGGATATCTTAGATTTATTTTGATTTAGAAATAGTTTTTTTCAGACTGTATTGGAAAACAATTTAGAAGAAGTTGTAACAGCTTGGAGATTCTAAGGAGCAGAATTGTATGTTAGAATGTTTCTATCCAGATGAATATTTAGATTCGGCTTATGGGATTGACTACGCGGAGTTTTACCGGCGGGGATACCGCGGGATTATTTTTGATATTGACAATACGCTGGTGCCGCATGGGGCTCCGGCGGATGCACGGGCCAGATCGCTGTTTTCGTATCTGAATTCGCTGGGGTTTGCGTGCTGCCTGCTCTCGAATAATCAGCGGGAGCGTGTGGATCTGTTTAATAAGGATATCGGCGCGTTTTTTGTGGAAGATGCGCATAAGCCTTCGAAAAAGGGGTATGAGCGGGCGATGGAATGTATGGGAACAACCCGTGCGACGACGCTGTTTGTTGGCGATCAGATTTTTACAGATATTTATGGTGCCAGACGCACGGGTCTGTATTCGATACTCACAAAGCCGATTCATCCGAAGGAAGAAATTCAGATTGTACTGAAAAGGTATCTGGAGAGGATTGTGCTGTATTTTTATGGGAGGCGGCAAAATCGTTCCTGATGAGACAGGGAATGGAAGAGTTATGAAGGGAGAATGAGTATATGGAAAAAAGGAGAACGCTTCGGGTGCTGTTCGGCATTTTGATCGCGGCTATGGTGCTGGTACTTGGCTCATCTTTGGTTATGGCGGCGGAAACGGAACGAACCGGCTGGTATACCACAAAGTCGAAGAAGGTTTATTATTACGATGAGTCCGGCAACATGCTGAAGAACGGTAGGAAGCAGATTGACGGCAAGTATTATTATTTTGATAAAAACGGAGTTCAGCGTACGGGATGGCAGAAGATAGGAAAGTATTATTATTATTTTAAGATCGCCAATGGAAAAAAGGGCTATATGGTCACGTCAAAAACAGTAAATGGCATCAAGCTGCAGAAGAATGGAAAGGCTAAGATCACTTCATACAGCAAACAGAAGCTTCCTGTTCTGTATAAGGCGAATGTGATTATGAGATCCATTACAAAATGCAGTGATACGAAAAAGCAGAAACTGAAAAAATGTTTTGAATACACAAAGACATATATGCAGTATCGCAGTACAGGTGCATTCTATTCAAAGAAAAACTGGGATCTTTATTACGCGAAACGATTCTTCGTTTCGGGAGACAGGACGGGCAGTTGCTTTAGTTATGGCGTTGTTTTTGCTTACCTGGCGAATGCGGTGGGCTATAAAGCAAGCGCCGTGTCCTCAGGGGGACACGGCTGGGCGGAGATTGGCAATTATGTCTATGATCCGGACTGGGCAAGAGCAGATAAGGCACATAATTACTGCGGTATGAAATACGGCACGACAGGTAAGAATGTGCCCAACTACGCGAAAAACCGGGCGTATGTGATCACCATTTGATGATGCATCGCAGGTATCAGAACTTTTGGGGACTTTGTGCACCCGACATTCTGACAATTTTATGATTCGAGCGGCAAAAGGATATGAATCATTCAGATTTCCAGCAAATGTGCCCGCCGCAGATGGTGTAGTGAATTTTGCCGTAAAGTTCCATGCCGGTGAACGGTGTGTTTTCCGATTTTGACTGATAATTACCCGCAACAAAGGTCTCGTCTGGATTGAATATCACGAGGTCGGCCACGCTCCCGGGGCGGATAGTACCGTAGAGAGCGGAAGATGAGCCTGAATATTCTGATACAGATGGGACACTTTCTGATATGCAGGCGCTGTTGAGGAAGGCAGCGCTTGTAATGGATTCCGCAGCAGCGTACGGAACGGATGCAGCCCCTGGCTGTGCCTGACCATCGATGCGATATAGTCTGGCCGGATTGACTGTCATCTTTTCGAGCAGCTGCATCAGGGTGAGGTGACCGGGGCGCACGAGGTTGGTAATGCCAAGTGCCAATGAGGTCTCCAGTCCGATGATGCCGCTCGGCGCCGCGAAGAAGTCTTCGCGGCTTTTTTCTTCTGTGCTGTGCGGCGCATGATCCGTCGCAATTACGTCGATCGTGCCGTCCTTTAATCCGGCGATGATGGCCTGCCGGTCCGTCTCTGTGCGCAGCGGCGGATTCATCTTGGCAAACGTTCCGTATTTTTCAACTGCCTCTTCTGTCAGAGAAAAATGATGCGGTGTGGCCTCGGCGAACACCGGTGCACCGAGTTCTTTCGCCGTGCGGACAAGCGCGACAGACGCGGCGGAACTGATGTGCTGGATGTCGATCACGGCGCCTGTATGATGGGAGAGCATACAGTCGCGGGCAACCAGAATATCCTCGGCAATCGCCGGGGCAGTTTGGTTCTTCCCTGATTTTTCTATAAATACCGGATCCTCCTCGTGAAAAGAGAGAGGCAGTCCCAAAGCTTTGGCGCGGCGCATGGCAGTTTCCACCAGCTTTGCGTCGCTAAGCGGAATCCCATCGTCCGTAAACCCGCAGGCTCCGAGCGCAGCGAGAGTTTCAAACTCAGTCAGCTCCTGCCCTTTGAGATTTTTGGTGATGGCAGCCGCAAAGCGGATGCGGATATCTTCCTTTCCGGCGCGCGAAATCAGATCATTCAGCGTATCCGGATTGTCCACAGCCGGTTTTGTATTGGCCATGCAGACGACCGTGGTAAAGCCTCCGGCCGCGGCTGCGCACGCACCGGTGTGTAGGTCTTCTTTGTATGTGAATCCCGGATCGCGGAAGTGCACATGGACATCGATAAGGCCAGGCGCGACCACACAGGAAGAGGCGTCGATGATTTCCTCGCCGCCCTGTGCGTACAGCGCTGTTCCGGGGGCTGCTATTTCTGATATTTTCCCGTCTGTGATCCGAAGATCCGCATGGTATTCTTCTTTACTGCCGGGGGAGAGTATGGTGCCATTCATTATTAACATATGAAATTCTCCTGTAAAATCTTTTTGATTATTAAAATACCCCCATACATGAAGAAAAACAAGAGAAAACAATTGTTTTCTGTATATAATTTGAAATACTATATGCAGAAAATTTTTGCTTTACAATCCACGCGAAATATGCTACTATAGCATCTGCGCTGAAAAGCAAGCGCGGATGCACCTGTAGCTCAGGGGATAGAGCAATGGTTTCCGGTACCATGTGCCAGGGGTTCGAATCCCTTCAGGTGCGTTTATGATGACTCCGGCAGGATGAGATGTCCTGCCGGAGTTTTTTAATGCGCAGAGCCGGGCGAGTAGGAGAAAATTACCGTACTTGATTCGTAACTGTTCAGTACCTTCACAGTTACCTCGATTCTTTCATATCCGACAACAATCTTAATATCTTCTGTTCTGAGAACAATATGGAAATCGCCAGTGTCAGAAAATATCATTTCTTCAGTTCGATTGCCGCGATGCTTAGCAGTTCAATATCGCGCCGGTAGCGGTATACACTGTCGGAGAGGACTTCCTCCGGGGCTACGTATTCCTGATTGATCTCAGAGACGATGCTCTGCAGCCTTCCGGGGTCGTTTGCATTCCACCCTTGAACGGGAAGAAGCAGACATTCGTGGATACTGCTGGGCAGAACATAGAAATCGCTGCCGATCGCTTCTCCCGCGGAACGTAAGATATCATTGAAACAGATGCAGACTGCTCCGTTACACATATCCTCATTTGTCAGAATGTACATGGAAGAAGCCTCTACATCAGATGAGTCTTCGTCAGATGGGGAAAGCGGCGGCTCTTTAAGCTCTTCCATCAGTACGGACAAGGTTCCCATTTTCGGAGGAAGCAGCGCGCGTGTGTTTTCCATCGCCAGAGCATGCAGATTATCGTGACAGATCTCCCACATAGAAAGATGTGTGTCCTGCACGAGAATGCCTGCGCTTCCAAAAAGGCTGTTTTCCATCAGATAATAATAGACGACAGCCAGATCGAGAAAACGCTGATGTGGAACCTTCTGTAAAACAGTTTTATTTTTTTCGTAATTGACTAGCCGGCAGACAATGTGGTCTTTGACCTGTCTGAAATCTGAATAGTAGGAGAGATCGAGCTTATCCTGCCTTCTGTATTTCCGGCAGAATGCCAGGATTTCTTCGGCGATGGCATACATGCTTGTGCCGGCTAAAAATTCCTGATAGAAACTGTCAAGGTAGATGGCCGGCGCGACGTTTTCGCCCGGATAGAGGATAGTCATGCTGTCCGTGGCCGGAAAATTCAGCTTTTGAACGTGATCGACACGAATCATTGCCTGGCTGTTGGTAAGTTCTTTTACTTCTTTCGTAATCTGTTCCAAAAAAATATTGTAATTCAAATAGACCGCCTTTCTGTTTGAACTGGCCTGCGATAAAAGGGGTTCGCTGGCTATGAAGTAATAAGAATCATACACCTGGAAACAGCACAAATTATAACATACAAAATCACATATATCAATATACAAAATTAAATAAATTTAAAATGAAATATAACCTATAAACTAGATACACAATATATAAAGATAAAAACGATATGCGTAGAAATGGAAGGGACGTATCTGGAATCCATCTATAGAAAAACACCACAAGGTGTTTAAATAATGGCCTTGTGGTGCTGTTTCACTGCTATGAACATCAAACGCGGGAGAGGTACTCGCCTGTACGGGTGTCGATCTTGAGCTTGTCCCCGGTATTGACAAAGAGCGGAACGTATACAACTGCGCCCGTCTCAACGGTAGCCGGCTTTGAAGCGCCGGTAGCTGTATCGCCCTTAAGACCCGGCTCGGTCTCTGTTACTTCAAGCTCGACAAAGAGAGGCGGCTCTACTGCAAATACATTGCCGTTGTGGGAACATACCTTCACCATTTCGTTCTCTTTTACAAACTTAAGCGCGTCGCCGATCGCATCCTGATTCAGACCAATCTGATCGTAGGTCTCTGTATTCATAAAGTAGTAAAGATCTCCGTCGTTGTAGAGATACTGCATCTCCACGCGGTCAATTCGTGCCGTCGGGAACTTCTCGGTCGGGCGGAAAGATTTCTCTACAACGCCGCCGTTGATAATATTCTTTAACTTTGTCCTGACGAACGCGGCCCCCTTGCCCGGCTTTACATGCTGGAATTCGATAATCTGATAAATACTTCCATCCATCTCGATGGTAATGCCGTTTCTAAAATCCCCTGCTAAAATCATGTCGTCGTCTCCTCCTGAAAAAAATGAACTCAAACTATCTGCTTCATTCTACCGTATTCGATTCCTTTTTTCAACTGTTTTCTTCTTCAAAATATATATTTCCTTAAGAAATGCCTGTTTACATATTCCCGCAATTATGCTAAACTCATACATAGTTTATGTGTAACTGTTTAGTACAGTACCTCGCACTTGCTGCGAGGTACGTATGAAAATGTATATTATACAGGGAAAAGGCCCATCGCGACGCGATTTTAAATGGGCTTTTCCCCGTAACTGTGAAGGTACTGAACAGTTACGTTTATGTGGTATTGGGGATGACCACGATCAGGGAGGGGCCTAGAGACATGTTGGATACGATCAGAGAATGGATATCAGACAATCTTCGTTATATTTTGCTTGGACTGGCAATTATTCTACTTATTATAATTGCTTTTTTTGCGGTTCGTCTGGTGACACACATCGGTACAGGCGGCAGCACGAAGAAGACTGTTGAGCAGGAGACAGATGCACAGACTGAGGCAGATACGGATGCTGTCATCACGGTTGAGACGCTCGTACAGAATCAGACGGATGTGCTGACAGTTGCCACCTCTTATTGGAACGCGATCGGCGATCTGGATTTTGATACGCTGGAGACACTGTGCGGCAAGACCTTTGATGAGGATGCGCAGGCGACTGTGGAAGCGATGGATGTGGCAGTCGAGTCTTACAATGACATTATGACCTATTCAAAGTCAGGCGTTACGGATGGTTCTTATGTGGTGTATGTCTATATGGAGCTGAAGCTGACGGGCATTGAGACGGAAGCGCCGACACTCCGGCAGATGTACCTGCAGCCGGATTCCGATGGCACACTGCTGGTGGTGCAGTCTGAGGACTATACGACAGAGATCACCTCTTATATACAGGAGCGGCAGACCGATTCAGATGTACAGGCTCTGATTCAGGATGTCAGTGAGACACTGGATGAGAGATGTGAGGCGGATGAGGATCTGAAGGCATATATTGAGTCCAGAACGACTACGACGAGTTCCTCTGATTCTGACGATGATTCGGATTCAGATTCCGATGATGATTCCTCGGATTCGGGAGACAGCTCTGAAGCGGCATTGGGAACGATGGTGACGACTACCGGTGTGAATATCCGCAGTGAAGCTTCTGCAGACAGCGAGAAGCTTGGTTCTCTGGTGGCCGGATCGCAGGTGGAAGTCACAGAGAATCTTGACGACGGATGGTCTAAGATTACTTATGTGGATTCTTCGGGCAGTACGGTAGAAGGATATGTGATGACTCAGTATCTGACGTCGGCAGGCTGATATGCGTGTGACATGTGGTAGGAAGATTCTATCTGATTTAAGGATAGACAATGATTAACGAAGGACAAAGGAGCAGTGGAGAATATTCATTGCTCCTTTTTCTGACTTTGGATTGCCAACCTTTTTCTTGTTTCCTTATTTGAAGTATGGTACAATGAAAACCGCGCATGCAAGAATCGCTGCCGTTTATAATAGGATGTATTATGAATGAGAAAATGCAAAAGAACGTACAGGCTGACATCGTGGGAGATGCAGTCCGTTTGAATAAATTTATGAGTGATGCTGGTTACTGTTCCAGACGGGAAGCAGATCGTATGATTGAAGCCGGCCGGGTGACCGTTGACGGAGCAGAAGCCGTGATGGGGCAGAAGGTTTTCCCCTGGCAGGAAGTTCGGGCGGATGGTGAATTGCTGACCCGGGAAGAAGAGAGAATCCTTTTGGCGGTGAATAAGCCGGTGGGCGTCGTCTGTACGACGGACACACGCTGGGGGGATACTACCATATACGATCTGCTCAGTTATCCGAAACGCGTTTTTTCCATTGGCCGTCTTGATAAGTCGTCGGAAGGACTTCTTTTGATGACAAACTGTGGCGATCTGGTAAATAAAATGATGCGCCCGGGGAATGCTCATGAAAAAGAGTATATTGTTGACGTGGATCATGAACTGCGGCCCGATTTTTTGCGCCAGATGTCGGAAGGGGTATATTTGAGAGACCTGGAAGTCCGCACACTTCCATGCAGGATTTTTCAGTTAGGAAAGAAGCGTTTTCGGATCATTCTGACGCAGGGGCTGAACCGACAGATCAGGCGGATGTGCGGAGAACTGGACTATCGGGTGACCGCGCTGAAGCGTGTGCGTGTGATGAATATTGAGCTGGGCGACTTAAAGCCCGGAGCATACCGGCCGGTGAGCCCGGATGAATATAGAACTATGATGGAGCTGCTGCGGAATTCTAAAAATCCGGGTGCAAGTCAGTAATCTGCTCTGAAACTGGCGGACAGCCGGATGATAATTCATAGGGAATATTATATTTCATGTTCATTCGGAAAGAAGACAGCCGGCATTTCGGTAAGCAAGATATAAGCAGGTTATAGATAGGGAAAGGATTTTAGACAGATTATGGATCAAAAGCTGGAACGGATGAAAGAGCTTTCAGCCATTTTGAAAAAGGCGTCCAGAGCCTATTATCAGGAAGATGCGGAGATTATGAGCAATCTGGAATACGACCGCCTTTATGATGAACTTGTGAAGCTGGAAAAGGAGACCGGCACTGTGCTGGCCGGAAGTCCGACCGTGTCTGTCGGATATGAGGCGCTGGATTCGCTGCCGAGGGAGCGTCATGAAGCGCCGATGCTTTCTCTGGATAAAACGAAGTCCACGGAGGATTTGGCAGCATTTGCCGGAGAGCATGAGATCCTGCTCTCCTGGAAGCTGGACGGGCTTACGGTGGTTCTGACCTATCAGGGCGGCGAGCTTGTGAAAGCGGTCACGCGCGGCAATGGTGAGATTGGCGAGGTAATTACGAACAACGCGAAGGTGTTTCAGAACATTCCGTTGCGCATTTCCTATCAGGGAGAGCTGATCCTGCGGGGTGAGGCGATCATTACGTATCCGGAATTTGAGAAGATCAATGAAGAAATTGACGATGCGGATGCACGCTATAAGAACCCGAGGAACCTCTGCAGCGGCTCTGTTCGCCAGTTAAATAATGAGATTACGGCAAAAAGACATGTACGGTTTTACGCGTTTGCGCTTGTGAAAGCGGACGGCGTGGATTTTAAGAATTCCAGAAGCGAGCAGCTCGAATGGCTGAAACGGCAGGGCTTTGAGGCAGTTGAATACAAAAAGGTCACTGCAGCTCAGGTGGCGGATACGGTAGCCTGGTTTGCGGAGAAGATACAGCATTATGAGGTGCCATCCGACGGGCTGGTGGCGCTCTATGAGAATATTTCCTATGGGCAGTCGCTCGGGCACACAGCGAAGTTTCCGCGTGATTCGATCGCGTTCAAATGGAAGGATGAGACGAGAGAGACGCGGCTTCTGGAGATTGAATGGAGCCCTTCGCGCACCGGTTTGATCAATCCGGTGGCAATCTTTGAGCCTGTCGAGCTGGAGGGCAGTACGGTCAGCCGTGCAAGTGTGCACAATTTAAGCGTGATGAAGTCCTTGCAGCTGGGCATCGGAGATCAGATCACGGTTTATAAGGCCAATATGATCATCCCGCAGATCGCGGAGAACCTGACGCGCAGCGGGAAGATGGATATTCCGAAGGTCTGTCCGGCCTGCGGCGGCGCGACCGAGATTCGCAGATCCGTACAGGGCGAGGCGGATGCGGTGGAGACTTTGTACTGCACGAACGGGCAGTGCAGCGCGAAGAAGATCAAGGCGTTTACGCTGTTTGTAAGCCGTGACGCGCTGAACATCGAGGGACTTTCTGAGGCAACGCTGGAAAAATTTATCGGACACGGTTTCATCCACACATTTGCAGATGTGTTTCATCTTATGGAGCATCGGGATGAGATTGTCGTCATGGAAGGCTTTGGAGAAAAATCCTATGCCAATCTGATCCAGAGTACGGAGAAAGCGCGTGTTACAACACTTCCCCGTTTGATCTATGGCCTTGGCATACCGAATATCGGTGTGGCGAACGCGAAGCTGATCTGCCGTCATTTTGATCAGGATCTCGATCGTATCCGTACGGCGGATCTGGAAGAGCTGGATTCAATCGAGGGGCTGGGTGATGTGATCGCCGGTTCGGTCGCGGACTATTTTGCGGATGAGGACAATATGCGGCAGCTTGACCGGCTGCTTGCAGAGCTGCAGATTGAAAAGCCGCTGGAGAACAGTGCCGGCCAGAGCCTTTCCGGGAAGACCTTTGTCGTTACCGGAAGCGTTGAGCGGTTTGCAAACCGCAATGAGCTGAAAGCATTTGTGGAAGAGCGCGGCGGCAAGGTGACCGGCAGTGTGACGAAAAAGACGGATTATCTGATCAACAATGATACGACGTCCAATTCCACAAAGAATAAAAAAGCAAAAGAGCTGGGAATACCGATTCTCTCTGAGGAGGATTTTCTGAAATTGACTGACGGACAGGAAACTGAGCTGTCATAAGGTGTTTGCGATGATAACTGTGTTTATACAGTTATCGGTGATTTACATGAAGGAGGAAACTGACCGATGCCGATTCGAGTACAGAGCGAGCTGCCGGCAAAAGAAATACTGGAGAGGGAAAACATTTTTGTGATGGATGAAAACAGGGCGGTGCATCAGAATATCCGTCCGATCCATATCGCGATACTGAATCTGATGCCTTTGAAGGAGGAGACGGAGCTGCAGCTTCTGCGTTCCCTTTCCAACACACCGTTACAGGTGGAAGTTACGTTTGTTAAGGTGACTTCTCATGAGGCGAAGAATACCTCCATGAGCCACCTGAATAAATTCTATGTAGAGTTTTCCGAGATCCGCGATCAGCGCTTTGACGGTATGATCATCACGGGCGCTCCGGTAGAACTGATGGAATTTGAGGAGGTCGACTATTGGGACGAACTGGTGGAGATCATGGACTGGACGAATATGCACGTGACCTCTACAATATACCTCTGCTGGGGGGCGCAGGCGGCGTTGTATCATTATTACGGGCTGCAGAAAAAGCTTCTGGATAAGAAAATGTTCGGCTTGTTCTGGCATCGCGTGAAGAACCGCAAGATTCCTCTGGTGCGAGGCTTTGACGATATGTTCCTTGCTCCGCACTCACGGCACACTGAGGTGCCGATTGAAGAAATTCGTAAGGTTAAGGAGATTACAATTCTCGCGGAGTCAGATGAGGCCGGTGTGTTTCTGGCGATGGCAGACGGCGGACGCCGCATTTTTGTCATGGGGCATCCGGAATATGACCGCGTAACCCTGGACGGGGAGTATCATCGTGATCTGGACAAGGGCCTGCCGATCGATATTCCGAAGAATTATTATCGGGACGATGATCCGTCCGTGAAGCCGTTGCTGATGTGGCGGTCGCACGCGAACAACCTGTATACGAACTGGCTGAATTATTACGTATATCAGGCGACACCCTATGATCTCATGGGCACGCCGGATTTTGAGTATGTTTACAGTCAGCTTGAAAAATGGAAGACGCCAAAAGAAATGCCGGATGACTATAACTTTGTTATATAGTCATTGACAACACACTTTATAATGAATTAGAATCTATGCGGGCAGCTGTTTAGGGCAGACTCTGTGGCTGCGGGAAAGTGGAAAGCTATCTGCATAATACGAAAGGAGCAGGGACGATGGCAAAGGTAGGCATTGTGATGGGCAGCGATTCCGATATGTCGGTGATGAGCAAGGCGGCGGATATGCTGGAAAAGTTTGGGATTGACTATGAGATGACGATTATATCGGCGCACCGGGAGCCGGATGTGTTTTTTGAATATGCGAAGACCGCGGAGGCGAAGGGCTTTAAGGTGATCATTGCGGGAGCAGGCATGGCGGCGCATCTGCCTGGTATGTGTGCAGCAATCTTCCCGATGCCGGTGATCGGCATTCCGATGCATACGACTTCATTGGGAGGCAGAGATTCGCTGTACTCGATCGTACAGATGCCGACGGGTATTCCTGTGGCGACTGTGGCAATCAACGGCGGCGCGAATGCGGCAATTCTGGCTGCAAAGATCCTGGCGACCTCCGATCCGGAGCTGCTGCAGAAGGTAAAGGACTACGCGAAGGAGCTCGGAAGCCAGGTGGAGGCAAAGGATCAAAGACTTAAGGAAGTCGGCTATAAAGCGTATTGAGAAGCAAAAGACAGTATTACACATAAGGGAGAGACATTATGGATTACAAAAATGCAGGCGTAGACATTGAGGCCGGATACCGGTCTGTGGAGCTGATGAAGGAGCATATCAAAAAGACAATGCGTCCGGAAGTGCTGACAAACATCGGCGGATTTTCCGGCGCGTTCTCGATGGACGCGATCAAGAAGATGGAGAAGCCGACGCTTGTTTCCGGTACGGATGGTGTGGGGACGAAGCTGAAGCTGGCGTTTTTGCTGGACAAGCATGACACGATCGGAATCGACTGCGTGGCGATGTGTGTGAACGACATTGCGTGTGCGGGCGGTGAGCCGCTGTTTTTCCTGGACTACATTGCCTGCGGCAAAAACTATCCGGAGAAGATTGCTTCAATCGTGAGCGGCGTAGCGGAAGGCTGCGCGCAGGCCGGGGCGGCCCTGATCGGCGGTGAGACCGCGGAGCATCCAGGACTGATGCCTGAAGAAGAATACGATCTGGCCGGGTTTGCGGTCGGTGTGGTTGATGAGAAGGATCTGATCACCGGCGCGGATGTGAAGGATGGAGATGTAATTCTTGGTATCGCGTCGTCCGGCGTCCACAGCAATGGTTTTTCCCTGGTGCGCAAGGTGTTCCCGATGGAAAAAGAAGCACTGGAGACTTATTATGAAGAACTGGGCGGTACGCTCGGAGAGACGCTTCTGACGCCGACGAGAATTTATGTAAAGGCACTTCGCAGCGTGAAGGAGGCGGGCGTTCGCGTGAAAGCCTGCAGTCATATCACAGGCGGCGGTTTTTATGAGAATGTGCCGCGGATGCTGCCGGAGGGCATGAAAGCAGTGATCCGCAAGGACAGCTATCCTGTGCCGGCAATTTTTGGTTTGCTTGCGAAAAAGGGTGAAATTGACGAACATATGATGTATAATACCTATAACATGGGCATTGGTATGGCGGTTGCGGTTGATCCTGCGGATGTGGAAGCTGCAAAGCAGGCGATGGAAGCTGCAGGTGAGACTGTCTATGAGATCGGCCATATTGAGGCCGGAGAAAAAGGAGTCGTATTATGCTGAAAGTTGCGGTGATGGTATCCGGAGGCGGCACAAACCTGCAGGCAATTTTGGACGCAATCGCGGACGGGAAGATCACGAATGCCGGGATCGTGCGCGTCATCAGCAACAGCACGAAGGCTTATGCCCTGGAACGCGCAAAGAAGGCCGGGATTCCTTCCGTATGTATTACGAGGAAGCAGTATCCGGATCCGGAGGAATTTGATCAGGCACTGCTGGCGCTTTTGCTGGAATCGGGCGCGGATCTGGTCGTGCTGGCGGGCTGTCTGGTTGTCATTCCGCAGTGTGTGGTGGATGCGTTTCCGAACCGCATTATCAACATTCATCCGGCACTGATCCCGTCCTTCTGCGGGACTGGTTACTATGGTTTGAAGGTGCATGAGCAGGTGCTCGCCCGCGGCGTGAAGGTGACCGGAGCGACTGTGCATTTTGTGGATGGAGGCACGGATACCGGGCCGATTCTTCTGCAGAAAGCGGTTGAAGTGAAGCAGGGAGACACCCCGGAAGTGTTGCAGCGTAGGGTAATGGAGCAGGCGGAGTGGATTCTTTTGCCGCAGGCCATCGACCTGATTGCGAACGGCAGGGTGCAGGTAAATGATGGCAGAGTAATGATTACACAGAAATGATCACGCAATATGGATCACACAGTAATGATTTTACAATAGTTTGACAGAAGATAGCTGTCAAACGGCTTATGAGCAATGGAATAGAAAGCACATAAGGAGGAACCTATGAAAGTATTAATTGTTGGCAGCGGTGGCAGAGAGCATGCGATCGCGTGGAAGATAGCGCAGAGCCCGAAGGTAGAGAAGATTTACTGCGCGCCGGGCAACGCCGGTATTGAGGAATACGCGGAGTGTGTAGCGATTGGCGCGATGGAATTCGACCGTCTGGCCGCGTTTGCGAAAGAAAAAGAGATTGATCTGACGGTGGTCGGTATGGACGACCCGCTGGTCGGGGGTATCGTAGATGTATTTGAGGCACAGGGACTGCGTGTGTTTGGACCGAGAAAGAATGCGGCGATTCTGGAGGGATCCAAGGCATTCTCCAAGGATCTGATGAAAAAGTATAATATTCCGACGGCCGCATATGAGAATTTTACAGATGCGGAAGCGGCGCTGGCCTATCTGGAGACTGCTAAAATGCCGATCGTATTAAAAGCGGATGGTCTGGCTCTCGGTAAAGGTGTGCTGATCTGCAATACGCTGGAAGAAGCAAAAGCGGGCGTAAAGGAGATCATGCAGGATAAGAAGTTCGGAAGCGCCGGGAACTGCATGGTTATCGAAGAATTTATGACCGGACGTGAGGTGTCAGTGCTGTCCTATGTCGACGGTAAAACGATTAAACCGATGACGTCTGCGCAGGATCACAAGCGTGCAGGAGACGGAGATACAGGGTTAAACACCGGCGGTATGGGGACCTTCTCTCCGAGCCCGTTCTATACCAAAGAGATCGACGCATTTTGTCAGGAAAAGATCTACCAGCCGACCGTGGACGCGATGGCGGCGGAAGGACGGCCGTTCAAAGGTATTATTTTCTTCGGCTTGATGCTGACGGAGGATGGCCCGAAGGTACTGGAGTACAATGCGCGTTTCGGAGATCCTGAGGCACAGGTGGTGCTGCCGCGCATGAAGACGGATATCATCGATGTTTTTGAGGCCTGCATTGACGGAACGCTGGATCAGATTGACCTCGAGTTTGAGGATAACGCTGCGGTGTGCGTGGTGCTTGCCTCTGACGGGTATCCGGTTCACTATGAAAAGGGCATCCGTATTGACGGTCTGGAGAACTTTAAGGGAAAAGACGGCTATTACGTGTTCCATGCGGGTACTGCGAAAAAGGATGGCACGATTGTGACCAACGGCGGGCGTGTGCTCGGCGTGACCGCGACCGGAGCTGATCTGAAGGCAGCCCGCGCCAACGCATATGAGGCGGTGGACTGGATTTCATTTTCCAATAAGTATTATCGCCATGATATCGGAAAAGCGATTGACGAGGCGTGAGGGATCAGGAATAAGGAGAGTATAGATAATGAACAAAAAGATATTCAGAAGACCAATGACTGCAATACTGCTTCTGACACTGCTTTTGACGCTGTGCGGAGCATTTGCCTCTGCGGACAGTCTTTCCGCGGATAATTCACTGTCCTCATTGGGAATTACGACAGAGGGAGCTGTCGTTTCCCCAGACTTTGCCTATGGCACGACAGAATATGATGTCACGGTTCCGGCAGGGACGACATCTCTTTCGCTGGATCCTGTGCCGTCGAACAGCGCAGCATATATTGACAGCATTTCCGGTACGGAGCTGACCGACGGGTCAACTACGGTATCAATTGTGGTAGTGGCCGAGAATGGCGATGCGTACACGTATTACCTGTATGTTACGGCTGAGGCTTCCGCGCAGACGGAGGCTCAGACAGAAGCGCAGACTGTGGCGCCGGAGACGGAAGCACAGACGGAGACTGAGGCTGAGACGGAAGATTCACGCTATGTGAGTGTTGCGAAAGAAACGCTGGAAGAGGCGGAAAATACCATCACGACTCTGAAATCTGAGGTCAGCAGCTACCGCGACCGGGTCAATCTTTTTATGAAAATTCTCTATGGAATGATTGGTCTGTGCGTCGTGCTTCTCTTCATTGTAATCAATCTGCTGCTGAAGCGGAAAGATTTGAAATCCGAGCTGGAGACTTACCGGGGACTGGATTATTCCTCGGGACAGGGCGGCCGTGAGGATGGTAAGGAAGATGAACGGAAGGAAAAATCCAAAAAGAAAAAGAGAAAAAATAAAAAGGCACAGAAGCCGGTGATCGTGGAGGAAACGCCGAGACAGCCGATAGAGGAGCAGGAGGCGGATGAATTTGATCGCACCGGACGCGACTCTTTCTATGAAAAAGAGCCGGCACGTTCTGTGATGACAGATGACCCTGCCACGGTTCCGAAGCCCTCAAAAGCGAAGAAGCAGGCAAGAACAATGCCGGAGTATGAGCAGCCGAAAGAGAACGTCAGATACAGCTCATCAGCCAGTCAGGGCGCGGAAAAGAACGAACGGGGCAATGTGGACATTGATTTCATTGACCTGTAAACAGGAGAAAACATGCTGATTGAGATAGATTTTCACAGTGAGGAAGCACTTTATATGCAGCTGCGCAACCAGATTGTGATGGGGATTGCCCGCTCTATGATCAAAGAGGGCGATTCGCTTCCGTCGGTTCGGCAGCTGGCCGGTGAGATTGGCATCAATATGCATACGGTAAACAAAGCCTACGCCCTTCTTCGGGAGGAGGGCTTTGTTTCTATCGACCGGAGAAAAGGCGCGGTGATCTCTCTGAACGGCGATCGGCTGTTGGCCGAAGAGGAGCTGCGGTCACGGCTGCGTGTGATGCTGGCAAAGAGCATCTGCAAGAATATTCCGGCATCCGACGTGCACGCGATGGTGGATGAGATTTACGGAGAATTGCTTGCGGAAGAATAAAATATATGGAGGAAGCTTCATGCAACGTGATTATACGGAAAGCGCCCGCAAAGCGCTTCGTCTGGCGGAACAGGCCGCGAAGCGCTGCGGGCACAGCTATATCGGTTCGGAGCATCTGCTGATCGGACTGATACAGGAGCCGAATGGTTCTGCGGGGGTTATCCTGCGCGAGAACCAGGTGGATCCGCAAAAGCTGATTTCTTTGATAGACAGGCTGATCTCCCCGGAGGGAGGTACGGCCAGAAAAGAACCGGAGGGGCTGACACCCCGCGCAGAATCTGTTTTAGAGGACAGCGCGGAGCTTGCCCGTTTTTTTGATAGCCGCCAGATTGGCACGGAGCATATTCTGCTTGCTATGCTGAAGGATGTAGAGTGCGTGGCGACGCGTCTGCTCCATACGATGGGGATCAGTATTCAGAAGCTTTTTCAGGAGCTTGTAGAAGTGACCGGACTACCGGAAGAACGGTACCGGGAATTTGTGCGTCAGGTACATCAGGAAGCCGGCGGCGGTACGCAGACGCCGATGCTGGATCAGTACAGCCGTGATCTGACTGCGCTGGCTGCGGATCATAAGCTGGATATCACAGTGGGACGGGAAAAAGAGACGGAGCGCATCATCCAGATCCTGTGCCGTAAGACTAAGAATAATCCCTGCCTTGTCGGGGAAGCCGGCGTGGGCAAGACCGCCATTGTGGAAGGACTTGCGCAGAAAATTGTAAATGGAGACGCTCCGGAACCGATGCTCCGCAAGCGCGTGATGACGCTGGATATGGCTGGTATGGTGGCAGGCAGCAAATACCGCGGCGAGTTTGAGGAGCGCATCAAGCGTATCATCAGCGAAGTGATCGAGAGCGGAGATATTCTGCTTTTTGTGGATGAACTGCATACCATCATCGGTGCAGGCGGCGCGGAGGGAGCGCTTGACGCTTCCAATATATTAAAACCGGCGCTTTCCCGCGGCGAGCTTCAGCTCATTGGAGCGACGACGATCGACGAATATCGAAAATATATAGAAAAGGATCCGGCTCTGGAGAGACGCTTCCAGCCTGTGAATGTGGAGGAACCCACAGAGGAAGAGGCAGAGGAGATATTAAAGGGTCTGCGTCCGCAGTATGAAGCGTATCATGGGGTCCGGATTACGGACGAGGCGCTTACAGCGGCAGTAAAGCTTTCAAAGCGCTATATCAACGACCGCTATCTGCCGGATAAAGCCATAGACCTGATTGATGAGGCTGCGTCGCGGTGTCAGCTGGGCTATTATCATGCATCCGAAAAGGTCACAGAACAGCAGCAGCGCTACGATGCGCTTATGCAGGAGCGGGAGCAGGCGCTAAAAGAAGGCAATCTGGAAGACGCAAAGCGGGCGAATGAGGAGATAAATGCGCTGGACAAAAAGCTTCAGCGACAGAAAACCACACAGAAATCCCGTCAGAGCCAGAAAGCTCATGTCGTGACAGAGGATGAGATTGCGGCCATTGTATCAATTTGGACCAAAATACCCGTGCAGAAGATTGCGGACCAGGAAGGCAAAAAGCTTTTGAAGCTGGATACTCTGCTGCATTCCCGCGTTATTGGGCAGGATGAAGCAGTACAGGCGGTCGCAAAAGCGGTCCGCCGCAGCCGGTCCGGACTGAAAAGCCCGAAGCGTCCCATCGGTTCCTTCCTCTTTCTCGGTCCTACCGGCGTAGGCAAGACTGAGCTTTCCAAAGTGCTGGCTGATCTGGTGTTCGGCACGCCGAAGGCGCTGATCCGCATTGATATGTCGGAGTATATGGAAAAGCACAGCGTATCCCGTCTGGTTGGCTCACCGCCAGGCTATGTAGGCTATGACGAGGGTGGCCAGCTCAGCGAAAAAGTGCGCAGGAATCCCTATTCCGTTGTTCTTTTTGATGAGATTGAGAAGGCACATCCGGACGTCTTTAATATTTTGCTTCAGGTGCTGGATGAAGGACATATCACCGATGCGCAGGGGCGGAAGATCGATTTCAAAAATACGATCCTGATCATGACATCGAACGCGGGCGCACAGTCTATCATCTCCCCGAAGCATCTTGGCTTCGGCGCGGGAGCGGATGCAAAGCAGAACCACGAGGCCATGAAGAGCAGCGTGATGGAGGAGGTGCGGAGACTGTTCCGTCCCGAATTTCTGAACCGCATTGATGAGACCATTGTATTCCATGCCTTAAGCGAAGAAAACGTCCGCGACATCGCGGGACTGCTTCTTGATGAGCTGAAAAAGCGTGCCGCTGAGCAGCTGGGGATTTCACTGCACATCAGCGGCGCATTGAAGCAGATGGTTGCAAAGGAAGGCTATGATCCGAAATACGGAGCAAGACCGCTCCGCCGTACCGTGCAGAATAAGGTGGAAGACCCGCTTGCCGAGGAGATCCTATCCGGAAGGGTAAAGGCGGGAGATTCCGTAAGTGCTGGCGTGGAGAAAGGAAAGGTTGTGTTTCGGGCGAAAGGGGTATAAGGGAAGCTGAGCTCGAAACATGGACAAAAAACAATGGCATTTTAAATGTATTTGTGATACTATGTTTTAACAACTAAATCCATAATGACACCGGACGAAACGTAATTTCCGCACAGGGAAACCGGCGTCGAACAAGTAACTGTTCGGTAACTTCACAGCAGGTACGTAGTGTTGTCCCGAATGGTTACTTACATAATACATATCGGGAGGATTTTCAAATGTCAGGGATCAATGAACTGATTCGCACAGAGGAAGATGGAACTTTGAGTTTTGGTAATTTTGATCTTGCCGAGAAGTCGAAGAAGTCAGACTTCGAGCATGACGGGGATCTGTACAAGGTAAAAACGTTTGCGGATATCACGAAGCTGGAGCGCAATGGCGCATTCGTGTATGAGTCGGTTCCGGGCACCGCAGTTCACAATTTTCACGCCACGGGCAATGGTGTGTCGTTTGAGGTAGAAGCGAAGGACGACGCGCAGATTATCCTTGGTATGGAGGAGGACGCGGAGTACAAGGTTTACCTGCAGGACGTGAATGTCGGTGTGGTGAAGACCGGCATGGGCGGCAAGCTGGTGCTTTCCGTGGCGACTGGCGCAGCGGATGTTGTGTCTGTAAAGGCGGTAAAACTGTAATTTTGGAGGAACCGGAATTATATGGCGAAAGCAAAATCCGTTTTTTTCTGCCAGAGCTGCGGCTATGAGTCGTCCAAGTGGATGGGGCAGTGCCCGGCTTGCAAGGAATGGAACTCCTTTGCGGAGGAGCCCAAAATTGTAAATAAGAAAAGTACATCCGGGGCGATGCGGCGCGAAAACGTTGCGAAGCCCCGTACTCTTTCGGAGATTGAGCTTGGCACGGAAGCCCGTGTGACGACCGGTATGGGGGAATTCGACCGCGTGCTGGGAGGCGGGATCGTGCAAGGATCTCTGGTGCTGGTTGGCGGCGATCCGGGTATCGGTAAGTCGACTCTGCTGCTGCAGATGTGCCGGAATCTCGCGGCAAACGGAAAGTGCGTGCTTTATGTGTCGGGAGAGGAGTCGCCGCAGCAGATTCGCATGCGGGCGCAGCGCATGGGAGATTTTTCCGATAATCTCAGAATCTTCTGTGAGACGAATCTGGCGGATATCCGTGAGATGCTCTCCACGGAACGGCCGGACATCGCGATCATTGACTCCATTCAGACGATGTATCATGAAGAAGTATCCTCCGCGCCCGGCAGTGTATCGCAGGTGCGCGAGAGTACGGGTATCCTGATGCAGATTGCAAAGGGGATGAACATCACCATTTTCGTGGTCGGCCATGTGACGAAAGAGGGCGTTGTAGCCGGTCCGCGTGTGCTGGAGCATATGGTGGATACCGTTTTATATTGTGAAGGAGACCGTTATGCAGCGTATCGTGTGCTGCGCAGCGCGAAGAATCGTTTCGGCTCGACGAATGAGATCGGGGTATTTGAGATGCAAAACGAGGGACTGGTCGAAGTGCCGAATCCCTCTGAATATATGCTGGAAGGCAAGCCCGAAGGTGCTTCCGGCTCCATTGTGGCCTGTACGATGGAAGGCACCCGCCCGGTGCTTCTGGAAGTCCAGGCACTTGTCTGCAAGACGAATCTGGCGTTCCCGCGCCGTACGGCAGCCGGCACCGATCTGAATCGGGTCAACCTGCTGATGGCGGTGCTGGAAAAGCGTGCAGGACTGCGTTTATCTTCCTATGATGCTTATGTCAATATCGCGGGCGGCATCCGCATGAGCGAGCCGGCTCTTGACCTTGGCATTGTTCTTGCAGTGGCCTCCAGCATGAAGGATGTGCCGATCGATGAAAAAACCATCGCCTTTGGCGAGGTGGGCCTGAGCGGCGAGGTGCGCTCCGTCTCCATGGCTGAGCAGCGCGTACGTGAGGCGAAACGGCTCGGATTTACGACCGTCATTTTGCCGGAGGTCTGCAGAAAGCAGGTCAAAGGGATCGACGGGATTGAGCTGAAGGGTGTGCGCAATGTGCGCGACGCGATCATGAAAATCTCATAAATATAGCAAACGGTTCCCTGCTGAGGTTTCTGAAATGCGGAGAACCGTTTTTGATATTGATATAATCGAATTTTAATTTACAGAAAAATCTCCGAATCGTTCATATGCTGGTAATAATTCAGAGAGATCAAGCAGTTGAGGCTGATCTTGCAGAGCATTTTATGATATAGGGAACACAGCAATCGAGTAGGGAGACTTGTCCCCTACTCGTCCGCGCGAGCCGGGCGCGGCTTTGGCCGCAAAACACCTTGCCCGGCTCTGCGCATAAAAATAAAAATCCCCTTCGGGGGGATTTTTCATACGCATGATGCAGTTCTGATCAGGAACGAAGCCCTGCGGCCAGTCTTTTTTCCTGCAGAATCTGATCGAGGTCGTTGAGAATCGATGGATCCTCTACCGATTCCAGCAGTGCTTCAAAGAGTGCTTTTATAGAATCCTGTGAAAAGCTCCTGCTTTGGGTGATCTGTCGGATTTCAAACTGCTCTTTGGTAGATACAGCCGTAAACGCGCGTCCGAAGTTTCTTCCTGTGCGGACCAGCGTTTCCGATTTGATCAGCTCTTTTTCAAGCAGTGAATTAATCAGTAAGTGGATATAGCTTTTTTTCCAGGCTCGCTCAGGTGTCAGATTCACTATCTCCGTTGCGGTTAATGGCCTGTCTGTATTCCAAAGCAAATCCATGATTTCTCTCTCAGATTTAGTAAGTGTTGTTTGCTTCAAAATATTCTTCCTCCCATTTAACTCTTGTTGTAACTGATTCTTATGTACTTTCACAGTTTTAGCCGTGCTTCCTGTTAGATGATAGATGATTCGGGCGAAAATGTCAATACAAAATAATGCATTGCTCGACGATTTAAGACAAAAGAAAATATTGTTAGAAAAAATATAATATTATAACGTTTAATTAACCTGTTTATATGAAATTTATTGAGAATTTAGCGCAAGGAAAAGATGCCTGAAAAGAAGTAAAACGTTCCTGTTGATTTTTGAAGTGAGAAGTTATAGAATGAAGAGCGTGCAATCGGATACATCAAAAAATATAATCCGGGAGGAATTTAGAAATGAAAACGATGAGGAGTATCTTTGAGGAAAGCCTGAGCGGCATACGGCTGATGATGGTTTTAGCTGCAATGGTGCTTTGCTGTATGACGGCGGGACGTGCGATGACTGCTCATGCGGAGGAGAGCACGACAGAGGCTGAAACAGACTCGGAAGCAAGCGCAATCTCGCTGCCGGGCGGTGAGGATATCTACAGCATCCTGCTGATCGGCTCGGACCGCAGGGAGGACAACTGGAACGGCAATTCTGATGTGATGATCGTGATGACGGTCAATACCAATACGCAGAAGATCATTCTGACTTCGTTTATGCGCGATCTGTACGCGGACATTCCTGGCTACGGTGTGCACAAGCTGAATTACGCGTATGCGGCAGCCGGAGCGGACAAGCTGATTGAGACACTGGAAGAGAGCTATGACATTGATATTGATAATTACGCCGCGGTGGATTTCGATACCATGGCAGAGATCATCGACCTGCTTGGCGGTGTGGATGTCGCTTTGAATGAGGATGAAGTGGAGTATCTGAATCAGGATCTGGAGGTCGCGGAAGAGGATATTGCCGAAGAAGAAACCGAGACATATACAGAGGAGACTTCCGAGGAAGAAACGGAGGCACTTGCAGAAAAGGAAGATACTGAAGAGCAGACCGAAGAAGAGGATGAGGATACGGTTTATCATCTGACCGGCGCGCAGGCGGTATTGTATATGCGGATCCGATATGTGGGCAATGCGGATTATGAGCGCACACAGCGCCAGAGAAACGTGCTGGCGGAGATCTTCGAGAATGCGAAGGAGATGAGCGCTGCGGAGCTGACGGATATGGCTCAGGATATTCTGGAGCTTGCGGATCATGATATCAGCGCGCTGGATATGATCTCACTTTTGGGCTCTCTGTCCGGCCTGACCGAATACGAGCTGGTGGAGAATCGGATCCCGTATGACGGACTGTTTACGTCTCAGGATGAAATGCTCGTACCGGATTTTGAGGCGACGATTGAGAAGCTTCATGAGGTGCTGTACGAGTAAGACGCCATATCATCCCGGTGCATCAGGCCCTTTTTTGGCAGATATTGAGTCAGATAGCAGCTCGCACCGGGCAGATATTGGGTTGATAATTGTCAAAATATGTAGAATACGGGCTTGCAATTTCTGCACTTTGGTGATAGAATCCTAATGATTTTTTTAGAAAAAATTTATGATTCTTTCGAAATTTTGCGGACGATGGAGCCGATATGAGACCTGTACGGTTGAATTTCCACCGTGCAGGTTTTCTATATAGAATAAGATTTTTTGATAGAGAATCCTATAGTTTTCGGACGAAAAGAAAGGCGAAGGACAAGTATGCGTTTTTATCCGTTGACGGCTGGTGAACAGCCTGACGACCAGCTTGCAGCAGATTATCGCTCTGCAAGGGAGATCGGTGTTGTCCGGCTCGGGGAGATGGCTTTTTTCTTCAAAAGACAGCGCAAGGTATATTATGTGCCGTATGAGAAGATCAGACGCTGCTTTCGCCGTGTGCAGCTGGTTCCGGCAAGACTTTGCTGTGGACAGGGCGACCTTCCGGTGGAGAATTTTGTCATTTGTTCGGATGAGGGAGAGTTGGCTCAGATCCAGCTTCCGGGCGAGAGGGCTGGGAAGGCTCTTCTGGAGGAGATGAAGTCCCGGGTGCCGGATGCGGAATTTGGGTGCCCGAAGCAGTGAATCAGCGGATTTTTTCTGAAAGAACCGACGGTTATTTTAATTAGTAAGTTATCATTTTAGAATATAGGAGACAGCATGGATCTGACACAGCCATTTGAGAAGCTGGTTAGCCGTTTTGAGGCTTATTACGATGTGAAGAGAGAGGATGTGACGCCTCCGTTTGACGCGGAAGCGGAGTTCCATTCGCATGACGCGCAGTTCTTTCTGGTGCGCAGCGCCACCATTTCGGAGGCGGAGTCGCACGAATACGTTTACTTTGTGAAGCGGGATGTCCTGGATGAGGATACACTTCGCACACTGGATGAGAAAGCCTGGGAGGAGGGCATTTCTCATGTGAATCCGCATAAGGATCACAGGAACAGTGACGTATCCCTGATTATTCTCGCCAATGAGATCACAGAGGGAGCCGCAGCTCTTGTACCGAAGCTTCGTCACTATAAGAGCTACCAGTTTTCGCTCCAGGGATGGAGCCAGTACCGTTTGATTGCTGTTGAGTCTTCCACAGGCCGCATTGTCTGTAACCGCCAGGGCAAAGACCTGAAGAAGCTCGTAAGCGATATATTTTAATTTAACAGTTCAGAACAGCATATAGCCTTCGAAGAAGGCGGTCTGTGGCCTGCTGTTATGAACAGTTCAAACAAAAAAGGAGAGAGGAACAAATGACAGCATTATTAATCATTCTTGTAGCCATTGTACTGCTGGTCATAGGTTATGTCTACTATGGCTCATGGCTCGCGAAGCAGTGGGGGATTGACCCGAAAAGAAAGACACCGGCTTATACGCTGGAGGATGGCGTCGATTACTGTGCGGCAAAACCGCAGGTGCTGATGGGACATCACTATTCGTCCATCGCGGGTGCAGGCCCGATCAACGGCCCGATTCAGGCGTCTGTATTCGGCTGGGTGCCGGTATTCCTGTGGTGCGTAATCGGCGGTATTTTCTTCGGCGGTGTTCAGGACTTTGGTTCTCTGTTCGCTTCCATTCGTCATGACGGCAAGTCCGTAGGCGAGATCATCAAGGATTCCATGGGCAAGAGAGCACAGAGACTCTTCACGATCTTTGCGCTGCTGGTTCTGCTTCTGGTTATTGCTTCCTTCGTTAACGTTGTAGCTGGTACATTCTACACAGCAGCAGGCGAGGGCGTTGGTTTTGTGACGAACCCGACAGGCAATCAGACGACGGCTATGATTTCTCTGCTGTTCATCGTTCTGGCTATCATCTATGGTATCGTGACAAACCGCTTTGGCGTAAAGACAACACCGGCTACGATCGGCGGTATTATCTGCATTTGCCTGATGGTTGCGTTTGGTCTGAATGTTGGTTTTGCTATGAGCCGTGTTGCATGGATTGTGTTCATCGGCGCGTACATCACGATTGCTTCTCTGGTTCCGGTATGGATCCTGCTGCAGCCGCGTGATTATCTGTCCAGCTTCCTGCTTTATGCGATGATGGCGGTAGCGCTCATTGGTATTGTCTTCTCCGCGTTTGGCGGCGGCGCAGCGACGTTCAGCATGCCGGCGTTCACTGGCTGGAGCACCAGCCTTGGTACGATGTTCCCGGTACTGTTCATCACGGTAGCGTGCGGTGCCTGTTCCGGTTTCCATAGCCTGATCGCGACCGGTACGACTTCCAAGCAGATTTCGAGCGAGGCGGATGCGAAGCCGATCGGTTATGGCTCCATGCTGATTGAGTCTGCTCTTGGTATCATTGCCCTGATCGCAGTTGGTATGGTATATGATACTTATACAAGCGGCGGCTTTGGTTCACCGGCGGTTGCGTTTGCTTCCGGTATCGCTCTGATGTTCGGTACGGACGGCACGGCTGTCAATAATGTGATTAAAGCGCTCCTGACCCTTGCGGTTTCCGTATTCGCACTGACTTCTCTGGATACAGGTACACGTCTGAGCCGTTTTATGTTCTCAGAGCTGTTCCTGAAAGAGGGTGAGGCTTCCTATAAGGATGCAACAGGTATCCGCAAGGTGCTCGCATATCCGCTGTTTGGTACCGTATTTATGGTAGTGATCGGCTGTATCCTTGGCGGCCTGAGCCTGTCTCAGATCTGGTCTCTGTTTGGTGCAGCAAACCAGCTGCTCGCAGGTATCGCTCTGATGGCGATCGCTGCATGGCTTGGCAATGCCGGCTAGAATAACAAGATGTTCTTCGTGCCGATGATCTTTATGCTTGCTGCTACCCTGACCTATCTGGTAATGACGGTTCAGAAGAAGATCGTCCTTATCGGCAATGGCGGCGCTGCATGGGGCGACTGGTTCCAGTTTATCTTTGCGGCTGCTATGGCGGTTCTGGCTATCATCCTTGTTGTTGAGGGCGTACAGGTATTCGCTGCACAGGCAAAGAAGAAGAAATAAGACCTTTTAAGCGTGGGATATCATTCTCCTGCGCGGCTGATAAAATCAGATATGGGCGCCTCTGCCGGAGTATTCCGGCAGAGGTTCATTTTTTCCTGGTTTAGAACAGAAGTGAAAGGTTGCGAAAAATGGCGGATGATGCTATACTCTTAAAAATTGGTAACAGTATCGAAAAGGTTTTCGTAAGGGGGATAAGGATATGAAGAAACTGGAAGAATACGTTAGAAGCATTCCTGACTTTCCGGAGGAAGGAATCATCTTTCGCGACGTCACGAGCATTCTTCAGGATGCGGATGGTCTGCAGCTTTCGATTGATCAGATTCAGGAGAAGCTGGAAGGACTGGATTTTGATGTGGTCGTCGGCACGGAGTCCAGAGGATTTATTTTTGGAATGCCGGTAGCATATAATCTGCATAAGCCGTTTATCCCGGTGCGTAAGAAGGGGAAGCTTCCCTGTGAAACGATTTCGAAGGAGTATGCGCTGGAATACGGCACAGCGACGATCGAGATGCATAAGGATTCTATTAAACCGGGACAGAAGGTGGTTGTGATCGATGACCTGATCGCGACCGGCGGTACGATCGAGGCGGCGATCCAGCTGATCGAGGAGCTTGGCGGCGAGGTGGTCAAGGTTGTATTCCTGATGGAGCTGGCGGGTCTGAAAGGCCGTGAGAAGCTGGCGAAGTATGACGTGGATTCTGTTATCTGCTATGAAGGCAAATGACAGTCGGTCTGTTTTTCTGACTGGAGATGCGGAAGCATCTGATGAAGGACTCCTGTTCAGACAATATAGAATGGCATAAACCGGAAGGGTGGTGAGAAAGGATGGCAAACGAATTAATCAGGGCAGATCAGATCAAAAAAGCCGACGCGAGCGTGAAGAAGATGGAAGACTTCACAGATCCGGAGGCGCTTTATAAGGAGCTGATCACAAGTGTGCAGAAGTACCATCCTTCTGACGATATTTCCATGATCGAGAAAGCGTATCGTGTTGCTTATGATGCGCATAAGGATCAGAAAAGGCGTTCCGGTGAGCCCTATATCATTCATCCTCTCTGCGTGGCCATCATTCTTGCGGATCTTGAGCTTGATAAAGAGACTATTGTAGCAGGACTGCTTCATGATGTAGTGGAAGATACGGTCATGACTTCTGAGGATCTGCGTGAACAGTTCGGTGAAGAGGTTGAGCTGCTGGTCGACGGTGTGACGAAGCTGGGCAAGCTGAATTATCCTGCGGATAAGCTTGACGTGCAGGCGGAGAACCTGCGCAAGATGTTCCTGGCGATGGCAAAGGATATCCGCGTGATTCTGGTCAAGCTGGCCGACCGTCTTCACAATATGCGTACCGCGAAATACTGGTCGCCGGAGACACAGAAGAAGAAGGCGCGCGAGACGATGGATATTTACGCACCGATCGCGCATCGGCTCGGTATTTCCAAGATCAAGGTCGAGCTGGATGATCTGTCGCTGAAATATCTGGAGCCGGAGATTTATTACGATCTCGTTGATAAGATCGCGCTGAAAAGAGATGAAAGACAGGCGTATGTGGATACGATCGTCGCGCAGGTGAGAGAGCAGATCGATAATGCGGGCATCAAGGCGCAGATTGACGGACGTATCAAGCACTTTTTCAGTATTTATAAGAAAATGGTGAACCAGCAGAAGACGCTGGATCAGATTTACGATCTGTTTGCAGTGCGGATCATCGTGGATACGGTGAAAGACTGTTATGCCGCGCTTGGCGTGATCCATGAGATGTATAAGCCGATCCCGGGACGGTTCAAGGACTATATTGCGATGCCGAAGCAGAACATGTACCAGTCTCTGCACACGACGCTGATCGGTCCGAATGGTATGCCGTTTGAAATACAGATTCGTACCTTTGAAATGCACCGTACCGCCGAGTATGGTATCGCGGCGCACTGGCGCTACAAGGAGGCGGCGGACGGCAAAAAGAGTGACTCTTCGAGCGAGGAGGCGAAGCTCAGCTGGCTGCGGCAGGTGCTCGACTGGCAGATGTCGGACAACCGTGAGTTCATGAGCCTCTTAAAGAGTGATTTTGACCTGTTCGCGGAGAGCGTTTACTGCTTTACGCCCGCAGGTGACGTGAAGAACCTGCCGAATGGTTCTACGCCGATTGATTTTGCGTACAGCATTCACAGCGCGGTCGGTAACCGTATGATCGGCGCCCGTGTCAACGGCAAGCTGGTGACGATTGATTATGTGATCCAGAACGGCGACCGGATAGAGATCATCACCTCACAGAATTCGCGCGGCCCGAGCCGGGACTGGCTCAAGATCGTCAAGAGCTCACAGGCGAGAAATAAGATCAACCAGTGGTTCCGTCAGGAGCTGAAGGAAGACAATATCATCAAGGGCAAGGAGATGCTTGCCGTTTACTGCAAGACCAAAGGACTCGTGCAGTCTGACCTCATGAAGCCTGCCTACATGGATCGCGTGATGACAAAATACGGTTTTCGCGACTGGGATTCCGTGATGGCAGCACTCGGCCACGGAGGACTAAAGGAAGGGCAGATTGTCAATAAGCTGCTGGAAGGCTATGATCAGGATCATCGGAAGGAGATCACGGACGAGCAGATTATTGAGGCGGTACAGAGTGCGAAAGAGACGGCTCCGGTTCGTGTCAAAAAGTCTAAGGGCGGCATCACGGTGCAGGGCATCAATGACGTCAGCGTTCGTTTTGCGAAGTGCTGCAGTCCGATCCCGGGGGATGAGATCATCGGGTTTGTGACGCGCGGCAGAGGCGTGACGGTGCATCGCACCGACTGTGTCAATATGGTTAATTTGCCGGAGAGCGAGCGGGTGCGACTGATTGACGCGGAATGGCAAAAAGAGGAGACCTCCGATGATCATGGTCTTTATCTTGCCGAGATTGTGATCTACTGCAACAACCGTACCGGACTTCTAGTGGACATTACCAAGGTATTTACCGAGCGGAAGATTGACGTGCAGTCAGTGAATTCCCGCACGAGCAAGCAGGGGATTGCCACGATTGCCATGTCCTTCGAGGTGCCCGGCAAGGACACGCTGAATTATCTGATTGAGCGGATCCGTCAGATTGAGAGCGTAGTTGATATAGAGAGAACGACGGGCTGATATTTGGGTGCGCTCCGGTCAGATATGTGAAGAATGGGAGGAGAGGCTTTGAAAAAAATGAAGCTGGAATCACTCGTGCTTGGCATGGTATCCACGAACTGTTATCTTGTAAAAAATACAGAGACCGGAGAGCTTCTGATCATTGATCCGGCAGCCGCATCTGAGCGCATTGTACAGAAGATTACCGCCATGGGCGGGACACCGGCGGCGATTCTTCTGACCCACGGGCATTTTGACCATATCGGCGCGGCTTCGGCGTTGAAAGAAAAATATATGATACCGATCTGTGCGCTGGACAAGGAGGAAGAGGTCCTTCTGGACGCGCAGAAGAATCTGACTATCTGGAACGGGAACGGCTATACGCTTTCGGCGGACCGCTTTTTCCATGATGGCGAGACGCTTGAGCTTGCCGGATTTACGATTCGTGTGATGAATACGCCGGGTCATACGATCGGGAGCTGCTGTTATTATCTTGCAGATGAAGCGGTTCTTTTTTCCGGGGATACTCTGTTTCATTGCAGTGTGGGGCGGACAGATTTTCCGACCGGAAGTATGAGCGCGATGCATCATTCCATTCATGAGAAGCTGTTTGTGCTGCCGGAGGAGACGCAAGTCTTTCCGGGGCATGATGCTGCGACGACGATCCATTATGAGAAGCAGTTTAACCCGTATTAATCTGCCGACAGACGTCTCTGTGAAATGACTGGCAGAAACATGATTTGAAATAATATGTATTTTAAGGACTGACGAGTTCAGATAAAATGATTAAAGTAAGATTAAACAGACAAAGCTATCAATATGACGTACACTCTCTGGTGCGCGCCTTTTATCCTCAGCATGATGTGAAAGTGGATTTGTGCCCGGAAACGGCCTGCGGTACGCTGCCGGCAGCTGATGCGGGCAGAGAGGACATGGCTTCGGATCCGATACAGCCAGTGTTTTCGCTGGATGTTTTTTTTGTACCGGTCTGTTGCGCGTCTGATCCCGCAGCGGGGGTATTTTCCGGGACTGAGAATTTTTCAGCGCAAATGAGTGAGGAGGCTTCGGAGAACGCCGGGGAATCTGCCGCTGCTGCCATGGCCACTCATCGTATTATTCTGCGCTTGTATGAGGATACCGCAGAGAAGCTTTATATGGAGAGCCCATGCCGGGAGGAGGACCGCCATGAGACGAAGAATGAGCTGAAACGGTTACTTTACCGCCTGCTTTCTGAATATTCTGGCAGGACATTGCCCTGGGGGGATCTGACCGGCATCCGCCCGACCAAGATTCCGATGGCGCTTCTGAATCAGGGCTGGAAAAACGGAGCGATTGCCGATTATATGCGGAAAACATATTATACGAGCAATGAGAAGACGGCGCTGTCTATTGCGATCGCGAACCGCGAGCATTATCTTCTGGAAAAGCTGAAGCCGCGGAATCATGCTTCACAGGCCGATGGACGGCCGGCATTCCGCGACGGCTACAGTCTCTATGTTGGCATTCCATTTTGTCCGAGTATTTGCCTCTATTGTTCATTCAGCTCAAGCCCGATCGCGCTCTGGAAGGATAAAGTAGACGACTATCTGGACGCGCTGATGCATGAGATTGAAGAAGTGGCTGCTATGGTGCCGCACCGCTGTCCGGATACAATCTATATCGGAGGCGGCACGCCGACGACTCTGGAACCGGAGCAGATGAGGCGTCTGCTTGCGAAGCTGGAAGAGCATTTTGATCTTCGCGGCGCATTGGAATTTACGATTGAGGCGGGGCGTCCGGATTCAATCACACGGGAGAAGCTGCAGGTGATGAAGGATTTTGGGGTGACCCGCATTTCCATCAACCCGCAGACTATGAATCAGGAAACGCTGGACTTTATCGGCAGAAAACATACGACGGTTCAGACGATGGAAGCGTTTTCGTTGGCGCGCGACATGGGCTTTGATAATATCAACATGGATCTTATCGTCGGCCTGCCTGGAGAGGGTGAGCCTGAGGTGGAGCATACGATGCAGGTACTGCGCGGAATGAATCCGGACAGTATCACGGTGCACTCTCTTGCAGTGAAAAGAGCTGCGCGGCTGCGCCTTTTCAAAGAGGAGCATCAGGAGCTGACCTTTGAAAACAGCAGTGAGATCATGGATATGACCGCACGCTATGCAAGGGAAGCAGGGCTGTTTCCGTATTACCTGTACCGGCAGAAAAATATGGCCGGCAATTTCGAGAATGTTGGCTACGCGCGGGAAGGCTGTGAGGGACTCTACAATATCCTGATCATGGAGGAAATCCAGTCAATTATCGCGCTCGGTGCAGGAGCGTCCACAAAGCTTGTGCGGGACGGAGCGGCACAGATACAGGAGGGAAAGGACCATCACCGGAGTGTCAGCACGCAAAGTATATCAGGAACAGAAGCAGCGCAACACAGTGCGCAGCCGCCGGAGAAGCGGATTGAGCGAATTGAGAATGTGAAGGACATCCGGAACTACATCGACCGGATTGATGAGATGATAGAAAGAAAGAGGTGCGGACTGTATGAGTGAGGGCGCGCCGGTCTATAAAAAAGAATACGCGATTATCCGCCCGAGTGTGATAAAAGAGCTGACGCATGCCTGCACGGTGAGCAATCTGGCTTTTCGTGTGGGAGGGGAGATGGGTTTTTCCGCTGATGAATGCCATGAGCTGGCTATTGCCGGTTTTATGCATGACATCGGCAAGCTGGAGCTTGCAAAGTATGTGCGCGGACATGAGGAGGAGACACTGGTCATCGAAGAGATGCGCTATGTACGCCGACACTCGATATTGAGTGCGGATATTCTGCTGAAAAACGGGTATTCACAGAAGATTGTGGACATGGTAAAATTTCATCATGAAAACTGTGACGGCACCGGATATCCGATGAACTTAAGCCGTGAGGATATCCCGATCGGCGCGCGTATTCTGCGGGTATGTGATGTATTTGCGGCCCTGACATCTGACCGGCCGTACCGCAGGGCGTTTGACGTGGATACAGCAGTTGAGTTGATGATTGAGGAATCGAAAAATTACGATATTGAAGTATTTCTGGCATTCATGCGCGTGGTTCATGCACCGGATCTGATGCAGCTGCTGGATATGAAGGATCTGGAAGAAAGGCTGCGTCAGTCCATACGGGACATGGATTCCGGCCTGCTGGATATCGGTTTATGAGGAACGGGAGGCTGTTTACCCGCTGCACGTATGAATCCGGAATAGTATAGAAGAGATATAAAGGAGGAAACACAATGATCACACAGGCTCCTAGAGGCGTTCAGGACTGGTATGGAGAAGAGATGCGCAAACGCGCGTATGTGGAAAAGCTTGCGCGGGAGACGGCACGCGCTTACCATATGGAGGAGATTATCACTCCGATTTTTGAGCACACGGAACTGTTTCAGCGTGGTGTGGGTTCGGATACGGATGTGGTGCAAAAAGAGATGTATACCTTTTTAGATAAGGGAGACAGGAGTATTACACTGAAGCCGGAGGGTACGGCAGGCGTGATGCGCGCTTATCTGGAGCATGCCATGTATGGTCAGCCGGCGCCGACCAAGCTCTTTTATGTTACGCCGGCGTTTCGTTATGAGAAGCCGCAGAAAGGCAGGCTGCGCCAGCATCATCAGTTTGGCGTGGAGATGGTCGGTTCGGCCAGTCCGCTTGCGGAGCTGGAGGTCATTTCCTTTGTGACGGAGCTTTTAGGCAAGTTTGGCCTTAAGGACGTAAAGCTGCACATCAACAGCATTGGCTGCAAAAACTGTCGGAGAGCATACAATGACGCGCTGCTTTCTTATTTGAAAAAATATGAGAGTGATCTCTGCCCGACATGCCGGGAGCGCATGGAGAAAAATCCTCTGCGTGTGCTGGACTGCAAGGTGGACACCTGCAAAAAGATTGTGGCGGATGCGCCCCGGACGATTGACTATCTGGACGACGACTGCAGGTCGCATTTTGAGGAACTTCAATCTCTGCTTACAGATCTGGCGATTCCGTATGAGATTGATACGGGGATTGTGCGCGGTCTGGATTATTACACAAAGACGGTGTTCGAGTTTGTCAATTCCGATGGATTCACTCTCTGCGGCGGCGGCCGTTATGATGGCCTGATCCATGAGATCGAGGAAAAGCAGGATATCCCTTCAGTCGGTTTTGGCATGGGGATTGAGAGAATATTGTATTTTATGGACAACGAAGGCGTGGCATTTCCGGCGGCGGAGCCGGTAGAGCTGTACGTCGGGATACTTGGAAAAGAAGCCCGTGCCCGCGCTTACCAGATTGTCAGCAGTCTCAGGAAACAGGGACATATTGTCGAGACCGACTACATGGACCGCAGCGTCAAAGCACAGATGAAGTACGCGAATAAGCTTGGTGCGCGAAAGACATTGATTATCGGCTCGCAGGAGCTGGAAGAGAATAAAGCAAAACTGAAGGATATGGAGACAGGGGAGCAGACCGAAGTCGCACTCGATCATATCGCGGAGGAATTGTAGAAACAAAATGTAGAATCAATAAGCGGCGCAGAGGAAGCGCGCGAAATCGATGCAGCGGCATTTGGGGCGGATACCTTTTTAATGCGGCCTACTCGGTTGGTGTTACCTCCTGCGCCGCCTCTTCATTGGAGGACGCAAAGGCTTCTATGGCCTCGTTCATGTTTCCCATCAGCGCGTCCGTGAAGTCGGAATTGTAGTAGACTTCCCAGGTGGATCCATTGTTTGAAAATGTCAGAGTGACGTCCGTGGAGATGGTATCGGTGTTTTCCTGCAGTGCTTCGAGAAGCATCCGGGAGGTCTCGTTAGAAAATGTGACAGAGCTGTCCCGGATGGATTGAGTCGTTGAGGCATATTGAAGGAGAGATTTCTTGTAGCTGGTCAGTACGCTGGTCATATCAACGCTGGTGACGCGGACGACAGCTTCAGCCTGATCTCCGTCTTCGGTGCACCGCAGGATCTCATAGTCAAAAGCATCCGTCAGCTGACGGATGTATTCCTCGTCGATCAGAGAATAGTATTCTGTATTGTAGGTGGCAAAGACATCTTCAATGTCAAGATAATCCATCCATTCATCCGCATTCAGTTCCAGAAGTGCATCCAGATGGATCGTGAGGACCTCGGAGGCAGACAGGATATAAGGGTCGTTCATATAAGAGATAAATCCCCCGACCAGATCATCTTCCAGCTCGGAGTCAGAAAGGATCGTCCATATTTTATTTTCTTTCCTGAGATGGAAAATAGCGGTGGTAACGACAGTCTCATAGGTGTTAGAGGATAGGGTATCGCGCAGAAGCCGGTAATAGTCCCCTGTAGTGGCTTCCTCTGTGTCTTTCGGATAGATTTCCACAGACTTCTTCAAAATTTCAGTACAAAGATCCTGTGCAAGTGTTTTGGCGTCAATATTTGAGATCTGCACTGTGACAGTGGCTTCATCTCCAACAATTTCTTCATTATGTATGCTGTATGTGAAGTTCTCAAAGAAAAGATCAACGGCCTCGGTCGCGTCAGAACTGATCTCGCCGGTAGCCAGACTGGAATTCATCAGGCTTTCATAGGAGACGAAAGAGGTGATCGTGCTTTCATCAAGCGCCTGGATCAGAGAAAGCTCCTGCTGGACAGCCTGCGTGGGGCGTTCCATTTCCTGCTTGTTCCAGAGATAGAACAAGGTGACAAGGAGCATCTGTATGACCAGAATAACGGGTATCCCGATGGAAAACTTCAGCTTTTTTGTCTTGTGGTGGAACAGGTACATACCGACAAAAATGCCGACACTTCCGAACAGCGCGGCAACAATGAACAGTGTACGCTCCGGGATCCGCCATTTTTTTCGCCGTGCCCGAAGCTTATCTGCTCCCATAAGAATCAATCCGATCAGGTTTATTACAATAACATATGTAATCAGGATAATCTCCATCTCAGCCTCCATCAATAAGTACCCAGATGAAACAGATTTTACACGATTCAAAAGACTTTGTCAAATATTACTTTCAAAAGTACTGCTGGTTTCCATTTAAAAGAGTTCCCATTTGAACCGTATCAGTCAAAAAAAGACAAAATTCGACTCGAAAAGTGCTAAGTTGACCGTCGGAGACGGACATTTGAAAAAATGAGACGAACAGTCTTGACTTTTAAGGGAATGCAAAGTATGATAACCGAGGTGTGCAAAAATGCCGCTGACTGCCGATCCGCGTGATGTATTTGGCGGAGTGCCGGTCATAAGAGGAAAAGATTAGATAATAAGGAGAGAACGGGATGTATTCATTGGATGAAGTGCGGCGCGTGGACAGCGAGATCGCAGACGCCATTGTCGCAGAGCAGGAAAGACAGAACAGCCATATTGAGCTGATCGCTTCTGAAAACTGGGTTTCTAAGGCTGTGATGGCCGCAATGGGAAGCCCTTTGACAAATAAATATGCGGAAGGATATCCCGGAAAACGCTATTATGGCGGCTGCGAATGCGTGGATGTGGTAGAGAATCTGGCGAGAGAGCGTGCGATGGAGTTGTTTGGATGCACCTACGCGAATGTTCAGCCGCACTCCGGCGCGCAGGCAAATATGGCTGTTTTCTTTGCGCTGCTTAAGCCGGGCGATAAGGTTATGGGCATGAATCTTTCACAGGGCGGACATCTGTCACATGGCAGCCCTGCCAATTTTTCCGGAGCTTATTTTGACGTTACCCCCTATGGCGTGAATGACGAAGGCTTCATTGATTATGACGAAGTCAGAAGGATCGCGCTTGAGTGTCGTCCGAAGATGATTGTTGCGGGTGCGAGTGCCTATGCGCGTACCATTGATTTTAAGCGCTTTCGTGAGATAGCGGATGAGGTGGGAGCTTATCTTATGGTAGATATCGCTCACATCGCCGGCCTTGTGGCGGCGGGTGTTCACCCGAGCCCGATCCCGTATGCGCATGTCACAACGACAACGACGCACAAGACGTTGCGCGGACCGCGCGGCGGACTGATTCTTTCTGATGCGGAGTTTGCGAAAAAGGCGAACTTCAATAAAGCTATCTTTCCGGGAGTTCAGGGCGGCCCTCTGATGCATGTGATCGCGGCAAAGGCAGTCTGCTTTAAAGAGGCGCTGCAGCCGGAATTTAAGGAATATCAGCAGAATGTTGCAAAGAACGCGAAGGCTCTCTGTGCCGGTCTGATGAACCGTGGGATCCGCATTGTTTCCGGCGGCACGGACAATCATCTGATGCTGGTAGATCTGACAAGCGTCGGCAGGACGGGCAAGGAAGTAGAGAACCTTCTGGATTCTGTAAATATCACCTGCAATAAGAACACGATTCCGAATGATCCGCAGTCCGCGTTTGTGACAAGCGGTGTGCGTCTAGGTACGCCGGCTGTGACGTCCCGCGGCATGAATGAGCAGGATATGGACGTCATCGCGGAAGCAATCGCCTGCATGCTGAACGCAGAGCCGGGCTGTGAGGAGAAAGCGAGGGGACTGGTGAAGTCTCTGACGGAGAAGTACCCACTGATTTAAGGTTTTTCTGGAGATTGAGGCTGCCGCCGGATACATGCCGACGGCAGTTTTTTATGGGTGCAATGAAAGCGAATCGCTGCGCGATGGGCGCGGCCTGCGTCCATACTTACGCTGCAAGTATGGACATGTGATACAGATACCGGTGAAAATTCAATGAAGTTCAGTAAGAATTAAGAAAAATAGAATGTTATTTTGATTTGAATGTGCTATAGTTAGGAACAGAAAATCTTGCCTGGAGGGAAACGTTTTTATGAAAAAAGTGATTATTACGCTGATTGTGTTGGCTCTGCTTGGCGGAGGCGGATATGTTGCGTATTATTATTTTTACGGGAGTACGCTGACGGAGCAGACACGTGTTTCCTCAGACAGCGATGACGCGGTCTATGTGGAGACGGTCTCTTCGATCACCGGTTACGGCACCGGATCAGGTATCCTTGAACGTTTTTCCGGTGAGGTTGAGGCACAGGCGACGCTGGAGATTCAGCTGGACTCGGACCGCACGCTGGATGAGTGTTATGTAGAGGAAGGAGATATCGTAGAAGAGGGACAGAAGCTTTTCTCCTATGATACTCAGGAGGACGAGGATCAGATCGCACAGGCGGAGATTGATATAGAGAGAAGTGAGATGGACATCGAGTCCTATGAGACGCAGATCACGCAGCAGGAGAAGCTGATGAACAGCGCTACGGACGAAGATGAAAAGACGGAGGCCTATCTTGAGGTTCTGTCGCTGCAGAATTCGATTCGTCAGCTGGAATACGATATTGAATCAAAGCAAAAGGAGATTGAAAGTCTGAAGGCTTCGATCGAGGACGCTGTGGTAACGGCCGAGATGGGCGGGATCATACAGTCGATTAATGATCCTTCTACGGAATCGGAGACCTATTCAACTTCAGAATCCACCACATACATAACAATTCTGGCGGAGGGAGACTACCGGATCAAAGGTACGGTAAATGAGCTGAATATCTCCAACATTGATGAAGGAATGCAGATGATCGTGTATTCTCGTGTGGATTCCACACAGACATGGACAGGGACAATCAGCGAGATCAGCACGGAGCAGGACGAGAATGAAGATGAATATTACTATTATTCCTCTTCATCAGACACATCCACCTACACTTTTTATGTAGAGCTGGACTCTTCGGAGGGATTGCTTCTTGGTCAACACGTATATATGGAAGAGGATGCCGGACAGTCAGAGCAGAAATCCGGTCTGTGGCTGTCAGAATTTTATATTACAATAGAAGACGATGGCGCTTATGTATGGCTGGCAAATATGTCAAATGTCATAGAGAAGCACGAAATTACGCTTGGCGACTATGATGAATACCTCAGTGAGTATGAGATCGTGGATGGACTGGATGCGGACGATTATATCGCCTTTCCGTCGGATACGATATCAGAGGGAGATCCGGTATATTACTTTGATATCGCTCCTGTGACTGACAGCAGTGATTCAGATGATGATTATGATGATTCGGATTACGATGATCTTGATGCGGACGGAGAGTTGGATGAAGAACTGGATGGCACCTATTATTATGACGCGGACTCCGGCGAGTACTACGAGATGGAGGAAGACGACGAGGACTATCTGGATGATGAAGATTACGATGATGACGAATATTATGATGAGGACTATGAAGACGACGAATATTATGATGAGTATTACGACGAGGATGACGACGAATACGCAGATTATGAGGTATATGAGGAAGAGTGACGTATAAAGGCATTGAACAGTGTCTGATTGCAGTGGAACGGATAAAGGAGGCAGAGTGCAGACCTTATGATATTGAGACTCGAGCATATTTATAAGGATTATATACTTGGAAAGCTGACGGTACCCGCGCTGAAGGATGTCTCGCTGAACGTGGAGGAGGGCGAGTATCTGGCGGTCATGGGACCGTCCGGATCCGGTAAGTCCACTTTGATGAACATTATTGGATGTCTGGATCGGCCGACCTCCGGGCATTATGAACTATCCGGTCAGAATGTCATGGGGTTAAGCGATGCGCAGCTTGCGGATCTGCGGCTTAAGAGCCTTGGCTTTGTATTTCAGAATTTTCAGCTGCTTCCCCGTATGACGGCCCTCGACAATGTTGCACTGCCGCTGGTTTATGCCGGTGTGCGCAAAAAGGTGCGCCGCCAGAGGGCGAAAGAAGCGCTGGAACGTGTGGGGCTGGAGGAACGTATGTCTTTCCGGCCGACCCAGCTCTCCGGCGGGCAGAAGCAGAGGGTGGCTATCGCACGTGCGATGGTGAATCAGCCTTCTATCCTGCTTGCTGATGAACCGACCGGAGCATTGGACTCGAAATCCGGGCAGCAGATCATGGAATTGTTTCAGAAGCTGAATGACGAGGGCGTGACAGTGATCATGATCACGCATGACCGCAACATTGCCGGCCACGCAAAGCGAATTGTTGACATCTTTGACGGGGAACTGAAAGCGCATGTTGACATTCCGATACAACCCTCTTATCCGGACAGAGAAATCGTAAACGCTGCTGAGAAAGAGACAGTCAAAGAGACAGACAAACAGACAGAGAAACAGATTATTATAGAACCGGAAAAACAGCTGGAACCTGAGTCGGAAAAGCAATCAGCACAAGAACCGGAGCAAAATGTGGAACAGGATGCAAAAAGCCGGGAGGTGACAGAATGAAAATTCGAACAGCGATCATCAGCGTGGTCGTTTCGGGTGCGCTGATCGCCGGAGGCATTTATGCGGCGTATTATACAGTGGGGCTTGGGAAAAAAAAGTCTGTCGAGGTTGTTCCGGTTCGTTATGTTTATATGGATCTCTCATATTATTATGATGAGGATTCCATGTATGGCACTGTGACATCCAGAGTATCCCAGAACATTACACTTGAAGCGGATTATCCGATTGAGGAGATCTATGTGTCTGCAGGGGATGAGGTGACTGAGGGCACAGAGCTCTTTTCCTATGACATGACGGAGCAGGAGATTCAGCTGGAAGCGCTGGAGATTGAGCAGCAGACAAATCAGCTTCGGCTAAAACAGAGACAGAAAGAGCTGGCGAAGTACACGGGGACGAGTACAACCAGCACAACCGCTTCTCTGGAGGATACGTCGACAGTGCTGACCTCGTCCGCCAACGTATCTTCTGATGAGATAGAGACCGGTTTGGAGGAGGCAGGTACGGGGGCTGACAGCTTAGCTGCAGAATCTGCCGTTTCAGAGATGACAGCGCAGGAGTCTGCGGTGTCAGAGAATGGAATAACGACGGCAGAGGAATCCGGGACGATCATTGAAGATGAAACGGAAGACACCGGGAATTCTTCTGATGATTCCGGGAATTCCGGAACAGGAGATTCCGGTTTGACGATCGAATCGGAAGACTATACAGAGGAACAATACCTCTCTTATGTCACGAATTTTGAGTCTTTGATGTCTTCGCTACAGGCTTACATCAGCTCATGCGGCGAGAATCTTTCGGATTTTTCTTCAGAAGAAATAGAGACGATAGGGGCATATCTTCTGGGCGGCGACGACGTGAGCTACCCTGTAGTGACTTATTATCGGTCTAATCTTGCCGGAAGCAGTACATTGAATGTGACGAATTCTTCCGGAGAGACGATAGAGGTGACAACGTATCCTCTTCTGGATGCCGTTACAGCACTTCTGTCAGAAAGTCAGCTTTCAACCTTGCAGTCCGCTGTTGATCTGATGGATACATACCATGCTCTTTACGTGGATTTGCTGATTAATGCGCTGTCCGGAAAATCAGGCGATGCTTTCACCGCCGCAGTGGCAGAGGCGAGAGCCGTGTACGATAATCTGAGCGGCGATGCTATGGCCAAAGTGACACTGCTTTCTTCGCTGGAAGCTTATGAGGCACAGGCAGTTGATTCTTTGATTCAGAGCGCGGCAGATCTGGCCGAGAGCGGAGACGAGTCAGCATTTGCGGCTGCAGTAGCTGCCGCCAGGACCGCGTATAACGGTTTAAGTACTGTTTATAATAGTCTGGGCTCCGGAGCCCAGAGCAGGGTTACTCTGTTATCTGTTCTGAAAATACTGGAGGCACAGATGACTGGGGAAAGCGAATCAGAAAGTGAATCTGAGACAGAAGCGGAGGATGTGGACATTGCAGCGCGGGTCAGCGCCTTTCTTCTGATGGCTGATGCGATTTTTGCTGAGTCCGCCGCACCGGCTGCAGCAGATTATCAGAATGCGATCGCATTTTATCAGATGTATCTGGCTGTGGCGCAGGCAGACATCGAAGGTGTTGATGCGACGATGGAAGAATATTCTTTAAGCGACGAGACCACGGCGTATCTGGCCGGCCTTGGCACAGACGGCTCGGTCACTGCTGTGGAGCTTACTTCAGAATATCAGGATATTTGTCTTGTTTATGTAAAATATCTGGTATCCGCACTGGATCCTTTGACAATGACCAGTGAAGATCTGTCCGCAGCACAGGCAGCTTATGATCAGCTTGGTACCGCATGGCAGCTTCTGGTCGATGACGAGACACCGTCGGTATCGGATTACCTGACTGCATACGACATTGTTTTGCGAATCCAGGCGCTGGATTCCACATCAGAAGATTTTATGACGGAGCTTTCTGCTCTTTATACGGAGTACCTTTCTCTGACAGTGGAACAGCTGGGACTGATATGGAACATTGATATACTTGTGGAGCTTTTTTCACAGTATGGTTTACTGACTGCGGAAAATGAGACGGAATCCGAATCGGAGACAGAGACGGAGTTTTTCTGGGATGACAGCTACGACTCCTATGATTCGGACGACAGCATGACGGCTGAAGAGCTGCAGGAGACGATCTCGGCACTCGAAGAGGCCATTAAAGGATATGAGCTGGATATTCGGGAAACTGAGCTGGAGCTTGAGCAAAAACAGCGCGAAGTGGATAAAAAGGTGGTAACTGCGACACTGGATGGTACGGTCGTCAGCATCGGGGATGAGGATGGTAATTCCGAAGGGGATTATTTTGCTGTGATTTCCAATACGACGGGGCTCTATGCAAAAGGCTGGATCAGTGAACTTGCCCTTGATACGGTTAATGTGGGTGATACCATCTCCGGCGTGACGGATTATGGCGACACATTTACTGCGGTTATCAAGGAAGTTTCTGAATATCCGGATCCGAACGGAGTGTATTATGTCTATTCAGGAAACACAAATGCATCCTATTATGCTTTCTACGCTCTGATTGAAGACGCAGAGGGGATTGAGGAGGGTTATGCGGATCTGACCCTATCCAATGCATATGCGGATACGTCCGACAGCATTTATCTGGAAGCTTATTTTGTGCGGAAGGACAGCACAGGCAACAGCTATGTATACGTGGAGGGAGACGACGGAACGCTGGAAATGCGGTATGTGACGATCGGGCAGTCTCCTTCAGAGTATTATGTGAAGATTCAGGGCGGTTTAAGCCTGTCGGATTACATCGCATTTCCTTACGGAGATGATGTTTATGCAGGAGCTCCAACTGAGGAGGTTGATGAGCTGGACATTTATGATAGCTGATGTTTCACTGGCTGAAAGGCAGCGGTGAGAGCATCGGCTGGGCCGTGACAGGAAAAAGGCTGTGCAGACAGAGTTCAATCGGAGGTGTGAATTTTGCTTGAAAATCTGAGATTATCTTTTCAGAGTATCTGGGCGCATAAGATGCGTTCATTCTTGACCATGCTTGGAATTATCATCGGTATCGCGGCAATTATTGCGATTGTTTCTACTATTAAGGGAACAAATGACGAGTTAAAAAACGAGCTGATCGGTTCCGGAAGTAATACAGTTAATATCAAACTGAAAGAGAATGGTAATGATCTTTACATTTATTCATCTTCCGACCTCCCGTATGGAGTACCGCAGGTGCCGGATTCCATTAGGGAACAGATTCTCGCGCTTGATACGGTGGAATCTGTGACCTGCTACACGAGCCGGAGCAGTGTGAGCGGCATATATTATCTGAACGATGAAATTTCATACCCGTCAATACTGGGAATCGATACCAGCTATTTTGCGACAGCAGGATATACGATTCGCTCAGGACGTGGATTTGTAGAAGATGATTATACGGAATTCCGTACGGTGATCATCATTGATTCGATTATCGCCGACAATTATTTCCCGAATGAGGATCCGGTCGGAAAGACGTTGGAAATCAGCGGCACACCATTTACGATTATCGGCGTGGTTATAGAGACAGACTCGTATGAAGCTTCTATTGATTCCGTGGATGACTATTATACCTATGCGAGTCCGGAAGCGGGAAAGCTTTTTGTTACGAGTGCGGCCTGGCCGATGCTGTACTGCTTTGACGAGCCGGAGAATGTGATCGTTAAGGCGACAAGTACGGATGATATGGAAAATGCCGGCTCAAAGACGGAGGATATCCTGAACTCTATGATCTCCAGCTCGCAGTCGGATGTGGAATATGACGCGGAGAATCTGCTCACGCAGGCAGAACAGCTTGAAACACTGACCAGCTCGACCAATATTCAGCTGATCTGGATTGCCAGCATTTCGCTTTTGGTCGGCGGCATCGGTGTTATGAATATCATGATGGTTTCCGTGACGGAACGAACCAGTGAGATTGGTCTGAAGAAGGCAATCGGGGCGAGAAAGGGTGCCATCCTCGGGCAGTTCCTGACAGAGTCCGTTGTGCTGACCAGCATCGGCGGGGCTCTTGGCGTAGGGGCAGGTATCGGCATGGCCTATATCATAAACAAGATATCCGGGGTGGCAGTCGCGATCAGTATTCCTGCTTCTGCAATCGCAGTGCTGTTTTCGATGCTGATTGGAATCGTGTTCGGCCTGATGCCATCCATGAAGGCCGCAAATCTTGACCCGATCGAGGCACTGCGAAGAGAATGATGTAATGAACGGCAAAGCCACAGATTGCCTGCCTTGCAGAACTTTTATGGGAACTTTTATCGGAACTTTTATTCAAAAAGGGCTTGCCTTATGGCAGGCCCTTATGTTATACTGTTGCAGTTGACGATCAAACACGTGTGTTGATTTCGGGGACGGTGCCTATGTAAGGCAGCATCGCAGGCTTTGATGAAGATAAGCGGAGCTTCGGTGGCGGATTACATTGCGGGGATGTATGCAGAAGAAGTGATCTGCAATGCCGTATGCAGAGGTTTCTCCGGAAGAAGAAACGCACGGAAGAATCTAACCAAAAGGAGAAAAGACATGAGCGTAATTTCAATGAAGCAGTTACTGGAAGCAGGTGTTCATTTCGGCCATCAGACCAGAAGATGGAACCCGAAGATGGCAGAGTATATCTACACCGAGCGCAACGGCATCTACATCATCGACCTTCAGAAGTCGGTTGTAAAGGTAGATGAGGCCTGCAGAGCGGTCGCGGACATCGCGGCGAACGGCGGCACGATTCTTTTTGTTGGTACAAAGAAGCAGGCTCAGGATGCAGTACAGACCGAGGCAGATCGCTGCGGTATGTTCTATGTGAATGAGAGATGGCTTGGCGGTATGCTGACGAACTTCAAGACGATCCAGTCCAGAATCAAGTATCTGAAGGATCTGGAGAGACAGGAGCAGGACGGCACTTTTGATCGTCTGCCGAAGAAGGAAGTCATTGCTCTGAAGAAGAAGATGGAGAAGCTGAATAAGAACCTTGGCGGTATCAAGGATATGAAGCGTATCCCGGATGCAATCTTTGTAGTAGATCCGAAGAAGGAGCATATCTGTGTACAGGAAGCACATACACTTGGTATCCCGCTGATCGGTATCTGCGATACAAACTGTGATCCGGAAGAGCTGGATTATGTGATCCCGGGCAATGACGATGCAATCCGTGCGGTGAAGCTGATTGTTTCCAAGATGGCGGACGCGATCATCGAGGCTAGACAGGGCGAGGAAGAATTCGTTCCGGAGGAAGCACAGGAGTCATATGAGGAAGCGCCGGTAGAGGCATTCTGATGTTACTATTCACGGCGAGCCTGACACTTGTTGTCAGGCTGCGCCAGAACACGTTTTGGAAGTGTGATTTCGCCCCCTTGCATCGAAGATGCATTTAAAATGGGGCTAAATCGTTACATTCACAGCACAGCTGTGAATAGTAACATTCTGATTTCAGGAGGAGAATAACATGGCTGTAACAGCAGGAATGGTAAAAGAGTTACGTGAGATGACAGGCGCCGGCATGATGGACTGCAAAAAAGCTCTGACGGCGACTGAGGGAGATATGGACAAGGCGGTAGAGTGGCTGAGAGAGAAAGGTCTTGCGACCGCGCAGAAGAAGGCCGGAAGAATCGCGGCGGAAGGTCTTGCAAAGGTTCTCGTATCTGAGGATGGCAAGAGCGCAGTAGCAGTAGAAGTCAATTCTGAGACCGACTTCGTGGCAAAGAATGAGAAGTTCCAGGGCTATGTAGCTCAGGTGGCTGAGCAGGCGATGGAGACGCAGGCTGCGGATATTGAGGCATTCCTCGCGGAGCCGTGGAAGTTCGATACGACCAAGACTGTAAACGAGGCACTGGCTGGTCAGATTGCCGTGATCGGTGAGAATATGAACATCCGCAGATTCGCTCAGGTAAAAGAGGATGCAGGTTTTGTTGCTTCCTATACCCATATGGGCGGCAAGATCGGCGTTCTCGTAGACGTTGTGACGGATGTTGTCAACGATGAGATCAAAGAGATGGCAAAGAATGTTGCGATGCAGGTCGCAGCTCTGAAGCCGCTGTACACGTCTGATGCGGAAGTAAGCGCGGACTATATCGAGCATGAGAAGGAGATCCTTCTTGCACAGATCAAGAACGACCCGAAGGAATCCCAGAAGCCGGAGAAGGTCATCATGGGCATGATTCAGGGCCGTATCAAGAAAGAGCTCAAGGAGATCTGCCTGCTTGATCAGGTTTATGTTAAGGCTGAGGATGGCAAGCAGTCTGTAGGTCAGTATGTGGCTCAGGTTGCGAAGGCTAACAGCGCGAACATCACCATCAAGGGCTTCGTTCGTTATGAGACCGGTGAAGGTATCGAGAAGAAGCAGGAAGACTTCGCAGCGGAAGTGGCGAAGCAGATGGGCGCGAACTGATATCTGCCATTTATGTTTGTCTGGATGTCTGAGGTTTTTAAGAGGCAGACGGATCGCATGAAACAGAATTTGTATTTTTAAATGAAACGTCATTCTTTTACGGAATGGCGTTTCTTTTTCTTGCATCTTATTTTTCTTTTTCTTATAATGTGAGCTGAAGGGATTCTCGCTGCTTGCAGCAGAGAATCACGAGGCTCAACGAGCAGCTATGCTGCGAGTAAGAATGTGAGCTGAAGGGATTCTCGCTGCTTGCAGCAGAGAATCGCAAGGTCGGGCGAGCAGCCAATAGGTGTTAAGCAGCTTTCAGAAAGGAACAGCAAGTCGTCATGATTCAGGATATTGGCAGAGGCAGATTTCACAATACATACAGGCCGGATGCGCAGCCATCCGCAGAAAGCCGTATTTTATTTTACCGCGGACGCGAGATTTTGGTAAAGCGAAAGGACAAAGAGATTTCGTTTCTGAAATACGAGGAAGTCAGGAAAGCATTTCCCAGCCTTAGTCAGAAAGCTGTCTTTTTGTTTTCCATTGATGATGTAGATTTTTTCTATTTTAGTGAATTCGAAGATGAGCTCTTTCTGCCGAAGCTTTTTCCGGGATTTGCCTGGGAAGGGATCGAATGCATGCGTACGACAGCTTCTAAAGAGGCAGCATTCGCGGGGGTTACGGGTATGCAGCTTTATGGCTGGTATAAAAGCCGCCGTTTTTGTCCCGCCTGCGGCAGACGGATGGTGCATAGTCAAAAGGAACGCATGATGCATTGTGAGGCCTGCGGACAGATGGAGTATCCAAAGATCTGTCCGGCTGTGATTGTCGCTGTGACGGATGGAGATCGGATTTTGCTTACGAAGTACGCGGACCGAGCGAATCGGAACTATGCTCTGATTGCCGGATTTGCTGAAATCGGCGAGACGATTGAGGAGACCGTTGAGCGAGAAGTGATGGAGGAAGTCGGGCTGAAGGTGAAAAATATCCGCTATTATAAAAGTCAGCCCTGGTCATTTACCGATACACTTCTGATGGGATTCTTTTGTGAAGTGGACGGTGAGAGCCGCATTTCTCTGGATGAGACAGAACTTTCCGTCGGGAAATGGTGCACACGTGAGGAAATTCCGGAAAATGACGGCGTGAGCCTGACGCGGGAGATGATGGCGGTATTTAAGTCGGGGAAAATACCAGCGTGAGCAGTTCCAGACGGTATTTCATGCAGGAAAGGTACCGTGTGTGAACAGTTGAGTTCTACGTGTAACAGAAATGTTTATGTATTTTACGAAAAGTTCATGCGTATGGAAAGATTGTCTTGCCATATTTCGCGTAATGAGATACAATGCCAGAGAATGCCTTTTGCTTTTTGACGGCGGATGCCGATAGCGGCTTGGCCGCAGGCTTTTCTTGTGAGGAATATGATGGGGAAAAGCAGATCAATCAGCAGAAAGTATAATGTAACTATCCAGAACAGTTACAGTATATTTACATACAGACAGGAGCATATCATGTACGCACAGAATCAGACAGATACGAATAAAGGAATAAGACCGAATAGTTTTAAGATCACAGGTACAGGCAGTTATGTGCCGGAGAATATCGTGACGAACGATGATCTGGTCGCATATATGGATACAAGCGATGAATGGATACGGAGCCGCAGCGGGATTGAGCAGCGGCATATCTGCACCACAGAGACGACCTCACAGCTGGCGCTGAAAGCGGCGCAGAATGCTCTGGAAAATGCTCATGCGACAGCGGATGAGATAGACATGATTCTTTGCGCCACGATCAGTGGGGAATATATCTGCCCGTCTGTAGCGGCTCTTGTGCAGCGCGATCTCGGTGCGCAGTGTCCCTGTGTGGATTTAAGCGCTGCGTGTACCGGCTGGATCTATCTGATGGACACCGCTGCGGCTTTTTTTGCCAGAGGCGGGATTCGGAAGATGCTTGTGATCGGTGCGGAGTCCATGTCGCGCATTCTGAACTGGAAGGATCGTTCTACGGCGGTATTGTTTGGCGATGGAGCCGGTGCGGCGGTGCTGGAGCCGGGAGACAATTATCTGGCTTCCTCTTTTGTCACGGATGGGAATGATGAGGTGATCGCGATTCCGACAGACAACGGGATTTCTCCGTGGCTGGATCGGGAGCAGAAGCTGCCGCTTTTACATATGGATGGGCAGGAGACTTATAAGTTCGCTGTACACAACCTTCCGAAACGGATCGATGAGGTACTTCAGAAAGCGGGGCTGAAAGAGGAAGATCTGGACTGGGTAGTTCCGCATCAGGCGAATAAGCGCATCATAGAAAGCGCGGCGCACAGAATGAAAGGCGTGTCCGCTGAGCGTTTCTGTGTGAACCTTCAAAAGTATGGCAACACCTCTGCAGCAACTATACCGCTGCTGCTCGACGAGTGGAACCGTGCCGGGAAATTCAAAGAGGGCGATCTGATTGCGATGGTGGCGTTCGGCGGCGGTCTTTCCAGCGCGGCCTGCCTTGTGAGATGGTAATGATAGAAAACCGTTGACATTCTTGAGAATCTAACATATTATATAGAAAAATTTGCACTGCAATCATCTACAGTACAAACTGATCAGGCGTCATAGCTTTTGAAGGACCATTTTTGCATACCGTCCGGAACGGCTCTGACTGCCGGGTCGCATAAGCGACAGCAGGTAACGTAGCATCTGCGGGACAGTAGTAAGTACTTATTTACTAGCGCCTCGGGATGCTATTTCTATATCCTGGGATGATAAAAGTAAAAACGTAATTAGTCAGAAAGGTTACGTAAAACCATTGCAGGATTATTAAGGAGGTTACCTGTCATGAAAAATTCTGTTATGAAAAGAAAAGAAAAGGAAACCGGATTCGGCGTATCTTTAAATGAGGAAAAGAAGCCGGATGCGGACTCCCATCTCGCCGAACGCGTCTCTGCTGTCAGTATTGCCGGGAATGTATTTCTCTCGACTTTCAAGCTCCTTGCAGGCATGTTCGGCCATTCGAGCGCGATGATATCGGATGCGGTTCATTCTCTTTCGGATGTGGTCACGACGGTGATTGCGTTTGTTGGAGTAAAGATTTCAAAAAAGGGCGCAGATGCGGGCCATCCGTATGGACACGAGAGGTTTGAGTGCATCTCTTCGGAAATCCTTGCGGCGCTTCTGCTCGTCACCGGACTTGGCATCGGCATGACGGGGATGCGGACGATTCTGGCGGGAAATTATGAAGAACTTGCCGTGCCCGGTATTCTGCCGCTTGTGGCGGCGGTTGTTTCCATCGTCTCCAAGGAATGGATGTTCCGATACACAAGGTCCTGTGCGAAAAAGATGAATTCTTCTGCGTTTATGGCGGACGCCTGGCATCATCGTTCAGATGCGCTCTCGTCGATCGGGTCACTGATTGGTATCGCGGGAGCCAGAGCCGGTTTTCCGGTGATGGACTCTGTGGCGGCTGTTGTCATTTGTCTCTTTATATTAAAGGTGGCTGTGGATATTTTCCGGGATGCGACGCGTAAGCTGACAGATTCGGCCTGTGATGAGGATTTTACACAGCAGGTACGGGAATTTATTGAAGGACAGAAAGGTGTACGGCGGATTGATCTCCTGCAGACGCGGATGTTTGGAGAAAAGGTCTATGTAGATGTGGAAATCGCTGTGGACGCGCATATGGAACTGGAGGATGCGCATGCGATCGCGGAGCAGGTTCATTCAGGTCTTGAAAAGACATTTGATAACATCAAGCATGTGATGGTGCATGTGAATCCTTACGAAGATACAAAGTAACTGTGAAGGCACCGAACAGCTATAAGACAATAGAAGAAAGTTCAGAATAGTTGCAAAACAATGCAACTGTCCTGAATAATTGCAAAACAACCTGTCATGCATCCCCGGATTCGTTAAGAGAGCAGACAGGTTGTTCCTGTTTTGTCTATATAAGTGTTTTCAGCAAAGAAAGGTTTGTATGATATAAGAGAACTTATATGATACAAGAGAATCTGTCAGGAACAGGACATGCCTTTTTATTCCGTCTGTATCTGCTTTAGGGCAGCTTCCAGCACCGGATATAGCACAGATGCGATAATCAGCCCGCTTACACCCTGTACACAGTTCGCCGGTACGCTTGAAATGGCGGCCGGTGCACCATACAGGAAGATTTCACAGAAGCAGTAGCCAAGGGCGACAATGAGAATATCAATGACGCCACAGAGTGCTACCGTGATATGTTTGTTCAGCGAGCTGGCAGCATGGCTGCGGTAAAGCAGTCCGCCGCAGAGTGCTACCAACCCCTTGATGACAAACGTGATCGGTACATAGATGAAATATCCGCCCAGCAGATCGGCGAGAGCAGAGCCAATACCGGCGGCAAAGAATGCAACTACCGGATCGAGAAAAATACCGCACAGGATCACGACAGCATCACCGGGATGAATGTAGCCTTGCGTACCGGGGATCGGAATACGTACCGACATGGTCATGACGCAGGCAAGCGCCGCGAAGAGGGCGGCAGTGACAAGGTTCTTCGTAGTCAGTTTTTTCATAATGGGCCTCCTTGGTCTTTTCGTAAACGTGCAGTATCTTCACAGTTACGTCTTTTTTATATCACAGGTCTGCCTCACAAGTCTCTGATACAGGCTTACCTTATGCTGGTCATTGTATGCCCTTTGTGGCATTCTCAAAATATCCAATTTTAAATAATTTGACAATACCAGATTTGCGACTGTGAAATGCTGTAAAAACCCATAAAAGTCCTGCAGGATTGCATTATGTAGAAAAAGTCCTGCAGGATTGCATCATGTAGAAGAAATCCTGCAGGAATGGATGTGCTGATGAAAGACCAGGTGAAATTCTGGTATGATTCCGGGCTTTTACAGAAGCGCCTCATCATACACAGCGCGGCTGCCGCCGACGAATTTACAGCGGGTTCGCGCGCAGACAACATGCGCCTCGCCGATGGTCTTCAGAGAAATCCGCACCGGTACTGCCACATCCTTTAAATGCATTCCGATCAGCGTGTCGCCGATGTCAATTCCGGCGTGTGCACGGATATGCTCAACGGCTACCGGATTTGTAAAATGCCGGTATGCCGCCGTGGCAAAAGACCCGCCGGCCTTCGGCTGCGGCACGACATTGACGAAGTCGTAACCATATTTTTCAGCGGCAGCCCGCTCCAGGATCAGTGCCCGGTTCAGATGCTCGCAGCACTGTGCCGCAAGATATACGTCATGTTCTTTCGCTGCGCGGGCAATACCCGTGAATACGGCTTCCGCCAGCTGCGGGCTGGAGTAAGAGCCGATGCGCTCTCCGGCTACCTCGCTGGTTGAACAGCCAATGACAAGCAATTCCTTTGGCTGCAGCTTTGCAGATTTAAGCAATTCCGCTGCTGCCTGATAAGCTTCTGTTTCCAGCTGTTTTATTACTTCCGGGGTCTCAATTGTTTTATTTAATCCGTCTGCTGACATTGTGATGCCTCCTGATCCTATCGTTCTTTTTGCGTAACAGTTTAGAAAAGCAACCGTTTCGTTTGACTATCATAAGCAGTTTTAGGTTTGCTTGTCAAGTATGCATGCGGAGAAAATCGAAAAATTGAAATATGGTTGTGCATTATAAGGTTTTGTGGTATGATTTTACAAATAAAAGCGAATGATAATGCATTCACAGGTCAAGCTTTGAAGAAAATCGACAGTTTGACAATCTTAAAAGACAGCAGGAAAGAAGAGGAAATGTAAAATGAGCGAATGGAAACCGATCAAAGAAGGCAAGGTACGCGAAATCTATGACAATGGAGACAGCCTGATCATGGTTGCGACGGACCGGATCAGCTGTTTTGATGTAATTTTGAATAATGTGGTGACGAAGAAAGGCACTGTCCTCACGCAGATGTCCCGTTTCTGGTTTGACATGACGAAGGATATTCTGTCGAACCACATGATCTCTGTGGATGTGAATGAGATGCCGGAGTTTTTCCGCAAGCCGGAATTTGACGGCAACAGCATGATGTGCCGTAAGCTTAAGATGCTCCCCATCGAGTGTATTGTCCGCGGCTATATCACCGGCAGCGGCTGGGCTAGCTATCAGAAGAACGGCACGGTCTGCGGGATCACGCTTCCGGAAGGCCTGAAGGAGTCGGATAAGCTGCCGGAGCCGATCTATACGCCGTCCACCAAGGCGGAGATCGGAGATCACGACGAGAATATTTCCTACGAGCAGAGTATCGTGCATCTGGAGAAAGAGTTTCCGGGAAAGGGCGAGGAATACGCGGCGAAGCTTCGCGACTGTACGATTGCGCTGTATAAAAAATGCGCAGATTACGCATTGAGCCGCGGCATCATCATTGCGGATACGAAGTTTGAGTTCGGCCTGGATGGGGAGGGCAATATTGTTCTTGGAGACGAAATGCTCACCCCTGACAGCTCCCGTTTCTGGCCGGCGGACGGCTATGAGGCAGGTCACTCTCAGCCGTCGTTTGACAAACAGTTTGCGCGCGACTGGCTGAAAGCGAACCCGGGTAATGACTGGACACTTCCGGAGGACATCGTACAGAAGACGATTGATAAGTATCTGCAGGCGTATGAGATGCTGACCGGAACGAAGCTTTGATCTGAATGATCCCCGACATTTGTTATGGTACAGATGCCGGGGATTTTTACTTTACCGGGTTATTCCTTTGCACAAATGACGTGATTCTCAATGCCGTCGACCCACAGCTGCATTCCTTCCGCGTCGTATACACGGACGATGTTGGAAAATTCCGCCATGTCCGGGCAGATCTGCGGGAAAAGATTCGGCTGTCCCTCAAAGAAGTCTCTCTGCCAGGTAAGGGTACGGCGGTCTCCGAAGATAGCGCCGTAGAAGATGTTTGCCTCCACGAGATCCTGAAACATATGACTCCCGTAGCTGAGCTCCGGCATGTATCCGGCGCGGTTGTCCGTCACCTCGCAGATGGCGTTGACGCCGGAGATATCGACGAAGCGTACCGGTACGCCGAGCTCCGGCGAGCTGGTACCGATGCGGCCGGGTACCGTGAGCAGGATGTGGCGGCCGCTTCCCATATAATATTGGTTGACAGCCCCGATGGCTTCGGCAATCAGGGGCTTTTTTACGTGCTCAAATTCATAGTATTCTTTTGGCTCAATCTGAATTACGAGGTCGATCGGCCGGATGCAGGACTGCCCCATGGAGGAGTCACGGATATCAAAGAAGATGTTTTCCGGCGCGGGAGCGGGCATTTTGATACGGCCTCCATCCTTGCCGACATAGAGCGGGCGGCACTGCAGCAGGTTGACGACAAAGTCATTCTCTTTGCTTAAATTGACCGTGTACTCGATATCCACCGGATTTCCGTAGGCTTCCTGGAGTGCGTGCAGCGTCTTTTTCATCATCGAGGTAAACTTATGGTTAGCGAGCAGCTGCTGGCAGCTGACGAAGTAAACGTCGCGGTAGCGGCCTGCCTCGCGCAGCCTGTCTTCCGCTTCGGTGTCGTGTTCCAGCACGGTATTTTTGTACCAGCGCGGCATATGCGGGACGATGGCGGAGAGAGGCACTTCCTCCAGCTCGTTTTTCTCCATATTGATGACGTCGATCTTATGCTGGGAAAAACGGTGCTTATCAGCCACACTGGTCAGCATTGTGACCTCCGGGCGGTCGAGGTTGACCAGACGGGGATAATCGTTCTCTGTGCGGTCTACGGCCTTGGTGCCAAGCCCCATCACGATGCGCAGCATTCCAGCGGACGGATCCATATCCGGCATCCATTTGTAAGCGCTGTAGCTATAGCCGACACCTGCCGTGCAGGGCATATAGTACGGTCCGTAGTAGGAGCCGGAGACGCGCATCACAAGGATCGCCATCTGCTCATCCTTGCCGTCCAGACCGCGTTTTTTGCGGTATTCCAGGGCGGACGGGTCCATGGTGCTCGCGTAGACCTTCCGTACGGCATTCTCCAGCGCTTCCATGCGCTCCTCAATTTCACCGCGGTTCGGGCAGAAGACAGATTCGTATTTCCCGGCAAACGCATTGCCGAAGCCGTCCTCCAGAAGGCTGGAAGAGCGCACGATAATCGGGTTCTGCCCGTAGTATTCAAGCATGTTGCGGAACTGCTCGCGGGTCGCGGCGGAGAAGGAACCGTGCAGCAGCCCTTCCTGCAGCTCCTCTGCTTTTTCCATGTAGCCTTCGCTGGTGCGCTGCGCGATGCGCAGGTTCCAGCAGCCGTTTGAAACAATATAGGTATAGAAAACATCGGAACCGATATAGAAGGAATCGTGCTGTTCCGCGTGTTTGTGATAACCGTCCAGTTCCTTTTCCACAATCTTGCGCGCCAGCAGCATACCGCAGGCCTTGCCGCCGATCGCGCCGCTGCCAATCATCCGGTCGCGCAGCGTAAAATAGTCCTCCGCCTCGAAATACTTATGGATGAGGCGCTGCATTTTCGGGTCGCGGCTCATCATGCTCTCGATGATCATGGATTCTGTATTTTCCGTAAAATAACCTGCCTGATAGTCCGCTTTTGCCTTGGAGAAAAAACGATCGTAGCTGTCGTAGGACTGCTCCTGAGAAAATGTGGAAGAGGACTTGATCAGGGAATAATAGCGGCTGGCTTCCACAGGGTCGGTCAGCGGCTCAAAATTGTCGTCGTTTCCGCTGCAGAAATGCGGAAGAAACATCGTGGTAGAATAGCGTTTCCATACTTTCAAGGGATGCACGTAGATTGCGCTGCCGTCCGAGTGCACGTCGAGCAGAAGCTGCGTCGTCTCGCGGATGCGCGCGACTGCGTCGAAGGAATGCCGTCCGCGGATCAGCGGGAAAAAGGCCACCGTATCCAGAATAAACAGATACGGGCAGGTCACGCAGAAGAAATTGCCCATCATCAGATCGGTGTACCAGGCGGACTGCAGCTCGGAAAGACTGTCAAACACATAGAACGCGTCGCGCCCCTCTTTGGTGATTACATCGTGAATCGCCACTGTGAACGGTTCAAAGCCGACTTCGGGATCAAATCGATAGACCTTGATATTTCCGTCCGGCAGGATGCAGGATGGCTCGCAGTCCTGCGAAAGCTCCGGCTCTTCGGGAAGCGGCAGGATCGGCTCATGCTGCGCGAACTGTATGTATACCAGGTTGCGCTGATCCTCGACCGCCTGACGGATATAGGGCTCGACAAAAAAACGATATTCATCAAGGCTGGTCACCTGCCAGACCACGTTGTCGCCGAGGCGGATGTTGTCGAGGATCCGGTCCAGACCGTTCAGACCACTTTTTACCCGTTCAAATGCTGCCATAGAGAGACCTCCTTCTTATTATCCTTGCTGTAGCGGTTACATCTCTTACAATAAATGATGTATGTCTATGGATTTCTTTGCATTTTGTGCTTCTGAAATTCTTAACATCATAATAATACATATGAAGTTTTCGGGCAAGAAGAAATCGGAAGGATTATTACAGTTTCGAACAGCAGGATAAATATGTTGTTCGGAATTGGTGAACAAAAACATCTTGTAATTTATTTGTATTTGAGATAGGATAGACTTCAGAAAAATAATACCTTTGAGAGGAAAGCAGAAGAGTATGAGACTGGTAGTAAAGGTAGGCACATCCACGTTGGCACATGCTACGGGCAATCTGAATATTCGCCGGGTGGAGATGCTCTGTAAGGTTTTGAGTGATATTAAAAATGCAGGGAATGAGATCCTTCTCGTGTCCTCCGGCGCGACCGGCATGGGTTCGGGTAAACTGGGACTTCTGAAAAAACCGGCGGATATTTCTACAAAGCAGGCGGCTGCGGCGGTCGGCCAGTGTGAACTGATGTATACATATGACAAGCTTTTCCAGCAGTACAATCACTGTGTGGCGCAGGTGCTTTTGACACGCGCGGATATCGAGGACGAGTCCCGCCGTGCAAATCTGCACAGCACGTTTTTCCGGCTGCTGGATTTTCATGTGCTGCCGATCATCAATGAGAACGACTCCGTTGCCACTGAAGAATTTTTCATTGGAGAAAATGATTCTCTGGCGGCGCGGGTATCCACTCTGGTGGACGCGGATCTGATTGTCCTTCTTTCCGATATAGACGGACTTTTTACCGCGGATCCGCACATAGATCCAAACGCGAAGCTGATTTCCCGTGTGGAAGAGATCACGCCGGAGCTTCGTGCGCTCGGAGGCGGTGCGGGGAGTGATTTTGGTACCGGCGGCATGACGGCAAAGCTGAACGCGGCGCAGATCGCCATGGATTCCGGCTGCGACATGATCATCGCGAATGGCGAGCACCCGGAGATTTTATATGATATTATGGATGGGAAAGACGTGGGCACTCGGTTTGTAGCGAAACGGGCAGGCTGAATAAAATAAGAAAGTCTGTAACTATTCAGGGCAGTGCCTCGCACCTGCTGCGAGGTACGTATGAAAGCTTGCATTTTAACTGTGAAGGTACTGAACAGTTATGAAAGGACCAGATATGACGACACAGGAGATTTTGGTAAATGCGAAAGCAGCAGCTCCGTCCCTTCTGACGACAGATACGGAGCAAAAAAACAACGCACTGAAAGCCATGGCGGATGCTCTGCTCTGGCATACGGATGAGATTCTGGAAGAGAACAGAAAGGATATGGAACGTGCCAGAGGCTCGATCTCGGAAGTAATGCGCGACCGGCTGCTTCTCACCGACGGCAGGATTCAGGCTATGGCAGAGGGCATCCTGAACGTTGCAGCGCTGCCGGATCCGGTCGGAAGAACGCTTCAGAGGATTGAGCGGCCGGACGGGCTTCTGATCGAGAAACGTTCAGTACCTATCGGTGTGATCGCAATCATTTATGAGAGCAGGCCGAATGTCACGAGCGACGCGGCTGCGCTTTGCATCAAGAGCGGAAATGCCTGTGTGCTCCGCGGCGGGAAAGAGGCGTTTCTCTCCGCTAACGCGATCACGAATGCGCTTCGCGAGGGGCTTGCCAAAGCCGGGTTATCGGAGAATCTGGTGCAGCTGGTACAGGACACGACCAGACAGAGCTCCATGGAGCTGATGACGGCAAAAGGCTACGTTGACCTGCTGATTCCGCGCGGCGGCGCAGGGCTGATCCGAGCCTGCGTGGAGAACGCGACGGTGAACTGTATTGAGACAGGTACTGGTATCTGCCATGTCTATGTGGATCGCGATGCAGATCAGGAGATGGCGCTGAAGATCATAACGAATGCCAAGACCAGCCGTCCCAGCGTGTGCAACGCAGAGGAGGTTTGTGTCGTACATCAGGATATCGCGAAGGAATTTCTTCCGAAGCTGAAGAAACGACTGGTGGATGATCGTCTGGCCAATCTGGAAGTGCCTGTGGAGCTGCGTCTGGATGAGCGGGCGATGTCGATTTTATCAGGCACCGATCGCGGCCCTGTTGCCGCCATTGAAGAAGACGCTGACACGGATGCTGACGCAAGCCAGTCTGCTTCTGAAATCTCGGAGAGGGAATATCATTCTGATTTTTCCGGAGTTTTTTCCGGCGAGGTTCTGGATGCGCAGACTGACGATGCGGCTCTTTTCACCGAAGACAAAGAGGATTTGCCGCTGACAGCAGTACCTGCCCCGGAAGCCCATCCGGCGGTCAGACGGCTGCAGCAGTTCCGCGATGGCCTGGATGGGAATACTGAGCAATTCCTTGTTCCGGCGGGGCCGAACGATTTTGACACGGAATTTCTGGACTATATCCTTGCGGTAAAGGTCGTGGATTCCCTGTCTGATGCGATCACGCATATTTCGGCGCATTCGACCGGCCATTCTGACGCGATCGTGACAAAGGATGACGCGGCCGCGGAGCAGTTTACCCGTTCCATCGACTCTTCTTCCGTTTATGTGAACGCGTCCACGCGGTTTACGGACGGCGGAGAGTTTGGGCTTGGCTGTGAGATGGGGATCTCCACACAGAAGCTTCATGCGAGAGGACCGATGGGCCTGGAGGAACTGACTTCATATAAATATATCATTCACGGGAATGGAAATATACGGTGATTTGAGAAACTTAAGGGTTTGAAATCAATGATGGGAGAGACAGGATATGTCTACATATAAACTGGGCTTTATTGGCTGCGGAAACATGGGTTCCGCGATCGCGCGGGCCGCTGTGCATACAGTGGAGGCGTCGCAGCTCCTGCTTGCAAACAGAACGCCTTCAAAAGCAGAAGCGCTCGCTTCCGAACTTGGTGCGGATACCGGCACGAATGAGGATATCGCAGACAAATGCAGCTATATTTTTCTGGGCGTAAAGCCGCAGATGATGGAAGCAATGCTGAAGCCGCTCGAGGGTATTTTTGCAGAGCGATTTCAACATACAAAAACAATTGGCAGCCGGGCAGGTTCATCAGAAAGAATTGTCGGAGAAACAACTATTTGCACGGAAGGTTTTGTCCTTGTCACGATGGCTGCCGGACTTTCCATTGCGGATATCCAGCGGATGGCGGGCGGCGCTTATCCGGTGATCCGTATCATGCCGAATACACCTGTGTCTATTGGAAAGGGCATGACACTTGCCTGTGCGTCGCCGGAAGTGGGCGAGGCGGCGATTTGTGAATTTGAAAAGCTGATGTCAGCTTCCGGCCGGCTTGATTTTATTCCGGAAAATCTGATCGATGCGGCCAGCGCTTTATCCGGCTGCGGCCCGGCTTATGTCTATCTGTTTATCGAGGCACTTGCGGACGGCGCGGTGGAATGCGGTCTGCCAAGGGCGAAGGCTCTTGAATATGCCTGCCAGACACTTATCGGCTCGGCTTCTCTGGTATTGGAGAGCGGCAGTCATCCGGGAACGCTGAAGGATGCGGTCTGCTCACCGGGAGGAACGACAATCGCGGGTGTGCACGCACTCGAGCGCGGAGGATTCCGCTGTGCGGCGATGGACGCGGTAAAAGCAGCGTATGATAAAACCAGGAATATGTAAGAACTGTGTGTACGCGGTATTTGGCAGATATAGTTTTTATATAGTAACGGAGATATACCGTTTTGAGTTTTTTACATAGTCAATGAAAGGGGATAATTCTATGCCAGGAAGAACAGGCGGAGGACATTCCGGAGGGCGCCAGGGTGGCGGCTCCGGAAGAAGCGGTGGAGGCCCGTCAGGCGGAGGCAGCAGAGGAATGGGCGGTCCGTCAGGCGGAGGCAGCAGAGGAATGGGCGGTCCGTCAGGCGGAGGCGGCCGTGGGATGGGAGGTCCGACCGGCGGAGGCAGCCGGGGAATAGGAGGTCCGACCGGCGGAAGCAGCCGTGGAATGACAGGCGGCCGTCCGGCAGGAGTTCCGGGCGGGGCAGGACATGCTCCGGGACGACAGGCGCCGATGCCGCATGGCGGCATGCGCAGACGCCCGCAGCATCCGCCGATGATGCCGTTTGGTATGCGTGACGTGCCGGGCATGCGGATGGGATATGACGATTCGTGGAGAGTGTTTACAGCCCTTGAGGCGCTGATGAACGGATCACGTGATATGAGCCTGATGATGCTCGTGGAGCGATTTTTCGGAAGACGTTTTGCTCCTCATGAATATGCGGATCTGTATTACTGGATGCGGGACTACATGAGGATGTGGTAATTTTTTTATTGGTAATGGAATACAATAATATACGACAAACGGGAAGTTTTTGCATTATATATGCAAAAACTTCTTGATAATTTGGGATTTTTTGCATATACTATAATCAAATTCGAGCAGGAAATGGCCAGGAAAAGGTGGTTAGATATGCAGATTGTTCGTCAGGAATATTTTCAGAGAGTTGTCAGCTACAGAGATAAGAAAATAATTAAGGTGATTACCGGTGTAAGACGGTGCGGCAAGTCAACTCTTCTTCAGATGTTCAGGGATTATCTCCTTGCTGATGGAGTTGAAGAAGGGCAGATCATCAGTATAAACTTCGAAGACTTTGAATATGAACGGCTTTGTGATCCTGGAGAGTTGTATCAATATATCAAAGAACGAATTCTTCCCGGCAGGAGAATGTATCTGATTTTGGATGAGATTCAGAATGTAAGGGATTTCCAACGGGTCATTGACAGTTTTTTTATCAGGGATTATATCGATATCTATATCACTGGCTCAAATTCCCGAATGCTTTCGGGTGAACTTGCAACATTGCTTACCGGCAGGTATGTTCAGATAGAGATGCTTCCTTTTTCGTTTTCGGAATTTGTTCAGATCCATCAGATGGAAGATAATCTGGAGCGGGCATATCAACAATATATTGAGACAAGCTCTTTTCCATTTGTAGTTGAGCTGGGATCAGATCGAAACCAGATTTACGATTATCTGAAGAGCATTTATAATACGATCATTCTGAAAGACATCGTAGCGCGAAAAAAATTTCCGGATGTCATGATGCTGGAAAGTGTCATTCGATTTTTAGCTGACAATATTGGAAATCCTTTATCTGTAAAAAAAATAAGTGATACGATGACTTCAGGCGGAAGAAAAATAAATGTTCGAACTGTAGAATCCTATATTACTGCTTTTATGGAATCGTATATTATTTACCAGGCAAAACGATTTGATATTAAGGGAAAACAATATTTAAAAACACTGGAAAAATATTATATGGTAGATATCGGCCTGCGCAATGCGATGCTTGGAAGCAGCGGACAGGCTGATACCGGACATATTCTGGAAAATGTGGTTTATCTTGAGTTGCTTCGGCGCGGATATGAAGTTTACGTTGGTAAAGCTGATAATCTGGAAATAGACTTTGTGGCTATAAATGCGGATGGCAGGATCTATATTCAGGTTTCAGCTACGGTCAGGGATGCAGATACCTTGGAACGTGAATTAAAACCGCTGCAAATGCTTCGGGATCATTATCCAAAATATATTTTGACATTGGATGTAGATCCTCCGGCAGATTATGAGGGGATTCGCAGAGAAAATGTTTTGGATTACCTGATGAGAAAGTGATATATCTGATGAATGCATGAGATATTTTTTAAAGGAGGGCCTTGATATGCGCGCATATGAGCGTCTGCTGCATTACGTGAAAATATATACAACCAGTGACGAGGAAAACGAAACGCTGCCGTCCACGGCGCGGCAGCTGGATCTGGCGAAGCTTCTTGTGGAGGAGATGACAGAGCTTGGCGTCAGCCGGGCGCGGGTGGATGAAAAAGGATATGTCTATGGAGAGATTCCGGCGACAGCCGGGTACGAACATGCGCCTGCTATCGGTTTTATCGCGCACATGGACACTGCACCGGATTTTTGCGGGGAACAGGTATCTCCGATGATGATCGAAGACTATGATGGTCAGGATCTTGTTCTTGGGACGAGCGGCAGGATTCTTTCTGCGAAGGACTTTCCGCATCTGCCGCAGCTGAAGGGCCGGACGCTGATTACAACGGACGGTACTACATTGCTCGGTGCGGACGATAAGGCCGGGATTGCGGAGATCTTGACGATGGCGGAAGAGATTCTTTATGCCGACAGAGATTTTCCGCATGGAAAGATCTGTCTGGCGTTTACTCCCGATGAAGAGATCGGACGCGGTGCAGATGAATTTGATGTGCCGGGCTTTGGCGCAGACTTTGCATATACCGTGGATGGCGGCGCGGAAAATGAGATTGAGTATGAAAACTTTAACGCCGCGGCCGCGAAAGTGAAAATCCGCGGGTTTTCCGTGCATCCGGGCAGCAGTAAGGACACGATGATCAACGCTGCGCTGGTTGCCATGGAATTTAATTCCATGCTTCCGTCCGGCGATACGCCGAGAGACACGGAAGGCTATGAAGGCTTTTTCCATCTGCACAGCATGTCCGGCGATGTGTCGGAAGCCGTACTGGAATATATTGTCCGCGACCACAGCGCTGCCATGTATGACTGTCGTCTGGAGACGCTGCGCCATATCGCGAAGCTTCTGAATGAGAAGTACGGCGAAGGCACAGTGACCCTCACTATCCGGGAGCAGTACCGCAATATGCGTGAAAAGATTGAGGACTGCATGCATCTGATCGATAATGCAAAAAGTGCGGCCGAGGCCGCCGGCCTTACTCCGGTCACGCTGCCGATCCGGGGCGGCACAGACGGCGCGCGTCTGTCCTTTATGGGACTTCCCTGTCCGAATCTCGGTACCGGGGCATACGCGTGTCATGGACCGTACGAGCATATCACTGCGGAGGGAATGGATGCCGTGGTGTCTGTGCTGAAGGAAATTGTCAAATTATATACAGATGCTGACACTGTGAATGTTTTGTGTGATTAAAGTATACGATATAATATAATGTCGAAAGAGAATCAATTAAGCAGGAAGCCAGTAAATTACAGCTAATGGAAGTCATATACATATTATTGCGAAATATTGGAAAAAAAGGGGCTCGCTTCAGATAAGCGGACCCCTTAACTATATGCAGATCTATGTAATGTGATTTGTGAACTGTTCGCTGCTTAACAAAAGAAATTCTGTAACTGTTCGGTACCTTCACGGTTATGAAATTCTCCAACTGTGTTGTCTTCACTGCCGCATCGGCTTAATCTGCTTCTTGTTGACACGGTTCAGGAAGTAGAGACCACACAGCAGAGATACTACCTCCGCGATCGGCCAGGACAGCCATACTTTGGTGACGTCTCCGGTCTGCGCAAATAGGTATGCCAGCGGGAGCAGGCAGACAAGCTGACGCATGATAGAGATCACCATACTGTAGACGCTGTTGCCCATCGCCTGGAAGAACGAGGAGCAGATGACAGAAACTCCGGCGAGCAGGAAACTGAAGCTGATGATGCGAAGGGCTGGTATGCCGATGGCGAGCATTTCGTCAGACGCAGCGAAAAGCCCGAGAAGCTGACCAGGCAGCGTCTGGAAAATGATGAACGCGATTACCATGATGCAGGTCGCATAGAACATCGAAAGCTTTAACGTTTTCATGATCCGGTCCGGCTTCTGCGCACCGTAATTGTAGGCAATGATCGGGATCATACCGTTGTTCATGCCGAACACCGGCATAAAAGCAAAGCTCTGCAGCTTGAAGTAGACGCCGAATACAGCAACCGCAGTTGAGGAAAACACTACCAGAATCTTATTGACACAAAATGTCATCACGGAACCGATTGCCACCATAACGACAGACGGAATACCGATGAAGAGGATATTGCCGATCGCTTTTAGCTCCGGTTTGAATTTGCGGAAATCCAGATGGAGCTCGTCATTTTCCTTCGCGTTAAAGATGACAGCGAGAATGGCCGCGACAATCTGCCCGATCACGGTAGCAGCAGCAGCGCCCTTAATCCCCATCTTCGGGAAAATACCGATACCGAAGATCAGCACCGGGTCCATAATGATATTGATGATCGCACCGGTGCCCTGTGTGAACATGGTATAAATCGTCTTGCCGGTCGACTGAAGAAGCCGCTCGTAGATGACTTCAATGTAAACGCCGAAGCTGACGCACATAATAATAGAAAGGTAGTCATGACCGTACTGTGTAATCTCTTCCGAGGCTCCCTGCGCAACAAAAAAGACTCTTGTAATCGTGAGCCCCAGTATCAGAAACAGCAGGTAGCCGCAGACAGCAAGGAATACGCCGTGCATAGCCATGCGGTTGGCGGTATCTGTTTTTTTCTCACCAAGTGCCTTGGAAACCAAAGCGTTCATACCGACGGCGATACCGGTCGCCAGTCCGATCAGAAGGTTCTGCATCGGGAATGCCATCGAAACGGCTGTGAGCGCATCCTCACTGATCCTCGACACGAAAATACTGTCTACTACATTGTAGAGTGCCTGCACAAGCATGGAGATCATCATCGGCAGCGCCATCGTCACCAGAAGCCGGTTAACCGGCATGACGCCCATCTTGTTTTCTTCAGTTGTGATTGTCTGTTCTTTACTCAAATCTCATCCCTCCGTTTTTGATACAGGGTCTGCCGAACCCTTTTTCTCGCTGTACAGGAAGCCTTATCCTGTATAGTTATGGCAAAAAATAAACCATAAAACGTACGAATATGCTTACATAATCTTTTAAGCGTACGGGGGAAATTATATAGCATGATTTTTAAAACGTCAACAGCCATATTTATTTCATATTGTATTGGGCCTTTTACGGGTCATATGAATTCACATGGATTTTACAATTCTTTACAATTCACTGATAGTTCAGCCGGCAACTTTTCCTTATACTGATTCAGTAAAGAAAACAGATCACAGACATTTCAGACTGTTTTCGGGAAAAGGAGGATGAATATGAAAAAGAAACTGAGTCTGCTTCTGGCCGGTGCAATGCTGGCGGGCTCTATTACGGGAGTTTCCATGACGGCCATGGCGGAGGAAAACAGCGTGACGGAACTGACGATGTACTTTCCGGTATCGGTAGGCGGCGGCCCGGATGAACTGATCGACGCGCTCTGCGAGGAATATTATGAGGAGACAGGAATCACCGTGACACCGGTCTATGCGGGCAGCTATGCCGATACCCGTACGAAGGTGCAGGCAGCCATCAAGGGCGGAAACACACCGGATCTGGCGATCATGTTTTCCATCGACCTGTATTCTCTGCTTGCAATGGATGCGGTCGTAGACATTGACAGTTTCTGCACGACAGAAGAGGATCAGGAGTGGCTGAACGGATTTTATGAGGGCTTTATGCTGAACAGCCGCGATGGCGACACGACCTACGGAATTCCGTGGCAGAGAAGTACGATTATCCTTTACTATAATAAAGAAGCGTTTGAGGCAGCGGGTCTGGACCCGGATTCACCGCCGACTACATGGGATGAACTGTATGAGTATGCCGAACAGCTGACTGTTGTTGAGGACGGACAGACGACTCAGTACGGGATCGAGATTCCGTCGGATGGATACGCTTACTGGATGCTGCAGACCTTCTGTGTACAGCAGGATGGCTTCAATCTGATGAACACGACCGGTACTGAAGTATATTATGACGATGAGCGCACTGTGACCGGCCTTGAGTTCTGGAAGAGTCTGGCAGAGGATGGCTCCATGCCGTCCGGCATTGTTTCCTGGTCAACGACACCGTCTGACTTTATTGAAGGCAAGACGGCGATGATGTATCACACCACCGGCAACCTGACCAATGTGAAGAACAGTGTGGATTTTGATTTTGGTGTAGCGATGCTTCCGGCAAATGAGTCCTACGGTTCCCCGACAGGAGGCGGTAACTTCTACATTTTCAAGGGCATTTCCGAGGAGCGCCAGCAGGCTGCGTTTGAATTCATCAAATGGATGACTGATGACGAGCGTGTAGCGCAGTGGAGTATCGATACCGGCTATGTAGCGACCAGACCGAGTGCGTATGAGACCGAGGTTATGCAGGCATATGCAGAAGAATTCCCGTACTGCCTGGTGGCGAGAGATCAGCTTGAGTACGGCTACGCGGAGCTTTCCACCTACAATCAGGCGGAGGTTCAGAAAGCGATAGACGATGCGATCTCTTACGTCATGACAGACCAGAAGGATGCGGCGACCGCACTGGCGGAGGCGCAGGCGACCGCGGAGAGCATTCTTGCGGATTATCAGTAAAATTAAATTGATTTATGGAGGACTGCGGCTGGATGTTGCCGCAGTCTCTCCATGGTATCATCATTACATATGGAGATTATTATGAATTCAGGAAGTGAAGCCGTACTGCGGCAGCCAATCGTTCAGCCGGTCGAATTTCAGGTTGATTTGAATCAGGTCATTGCACGGGAGAAAAAGAAAAAATTGAAAGCAACCGGAGTTGCCCTTTTATTGCTGGCTCCGTCGCTGTTTTTTCTCGCTGTGTTTACGATATATCCGGTCATCAGCAGCTTTATCAACAGTCTTTACAAGGACAATCTCGCAACGATCACGCCGGTGTGGAACGGATTCGGCAATTATGTCGATCTGATCAGTGACACGACGTTTCTGGAATGTCTGAAAAATAACGTAATTGTAGCGGTTATCACAGTTCCGGTCTGCATCCTGATGGGCGTCGGGATGGCAGTCTTTTCTAATCATCGTGGCAGGATTGGAAGGAGCATCACGCGGATGGGATTTATCTATCCGACCTTTATTCCGCTTGTGGCGGCCGCGAATATCTGGGTGTTTATCTACACTCCAATCTACGGCCTGCTCGGCCACATCAATCCCGACTGGCGATTCCTGGCGGACGCAAAGACAGCGATGGGGGCTGTGATCGTGATGCTGATCTGGAAGCAGGCAGGCTATCTGATGCTGTTTTATATCTCTGGTCTGAACGGAATCTCCAATGAGGTTTCTGAGGCGGCAGAGATTGACGGAGCGAACGGCGTTCAGAAATTCTGGATGATCACCTGGCCGCTGCTGGAGCCTACCACAATGTATGTCTTTATTCTGGCGCTGACTAGCGCGTTTAAGACAGTCGACCATCTTTATATTATGACTAAGGGCGGTCCGGGCAACGCGACCAACCTGCTGCTGTTTTATATCTATCAGACCGGTTTTGATTACTGGAACGCCGGAAAAGCATCCGCAATTACCATCATACTTGTGGCAATCCTGCTGGTGATCACGGCGGTCAAGTTTTTCCATGACGACCGGCACGCGTACTATAACTGATTGTGTATGGAGGATGAATATAATATGACTCGTAAACTTTCACCGGGCAGACTGCTCAACAATGTGTTCTGGGCGCTGTTATGCGCAATCTGCCTGATCCCATTGGTGTGGGTCGTGCGCACCGCGTTTATCGATTCCGGCCTGGCAATGAAGCTGTTCGCAGTCAGCATTCCGACACTGGATAACATCCGGCGTGTGCTGGACGCGGTACCGTTTGTAAAATATTACGGAAATACGATTCTCATTGCCGTGGGTGTTCTGGCCGTGCAGCTCGTTCTTGTGACAATGGCAGGATACGCGTTCGCACGACTGGATTTCTACGGCAGCAAGCTTTTATTTATCATTTTTCTTGCGCAGCTGATGGTGGCTCCGGAGGTGCTGATCATGCCGAATTACAGCCTGATGGTAAAGCTGGGGCTGAACAACACGCGGATTGGCATCATGCTTCCTTTTTTCGCCTCCGCGATGGGCACGATGATCGTGCGGCAGAACATCAAGACAATTCCCTACGAGCTTGAGGAAGCCGCAAAAATGGAGGGCGCCTCTCTGTTTCAGGTCATCACGGAAATCTATGTGCCGCTTTTAAAGGCTGCCTATGTTTCCTTTGGAATGATTTCCGTATCCTATCAGTGGAACAATTTCCTCTGGCCGCTGGTTATGATCGATACTGTAGAAAAACGCCCGCTTTCTCTGGGACTCGCCATGTTTGCCATGTCCTATGAGACCGGTGTGCAGTGGAGCGACGTCAGCGCGGCGACTGTGCTGGTAGCAGCCCCGCTTCTGATCATATTTTTCGTGTTCCAGAAAAAGCTGGTCGAGAGCTTTGTGTATGCGGGGATCAAATGATGAAAAAGAAACTCTATTTTTGGGATATCGATGGCACGCTGGCTCTTGGGAAAACTCTCATCCCGGGGGCTGCTTCTTTGATAGAAGAAATTCACAGACAGGGAGCGCATTGCTGTTATCTGACAAATAATTCGTCAAAAGGAATTGATGAATACCTTGCTCAGTTTGAGCAGTGGGGGATACCGGCCAAACGTGAGGAATTTATGACAGCCGGGATATACGCGGCAAAGCTTCTGAAGGCAAAGTTCAAAGATGAGAAGATTTTTGTACTTGGAACCGAAAGCTTTCTTTTCGAATGCAGGCGGGAAGGACTTTGCGTGACGCAGGAAGCCGAAGAAGATGTGGCGGCTATGCTCACGGCATATGATACGGAACTGACCTATGAGAAAATCCGAAAGGTCTGCCGGCTGCTGGAAGTACATAGATTTATCCGTCCCTGGTACGCGACAAACGCTGACCTTTGCTGTCCGTCCGAATTCGGTATGGTGCCGGACTGCGGTGCAATCTGCAAAATGATCTCATTGGCCGTAGGACGAGAACCGGAGTTCCTTGGTAAGCCTAATCCGGGTATGATTGATTATGTATTAAAGCAATATGGAATTGCACGGCAGGATGCAATGATCGTAGGCGACCGGCTGTATACGGACATCGAATGCGGAAAACGGGCGGGAATTTCCACCTGTCTGGTGCTGACCGGAGAAGAAAAAGAAGACAGTGGAAAGGCGGATTGCTGTTTCCCCTCCGTAGCGGAGCTGGGGCTCATTCTGCGCAACAGAAAACAAGAAACGGTTGTCGGATATTGTACCGGTCAACCGTTTCAATAGCAATAGGTTCGCATCTATTGTGCACGGGAGAGTGCCAACTCTTTTTTCAAGCGCTCTACTTCGTGTTCTGCCAAGATAGCTCTTTGTTCAGCTGCGTTGGTGCGCTGACGCTCTTGCTTGATGCCGATGCGAATGCCTTTACGAACACCTTTACGAATTCCCTGTTCCTCCACTAAATCTGAAAGATTACACATAATTTCCAACTCCTTTCCAAAAGGCTCCCTGTCCATAGGGATATGGAATCTGGTTTCCAGTTCCCTACGCTTTTCAATATATGTCTTTGTTTTCGATAAGAGCGTATTCATCATTTGCAGGAAAATGTTTTCTGTTGCCATATCTTCGTTTAATGTCACGACAATGGCAGACAGTTTATCATATGCGTAAGAGCGTTCAGGATAGTTCCCATAAACCCGGACCGGAGTCAACGAATAACGAATAATAGAATTACCAATCTTTTTTGGCGCATTCATACATATAAAAATGCAGAGTGACTTTTTGATTTCATCGTAATTCGAATCCTCAAAAACGGTAGAAAGCTGAGCCGAAATCATCCGGGCACAGTTATAAATGCCTCGAGTTTCAATGTGATAGCCGGGATAAAAGGATTTTTGAGGTTCTATATCTGCAAAAATGATATCTGGAACATGTGCTTGTGAGGATTCAGAGTTTTTTGCTATTGATATAGAAGATGTCTTTTTCCCGGTTTTTCGAACGTGCTTGACCATCCTGCTTGAAGAGGGAGGTAGTTGCGCGGAGAAAATCAAGTCATAATATATGGCGCCTTCTCCTGGAACTTTATCCTCGTTAGCCATACCTATGACCCGTTCCGAACGCTCTGTGTTTTGAGGGTTTGATGCATTGGTCTCGCCAGGGCTGACAGGAACAGTACCAATCTTCGGAGTACCATTTATGTAGCTGCAGATATCTTCAAGAGTACAGTCTTTGTATTCATCTGTTGTATATTTCAGAATCCACGCCAGAATAATCTTGTTGCTAAGTACGCGCTTGCACTGCGTGTCATACTGAACCTTAATTCCAACATTCGCAAGGTCTCTCGAAAGAGCATTGCTCAAATCCGTTTTCTCCTTTCATTATACTTGGCAATTATAATATTTGCAACCATTATTTTAATAACTTATATTATAACTGAAAAATAAAATAAGTCAATGCTATAAATAAAAAATGATATATTGGATTAAAAGAATGGATATAGATAACAGATATGATAACTTATTCTCGCTTACGATCTGTATGCTCATCTTTTCGGTATTCAGCGATATCCTCCAGCCGACAATCTAAAATCTGACACAGCACATTCAGCGTATGCGTCGAGACATTTTCATTCGCCCGCAGGCGGGAAAGCTGTCCGGCGGATACGCCGTAGTCTTTAATCAGTCTATATTGAGAAATCCTTTTTTCCTGCAAAGTGCGCCATAAAGGCTCATACGAAATCATAGTCTCACATCACCAAACATTTTCTTAGTATCATATCTTGCATATTAGCCGAAAATGGACTATATTAACATTAGCCATATCTGGCTTGTGTATGTATTCTTGTGCAAAAACTACGAAAAGGAATTTGGCAGTATAGGAAATCAAAGGACCATTGATAAAATGAACTGTAAATGAAAATGTGGAGGTAATGTATGAAGAAGCGACTAATGGCGTTAGTATTATCAGTGATATTAGTGTTTTCTAACATCTGTGTTTATGTGGAAGATGATGTGGATTCTGTAATCATTGAAGAAGATGTGTTGTCAGATATTGCCGTTGAAACAGAAATATCGGCGGAAACAGAGCTCCTTGATGGTCCTAATAAGGAAAGTATCTTAAGCATTGAAGACATTTCTGTTGCTTCGATTGAGGAAATAGAAGAGCCTGCGCTTACAGCGGATACAGATGAAGATGTTGTTGAGAGCGGAAGCTGTGGCGATGACCTTACCTGGATTTTGGATGGCTCCGGGACACTTACGATTAGCGGAACGGGAAAAATGACCAGTTATTCAACCTCAAGTGTGGCACCATGGTACAGCAATCGACTTTCCATTACAAATGTTAATATAGAATCAGGAGTTCAAAGTATTGGCTCATATGCATTCTATGGATGTATCTATCTGCAGGATATTTCAATACCAGATAGTGTCAGCCTTATTGATGAATATGCTTTTTATAGTTGTAGTAAACTGCAGAGTATAACATTGCCAGATGGAGTAACAACCATTGGGAGTTATGCGTTTTATGACTGCAGTAGCTTGATCGATATTACGTTACCGGATGGAATCAAGTCTATCAAATACTATGCATTCCGTGGTTGCAGCAGTTTGACTGCTATAACATTGCCGAGTGGAATTACAAGCATAGCAAGCGGTGCATTTTATGGATGCAGCAGTTTGAGCGCTATAACAATACCGCAGGGAATAACAAATATTGATTCCTATGCATTTTATGGCTGCAGTAATTTGAACGCTATAACATTGCCAGATGGAATTACATATATTGGTTTTAATGCATTCCAAAATTGCAGTAGCTTGGAATACATTAAGATTCCTGATGGTGTTACAAGTATAGAATCTGGTACTTTTAGTGCTTGTAGTGAATTGGGAAAAGTTGATTTGCCAGATAGTCTTTTGGCCATAAAAAATACGGCTTTTGCAAATTGTAGTTCTCTTAGCAGCATAACATTACCAGATGGAATTTCATCTATAGGTACATATGCATTTCTAAATTGTAGCAGTTTGACTAATATAGTATTACCTGAAGGGATATCGTCTATAGAATCAAGCACATTTCAAGGTTGTAGCAACTTGATTAGTATTACATTACCTGAAGGAATATCATCTATAGGAGAAAGGGCATTTTATAACTGTAGTAGTTTAAGAAGCATAACATTACCAGACGGAACATCATCTATAGGGGCGTATGCATTTTACAACTGTAGCAATTTGTCTAGTGTAACGTTGCCAGATGAAGTGTCTTCTATAGGGGAATGGACATTCTATGGCTGTAGTAGCTTAGCGAGTATAACGTTACCAGAAGAAATAACATCTATAGGAACATATTCGTTTTATGGGTGTAGTAGCTTAATCAGCTTAACATTACCAGACGGAATATCATCTATAGGAGAAAGGGCATTTTACAACTGCAGCGGCTTAACAAGTTTATGTTTTCCTGAAAACATTCCGTCTTTAGACGCAAAAGCATTTTGCAATTGCAGCAAATTAAAAAATATATATTATTCCGGTTCTATTGAACAATGGAATTCTTATGCAACAGCTATAGACGACTCTGTAATGAGCAATTCCAGTAACTTGAATATTTATTGTTCGGTCGTAACTGATCTTTCTTCTTACGAATACACTTATTCTGCAGTTTCCCTGCCATATGATGGCACAGAACAGGAGCAGGAAATTTATATTTCAGATGGTACGACAGTACTTTGTCTGGATAAAGATTATACGGTTTCTTATAGTAATAACATAAATGTAGGAACGGCATCTTTTACGATAACAGGTATTGGTAATTATTGTGGATCAATTACGGATTACTTTACAATAACAAAGGGATATCAAACGGTAGAAGCTTCTTCAAATGGACCAATTGCAGTAGGCTCCACGTCTCAGATTACGGGGACTGGAATTGGGACAATGACATATAAATCGAACGATACTTCTATAGCTACGGTAGACAGCAACGGAGTAATATATGGTGTAAATGTTGGTTCGACAACGATTGCTGTTTATTTTTCAGGAGATGATACGTATTCTGCAGAAGCTACTCTTATAAATGTTACAGTTGTAAAAGCAGACCAGAGTGTTACAGCCAGTCCTAAGGTTTCATCTATAAAAATAGGCGATACAACTCAGATTAGTGCGGAGGGAATCGGAGACATCACATTTAGCTCTAATAATACATCGGTTGCAACTGTAGATGAAAATGGTGTCGTGACGGGCGTAGGAACAGGAACCGCAACCATTACGGTATCAGCCGCAGG
>JAJBVD010000054.1 GCA_020859985.1 Clostridiales bacterium
ACGAAGCAAAGGAGAAAGTGTTTTCGCGTTTCTACCGATATGATCAGTCCAGAACCGATAAAAATCATTTCGGGCTGGGGCTAAGCATTGCGAAAGAGATTATAGAATTGCATGAAGGCACCATCACTGTGCAGGATTCAGCGGAGGAAGGTGCGAAATTTATAGTTGTGCTGCCTGCAAATACCAATTAAGTCGAAAAATTTCAGATCAACTTCAGATTCCTCATCAAAAAGGCAAAAAAAGAACCACCCTACTGGTAGTTCTTTCTCTTAAAATATGTTGAAAACATTTTGCCCAAATCCGATTTTAACCTGCGAAAGAAACGATTATGTTTGTGGAAACGTTCTTCCTTGCTCTCATCTGGCCTGTCATCAGCAAAGTCCAGATCGATCACATCCTGACGCAGATCACCGCTGTAAAAAATATATATAATATTTGTGTATTCTTAATTCCACCGTTCTGTACTCTGGTTCAGACAGTCCTGCTTCACTCATTTCCCGGTACATACGGTCAACGCCTTCCCCAAATTCTTTCACATATTCGTATTCATGTAAGAACTCAAAAATCTTAGGGTTACGTGAAAAATGAATTTCCCGGATGTTGTTTGTCCGGACAATCCCAGACAGCCTTCCCGGACTCTCCACCATAAAATGGTCATCAAACATTTTTATCTGAATATCTGTCCCCATAATGCTATAGTCACGATGCCCGATAGCATTTATGATCAGCTCCGTCCAGCAAAAATCTCTTTGGTATTCCTATACAGGCTTCATTCCTGCGAAGCAACGCTTTACCTTCCGACATGATTTCGGCATGATTTCATCACACCAATCTGATCTCTGGCTTCACCTTCAGTCCCGGGACACTATACAAGCCGCTTAAATCATCTCCATCAGAAATTCTGGCCACGCAGCAGAGGTGCTCCAGCACCACAAAATACTCAGCTCCGGTCAGATCCTTTACATAAGCACCAGTTAATGGATCATAACATTCTGTGAGGTCAATGTCCCGCACATTCAGAATCTCTTCTTCTTCGAGGACTCCATTGTGATCGGAATCAAGGTTTCTAGAAACATATGTTCTGAACAAATCATCTGGAAAATTCGAGCTGTCAATTTTCACCTCTTCAATCGGTTCAATAATCGTAAACTCAGCATAAGCCTCCCCACAATACTCGCCCATGCCTGTGATGATGATCCGTCCGGTTCCGACTTCCGTATTATTCTCATAGGCAACGGTATAGTCCACATTTTCCTGCAGGATATCATAATCGTCATCCTGATTGAAATAATAAAGAAGTACGACGGGCGGTTCTATCGCTTCGCTTGTGTACTGATAAATAGTCACTCCGCGATTTACCACAATATCCAGAGTCCCGTTCTCTTCAAAGGACCAGAGTTCGGGTTCCGATTCCACTGCCGTCTCTGCATCACCATTGTATGTTTCATCGGATTTTTGTGCGGTTGCATCGGCCCCTGTATTCTCTGAAGCCAGACACGTCGTTCTTGTCATCACTACTGCAAAAAAGCAGAGCAGGAGTATCGTACAGCTAACCGCATTACAAATCATTTTTTTCTTTCGGGAGTTTTCTTTTTTCACGATAAATACAATCCTTTCCTTGATTCCAATCATACCAAACGATAAGAGTGCCGCAAATGTGTACCTTTTCTGCAGCTTCTTCGACCGATTCCTGACTGAAATTTTCTGCAGAAATCAGGGAAGTAACTACACTGTCCTTGTTCTGAAAAATTCCCCGCTCGCAAAGCTTTCTCAGCACCGTGTACGTTGTCGGCTTTTTCCAGTTCAGCTCCTTTTTGCATAATTTTACCAGTTCCCCGGAACCGATCCCCAGATCAGGTCTGCAAATCGCGCTTCTACTGCGCCTGCGCATGTCCGCAGCTGGAAAACAGCTCCATTTTCTTTTTGCATTCCTGCTCCACAGCTTCTACCGCGGCCGGAATCAGCTCCGTAATTCCCTTGTCTATACTGCGAAACTGCTCCTTTTCCGCTCTTACAGCAGCAACATTGATATCTGTAAAGATATTCACCTTGCTGATCCCTTCCTGAATCGCAGTGCGGAAATCGGTATCGGTCAGTCCTGAACCGCCGTGTAAAACAAGCGGCACATCTACGGTGTTCGCGATCGTACGGATTCGCTGAAAATCGAGTTTGGGCGGCAGCTTATATGCGCCATGCGCATTTCCGACCGCAATTGCAAGAGCATCTACTTTCGTGCGCTCCACATAATCCTTCGCTATTTCCGGATCTGTAAAATAACGGGAAGGATCCTCCAGACAGGATGAGCCTTCTGCCGAATCCGGATTATCTCCTACATGCCCCAGCTCGCCTTCAATGGTCGCTCCGTAGGAATGGGCAATCTCCGCCATCTCACGCACTTTCTCTACATTCACCTCGTAGGGGTCTGTCGAACAGTCATACATAATTGAGGAAAACCCAAGTTCAAGAGCCTGCAGACAGAGATCCTTTGACAGGCCATGGTCAAGATGGACGACTACAGGGACACTGGCTTTTTTCGCCATGGGAAGCAGGAAATACGATAATTCCTCCAGAGGACCATACGGCAGCAGGATCTCTGCGGTGCCAATGATCACCGGCGACTGCGTAGCCTCCGCGGCGGCAATGATTCCTCTTGCAAGCTCCAGATTGACCGCATTAAAAAGTCCTACCGCGTATTTTTTACTCTTTGCCGGAAGCAAAACGTCATTTAAATTCGCTAACACTGCAATTCCTCCTCTCACACTTTATGCAGGTTTTTCATGTCCGATATTTGTCAGCACAAAGCTTCATTGTAACTGTTCAGTACCTTCATAGTTACGCTTCATTTTCTTATTCATTTTTCGCCCAGTTGTGAGCAATTTTATCTTTCATTTCATCAAAGCTTTTTAATCCGCTGAGCGCATCGTAGGAGCTTACACAGCAGGCTCCGGCAGCCGCAGCCAAATGCATGGATGTTTCCAGAGTCTCCCCATCCAGCACAGCCGTAAGAAATGCCGCAATACTGGTATCGCCTGCTCCGGTTCCGGATAAAATCTGTTCCGGAACGTAGCTTTTCTCGAATCCTTCCCGCTCCGCCCATGCGGCGGCATTGAGGTTCAGTTTTGTCCCTGTCCGCTCCAGAGCGGCCTTTCCGGCTGTGCGATAGTACATACCGGGAGCACCGCATTTGATCAGCAATACTTTTGCGCCCATTTTCATACAGGTATCAGCCAGAGGCCGGACATCCTTTTCGATATCAAGAATTTCCGTAATGTCCCGGCCTGCCGCGCGCTTCTGCAGGTCTTCAAACCGTTCCCGGTCAAGCATAAACATAAGTTCTTCCACACTTGGCACAAAAAAGTCCACATAAGGAAGGACCCGCTTCAGTATCCCGTACCAGTCGGCCTGCCCCGCCTCAGATGCCGGGTCCACTGCCGCCATGTCAAGCGAGGTAGACACACCTGCTTCTTTTGCCCGCTTCATCAGCTTCAAAAGCTCTTCCCCGTTTTCACGATACATGGCAGCCATAATAGGCGGATATCCAAAGTGAAGAAGCGCCGCTTCTCCGAACGCTTTCACGGGAATATCCTCCGCTGAAAACGTATCATTCGCTCCGGGATTGTGAAGAAATATCCGGTCAATCCCCGGTATGGCAAGCACCACGGAATACGATGTGGATTCGCCGTCCGCAACCAGAAGGCCGTCTTCTGCCCCGTGTTCCTTCAGTATGGTCCGGACCATCGCCCCAAACGGGTCATTTCCGACCTTTCCCATCAGCGAGACGTCAGCGCCAAAAAATTTCATGGCAAGCCCTGTATTCGCCACGGAACCTCCCGTATGTACATCGGCTTCATTCATATGGATCAGTTTGCCCGGCTGTAAAAGGTCATTCACCTTTTCTACCGGACGTTCCGGAAACACCGGCGTAATATCCAGGCAGATATGCCCTGCCACAATCGCTTTTTTCTTCATCACAGCGCCTCCTGTCCGCCAATGGCCGTACAGGCGTATCGGCTGCGGAAGCTCCTTTCGTCCCGGAATATCCCGGCCCATCCGTTTCCTTTGCCAATACGCCTTTGCGGTTCTGTTTTCGTTTTACTTCAGCCCCATCAGGAGTTCCATTACATACAGCTCAAGAGCTTCAAAATCTCTGTTTTCCACGCACTTTTTCTGGAAGTCATAGTCGAAGCGGTCTACCTTCTCCTCCAGAGCCTTAAACACCTTCAGGCTGGTCTCCAGATGCTTGTAGCTGTCCTCATCCTTCGTCGTACGCATTGCCTTTACATCCAGACCGACATACTCGCCGTGCTCGCCATAGCCGTTCTCTTTCAGTACCTTTACCTGATTGAAGGCGGCGCGGAGGTTCTCTACACCAAAGGACTTATCCTGATCGTACTTGATCCCGTTCTGGTCATTGAGATGCACCGTCATCAGCTTACCCATCGCCAGCGCAAAGCCGATCTCGTGAGCCGGATCCAGTCCTGCAAGAATTGCATGTGCGCTCTCGAGGTTGCCGCCTACACGGGACGGATCCTTGGTCGCAGCAGAGATTGCCATGACATGTCCCATCGTGCCGCAGATGCTGCGGTCGATCGGCTCATTCGGCTTCGGCTCGATGCAGACGCGGATATGCGGGTCATAATCCAGCATCTTATTGATCGCTTCGATCAGCATTTTGGTCGCCCATACCGGGGATTTGCTCTCTGCGCAGAGGGTGCCTTCCCTTGCCAGCCACAGCACGATCATATCTGTGCCGAGCTCGTTCGCGATATCGATGGAACGGTATGCCCTCCACATTGCGTACTCCCGGTCCGCCTCGCTGGTGCTCATAAAGCCGCCGTCAATCGTGTGCGGATCCATCCACAGACGCGGCGCTACAAATTCTGCCTTCAGATCCAGCGAATCCAAAGTCTTTTTCAGTTCTCTCGCTTTTTCTTTGATCTCTTCTTCCGTGTAATCATTAATGTTCGGCACAGCATCGTCATCATGGAACTGGATGGCATCAAAACCCATCTCTTTAAACTTTTTGTACTTCTCTACAGCCGGAATCTCGTCTCTTGTCGCCGGACCATAAGAGTCTGCACCTGAATGAACATTCCACGGACCTACTGAAAATTTAAATTTTGACATCGTTGTTTCCTCCATTCTTTTCTTTGGCAACTGTTCCATCCTCTCACAGTTACCGGTTCCAAACTGCCTGCCAGAGTGTGTCAGGCGGTAATATCGGGGTTATTTTCACGCGTGATTTTATGATTCCATTAAATCACAGGTTGCAGCAAAAAAAATGACAATCTTGCGATTTTTCGTTTCCTATTTTGCGATTTTCCTGCTATACTGATCGTATTGAAGTTTTTCCGCACTGTCCCGGGCAGACCAGGCAGGCATAAAGGCTGCTGTTTTGCGGGAAAATTCAGAGTCATCTGATCAACGAGGAGATGTCAGGTATGGAACCACGCAAAAAAGAGCTGGAGATCGTCCAGCACACGCAGATGAATTTTCTGGAAATCTTTCTTCTGGAGATGGTTTCACGCCAGCCGCACGGACATGAGGATCTGGAGATCGGGCTGATTCTCGACGGCGATATCCGACTGTACCTGGACAGCGACAGCTTCCTGCTGAAGCCGGGGGATATCTACATCATCAACCGCTATCAGGTACACGCGCTCTCTGCCACCGGGCGGAAAAGCCTAGTCCTTGCTTTTCAGATGGACACAGAGTTCTATCGGAGAATGAATCCGTCGCTTGAGCGTGTCCGTATCGAGAGCAATATCATCCACAGCGGCGCCCTGCACAAGACACTGCATGACGATTTGATGTCCTGTGCCCTATGTTATTTCCAGGGTGCCGACAATTATGAACTGCGCTGTGCCAGTATCATGCTGGATGCGCTGTATCATCTGCTTTCGAGCGCACACTGCCACCGCACGAGTGAAAGCGAGCAGCGAACAGCCCAAAGCAATTCCGCCCGGCTCAATCGGATCACTGACTTTATCGCAGATCATTACACGCAGAAAATCTCTCTGCAGGATATCGCGGACCGTGAGCAGATCTCCGTCTTCCATGCTTCGCACTTTATCCACAAAATGCTCGGCATTTCCTTTCAGGATTATCTGAATAACAAACGATTTGAACATGCGTACCGTCTGATCCGCACTTCAAAAGCGGATTTCAATATTCTGGATATCTGCCTGGAGACCGGTTTTTCCAGCAGCAGATACCTGAATCAGATGTTTGAGAAAAAACTGGGCTGCACAGTAAAAGAATATCTCCATTCAGAAAAAGAACCCGTGCTCATCTCTCCCTCCCTGCCCGCAGATAACTACGAGCGCAAGTATGAGTTTGAGAAAGCACGGGAAAAACTGATTGGATTTCCTGATTTGATTTCCTGATTTGATCTGACTTATTTAATCCGGCATAAACTCTTTGCAGTGAAAAAATACAAATACTTGTTGAAATAGAAAAAACTTAGTGGTAAATTGATAGCAGAAGGCAAAACGGCCGGTACGATTCGCCCTGCATCGGCGGGACGCCCGGATTTGTTATTTGCCGCAATACATATAATATTTACGGAGGCAAAACCTATGGATTTGTTTGAGACACTCACCGAGACACTGAAAAAGAGCCCGAAGAAGATCGTGTTTACCGAGGGCACGGACGCGCGTATTCTTTCTGCTACGGACCGTCTGGTAAAGGGCGGCGATTTTCTGCAGCCGGTGCTGGTCGGCAATGTCGATGAGGTAAAGGCAGCAGCTGAAAAAGGCGGATTCTGCATCGACGGAGTCACGATCCTTGATCCCCTGACCTACGAAGGCATGGAGGAAATGGTGGCGAAGATGGTCGAGCTGCGCAAGGGCAAGATGACCGAGGAGCAGTGCTGTGAGAGCCTGAAGAAGGGCAACTATTTCGGCACCATGCTGGTAAAGATGGGCGTAGCAGACGCACTTCTTGGCGGCGCTACCTATTCGACCGCGGACACAGTACGTCCGGCACTGCAGCTGATCAAGACCAAGCCGGGCAACAAGAGCGTCAGCTCCAGCTTTATCCTGATCCGTGAAAAGGACGGCAAGGAAGAACGCATCGCGATGGGCGACTGCGCGATCCAGATCGCGCCGGATGAAGACGCGCTGGTAGAGACCGCTGTTGAGACTGCCAAGACTGCTTCCTATTTCGGAATCGATCCGAAGGTAGCAATGCTGAGCTTCTCGACAAAGGGCTCCGGCAAGGGCGATGATGTAACAAAAGTAGCGAATGCGACAGCGAAGATCAAAGCAGCATATCCGGATATGAAGGTAGACGGCGAGATGCAGTTTGACGCAGCTGTTTCTCCTGAAGTTGGACAGCTGAAGTTCCCGGGTTCCCCGGTAGCCGGTCAGGCGAACACCTTCATCTTCCCGGAGATCCAGTCAGGCAACATCGGCTACAAGATCGCACAGAGACTGGGCGGCTTCGACGCTTATGGCCCGATCCTTCAGGGGCTGAACGCGCCGATCAACGACCTTTCCCGCGGCTGCAACGCAGACGAGGTGTACAAGATGGCGCTGATCACAGCAGTGATGGCTTAAGTTGACCTGTCAAAAGAAAAGTGCGCTTGCGGACTTTTCCTGACAGGTCAACGACAGAATCATAAAGCTGCGCAGCAGCGGCAGATGTGCGAAGCACAGCTGGATTCTGGAGTCTGATCCGACAGGAATGTGTAAGAAAAAGCAGTCACAAAACATGTGGCTGCTTTTTTCATGCAAAATCCATTCTCACCGAAGTTATCCGATTTTCTCCGGCATTGCCTTCCGGATATCACAGTTCCCAGATCACATTCCCAGATACTGCGCACTGGAGCTCTCCAGCGCCGCCTTCGCGGTCTTTACATTCTCCAGATCCTGGTCGGTCATCTTGTCCAGGCGGAATTTGGAAAGTGCTTTCTGCAGTGCGTTGATGTCATTCTTAATCTGTTTGGACGCGTTCTTGTCCAGCTCCTTCTTGCGCTCCCTGTAGGCCTGGTTGGCTTTGGCAAGCAGGCTTTGCGCATCGTTCGTGATCTCGATGGCCTCACGCCGCTGTACATCCTGTCCGGCGTACTCCTGCGCGTCCCGCATCGCCTGCTGGATCTCGGCGTCAGACATACGATCGTCCGCCGTGATGGTGATGGACTGCTCCTTCTGTGTGTCAAGGTCTTTCGCGGAAACCTTCAGGATACCGTTTGCGTCGATGTCAAAGGTCACTTCAATCTGCGGTACGCCCGCCGGTGCACGGCGGATGCCCTTCAAGCGGAATTTACCGATGGACTTATTGTCCCGCGCCATTGTGCGCTCGCCCTGCAGGACATTGATCTCCACATCTCGCTGATAAGCGGCCGCGGTCGAAAATACTCGTGAATAGCGGGTCGGTACGGTTGTGTTGCGCTCCACAAGCCGTGTCGCGACACCGCCCACTGTCTCGATGGAAAGGCTTAAAGGCGTAACGTCCATCAGCAACAGATCCATCCCGGTGTCCGCCGCCATCAGGGAATTGCCCTGCAGTGTACTGCCTAGGATGGCCGCGCCTTGCGCTACACATTCGTCCGGGTTGATATTTTTGGACGGTTCCTTGCCGGTCAGCTGGAAAACCTTCTGCTGGACAGCCGGAATCCGGGTTGAGCCGCCGACCAGCAGCACTCTCCCAAGCTGTGCCGCTGTGATCCCCGCATCGGAAAGCGCGGTCTGCACCGGGATCTCTGTGCGCCGTACCAGATCCTCCGTCAGTTCGTTAAATTTATTTCTCGTCAGGGTACGCTCCAGATGAACCGGCTCACCCTTGATCTGTGTCAGATAGGGAAGCACAATATTTGTGCTCTCCGCTGTGGAAAGCTCTTTTTTCGCCTGCTCCGCCGCCTCTTTGATCCGCTGCATTGCCGCAAAATCGCGGGAGACATCCATCCGATGCTCCGCCTTAAATTCTGAGACCAGCCATCCGCTGATGCGTTCGTCAAAATCGTCGCCGCCAAGATGATTGTCTCCGGAGGTGGAAAGCACCTCGATCAGTCCCTCTCCAATCTCGATGATCGAGACATCGAATGTGCCGCCGCCAAGGTCATAGACCATCACCTTCTGCGCATCCCCGTGATCCAGGCCGTAAGAAAGCGCCGCGCTCGTCGGCTCATTGATGATGCGCTTCACATCCAGCCCCGCAATGCGTCCGGCATCCTTTGTCGCCTGTCTCTGAATATCATTAAAATATGCCGGAACCGTGATGACCGCTTCCGTCACCGGTTCTCCGAGAAAATCCTCCGCATCCTTTTTCAGCTGCATCAGAATCATGGCGCTGATCGTCTGCGGCTTGTACTCTTTTCCGTCAATGCGGATATCCCAGTCCGTACCCATATGACGCTTCACCGATGTGATCGTGCGTCCGGAATTTGTCACAGCCTGACGCCGGGCCGCGTCTCCTACCAGACGTTCTCCGTTCTTTGTAAATGCCACAACGCTCGGCGTTGTGCGCCCTCCGGTCGGATTCGGAATGATGACCGGCTGATCATTTTCTACTACCGACACACAGCTGTTTGTCGTTCCAAGATCGATTCCTATTACTTTCCCCATGAAAAAGCCTCCTGTTCCATTTTCATTCGATTTCTGTTTTCTGCTGGATTTATATACTTCCTGCCAGATTATTTTGCCGGCTCTTTCGCCGATATTTTCATTTAACAAAATCTTATCTAAGAGAGTATATCTTTCCAGCTTCAGAAAATCAAGCCGTCCGCCTTTGTTTTGTTACATATTCTCTGATTGTGTTCATTAAATTTTTCTAACCTTTCTGACAGAAATCTAAACTTCCCCCAAAACGCCGGTTACACTTCCCCGTGCTTTGACAGATTCTTCGCACTTCGAACACAAAATGTGCACATATTTTGCGTAAGGTAATAAAAAAAGCGCACAATCGTGCGTCCAGTTTTATGTGAAATACCCGAAAAAATAAAGGGAGGTTACCTTCATGAAAAAAGAAAACAAGAAACTGGCACAGGAACGGCGTGCTGAAGAACGGCGTAAAAAAGAGCAGAAAGCAAAAGTGAAAAAATACCTTTCCATCGGTATTCCTGCTGCTCTGATCGCGATCCTGATCATCGTCCTCATAGTTGATGCCGTTAAACCATTCAGTTCGTCAGACGATGCCGACGAAGCCACAACGGAAAGTGTTACCGAAAGCGGGGAGGAGGAAACTTCTGCTGATGTTTCCGAAGAAGAGGTCTCTTATTCGACGGATGCTTCGCTGACCATCGAGGATGGTGACACCGTTAATATCGATTATGTCGGCTCCATTGACGGCGTCGAGTTTTCAGGCGGCAGCACCAACGGTGCCGGTACAGATCTGACCATTGGCTCCGGCAGTTATATTGATGATTTCGAAGAACAGCTGATCGGATACCATCCGGGAGATACCGTAGATGTCACCGTGACCTTCCCGGAAGATTACGGGGTAGATGAGCTGAATGGACAGGAAGCGGTATTTGAAGTCACGATCAACGGCATTTATGAATCGTAACATTGTCAGGCAGCTTTATTCGAATCATCCGGTATAAAGCTGTACTGAACACGGAATAAGAAAGGAGCGCAAAAAATGGCGCAGAACAAAGAAACAACAAAAGACTGTATTTTCACGGCGTTAATATCGCTGATGGAGCAGAAAGAATACAAATATATTACTGTCACCGATATTGCGCGAAAAGCAGGCGTTTCCCGCATGACCTACTACCGCACCTATACTTCCAAAGAGGACATTCTGGTACAACATTTTCAAAAGGTCGCCCAGGCTATGATTCCCGATCCGCAGCAAAGCTTCCACGCTGAGTTCGAACAGGCCAAAGAACCGTTTTCAAGGTCTGAATTCGTTCCGGGATCCGCTGCAGACTATCGGGCCATGCAGGCTCTTACCAGTTTTTTGCCTATTTCCAGAAAAGTCAGGGGCTGACAAGGCTTCTGGAAGATGCCGGACTGATGGGGCTTCTGATCGACTGCTTTTCCGTATTCACGGATTATCTGTACAGTATCCTTCATCCCGAGATCTGTGAAGACCCGCAGCATACCTATGCTGCACATTTTGAGGTCGGCGGGCTGTTTTCTGTGCTGACACACCATCTGGAAAACGGAGCAGCGGAAGAGCCAAAAGAAATGGCGGAAATCATGCTGACGATCATGCGTTAAATGATAATTCGGATTGGTCAGCTGCTCATATGCAGGCATCAGATTCAAACTTTGGAAACGAAAAGCCGCGGCATCCTGCCGCGGTTTTTGTCATGATGCTCTATGAGAGTGCCCTGTGACGGCCTCTATTTCAATATCCTTCCCAGTGTCTCAAACAGCGCTTTCACATCAATTGGTTTGGCAATGTGCGCGTTCATACCAGACTCCAGAGCGTTCTTTTTATCTTCCTCAAAAGCGTTCGCCGTCATGGCAATAACAGGAATCCCGGCAAGCTCCTTATCCTCAAAGGAGCGTATGGCCTTTGTCGCCTCATAGCCATCCATAACAGGCATCTGAATATCCATCATCACCAGATTATAGTAGCCGGCGCCCTTTTCCTGCAGCTTTTCCACTGCCACATCGCCGTCTCCCGCTTCCTCAACAATGAAACCTGCTTCACTTAAGATCTCACCGGCTATCTCCCGGTTCAGATCGTTATCCTCTACAAGCAGGATTCTTTTGCCTTCAAACTTCTTCCGCATAATCAGGTCAGCAGATTTTGCTTCTTTCTTTTCATTTGCATATAGAATATCGGTCAGACATCTGCGCAGATCCGAGAAAAACAGAGGCTTACTGCAAAAAGCCGTCACTCCGGCTTCTTTGCCTTCCTCCTCAATCTCAGACCAGTCATACGCAGTCAGAATTATGATAGGCGCATCTTCTCCAACCTCTCTTCGGATCTGTCTCGCAATCTCAATACCGTTCATATCCGGAACCAGCCAGTCCAGAATGTACACATAATATTCGTCGTTCCTGCTGACAGCCTGTCTCGTACGAAGGATCGCCTCTTTGCCGCTCATCGTCCACTCCGCGCGCATTCCCATCTGTATCAGCATAGTAGAAACGCTGTCGCAGGTATTGAAGTCATCGTCTACCACCAGCGCATGTGCCCCTTCCAGCTCTTCTACTTTTACCTCAGCCTCCTGCGCAGAAAGGGTCTTCATGGGAATTTCCACCGTAAACTCCGAGCCTTCGCCCTGACGGCTTGTAACCGCAATGGTTCCTCCCATCATTTCCACGATATTTTTCGTGATCGGCATGCCCAGCCCGGTCCCCTGAATCCCGCTCACGGTAGTATTCCGCTCCCTCTCAAACGGTTCAAAAATATGTGTCAGGAATTCCTCGCTCATGCCAATGCCGGTATCCCTGACATGAAACTCATATCGGGCATATCCTTTTCTTTCCGCATTTTTCTGAAAAATTCGTACACTGATGGTGCCGCCCGGCTGCGTGAACTTCACGGCATTTCCCAGAAGGTTCAGCAGGATCTGGTTCAGCCGGAGCTTGTCGCAGATCACATGCTCATTAAACACGTCCACTGTATCGATATAAAAATTCAACCGCTTGGATTTCATATCCGCCTGCAGAATGTCACGAATTCCATGCATGATCTCCGAAAGATTGCACTCCGACTCTTCCAGCAGCATTCTCCCGCTCTCGATGCGGCTCATATCCAGTATGTCGTTAATGAGGCTCAAAAGATGGTTGCTCGCGGACATGATCTTCACGAGATAATCCTGTACCAGTTTCTGATTATCTGAATGCGCCATCGCCAAAGTCGTATACCCGATGATCGCATTCATCGGTGTCCGGATATCATGTGACATATTAGAAAGAAACGTCGTCTTGGCTTTGTTGGCAGATTCCGCACTCGCCAGTGCTTTCCGAAGCTGTGCCTCCCGCTCTTCAAGGAGTGATTTTTGTTCTTCCAGAGCTGTTTTCTGTTCTTCCAGAATAGTCTTTTGCTTTAGCTCCTGAATGATTTCGCTGTTGATGTCACGAAAAGCAATCGTGCAGTAGGTTCTGCCTTCGATATCCGTCCTGACGGCGCGGCATTTAAAATACTGTACCTTTTCATCCCGCAATACCCGGTAATTAAACGTACAGGAATTATCAACCTGCATGGATTTCCGCAGTGAATCAGTATCAATGATCGGGTCAAAAAGCGGCCGGTCAGGCTCATATACCGTTTTACTTACATAAAGCCGTATAAATGCGGAATAATCTCCCTTTTCAAAGGTAGCGCCGTACTCTTTCCGGATCTCTTCGCTGATCTGGTAGGCGTTTACTTTCCCATCGTCCAGATCCACGAGATATACGTTATTGTAGTTCGAGCTTAATGCCCGGTTGATACTCTTAAAAATGACCTGCTGCTCCGTGTATTTGCGTTCTCTCGCCTTATTTTCCCTTTCTTTGGCGAGTTCATCCGTCACGTCTTCGATCATGCCGACGACCACCGCCGGCCCCCCCATTCTCATCCTTCTCAAAAACGGACAGCACCACGCGGACAGTGCCCCTGCCGTTCTTCAGTCCAAAGACCGCGCTCGCTTTTTTTTCGCCGCAGCTGATGGCCTCATACATGCCGTAATACGCGGCCTGATCCTCCTCGCAGACAATCTCCTCCGCAAAGCTCTGCGGCATGTTTGGATAAAACCGTTTGCAGGCGAAGCGTTCAACCGTGGTCTCTGCCACGATCACCAACCTGTCCTGATAATAGTACCGGAAAAAATACATCCCGCTGACGGCGATGGCTTTCTGCAGCTCATTGTCCGTTTCTTCATATCTTTTGTCCTGATATATGATCTCTCTCATCTGACGCCGGCACTTCCTTTCCCCCAAAAACATCTCTCATCATTCGAACAGGGGACTTGCGTACCCCTTCACAGGCAAAGTATAATACATTTCTCCGATAATTTCACCTGTATTTCTCTGCCCTGACCAACTATTTTTAATTCCGTATTTACCGGATGACTATACATTCTGTTAGAAACGCTATAACCATTTGAAGACGTAAGCCGCCTCTCAGCTTCTATTTCTCAGCTTCTATTTCTCATCTACAATCTGGAAAATATAAAATTTCAGATAATAGCTCTCATCCGCCGCCCAGAGGATCGGATGGTCCGGCGCCTGAGTACGAAATTCGACCTGACGCAGACGCTTATGCGCGCTCCGCGCTGCCTGGCCGATCACTTTCGTAAATGTCTCATAATCCATGAAATGCGAACAGGAGCAGGTCGCCAGATAACCACCGTTCTTTACGAGCTTCATGCCCCGCAGATTGATTTCCCGATAGCCCTTCGCAGCGTTCTTAAGCGAACTGCGGGATTTTGCAAAAGCGGGCGGATCAAGAATCACCACATCATACTGCTCTCCCCTGCGTTCCAGCTCCGGCAGCAGTTCAAAGACATCATGACATTCGAAGCGCACAGTATCCTGCAATCCGTTCAAGCGGGCATTTTCCTGCGCCTGTGCCACCGCCAGCTCCGACGCGTCCACTCCCAGCACATCCGCCGCCCCCGCGATTCCCGCATTCAGCGCAAACGAGCCCGTATGCGTAAAGCAGTCCAGCACCCTTGCGCCCCGGCACAACTTCTGAATGGCCAGACGATTGTATTTCTGATCCAGAAAGAAACCGGTCTTCTGTCCATCCTGCACATCTACAATATATTTCACACCGTTCTCAGTAATCGGGACTTTCGTATCGAATTCCGCTCCCAGAAATCCCTTTGTGCGAACCATACCTTCTTTCTCACGTTCTTTGGAATCGCTGCGTTCATAGACTCCCCGGATCACAAGGCCGTCTGCCGCCAGGATTTCCTTCAGGATCGTCACGATCTGCTCTTTAAACTGATCGATGCCAAGCGCCAGCGACTGCACCACCAGAACATCTGCATACTTATCAATAACCAGGCCCGGCAGAAAATCCGCATCGCCAAATACCAGGCGGCAGCTGCAATTGTGTATGCTTTTTTCATCATCACTGTCAGATTCACAGATAAGCCCCATCGTTTTCTTCCTGTAATCCCATGCGTTCTGCAGGCGCATCCGCAGAAATGCCTCATCAATTTCCTGTCCGGCATTTCGCGTCATAAGACGAATGCGGATCCTGGAATTCTGATTAATATATCCCCGTCCCAGCGGATATCCGTCATGATCATGCACGGTTACCACGTCTCCGTTATGAAACGTTCCGGTTATGCTTTCAATTTCGTTATCATAGATCCAGAGGCCGCCGGATTTGATCGTGCGTCCCTCACCCTTTTTAAGAATAACCAGCGTATGATTCGTATGATTGCCCATAATCTGTTGTCTTCCTCTCTTCTGTCTTAAGTTTTAAAATACTGCAGCCTTAAAAAAACTGTGATCCGGTCAACCCATCTGCTCCAACGGTCAAAAGCACCCATTCACACTCTTATATTCTCTTAGCATAATCCAGACTGATCCACCCGTTCCGGCCGCTCTGGTACGCTTTCAGCAATCCCCAACCGGAAGCCGATCCCGTCCCTTCGGAAGTCTCCACAATCGTGAACACGCCCTTCCCGGTATACTTCCCGGTCTTCGCAAATCCTGTCCCGGGACCCGTGCGGATATTCAGGTTGCTGATACTCACCTTCACCTGGAAGCTTTTCGTCCCCGCGCCACCGGACGCATCCGCCGTGTCAGCTTCCCCGGATTCCGCTGCCTTATCCGCCGTTCCAGACGCAGTTGTCCGATCTGCCGCCCCGGGTTCAACTGCCTTATCCGCCGTTCCGGACGCAATCGCCGCCTGAAACGCCTTCCACTGGCTCTCATCCCCGGATTCCGCATTCCAACCGATGATTCCCGGACACAGTTTCCCGGTCACGTCATAATGACGGATCACATGATCCGCGTCAACGGAATACTTCTCCATCAGATACCGCGTCAGCTCCACCGCCTTTGAGATCGCCGCATCCGTAAACCTCCAGGTCCTGTCATTCGCGGATGGAACCTTTCCCGTGCTGTTCGTCGAGCAGATCTCGATCCCTATGGAATTGGCATTCTTCGCCACGCCATGCAGCGAGCCGCCCTTTGTAGATAATTTTCTGCCTCCACTGTGCCAGCAGTACCTGTTTCCCGGATCTGGATTGTACTGCACGATCGTTCCATCATCCACAATATAATCTGCGGATGCCTGATTTGCCGTACTTGCAAAATATTCCGCCGTGTCCACTGCCGTCCCCTTCGCAGAAGAATCCCCCGCCGTATAATGGATCACAATATATCTGATCGTCCGCCCTGCAGATGCGGTCGTATTGTGCGTGCTTGTCTTTTTTATAATCTTCACAGTCATATGATTCTTTACCTCCCACATCAAAAAAGTCATGGTACGGTATCATCATATGCATCCGCGTACTCCGGCGTGTCCCTGCCCGCTTCGGTCGGTTCTGAACTGTTACTAAATATTATTATAAATGCATTGGTATGGAAAATCAAACACAATCCGTACACACTGTCATTGGAATAGCTTCATGCGGACTCCCCCGTTTTTTCTCTAATCATAAAACTTACGCAGGCAGCTACAGCCGCAAGGCAAAGATTCGTAATCCAAAGAGGTGCATATCCCATGCCGTTTTTTACAAAGATACCGCCCAAAAAGGAGCTCAAAAATGCTCCAATCTGATGACCGATCAGTGCAAAGCCATACAGTACCGCCATCTTTTCAGCGCCAAATCTCCTGCTTATGATGCCGGAGGTTGGAGGGACGGTCGCGTCTCCGCACAGTCCAAGCATTGCCGTAGCTGTAAATGCAAACGGTGCCGTCTTTGGAACCAGCAAAAATCCCAGCGAAATCACGATACGCATGGCATACGCTGCACCGAGAACATTTTTCATTTTCCATCTTGTCCCCAGATAACCAGACAGCACGGCACCAACCATAGTCGCAATACCGTAAACAGTCAATGTAAGAGAAGCAACCGAATTCCCGATTCCGCAGGAAATGTACTGGGAATACAGATGGCTTTCAATAATCGACATATTAAAACCGCAGGTAGAAAATCCAATCAAGATCAGGCGATAATCGCAGTCTTTCAACGCATCACGCAGCATGGCGAAAATGGTATTGACCGATGCGGGTGAAAAACTGATTCCTCATGTAAACGAGGTATTTGAGGCGGTAGATAAGCTGCATTTTCTTGAGGAAGAGCTTTTCTCCCGCGAAGGAGAGCTTCATATTGGCGCAGCGGAAACTTATCTGTGCTATCGGTTGCCCAGGGTACTTAAGACTTTCGTCAGCAAAGCACCAAAAGCAAGGCTTTATATCCACTCCATGAGCTGCTATGATATCAGAGATCAGCTAATTGACGGCACCCTGGACGCAGGGATTTTTTATCAGGACGTTGGCGGACTGGGGAACAGCCTGACGCTATATCCTTTGGAATCCTTCCCGGTTGTGCTGGTGGGTTCCCCAGATATTGCTTCAAGGTTTCAGGATTTTATAACGCCGAATCAGCAGCATAAAATACCGCTGATCACCAATGAACCGAATTGTATTTTCAGGCAGATTTTTGAGGAATATCTGAAACGCAACAGCATTATTTTGGATCATACGATTGAACTTGGCAGCATAGCCACTATAAAAAAACTGGTTCAAAACGATGTAGGCGTTTCTTTCCTGCCCAGATTTGCTGTGGAGGAAGAACTGCAAAACGGCTCACTTGTAGAGATCAGGACAAACGTACCCCATAATAAGCTGACAATCGTCTGCGGTCATCATAAGAATAAGTGGATGAGCCCGCTTTTGCAGCTCTTTTTAGACTGTTTAACACAAGAATAAGATGAAAGCAAAAAATTTGCTTATTCAATATTTTCGCACATTTTCAAAAATTGAAGTGCATCCGTATTAATCTATTTTTCTTCTAACCCTTTTTTATAAGCCGTCCCCCAGGCCTCCATAGCGTCAAGGATCGGTTTCATTGACTCGCCCAATTCGCTGAGAGAATACTCTACTCTCGGCGGAACTTCAGCATAAACAGTACGAATCACAATTCCATCATCTTCCATCGAGCGCAGGCTGTCTGTCAGTACCTTCTGGCTAATCCCCTCCAAGTCGCGCCGCAGTTCATTAAACCGCCAGGGACGTACCATCAGATTTCGTAAAATCAAGAGTTTCCACTTGCTTCCGATCAGAGAAACTGTTGTCGCAACAGGACAGACAGGTAACTCGTCTTTTGTTTTCATAAAAGTCACCACACATTCCATTTTCCTCTAACATTAAATTCGAATGTTATACTCGAATTATAATGCAACATGCCATTAAAATCAATAGAAAGAATATGTAGTTTCTACAGGAAAACTCCCCGAAAATCCAAAGGTCACCTTTTTGTGACTATGTAATAAAAAGGTGCGTACTTGTTTGCCCCAAAATGCTTACGTATAATCATAATTACAGAGAGCAAGACAGCTCCTGAATACAAATTCGGAGGTAAACAACAATGGCACTTTCTAATCTTTTTGGTTGGAACAATGTGGCAGCTTCCGCCTCTTCCTGTGGTACGGCCTGCGGTGCAGCTGGCAAGCCGGAAGAAAAGCCTGCAGCCTGCGGTTCTGCCTGCGGTGCGGCCGACAAGCCTGCTGAAACTCCTGCAGCTTGCGGTTCCGCCTGCGGCGCGACTGACAAACCGGCTGAGACGCCTGCGGCTTGCGGTTCTGCCTGCGGTGCAGCTGATAAGCCAGAAGAAAAACCCGCAGCTTGTGGCTCCGCCTGCGGCGCTGGCGACAAGTAATTCTGTCCGCAAAACTGGCAGCCCGATGAACCGAGCAAGTCTTGAATAAATATCGGTTCATCGGGCAACTGCGAAACAATATCCGTTCATCGACTTTCTCATTTAACAAATACGAGGAGACCATGCTTTATGAAACAGTATTTTTCTTTTCAATGGCATATTACAGACGAATGCGATCAACGTTGCAAGCATTGCTACATCTTTTCCGAAAACGTCTGCAAAAAGCTGGACGTTATGAGCTGGGAGCAGATGCAGGACACGTTTTACAACTGTCTGGATTTCTGCGAGATGTATCACCGTCTGCCGTATTTTTATATCACCGGCGGCGATCCCATCCTGCACCCGGACTTCTGGAAGCTGCTGGGACTGATGAAAGAGCATGGCATCCCCTTTACCATTCTCGGCAATCCGTTTCATCTGACGGATGATGTGTGCCGCCGTCTGAAAGAGTACGGCTGCCAGAAGTACCAGCTCTCCATTGACGGAATGCGGGAAACGCACGACTGGTTCCGCAAACCTGGCTCCTTTGATATTACGCTGGAAAAGATCGGCTGCATCAACCGGGCAGGCATCCGCAGCGTGATCATGACCACTGTTTCCGGCACGAACATTGATGAAGTGCCTGACATCATTGACGCTGTGGTTGCGGCCGGGGCGAATGTGTTCGCCTTTGCCCGCTACTGCCCCACATCGGAGGAGAAGGACACCGGCATTGAGGCGCTCCGCTATCGGAAGCTGCTGGCAGACTGCGACCGAAAATTCAAAGAATATGAAGCCGCCGGGTGCCAGACTTACTTCAACAAAAAGGATCATCTCTGGACGCTCTACGAGTACGAAACGGGCGCCTTTAAAATTCCTGAAACCGTGAAGGAGAGCCTCGCTATGCAAAATCTTGCTGCGCAAGATGGCTCGGCCTACGTCCTCGATTCGCTTTGCGAATCGGGACAAATCATGATTTACGGAGGCTGCAACTGCGGCAACTGTCACCTGACCATCCTGCCCACCGGAGATGTATATGCCTGCCGCCGGGTACAAAACAGCAAGGTCGGCAACGTGTTTGAAGACCGTCTGGCGGACCTTTGGGTCTGCGAGATGGAGCGGTACCGGGAGTATACGAAATTTGAGAAATGCTCCAGATGTAAGCTGCTGTCGTTCTGCAGGGGCTGTCCCGCTGTAGCCAGTGGGAAGGACGGGAACTTCTACGCCGCTGACCCGCAGTGCTGGGCAGATGAAACCAGCAAATTATTTTTGAAGGCTTAAAGATATGGATAAGAAAATGAAAGCTGTGGTGCTGACAGAACCCACGGATGCAGATAAAGTTACATTGACGGAAATGGAGATTCCGGAAGCAAAACCCGGCTGGGTACTGGTGAAAGTGAAAGCCTTCGGCCTGAATCATTCTGAACAGATTTTGCGTCTGAACGAAATCCGGGCAGATTATATTCAGAAGCCAATTATTCCCGGCATTGAGTGTGTGGGAGAAATTGTCGATCCTTCTGACAGCGGTTTTGCTGTCGGGCAAAAGGTAGTTGCCCTGATGGGCGGTATGGGGCGCAGCTTCAATGGCTCCTATGCTGAGTACGCTTTGCTTCCGACACATCATGTATTTGAAACGGATACTGCACTGTCATGGGAACAAATGGCTGCTGTCCCGGAAACATGGTTTACTGCATGGGGCTCTCTTTTTGAATGCTTACAGCTAAGGACTGAGGATACACTGCTTATTCGCGGCGCAACCTGTGCGCTGGGCTATGCGGCAATTCAGATTGCAAAGGCGCTTGGGTGTAAAGTCATTGCCACAACACACCGGAAAAACAAGCTGACGCTGCTTCACGATGCAGACGAGGCAATCCTTGATACCGGGGAGTTTGCAGGAACGATTCACGGTGTAACCAGGGCCTTAGAACTGGTCGGCCCTAAGACGCTGTCCGATACCCTGCGTACAGTAGAAAAAGGCGGCATTGTGTGCAACACCGGTGTTTTAGGGGGCGTATATACCCTGAACAATTTTGATCCCATTAAATTCATTCCCAATGGCGTGTATTTGACCGGATTTTTCTCAAACTATCCGACGCAGGACATCATGCAGGATATTTTCCGTTTCATCGAAGATCATGAGATCACACCGAAAATCGGTGCAGCATACCCGTTCGGACGGATTTCGGAGGCTCTGTATGATATGGATCACCATAAGGTCAATGGCAAGATTGTCGTTACAGTATAAAGGCTGTGACAGATATGGGGATGCCCGTGGTGTGCAGAAGGATCGAAAAAACAAAATCCATCGGCATTCAGAGAGGAGATAATCTATGGATGCAGCTACCTGTTTGAAAAAGTGTGAGCTGGTCGGTGTGCTGGCCTTTGCAACAATAGGAAAAAACGGAGAACCGCAAATACGCAATATCAGTGCGATTCATTATGAAGCGGATGCGATTTATTTTTTTACAGCAAGAGGAAAGGATTTCTGTTCAGAACTAAAAGAGGACGGACGTGTCCAGATTCTTGCATATACACGCTTCAAGGAAACCATCCGGGTGTCCGGAAAGGCAGTGATAGCCGAAGATCAGGAAAAGTGGATTAATACCATTTTTGAAGAACAGCCGTATCTTTCCAATGTATATCCGGGTGATACCAGAAGTATTGGCATTGTATTCTGTGTAAAAGATATGGAAATCGAATATTTTAATCTTGGTGTCAGGCCAATTTTTCGGGAAACTTATACCGTGGGAAATGGGAAAGCACATCAGAAAGGATACCGGATTTCGGATAATTGTATAGGATGCGGCACCTGCGCTTCCGTCTGTCCGCAGCAGGTCATCAAAGAAGGGACACCTTACAGAATCACTCAGGAAAACTGTCTGCACTGCGGCAACTGTTTTGAAAACTGTCCTGTGGGGGCCATTGAGAGACTGGGCTGATGTTTTTCACTGTCGCATACGGTATGGTACAACGAATATGAGGAGCGCAGCAATGATTAACCTGAAACGGAAAGAGACGGCTGCTGTATTTGCGGTCAATCAATTAAAAGAGGCAAATCGAGCAGGCAGACAGCATTGTGATCGGAGCCGGTGCGGGGCTTTCCACATCGGCAGGATTTGTGTATAATGGAGATCAGTTCAGGAAGCATTTTTCTGATTTTGAAGCGAAGTCTGGTTTCTGGCAGATGACAGCGAAAAATCCGAAAGCGACTTATGCCTGCATCAACAGAGGAGAAGCATTATGCCCACATGAGATTGAACGGCAGTCGATTTGTATGGATGCTGATATTGGAAATGTAATAAATCAGTTAAAATAATTGTAAAAGGTGAGATATGATTTTACAGACAGGACTCCGGACGGATATTCCGGCATTTTATTCCAAATGGTTTGCAAACCGGCTTCAAGCAGGTTTTGTCTGTGTGCGCAATCCTTATAACCCTGTTTCTGTGACCAGATATATGCTGGCACCGGAGGTTGTTGATCTGATCGGTTTCTGCACAAAAAATCCGGCACCCATGTTTCCATATATGAATCTGCTTGCTCCATACGGGCAATACTGGTTTGTTACCATTACGCCATACGGAAAAGATATAGAGCCAAATGTACCGGAAAAAGAAAAAGTGATGGAGAGCTTTCGCAAACTCTCCAATATCGTCGGTATTGATTCTGTCGGCTGGAGGTATGACCCGATCCTGATCTCGGATGTTTATCCTGTGGAACGGCATATCTCGGATTTTGAAATGATGGCGGCATATCTTTCCGGATATACAAAGACCTGTGTCATCAGCTTCATAGATATTTATAAAAAAGTCGAGCGCAACTTCCCGCAGGCGAGGCCGGTTCGTCCTGCTGAACGAATGAAAATAGGAAAAGCATTTGCCGAAATCGGGCACAGATACGGCATGACAATCAAAGCCTGTGCGGAGGGAAATGACCTGGCTCCTTATGGAATTGACTGCACCGGCTGCATGACGATTGAAACTTTTGAGCGTGCTTTGCACTGCCGCCTGGATGCGCCAAAAAGAAAATCCATCCGCAGTGAATGTGCCTGTTATCTGGGAAACGACATCGGTGTATACAATACCTGCGGCCATCTTTGTCGTTACTGTTACGCCAATGCAAATGCAGCGGCGGTTCGACAAAACATGAAGCTACATAATCCGGAGTCCCCGTTCCTGATAGGAAAGGGAACTCCGGATGACCAGATTCACGATGCAAAACAGACAAGCTGGATTGACAGACAATTATATCTATTTCTGTAATAATAAAAAATTCTTTAACACGATCTGACTATACAACATTTGAATGGCACTGGATGGAGATATTCCCAACTTAGAAAGGATACCCTCAACACTATCTTTCAGGCTTCACACAGCATTCGCCTCTGTTCTTCCTTCCATTCCAGTTCATCATTTCTCTTCTATTTGCCTGTATTTACCAAATCTCCCTGCCTTGCGCCCCTTGCCTTCATCTCCCGATGCAGATGATTCAATACCTGCTTCTTATTACCGGACCACAGCGGTGCTATCAACAGAGCCTTTGGTCCGTCTCCGGTTACACGATGAAGCACAATGTCCGGATTCAGATGCCTGATACACTGAATCACCACATCCACATACTCATCTTCCGTAAACACTTGAAAATTTCCATCGAGGTAATCCCGCTCCAGATCCGTGCCTTTCAACACATGAAGCAGCTGCAATTTCACGCCAAATGGCTTTGGGCAGCGTTCCGTCCCGTTTAAATATTCAACTGTTTCAAGCATATCTTCCGTGTTCTCTCCCGGCAGCCCCAGAATCACATGCGTGATACATGGTATCTGCAAAGAAACAAGATTACGAACTGCTTCCTCGTATATCGGAAGCTCATATCCCCGGCGAATATACGCTGCTGTTTTTTCGTGAATAGTCTGCAACCCCAGTTCAATCCAGATAAACTTTCCCTCCGGCGCATACATCTGCTGCAAGTCCTGCAAAAGCTCCAGAATTTCCGTTCCCAGAGCATCTGGCCTTGTAGCAATTGAAATTCCGATCACCAGTGGCTCCGACAATGCTGCGGTAAAAATTTCCCGGAGATACTCTTTCGGCCCATAAGTATTGGTATAAGCCTGAAAATAGATGACAAACCGCTCTCCTGCTTTCTTGTGAAATCGCAAAAGTCCGGCTCTGATCTGCTCATCCACGTTCCTGATATCGGCACTTACTGCGAAATTCCCGCTGCCGCCACTGCAGAAGATACACCCCCGCGTATCCAGTGTACCGTCCCGGTTCGGACAGGTCAGCCCCGCGTCCACCGCGATCTTATAGCATTTCTGCCCGTATGTGTGCCTAAACCAGGCATTTAATGAGTAATAGGGTTTGCCCAGCCAATCAGTCAAATTGAAACCTCCATTATCTTATCCAGCTACACAATCATGCAGACGACTTTCTTCTATTCCAGAACGGCATCCGCATTTTTCAGTTTTTCAATCATCATTTTATTCATAGTCATTCGTATTTTCTCCTCATCGAATTTCCTTCAACCTCCGCAAGAGATAGTCGCCCATCGTCACAACGTCCTCTATCGTCAGATAATGCCAGGAATCCATTTCTTCCAAAACAATCAATCCCTGTCCGGCAACGATAGTTGACATCTTTGGTCAGGAAATGAAGCTCCCCGGTTATCTCAGTTACGCAAACTTTGACAAGGGAAAGGTGATTGTTTGTGAAGAATGCTCTGTGTAAAAATGTTCTGTTTTCAATCTGTTACCGACAACCTAAAGATTATCAAACTACACTTGCTCTCTTATTTTCTGATCCACTTGTTATCACGATCATCATCGCCAGAAGAAACATACCTTTCAACACTCATGTGTAAATCATATTTTTCTCTGAGAGATGCTATCTGCTTCATCATCGGTGATACGTGGTGTGTGTCAAGAGCATCCTGGTTTTCCCAACTATCAATAAGAAGAACTGTTTCGGGATCATTCACAGGAATAAAATAAGCATATCTCAGATTGCCTTTTTCCGCTCTGATAGCATCGGCAATACCAGAACGCTCCATTTCATCAGCAAATTTTTTTGCATTCCCGTTTATACCAGTATAATAAAGATTTACCGTCAGGCTCATAATTGTCATCTACCTTCCTGCTATATTTTTTCCTGCGTGGTATGCTTCATCCATAGCTTTCGTACCTATAACTTCGCCTTTTTGCCAGACACCTTCCCCCCATATTATCGATTGTACGGTGTTTCCGAGATAGCTGAATATATCGGACAAATCAGCCGCCGTACGCTTCAGTCCATCTTTACGGTCATGACCGGTCACTATAATATATACATCTTTTCCTCCCAGTCCTTGCCATTCAGGAAGCAGTCTGTCAATGAATACCTTCATCTGACCAGTCATTGTCATGAAATAGGTGGGTGATGCAAGCACCAGAACATCAGCATTTTTAACTTTGTTCAAAATTTCAGCCATATCATCTTTCTGGACACATTTCCCCGTTTTAAAACACGCATAGCATGCTTTGCAGGGATTTACAGAACATTCTCTTAGCGAAATTTTTTCTGTATGCTGCCCGCTTTCTTTTGCCCCGCGGATAAACTCATCACAGAGTAAATCAGAATTTCCTTTCGGCCTTGGACTTCCATTAATAATAACAACATTCATAAATCTGCTTCTCCTTCATTCCTGTTCCTGCTTTCTCACGCAATAAACCGGAACATAATTATTCGTCCGGCTGTTGGCCATCATGCGCTTTCCACATGCACTCTGTCAATTTCAATTCTGAAAAAACTGCCTTAAAAGAGGAATCCTCCGGTGAGCAGGCATAGATTCCAAACTGGATTTTTCCACCGCCCTGAAACATATGGCAGATTCTCATCTGTTTAAACCGAATGCCATCTTCGGAGCATTCAATACAGTAATCATCTTCCCTTCGGCTAAACCGGTACCATATGGATTTTACATTTGCAGGAATTTCTGTCGTAGCCCAGTCAGAATATCCCTGGTTCGTAACAACGCTTCCAAGATGCTGAAACTCGTCATTTTCATATTCAACAGAGCCTTTTAACCAGTTTTCACTGTCAAGATACATAACTATCCCGCATTGGTCAAAGCGATGATGGCTTTCCTCAAAATCCGTTTTCACTGTGAAACTGAAATACTTCTCATCCGTTTCCATCTGAAGAACCGGTGCGTTATCATTTTGAAAATGATAGTAGGTTCTCTGCCACAAATCTGTATGCGGCTTTGTCGTAATTATTATTTTATCATTTAAAATACTATATTTTTGCGGTTCCCTTGTCCACTGAAATTTACTTAAATCCATTGCCATTCTCCTCTTACTCTGCGCCTGATAGAATGCAGGAACATTCCTGTATTATATCCCGCATTTTTTCACTCTGCTATGGAATCCATATATTTGATATATTCGTTCCCCCATTTTTCAAGTTCCGCCAGAACGTCCCTGAATTTTTCGCCGATCTCACTCAGATAATACTCAACTTTAGGAGGAACCTGGTTATATTCCTTTCGCACAATCAGTCCTTCATCTTCCAGCGTTTTCAACTGTCGGGATAATGTTGTATGGGTCATTTCTTCCGGCATACGTCTTTGCAGTTCATTAAAGCGGATTGGTCCACTTGATAAGAGATATAAAATGTACATAGACCACTTTCCAGTCAGAACTTTTTGTGCTGTAACATAGGGGCACAACCCGAATAGTTCTTTTTTTGCCATATACACATTCCTTTCTGATACCGGTATCAAAAAATATCGTACTTGTGCTTTTGCTCCTTTTATATATAATTATAGGCGTGAATCAAAAAAAATCAATCCCTATTTTGAAAGGAGTATTTAAACCATGAACGAAGCTTTAGAGTATTTGAAATCCTGCGGAACATTCTATCTTGCCACCAGCGAAGATGGTCAGGCTCATGTACGTCCTTTCGGCGCGGTTTGTAAATATGAAGGCAAACTTTATATCGTCACAAACAACCAGAAAAAAGTATACCAGCAGATGAAGAAAAATGGTAAAGTCGAAATCTGCGCGATGCACAAGGGAACCTGGATTCGTGTGGAAGGCGAAGTAAAAGAGGATCTTCGGCGCGAAGCAAGGGTGGCCATGATGGAGGCCAACAAGGCATCATTGAGCAGCATGTATACAGTAGATGACAACCTGATGACCGTATTTGCTTTTGAGCATGGCACTGCTACCATCTATTCCTTTACGGCAGAACCCGAAATTATGGAATTTTAAAACATAAACAGCTTTATTGTCGACTGTATTAACAAAACGGGGGACTGAGGAGATTTTTCTTCTCTGTCCCCTGTTAATTACATCCCGTATTTTGTCCGCCAATCCCTTCAGAAGAACATCCTCATTGATTCTTTATAATCGCTGTTCTTCATATTCCAGTTATCTCATTTGAAGGTCAATGTCCTTCGACACTGCAGTCTGTTCAAAGCAAGAAAAAAGCAAGATTTGCACATTGCCTTCTATGCTATAATGAAAGCATCAAGGCTTGCGCAGCACGGAGGTTTTACCTATGAAAGAGAGAGTTCATCCCCGAATACGGAAATACGCTTGTGTTCCCTGTCCGACTGTCACCCCGAAAACTTATTCCAGTGAAAAGGGCTTAACCCCGGAACAGGTCCGCCAGTATCGGAAAAAATATGGCGGAAATGAACAGACAGTAAGCAACAAAAAAGAAAATACTATCCCGCACTGCATTCGCAGAGCATTTATTAACCCCTTCACAGTGATCCTTTTCCTGCTGGCGGTTATCCTGCTATTCACAGATATTCTGATGCCGGAGCAATATGGGCAAGGGCTTT
>JAJBVD010000034.1 GCA_020859985.1 Clostridiales bacterium
TGTGTCATGCCCATGCAGCCAAGGCCCACTGCCGACACTTTCAAATCTCTTCCGATAATTCGTGTGTTCATATGCAACTCCTTTCAACTCCCCATTACCTGGAAAACAGCCACCCCATTATTTCTTCATCATAAGCAAACAGCATCCCGCCAGCGTGTTCATTCGATACACCCTGATTTGTAAAATAATCATGCTCCTAGTAGCATTCCTGGAAAATATCCAGAATTTCTTCATGGGTCATTTTCTTATAGGCGCCAGGTACGCAGTTGCATGAATCAGCGATTGCTTTCAAATCTGTCTGCTCATCCACACCCAGTTCCCGCAGCGTGGTCGGCAGTCCAATCTCCCGGATGAAATCTGCCAGAGCTTCAATACCTGCCAGAGCAAGCTCTTCAACCGTTTTTCCTTCCTGCGAAATACCCCAGACTTCTTCAGCAAAGCGGTCAAATTTCTCCAAACCACTCTGATAAATATGGTGGTAGTAGACCGGATGCAGCACCGCCAGTCCTGCTCCGTGGTTGCAGTTGGTGTAAGCGCCAAGCTGATGTTCCATCTGATGGCACTCAAAATCTGTGACCTTACCGATTTTCAGGATGCCGTTTTCCGCCATGGAAGATGCCCAGGCAAGTTCGCTCCGCGCCTCCATGTTCTGTGCATCGCTCAGAAGGACCCGGATGTTGCGGATGACCAGGCGCATGATAGATTCATTGATCTCATCGGACAGGTTGCCGGAGCCCGGCTTTCCGAAATAAGTCTCCATGCAGTGGCTCAGCGTATCGAATGCTCCGGACAGCACCTGCTTCATCGGCAGAGACAGCGCATAGGACGGGTCGATTATCGCGATCTCGGCCTGCGCACCAATCATTCCGGCCTTGATCTTCTTTTCCTCGTTGGTAATCACTGCGCCATTGTTCATCTCCGCTCCGGTGCCGGAAGCTGTGACAATGGCGATCATGGGAATAAACTCGCTGGGGTACGTATGGCAGCCAAACTCCATGCTCCAGAGGTCTCGTTCCGTTTTGGCCTGTGCGGATACGATCTTACAACAGTCAATGACGGAGCCTCCGCCCACCGCCAGGATTAAGTCGATTTGATTTTCTCTGGCCAGTGCCGCGCCTTCCTGCACCTTTGTATAAGTGGGGTTTGACATGATACTGGAAAACTCCGTGACAGTTTTCCCTGCATCGGTCAGATAACCCATCATCTCATCATAAACGCCGTTTTTCTTCACGGAACCACTGCCGTAAGCCAGCAGGACATTGTTTCCATAGCCTTTCAGCAGACTGACCAGATATTCCTTTGCACAGCCCCTGCCAAAATAGACCTTGGTTTTGTTTTCGTAGATAAAGTTGTTCATAGTTGATTCCTCCGTTTCTGATAAAAGCATAACAAAAACGAGGCTTCTTAAGAAGTCTCGCTTTGTTCATCAGTATATACCCAAAGGTTATAGCTCATCCCATATCTGCCACAGTCCGTTTTGCGGCGGTCAGAAATCGTTCTACAGTCTTTGATGGGGCAGGGGAGTGCAGAATTCCATAAGGAATGTCATGTTCCCATTCTACAGGAATCATCTTGACTAATGGATGTACATTTTCCCACCCCTTGATCGAAAGCAATACATAGTTGCTGTTTTCGCATTGGTTAAAGGCATCCACACTGTAAAAATCAAAATCTATGATCTTAATCTGAGGGTGATTTTTCCAGATTTCATCCCTCAGCTGATCTACATATTGGCTCCATCCCCGGTGCATCAGCATCAGGTTTTCTCCATATAAATCCTCTATGCGCAGCTTGTCCTTTGCAGCGAGAGGATGGTGGATGGACACCGCACAGCAGAACGGCTCCCGAAACAGCTCTGTGCCAGCACATTCCCTCAGGTTCAGCATCGTGTCATCGAAAATACCCGCTACAACATCAATATTCTTTCCGAGATTCGCCAAAATCTCCTTGGCATTCTCCGGTGTATTTTCAAACGGAACCACCTGAAACTTGATACCTGGACAGCGCTTTTGAATTTCAGGCCAGAGCTGCATCAAAATATGTACCGGAGTTGTAGGGGAGGAGCCCAGACGAATGACACACACATCCTCCTGCATGGCATTCTTCGCGCGGGTAACGGAATCCTTGCAATACTGGATAATATATTTGCTGTCCTGATATAAAGATTTTCCGGCTTTGGTCAGGACAAGTCCCCGGTGCGTCCGCTCAAATAATTTGACATCCAGGTTTGCTTCCAGCAGGTTAATCTGTTTGATGACTGCCGTGGGGGTAATATAGGATTCTTCCGCTGCTTTATTAAAGCTCCCCGCGTCCGCCACACGAATAAAGGTTTCAAGCTGTGGATTGTACATGGGCATCTTCCTTTCTAATTCAGTACCATCCCGAAGAACGAAACAATCTGTTCTACCGCCTCTGTCACATATGGATCGAGATCGTACAGGTCAAAATGTCCTGCGTCTTCCACGAGATAGAATTCTTTTTCTGACACAGCATTATTATAAAGAGATTCCGCACCGGATCGGCTCCATGCGTTCTCTCCGGTAATCACAAGATACGGCGCATTCAGCTGACTGATCAGCTGTGTGGGGTGAAAATCCGCAAACCCAATCTCACTCCACGAAACTGCCTGGTTGCTCCAATTATCTCTTGCGCCCCTCGCAGAATTAAAATAGTATTTTGCGCCATCCAGATAGTAGCGCGGCATCAGGTTAATATATGTCGGTTCCGCCTCACCATTTTCATAAGCAATCCGATCTTCCTCCACCTGCTCCAACGGTTCCATAATGAAGGAGTCCATTGTGGTGCCTGGCACAACAGAAGCCACCACTTTTATCCGTTCATCCAGAATTGCCGCATAAGGCATATAACTGCCGGAACCACAAATACCGATCCCACCGATTCTCTCCGCGTCCACATAGTCCAACGAAGAGAGATACGTCACCGCACTGCTGATGTCGCTTGCCTTTATATCGGGAAGCTCCAGATAACGCGGTTCACCTTCACTCTCTCCAAAATAAGAATAATCAAACACAATCGTCACATATCCCTGTTCTGCAAGCCGTGCGGCATAAATGCTCTGTGCCTGTTCCTTTACCGAGAGCATCGGGCCGGTTACCACGATTGCCGGATTTTCCACCGTTTCATCCAGATCCGCCGGCTTAAACAAAATGCCTGCCAGTTGAAGCCCACTGTCTGTATTTTCAAAAGTCACTTCCTCTGAAATAACTTCCACAGTCCCAAATGTGCTTTCCGCAATCGTCGTTCCAGCCGGAAGTCTGCGCAGAAGAAATTCGTAAATTCCAATCACAGCAGCAATGATTACAATCAATACAAGAATCACACGAACAAACCTCCTGCCTGCCCGTCCTTTTTGAATTATTCCTTTCATTCTCTTTTTCATGTTTCTACCGTCTCCGTTCTGGAAACTCCCTGAATTCTGTATGGTATCAATGAATTCTTCAGTTGTCCGTAGCAGTAATTCTCCATTCTGCTGATTGGATCAAATGCTCCGTCCAAAAGGCTCCAACAAAATACGATTCCATAATATTGCGCTGCAATGCACTCTGTAAGATTGTCTACAGGCGTTTCTTTTGCAAGCTCCCCCTGACCCACTGCCTGTTCCAGAATTCCTTTCACAACACTCTGATCATAGAGCAGCTTATTTTTCCCATCTTCATTTTCCGGCTCAACCACATTTTTAATCCACTGCTGAGAGATTTTCACGGTGCTTTCTTTAATATATTTCATAGAATCCCGCAGGAAGGAAGCCAGCCGGTCGCACACATCCCCCTCAACTTCCATGGACTTTTTCTGCATTTCGATAAACGTGGCTTTGGCAATCTCGCCTACCACATCTTCCTTCCGTTTGAAGTAAGTATAGAAGCTTCCCTTGGCCACTCCGGCTTCCCCGGCGATCTCGTCAATCGTCACGTTTTCAAATCCTCGTTCCTTAATCAGCTTCTCTGCTGCCGTAATAATCTTTAACCTTGTCTGCATAGCTGCAATCTGTCGTTTGCCCATAATCACGACCTCCTTTATACCGACATTATATCGGGTCGTTGACTTGAAGTCAATGACCAAAATAGGCATTTTTCAACAGCTTACCGCACCTAGTCCTCCAGAATTAAGATTTCGCCTTTGTGCGTTATTTCTCCCACTTCACTCGTTTTTCAAAATCAATTGCAAGTAAACCTTTTAATTTTTTATACTTTTTAATTTTTCTCGGCTAGAGGGTTGCAACCCTGCTCGGCACAATCGCTCAGAAAAAATAACAGGAAACAAAAAAACAGCTTCCGGCAGGTCAGTTACCCTGCTGAAAGCTCTTGATTTCACGGTATTTCACAGTATTTTAAGCGTTAAATTGTATCCTTTTCGTGTTTACACGTCACAATATTCCCGACAATTTCCAGTTCTTTGTATTCCGCAAACTGACGGTTCCGGCTCTGCTGTACCTCAAGGCTGAACCCATCCACCTGGGCTATTGTAGAGACACGGGTATAAGTGTAACATTTTTTCCTCTTCAATTTCTCACTTCCTTTGGTTGCCCATCGACATACGGTTGCCTGTCTGATAAATATATCGGGTATTTCCTGATTTGCGAGCTCGCTAAACTCACAAACTTTCACTTTCCCACTTGTGCGTTACTGACAAAAATAAGGCCAGAGGCACATCTCAAACGAGACAGCCGACAGGCCACGCCACTTAGATATCTAATTTAACACATGTTATGTTATCTTACCCTTTTCACCGGCTGACGCATCACTGTTTTACAACGCTCCGGCGACACTCTTCTCGGATCAGACAGATAAATCTCATGATGAAACCGTTCCCCGGAATAATCATTTTCCAGACCATTCTCCGCCAGATACCGGTTCATCTTTTCAATCGTACCCAGTTCTTCGTCATAAGACCCGATATGCATACATTGAACGCAAAGGCCTTCTGAATACCGGAAAAATTCCACTTTTGAAAAATCCTCTTTCTTCTTCTCGGAAGCTTCCCGAACCGCCCATTGAAATACCTCTTCCGTCACAAACTCCGGCAGACGAATCATGGAAATCCACTCAAACGTGTCCTTTCTGGAATAATCGATCCCGTCATTTTCCTGCTGCCACCACAACCCCTCAAGAGGCGGCACCACATAAGCAAAATACCCGTCAATGCTGCGGCTGTCCTTATAGCTCATCTTGATTGTATAGGAAATGCCATACAGCAAGCCAATGGCAACTTTGTATTCTCCACCCTCTGAATTCGGATCTCCTGTTCCCCTGACAGCCACATAATTCATTTCAGGCACCTTTACGATACCCGGTGTTTTCGGCGGAAGATAAAATTCCTTATACTCTTTCTTGTAATCAAATGCCATGATCCGTTTCCCCCAGAATTTCTTTTTGTCTTTTCCTGCTGAATCCCGACAGTACGAGAAAGTACGACTTATCCAGCATATCCTTTAACAGGTCATCCGGAACATTTCCGTCCGGTTTTACAGAATTCCAATGTGTTTTATTCATATAGTATCCCGGAATAATGTCCTCGTACTGCTGCCGCAGGAAATCCCCTTCTGACGGCTCCAGCTTCAGCGTTATGTAATATGGTTCATTGTTTTCACCCAGACAGACCGCCGCAAACATTTTTCCACCAATCTGATACCGAATCCAGTTCCAGTCCTTTTGGATATCTTTTGTCACACCCTGTTTATTCATCAAAAATTCGTCAAGCCACAAATATCTCATAACTCTCCGTCTCTTTTCCCACACCCTTGTCTCCATTTTCTGCAGTGTTCAAGCCTTGTGCCGTTATCGCCCTGTTTCGCATCATAGGCAAAAGAGTGAAGCAGCGAGCAGACAAATTCTTCACATTCTCCACAATGGCTGTGTTTCTTTGCCTCACAGCATGATTTTACAGGACAGCTGTCACCCCAGAACGGCTTTTCCATGACTGTACACCCGGTACATCCCACAGTTTCCCTGTATTCACATTCACTGCACAACAGGCCGCATCTTGATTCTACCATAACCTTTACCTCCAAATTGTGAATATCGTTTCGTTCACCTGATAATAAATGGAGTATAGCAAAACCAACACGACAACAGTCTGTCATGTTCCTGCATTTAAATTGTCTGATTCCCCATATTTTTGCGTGATTATCTTCAGCGCCTCCACCAGTTCTGCCCGTAAATCTTCCGGTTCCAACAGCTCCGCCCGGTCACGGAAGGTTAGAAGCCAGGTCAGGATATCTTCCTTATTCGTGTAGTCAGCAGTAAAAAGCAGCTTTCCATCCGGTCGTGTCTGAAAGCATCCGGTACCGAATTCCTCTACAAGCCTCCATTTGCACTCCGGCTCAAACAGCGCTTTCACCCGAACACCTCCCGGAAAAATCCGTTCGTTCCGCAGATCCGGCATCAGAACCTCCCGTCCGTCAAACCGAACGCCGGACAAACAGACATCTTCCATACGGTTCAGTTTAAACAGCCTGAAATCCTCCCGCTTTGTACACCACGCCCACACATACCAGCTAGACCATCGGAACAAAAGAAAATACGGCTCCACCTCCCGCTCGCCCTCCCCTGTCGGAGAATAATAATAAAAACGCAGTCTGGTTTTACTTTCGATCGCCTCCCGGATCATTTCAATTTTGGGTGCAAGGGAATCCTTATACCATGATGAAAGATCAATCAGGACCGACTGGCTTCCCACCATGAAATCAGAAGACCCCTCTGACAGCTTTTCCATCAGCTGCCCATATCGGTTGGTGCCGTTCACACTGTCCAGGCTCCGCAGCCCCGCAAGAATGTCCTGCATTTCCCCATTCGTCAGCAGCGTCCTCTCCATACGGTAATTATCCATGATGGAAATGCCGCCGTTCGCTCCCTGCTTTGTCACAACAGGAATACCGGCTCTGCACAAATCTTCCACATCGCGGTTGATCGTCCGTCTGGAAACCTCAAACTGTTCCGCCAGTTCAGGAGCCGTCACCGTATCCTTCTGCAGCAATATTGATAAAATGCCAATCAGTCTGTCTATCTTCATTTAATTAATCCTTTTTCAATCCATCCCTTCCAGCAGTTAAAAACACGCCACTCACATGTCATGTTTCTATTCTAGCAAATGATACGCTGTCCTTCAACCCAAAACTGCATCTTTAAAAAGAAATAAGCCTGCCAGTAGCTTCTGACAAGGCAAAACTTCACGATACTGACAGGCCAAAGTAAACCGGATCCGTCATTGATCTTATATAAGATCAGACACAATTTTTATTTATAAAATAATTATCTTCCTTCTGAAATATTTCGCAAGGCAGCCAAGTCCTGAATATAATATCCCTGCGCTGTTCTCTTTAAAATCCCCCGCTTTACAAAATCAGCGAGAACATAAAGCAGATGACGATATGTTACTCCCAGAAATTCAGCTGCTTCTGTATGCTTCTCTCTGTATAGTCCATTGCAGGCAGTCAGTAGAATAAAATTCGCCAGCCGCACTTCTAATGGCCAGGATTGATTCCTGGAATAATTATATGTGTTTCCTATTGCCTTCCTGCTTAGAAACAGGCAGAGGTGACGCAGAAATTTCACGTTGTTTAAAATGCTGTCCCTGCAATCGCTGATATGCACAGCATAACAGGTACAGGGAGTAATGGCAGTTACACCATTAGCAGCTTCCTGTGCGCCAAGCAGTTCCATTTCCCCTATAAAACAAGGGGCGTTCAGAAAATTGATCAGAGAAATGCGCCCGTTTTCGTGTGAAAGGAATAGTTTTGCGCGTCCATCTATCAAGTAATACAGATAGTTTGGTTTTTCACCTTCCTGCAGAATGGCTTCTTCATTATCAAATTTTACAATTGAAGTATACGGGCGTATATCAAAATCAAAGTAGTCTGATAGTGGGAAATGATTGTAGTAATCTTCTATTGTCTTCAGGTTATTTATTTTGATCATCGTATTGCTCCTTTGCATATATGTGTGAGATTTCTCATATCATTTTATATTATTCTCTGCTAAAATTCAACGCATAGGGAGGGAATAATATGAATCGAATCGGAGATGTTTTCCATCGTTTTCCGATGGGAGAGGTGGCATATATATTTGGTATGCTGTTGAGCGCTATGGGAATTGCTTTGCAGACAAAAGCGGGTTTAGGTTTATCCATGGTTGCCGCTCCTGCATATCTGTTATCTATGAGAGTGCCATGGCTCTCCTTCGGCATGGGAGAATGTATCGTGCAGGGTTCGCTGCTTCTGCTTTGTTGTGTATGGACAGGCCGTTTTCTCAAAAAACAGCTTTGGTCTTTTGTGGTGGCAATTCCCTATGGATGGATTTTAGATCAGATGCTTCAGGTCTTCGCAGACATCTATCCGATATTTATATGGGAGAAGATGATTATTTATTTACTGGGATCATTGACTTTAGCGGCTGGCATTTCTCTGTTCTTCCAGAGTTATTTACCATGCCAGGTATATGAAATGTTTGTAAAATGTATTGCTCAGCACACTGGAAAACAGTTTAGTAGTGTCAAGCAGATCTATGATTGGAGCAGCCTTGGAGCTTCTTTTGTTCTTTCGCTGCTATTTTTTCACCAAATAGTTGGTATAGGAATCGGAACTGTTTTATGTACACTGATTAACGCACCTCTGATTCGTATATTTGAGAAAATGTTTTGCCGAATTCTTAATTTTCGGCCAGCATTTCCTGCATTTATAAAAATTTTTAACTGAACAGCAGAAAGGAGAATTTCAGCGATGGAACAAAAGGTATATTGGGACAGTGTTTCAGAACAAAAAGAATTTACGACACCGTTTCATGCAGACAGCTTCTCTAAATATGTGGGTATGGAAGAAAAAGTTCTGGATGTAGGCTGCGGCTATGGAAGAACGCTTGATGAACTTCACCAGAATGGCTATGGTAATTTGATTGGCATAGATTTTTCAGAAGGCATGATAGACAGAGGAAAAGAGCAGTTTCCTTATCTTGATCTGCGTGTAAAGGAAACGGATACAATTGATCTGCCGGATTCGAGTGTTGACGCCGTGATTCTATTCGCGGTTTTAACCTGTATTCGTACAAATGCAGAACAAATGCAGCTACTCCGGGAAATTCAACGTGTATTGAAACCGAATGGAATTTTGTATGTAAATGACTTCCTTCTGAATACAGATGAGAGAAATGTTGCCCGTTATAAAAAATATCAGGATGTTTATGGGGTATACGGAGTATTTGAACTGCCAGAAGGAGCGGTATGCCGACACCATGACGAAAAATGGATAAAAGAACTGTTGGACGGTTTTACTGAACAGGAATATCAGCATTTAACATTCACAACAATGAATGGGCATAAATCAAACGGTTTTTATTTTATTGGGAAAAAGAAAGATTAATTTAGAAACCGGAGATTCTCACCAGAGGCAAGGGGAGCGAAGAGGCAAAGTATAGAGGCCCCTTCGCTCGTATAAACCTTCGTATTCTTTTCAAATCTTTTCACAGAAATCCAGACTAATCCACCCATTTCGTCCGCTCTGGTACGCTTTCAGCAGTCCCCATCCGGCAGCCGATCCATTCCCTTCGGAAGTCTCCACAATCGTGAACACGCCCTTCCCGGTATACTTCCCGGTCTTCGCAAACCCCGTCCCAGGTCCCACCCGGATATTCAGGTTGCTGATGCTCACCTTCACCTGGAAGCTTTCCGTCTCCGCGCTTTCGGAAACATCTGTCGCTGTCAGTGCGCCGACATACACCACATTTCCATCCGCATCGAATACAGAATAGCCCTCATATTTATCCGCACACTTCTTCGCGTTCGCCAGAATCTTATAGGCCCCCTTCTGGCTCTTGCTGTCCGTCCAGGTCTTCCGCACCCGGTACAGCACTGTCCCGGATGCTGCCGTGTCCGCCGCCCCGGACGCAAGCGCCGCCTGGAATGCCTTCCACTGGCTCTCATCCCCGGAATCCGCATTCCATCCGATAATCCCCGGACACAGCTTCCCGGTCACATCGTAATGGCGGATCACATGGTCCGCGTCAATGGAATTTTCCCTTCATTCCAGATGTACATATGATCCTCGTAGACGCTGATCTGAATCAGATTGCAGCTCTCATATGCCTTATGGATAACGGCGTTAAGCAAAATTTCCCTGCAGGAATCCGGGTGAAAGAAAAATCTTTCTATACGCTGTATTCCCTGATAAGTAATCAATGCCTTCATGTATTTTGTATAGATTAGATCCATCGTCTTATCAATCTGCTCAATCAATGGCCCATGAATCTCATCCTGGTATAGCAAATCTGAATCCGATTCTCCCAAAAAAACAATCTTAATATAAGCCCCGGTAATCCACCTCTCCGGATCCGGATAAACCGCAAGCGCCGCAGCCCTCGTCAAATATCCGTCATCGTCATACAGGCGCAGGTTTTCCATCAGCACCTGGTCTGAAACCTTCGTTTCTTCCTCTGTGAGCCGTCCCCGCCCGATTGCCTTCTTTTTGAAAAGCGCAATAGCACTCTGGCTTAAATCTTCCACCTTCAGCCTCGGAACAGGCATACCATCCCATGTCCTGCCTTGGGCACGAAGGATTGCCCGATCCAGTTCTTTCGTATCGTTCCTGTTCAGAAATGTTTGAGTCCAAATTCAACCCGTGCGCGTATGTGTGCATTGCCGAAAATGGTGAATACACTTCCACAGATTCTTTCAAGTATTGCAGCCGGATCATTCATCACGAATTGAAACTTGCTTTTGACTATCATAGCTTGCGGCACACTCACGCAACCATGTTAATTGAATCCGGTGCAGATGTAAAAGATGTTCAGACGCGTTTAGGACATTCCAACATTGAAATCACGTTGCAGACTTATGTTCATGATACGGAAGTCATGGCTGCACGCTCTGTTGAAATCTTTGAACAGGCTGCTGCACGTAAGACATCATAAATGACAGAAAAGAGAATTGGATCCAGCGAAAGTTCAACGGTTCAATTCTCTTTTTTGGTTAAAAGTTCAATTTCATAATTAGGGTGGCAAATGGGTGGCAAACCACCCATTTTTTCATGTTAAAAATCGTTGGAAATCCTTATTTTATGCGCCTTAGTGAACAACAGGTTTCTATATTCGCCGTCTGTGGAAACATATCCACGCAGCAGATCCGCTCCGCCTGATACCCGTTTGCCAACAGCACCTCCAGATCCCGCGCAAGGCTGGTCGGTTTGCAGGAAATGTAAAGGATACGGGGCGCACCGTAGGCGATAATCTTCTGCAGGGCTTTGGGATGGATACCGTCTCGCGGCGGATCGAGGACGATAAAGTCCGGGCGGTCGGATATGGTATCGAGGACTTTCAGGACATCACCTGCAATAAAGGTGCAGTTGTCAAGGCCATTGATCACGGCATTTTCTCGCGCAGCCGCGACGGCTTCTTCTACGATTTCTACGCCGATGACTTTTTTCGCTATGGGCGCCAGAATCTGGGCGATAGTGCCCGTTCCGCTGTACAAGTCAAATATAACATTTGCTTTCTCGGGCAAAACATCTTCCTTTTTCTCCATGACAAATTCCCGCGCCACGCTGTAGAGCACTTCCGCTCCCTGCGAGTTGGTCTGGAAGAAAGAAAATGGCGTGATTTTAAATCGCAGCCCAAGCAGCGTCTCGTAAAAATAATCCTGCCCATACAGAACCGTCGTCTGTTCGCTCTGAACAACGTCTGCTACGGAGTTGTTCAGCATGTGCAAAATGCCTGCGATCCGGCCTTCCAGCTGCAGGGACAGAATAGCCTTCGTATATTCGTTCCAAAGTTCTGTCAGGTTCTCCATCTGCGTGGTCAGGTTTCCCATCTGCGGAAGCTTTGCCGACTCTTCTTCTTTCTTCCTGTTTTCGCTTGTTACCTTTGGCTTATTGCCTGAATATTCTGCACCTGCCCCGGCCGTCACGAGGCAGACAAGGACTTCCCCTGTGCTCTGGGATCTGCGCAGCAGAAGATGACGCAGGGTTCCCTCGTGCGTCATTTTATGATAGTAGGGAATGTCCTTTTCTCGGAAAAAATCGAGTGTGGCTGTCAGAATTGCCGTCATATCCGGGTGAACGAGCTGGCAATCCGAGACGGTCAGAACATCGTAATGACTGCCGCGTTTGTGCAGGCCGAGGCTGAGCGGGCCGTCTTTATACTCATCACCAAAGGAGAATTCCATCTTATTGCGGTACTGGAATTCCTGCGGGCTTGGGCGGATTCCATCAAATATACCCGCCATTGCCATTTCCGACTCATGACTGCGCTCTGCCTGTCCGGCCGTACAGGATTCGGATTCTGTGTCAAAGCCTTCCTGCCCGACCACACAAAGTTCTGATTCCGAATCCCCGTTCTTTCGCCCGGCCGCACATAATACCGGCTCAAGCAGGCGTTTTACCTGCCCGGCTTTCATGGAAAGCTGATTCTCATAGGACATGCTCTGCCATGTGCAGCCGCCGCAGGCCGGAAATTTCCCGCAGGCGGAAGTTCTTGTCTCCAGTTCTGACGGCTGCAGAACTTCCAGCAGGCGTCCTTCCGCGCGGCCGCTCCGCTTTTTGGAAATCGAGAAACGGATGTTCTGACCCGGAATCGTATTTTTCACCGTCACAATGCCCTCGTCTGTCCGGACAATTCCTTTGTTTGGAAAATCCACGCGTTCTACTTTGCCTTCCATGATCTGCCCTTTTTTCATGCGAAATTTCCTCCGTACTGTATTCCCTGTGGTTTCTGTTGTCCTGCTTCGTATCTGTTCAGTACCGCAACTATTCGGTATCGTAATATACTTTTCCATACGTACTTCGCGGCAGGTGCGAAGCACTTTCCTGAATAGTTACTCCGTACCTCCAAAGTCATATGCGTTCTTCTGTCCGCATCCCTTTACAGTAACAGAGCAGATGCGTCTGCATCTGCCCTGTCTGTTGTTTTCATCATGTAAAAACGATCATTACTCCTCGTCGTCATCAGCGTCTTCGTCAGCGTCATCTTCCTCAGCTGCCTCAGCTTCGTCTTTCTCCGGCTCTGCTTCGGATTCTTCTTCTGCGTCCGCTTCTTCAGACTCATCTTCATCCGAACCTTCCTCTTCCGGCTCTTCGGACTCGTCTTCGTCCTCTTCCTCGTCGTCTTCGTCTTCTTTCTCCGGGAAATCATCGTCATCGAAGAAATCTTCAAAGTCGTCATCAAAATCGTCCTCAAAGTCTTCCAGATAATCCGGAGCAAAATAGCGATATACCGCATAGGCGATGGCCGCTACTGCCGCTACCGCACCGATGATGGCAAAAATCCACAGTGCTGTATTCTTTTTCTTTTCTTCATCATGTTTCTTCAATGCCGCTACCAAATCGTCAACTCTTGTCATACGCTGCACGTCCTTTCTTTTTACGGCCATACGATACATCCTGTATCTCATGTAGCTGTTCAGCGCCTTCCCGGCTGTTAATAAAGAACAGTAAGCCGCATTTTCTCTGTTTTGGTTAGTATATCACAGGATTCCTTTTTTTACTATACTAATTTTTTCTTCTCACTTATTTTCTTGAACTATTTTTTCGGTATGGTGTTTCCCGCTTATTACTTATTCTGCCGTCCTGCACATTTGCCTGCCATACAGATATTTGAATAGTTATTATGCTTCAAATCTTCTTAAGCTTCGCAAATGCCGCAAACATTTTCTTCGTCCCGACGCGGTCGAAATCCACCGTGACTTCATAGTCGCGGCCGCCGTCGACTATCGCGGTGACGGTTCCCTGGCCGAATTTGATGTGGCTGACCCGGTCGCCGACGGTGTAATCCAGGCCATCCGATTTCTGGATCTGTACACCTTTCTGTACAAACGAACGATTCTGGAAGGCTGCCTTGGCCTGCTGATACGCGCTCTGGTTTACATTCCGTGCGCGGCGTGAGCCGTAAGCCTGCCCCGCAAAAGAGCGGGTATTGCCCGAAGCGGGATTGTTCTGACCGGAGCCTCCACGTGATCCAAATGCTCCCGCAGCAGAATTTCCCGCAGCGCCAGAGCCATAATGGGTGCCTGCAGCGCCCATATTCCCGCCTGCGCCATATCCTGCACCGGTGGCTGCGTTCCCGCCTTCACCAAACTGCATTCTCGTTCCTGTTCCTGAACTGCCGCCTGCACCGAACTGCGCGCCTGCTCCCGCAGCCGATGAATCCGCGCCATACCGCGGTTTTCTCTGATTCGTCTCCAGAAGTTCCTCCGGAATATCCTCAACGAATCTGGATACGCGGTGGAAATGCATCTCACCGCGCACCATGCGTTCTCTGGCTGCGGTAAGATACAGCTGCTCTTTTGCACGGGTGATTCCGACGTAGCAGAGGCGGCGTTCTTCCTCCAGTTCGTCCTGATCCTCGGAGTTGATGCTTAAATAGCTCGGGAACATCCCATCCTCCATCCCGGCAAGAAATACTACCGGGAACTCGAGGCCCTTCGCGCTGTGCAGCGTCATCATCAGTACGCGGTCCGCGTCGTTCGAAACATCGTCGATGTCCGCCACCAGCGCCACTTCTTCAAGGAAACCGGCCAGCGACGGCTCGTCTGTGTTTTCATCGTAGGCAGCGGCCTTGTTTACAAGCTCGTCGATATTCCCCAGTCTCTCCTTCGCCTCCTCGCTGCCGTCAAGCTCCAGTTCTTTTCGATAGCCCGTCACGTCGAGCACATCCTCGATCAGGTCGCGGACAGAATACTCTTCGGCTTTTGCGCGAAAAGCGCGTATCATACTGACAAAATCTTCCAGCTTGCCTCGGCTGCGCCCCAGTTCTGAAATTTCTCCGTTCCGGCACAGCGCCTCGAAAAAGCTGATCTGTTCCAGCATCGCATACTGCTGCACACGCGAGATGGTGGTGTTGCCGATGCCGCGCTTTGGCACGTTCAGGATGCGCTGTACAGATAGGTCGTCACGGCCGTTTCCGATCGTTTTCAGATAAGCGAGCACATCCTTGATCTCTTTTCTTGAATAGAAATTCACTCCGCCCACAAGCCGGTACGGGATATTCGCGTACAGGAATTTTTCCTCAAACATACGGGACTGCGCGTTGGTGCGGTAGAGCACTGCGAAATCTTTATAGGACGCTTTTCCCTGAAGCACCAGCGTGCTGATGCGGTCGACCACGTAGTCCGCTTCGCCAAAGCCGTTCAGAAACTGACGGAAATGGATCTTCGTGCCTTCGCCGTTTGCCGTCCAGAGTGTTTTGTCCTTGCGGCCGACATTCTTTTTGATGACCGCGTTCGCGGCGTCCAGAATATTCTGCGTCGAGCGGTAATTCTGCTCCAGCCGGATGACCTTTGCGTCCGGGAAAAAGTGCTCGAAGTTCAGAATATTGCCGATGTTCGCGCCGCGGAATTTGTAGATGGACTGGTCGTCGTCGCCAACCACGCAGAGGTTTCCGTATTTGGAAGCAAGCTGACTGACCAGCTTAAACTGCGCGGTATTCGTGTCCTGGTACTCGTCCACCATGATGAAGCGGAACCTCTCCTGATAGGCTTCCAGCACCTCCGGACAAGCATTAAACAACTCCACGGTCTTGCCGATCAGGTCGTCAAAATCCAGCGCGTTGCTCTCTTTCAGACGCTTCTGATACTCCGTATAGACCTTCGCTGCCATCTTTTCCTTAAAATCGTCCCGCCGATAAGCTTCCTGCTCATATTCCTCCGGTGTCATCAGCTCATTCTTTGCTGAAGAAATGATACTCATAAACATGCGCTCTTTGAACTGTTTGGTATCAATGTTCAGATGCTTACAGACGTCGCGCACCACCGTTTTCTGATCGTCCGCGTCATAAATCGTAAAATTCGTGTCGTAGCCGATACGGTCAATATAGCGCCTCAGAATGCGTACGCACGTACTGTGAAAGGTCGCGACCCACACCGCACCGACACTCCCGGTCTCCTCCCGGTTCAGAATGCGCTCCACACGTTCCCGCATCTCGCCCGCGGCCTTGTTTGTGAAGGTAATCGCCAGGATATTCCATGGGCTCACATCCATCTCCTCGATCAGCCACGCCACCCGATGCGTCAGCACCCGGGTCTTGCCGGAGCCCGCTCCCGCCAGAATTAAAAGCGGCCCTTCATAGTGCCGCACAGCCTCCAGCTGCTCCGGATTCAGCGTATCGTAAATGCTCATTTATGTATTCTCTCTTTCTTAATATTAATGCAACTGTTCAGTACCTTCACAGTTACGAGGGAAAAGCCCATTTAAAATCGCTTCGCGATGGGGATTATCCCGCACGAAGTGTGGGATGCCACCCGGCGAGGGCTTTTCCCCACATAATATACGTTTTCATACGTACCTCGCAGCAAGTGCGAGGTACTGCCCTGAATAGTTACATATTAATGACAATTTTAAACGATTTTTTTACAACTCCGTAATTGCTTAACCTCTTCACGATTACGGAAAAAACAATTATAGTAAACGACGTAAGTCGAACCTTACTCATCAAATACCGCCACAACCGTATAGCCGCTCTCGTCGGTCCGCACCTCTTTTACCACGCCATCTCTTGTTTTGAGGCGCTCCCGGTTCGTATAATTCGCCGACATGGCCACAGCCGGCTCGATCGTATAATACCAGCTCAACGGAAGCACGCCTTCCGTCACATGGATAGGATCCCCGGGCTTCACAAGCCCCTCCCTCTCCATCTTAAATTCCATCTCCCTCATGACAGATTCCCCCTTTTCTGCAAAACGCAGCGCAGCAATTTCTGTTTATCCGACAAACTTTTCCTTGTAATATAGTTTTAAAAACTATATACTATAACCAGTTTCAAACAGCAGCAAAATGAAAAACAGATCGTGCGGTTTTATCCGCTAAGAGCTGTATTTTCATTTTGGGGTGGGCGGAACGCCCATTAGCCACAGACATATGACGCGTAAGCGGCATATAGCCTGCATGGCAGGCGGTCTGCGGCCTACTGTTTGAAACTAATAAACAAACAACAACCAGTTTCAAACAGCAGCAAAATGAAAAAACAAGTCGTGCGGTTTTATCCGCTAAGAGCTGTATTTCAGCAAAATAAAAAAGAGGTACTCATATGAACCAGACCAATACAAAGCTTCTCTCTGATATTCTGCGGAATATCGCCAACACACCCCATATTCGTCCGGGCGAGGTGCCGGACATCGACCTGTACATGGATCAGGTCACCACGTTCATGGACGAACATTTAGGCGCCGCCCGCCGGCACGAGGATGATAAGATCCTGACCAAGACCATGATCAACAATTACACAAAGAAAAAGCTTCTGCCTCATCCAACGAAAAAACGTTATTCGAAAGAGCATCTGCTTCTTCTGATTTTTATTTACTATTTAAAAGACTTTCTGCCGCTGACCGATATCAGCGCGATCCTCACGCCGATCACGGAGCGTTTCTTCGAGCCGAAGGATTCCATCTCCATCGAAACGATTTACGCGGAAGCCTACGAGCTGAGCGAGGAATGGGTCGGCAGCATCTGCCGCGACATCATGGATTCCTGGCACACCGCTTCGAATTCCTTTGAGGACTGTTCGGATGAAGATCGCGAATCCCTGCAGATTTTTTCTTTTATCTGCATGCTGAGCTTTGACATCTACCTCAAAAAGCAGGTGATCGAGCAGATGATCGACGGTCTCAATCCGTCAGCAAAATCTGAAAAGTCGGAAAAATCGGATATCCCTCCTCAAACGGATCCGGCATCGTAAAGCGAGTTTACCACGCCGTCGATTTGATGTAAAGAGAATTTATTGACTGTCTGCCCGAAAAAGTGTAGAATGAAAGCAGTAAAAACGGAGTTATTACAACACAGCAGGAAACAGCGCAGAGTATCGGCAGTATGCAGACCGTAAGCTCTGCATTTTCAGAATCGAGGTACCACACCATGCCGGATACAGAGAATCGCATCAATATCCAGTCTACAGACCACCAAAAACTATTGTCCAATACGCGTAAGCTGCGCGAACTCGCAGGACTTCTTTCCAGTCAGGGCATCTCCCTCTTTGAATATTTTCCGGATGAGGATCTGATGCTGATCTATGACGGCGATCTGCAGATACGCCGGAAGCTGACCAATTACCTGGCACGGCTGGGTGAGCACACAGGAGTTTCCACGGAGGACAGGCCTGCTCTCATTGATCTGATGCACGGCAAAAGCTCTGCTCCTGTTCATGTACGGATGCTGGACGCAAACGGCCGTCTGTCCTACTGTATTCTCACACTCTCTCCGTATCCTGAAGCGGGTTCCGTGAACCAGTCTCTGATTGGCACCATCACCGATATCACGCTGGAACACGAGCGTGAAGAAATTTTAAATGAAAAGGCACAGCGCGATTCTCTGACCATGCTCTACAACCATTCCTATGGCAAGCAAAAGATCAATGATTATCTTCGGCATAAAGACCCTTATACCTCCTGCGGGCTGCTCGTGGTAGATATCGATTATTTTAAAACGGTCAACGACGTCTATGGCCACCTTTTCGGCGATGTGGTTTTGACAGAGCTGGCCAGTCTTCTGGCGCGCCTTTGCAACCGGACAGATGTCATCATGCGGGCCGGCGGCGATGAGTTTGTCATCCTGCTGGAAAACATTTCTCATCCTGCTCTGGTCTCCAAATCCATTGAGATCATAAGAAAAATCCGTGAACTGAGATTCCGTGAAAACGATTCCCAGATCACCTGCAGCATCGGCGTCTGCTTTCTTCCGGAAAACACTCCCGGTTATACCTACAACCAGCTGTTTGCAAATGCGGACTGGGCGCTTTATCGTGCGAAAGAGCATGGCCGGAATCGTTACGAGTTCTGTGACAGCCTGAACCGATATGAGGAATCCTCGACCCATGAGGAACTGATCGGGCATTCCGACATTGATGTCCGTTATCTTCAGAGTGATCTCCTGACAACAGTTCTTGAAATTTTTGAAAAAATGAGCAGCTTTGACGAAGCTCTGCGTCAGGTGATGGAAATCATCGGCACGCGTTTTGATCTGGATCGAATCACCGTGGTACACACAGACACCGGCAATCGCACCGCTGACCGTAATTATCAGTGGCGTGCCGAGGGCGCTCCTGAGGCCTTAAGCACGGAATCCGGATTTGAAAAAAAGATTTTCTTACCCTTTTCAACAGCTATGACCGGAACGGCACCACCGTGCTTCAGTGGGATGACATGGATATGTATTCGCCGCAGGCCACCGCACTGCTGATGCAGGGTGAGGCAAAGACCGTTGTTTACGCGTCCCTGTACTGTGAAGGGAAATATATAGGAGCAATTTCTTACGTAGACTGCCGGAAAAAGCGCCAGTGGACAGACGACCAGAGGCGCCTGTTTGGAATCCTCACCAAACTCATTTCCGCGCACCTTGCCAAAAGCCAGGCCATCAAGGATTCCCAGAAAGAGCATGAGACGACACCGGGCTTCGATTCTCTGACCGGGCTGCTCTCTTTCTCCCGTTTCCGTGATGAAGTGTCGCACATCATTCATACCAGAGCCCATGATGATTATGTTATTGTTTACACTGATTTTATGAATTTCAAATATCTGAACAAAAAATACGGTTACCGCATGGGGGATTGCCTTCTCCGCGAATTTGCGAGCGGTATTATCGACACAATGAAGGACTCGGAAAATACCTTTTTTGCACGCATTGTATCGGATCAGTTTGTTCTGTTTATGCCTTATGCGGACCGTGAGAACGCAGTCAGCAAGGTACATAAGATCAACGAGGATTTTGCGAACGCGCATGCATCCCTTTTCCCGGAAGTGAACATTCGTCTCCGGTCGGGTATTTATTTTCTCGAGCCGGACTGTACCAGCGCGGCGGCGGCCATCGACGCTGCCAACTGCGCCCGCCGCCGTATCAGCGAGACCTCTGAGCTCACCGCATGCATGTTTGACAAACGTTTCCATATTGAGCAGGCAGAGGAAAATGAGATCATCAACAGCATGGGAGCCGCCATGCGCAACGGGGAATTCAAGATCTACCTGCAGCCCAAATATTCTCTGGAGGATTACTCTGTCATCGGTGCAGAAGCGCTGGTGCGCTGGGAAAAAGCGGATGGCACTGTGATGCCGCCGGATTCATTTATCCCGATTTACGAGCGTACCGGAAAGATCTCGGAGCTGGATTTCTACGTATTCGAGAAAGTCGCGGCGTTTCTTGCCAAAAACAATGAACTGGGACGCAAGCAGGTGCCGATCTCGATCAACGCTTCGATCCTGCATGCCTCCGACAGCAATACCGTCAAGCACTATCTCGATATTCTGAAAAAATACAACGTCGATCCCTCACTCACAGAGATTGAGCTGACTGAGACCGCGACCGTGTCGGACTACGGCAACGTTGTACAGCTTTTCCAGGATCTCCAGAATGTCAATATGCTGACCTCTCTCGATGACTTCGGTGCAGGCTACTCTGTCCTCAACACCATCACCGAGATTCCGGTCAACACGGTCAAGCTCGACCGTGTTTTCATCAATCGCTGCGAGTCAAGCGAAAAGGGTATCTACTTCCTGAATCAGATTATTTCCATGGTCAAGGGACTTGGCTACCGCGTCATCTGCGAGGGTGTGGAGACTGAGGAGCAGATCAGCATTCTGAAGCAGGCCGGCTGCGAGGAAGCACAGGGCTACTGGTTCTCAAAACCGCTGCCGGTAGAAGAATATGAGAAGATGATGTATGAGACGAAGTAAATCACACCTGTGGATATCGGACTGACATAAATTGGGTCAGGGTGTGACTTGTAACAGCCTCAGTGGTTTTTCATCGGAAATTCCACCGCAAACGTAGTTACTCCATCGCCGCAGTTCACCGAGATTTTCGCCCGGTGCGCCGCGGCGATTGCTTTTGCGATGGAAAGCCCCAGGCCGTAATGCGGCTGCGCTTCCAAATTCTGATTCTGCACCGTCCGCGAGGAATCCACGCGATAAAAGCGGTCAAATAGTTTGTCCATGGATTCCGGCGGGATCGGCTCCCCCTCGTTGGCGACCTTAAGAACTGCCGTGCCTTTCACGCCAGTCAGGGAGACCATTATCCGCCCGGAAGGTTTTGTATGCGCAAACGCATTATCTACAAGGATCGATATCAGCTTTCCTATCTGCGGAGCGTCGCCCATAATCCAGATGTCGTCCGCAGTCTCGCAGGTCAGTTCCAGCCCTTCTTCGAATGCTTTTCCTTCAAACGGAAGTACTCCGGCGGTGACCGCCCGGCCAAGATCAAGGCGTTCCATCTGTGCCGCATGGGAATTATGTACGCCCTGCGCCTGCGACGCCGCATTCTCTGCGCGCAGCAGATCCAGCAGGCTGCGCACGATCTCAGTCATCCGGTCGTTCTCATAGCGTATATTTTCCAGCCACCGGTTCTCGCCGATCTCACGCCGAAGCAATTCCGCATTCGTGCTGATCGTGGAAACCGGCGTCTTCAGCTCATGTCCCGCATCAGAAATAAACTGGTTCTGCCGCTCGTAATTTTCTTCCAGCGGCCGGATGATCCAACCTGACAACAGAATTGCCAGAATCAGTACCACCAGAATTGCAACAGCGCCAAAGATAACCGTATAGCGCAGCAGCGTGACGATGCTCTCTCCGACCAAAGTATTGTCCATCATGGAAACCAGCGTGTAATCCTCTCCTGACACCAGATAGATCATATTGTGGGAAATACCGTAGGATTTCCCAGAGTCCAGAAAGGCTCTCGCCAGATCCGTCAGTGCCTCATCCGAGAGCTGTGACGGGTCATCGTTGTTGACAGTCAGCACGCTTCCATCCGCATCAAAAACAACCGAGTAAAATGTGGAGAGATCGAGACGGCGCAGTCTGCCATATTCATCGTCGTCTCCGATTCTTATCAGATACCGTTTTCCGGAAACAGAATCGCCGGTCGATGGTTCGCTCTCCAACAGCTGACCTTCTTCATCCTCTGGCAGCAACTCGTCATCGTCAACCGTTTTCGGCGGAAGCTCGTCCCCATCGCCGTCCCCGTCCGGCAGACCGCCATTCTCCAGATATTCCGATGAATACAGCTCCAGCATTTCACGATTCTCCTGACTCATCTCACGGTAGCTGACTCCATAGATCACTGCAATCGTGCCGAGCAGCGTTAATAACAGAATCGCCATTAAGAGTGCGACAATCCTGATTCTTGATTTTCTAAACATTTCACTTCCTCTGTTCCCGTTCCCAATCCATTTCATTCTGCCATGCAGTTCCTCCTGTCACAGCTGCGCGGCCTGTTCCGCACACTGTGCATGATGCCTTCTGGCGAGAGGAAAGCCCATTAAAAATAATATTAGTTTTAGCCGCGCAGCTCATACCCCAGCCCGCGCACCGCCTTTATCTCCATCTTTGAACCGATAAAGACCAGCTTTTTTCTGGTGAAAGAAATGTACACTTCCACATTATTATACTCCGCGTTGTTCTCGTAGCCCCACACCTTCAAAGCAAGCTTTTCGCGCGGCACGATCGATCCCTGTTTTTCGATCAGATACTCCATCAGATGAAGCTCTTTCTCGCCGAGGCGAATCTCCTGTCCGGTCGCAGCGCAGGAGAGCATCGCCGTCGCCAGATCGAGGCTCAGATCACCCGCATGCAGTCTTCCATCTTCTGCGGACATAGCCGGCATATTTCTGCGGCACAGAGCACGCACCCGTGCCAGAAGCTCTTCCACCATAAACGGCTTCGTCAGATAATCGTCCGCCCCTGCATCAAGGCCGCTTACCTTATCCGCAAGCTCACTCTTTGCCGTCAGCATCAGCACCGGTGTCCGCAGTCCCTCCCGCCGAACCTCGCGGATAACGGAAAAGCCGTCGCGCTTCGGCAGCATCACGTCCAGGATCACAGCGTCATAGATTCCGCTTAAAATCGCGTCGAGACCGCTCACCCCGTCATAGCAGACATCCACATCGTATTTTTCCTGCCGGAGTACTTCTGCCTCCGCTTCCGCCATACGGCGCTCATCTTCTACTAACAAGATCTTCATGCAAGTTCTCCCCATAACAGGTCTGTAAAATCCGTTTGTTTCAATTTTTCGACCATATTTCTCCTGTAATAAATATATGAAGCGACAAAACCCGCCCCTTTCTCAATCATTGTATCATTATTTTTCTGATTTGTAATCCCTTGTTTTATTATTGCCGGGGCATACCCATAATCCTCGATTGCGGAGCTATGTTCAATTCTTTTTCAATCTTTTCATGGTACAATAAATTTTGTATTTTTCTGCGCAAACAACACCATAATATATCAATAAACTGCTGTATGATGGCGTTCTGCGGTTCGGACAGAAACAAAACCCGCGGGAATCAGCAGTGCGCAGAGCATAACCACATGGAAAGGAGATTCCAACATGAAGAAAAAATGGCTGTCAATCTTACTGGCCGGCACCCTCTGTCTCTCAGGACTGTCCGCGCCGATCAGCAGCAGTGCAGAAGAAGCCACGGATGCGGAAAGTACTTCCGATGCATCCGATGTCACCACAGCGGTTTCCGATCAGGAGTATATCGAAGAAACGCTGAATCTCGCCAACAACGAGGAGCAGACCTGGACTTATCAGGAAAGCGCAGATGCCTGGGTGCTCTCTATTGTATCAGCAGTAGCCTATCCGGAGCTTCCGGATGAGCAGGGCGTATCGGTCTGCGTACCGGGCGCGTATGTCACCGGTATTGACACGGATGGCGACGGGGAAGCGGATGTCACAGCTGAGTCGGCAGTGGAATCCGGATCGACTTCGGTAGCCGGTTCTCTGGTAATAGACTATGAAGCGGAAATCGTCAGCACAAACGGACAGACCTACACAGCCGCCACGGCTCCGGTCATCCTCAATACCGGCGCGGCAGGCTACAGCTCCTCCAACAACTCTACAGCTGCCACAACTTATGCGGCAGAAGGCTACATCAACGTAGCCTGCGGCAACCGCGGCAAGCAGGACACTGCAACCGACGACGACGGCAACACCTATTACACCGGCGACGCGCCGTCCTGCCTGGCTGACCAGAAGGCGGCGACCCGTTATGTAAAGTACAACATTCTGCTCGGCAACCTGCCGGGAAGCGTCGATTACTTTGTATCGACCGGCGGCTCAGGCGGCGGCGCGCATGCGACAATGTTTGCAGCAACCTCGAACAATTCTGACTTCTATGATTATCAGATTGAAGCCGGTGCTGTCGGCGTTTACCGTCTGGAGGACGGCAGCTACTCAACCACCGTTACCATCGACGGAACTGACTATGAAATCTCGGACGGTGCGTGGGGCTGCGTTGCGTACAGTGCAATCACCTCTCTGTACGAGGGCGATATGGCGATGGCCTTTGAGTATTACATGGACACAACCTATGAGTTTGGCTCCTCGTTTCAGGAACAGCTTGCGGCGTATCTCTCCGAGGCATATATGGAATATATCAACGGGCAGGAACTTTCCGTAGAAGAATCCGCGGTCGGCTTTGATCTGAATGAGGACGGCGATCAGGATGACACGATCGCGCTGACCATTGAATATGATCTTGACGCTTATCCGGAGACAAACGGCTACTACGGCACGTACCTGGATCTCTACCTCGCGGAGTTCACCTCCAACCTGCAGTGGTACCTCGACAACCTTGACTACGCGGATGGCTGGACCTGGTTTGACGCAGACGGCAACGCTTTAAGTGATGAGGAAGTCGCGGCGATGACGACCGAGGATAAAGCAACCGCCTTTATCGAGGGACGCTATGCGGCATCGAGCAGCACCGGCATGGGCGGCGGTATGGGCGACCTGCCGAGCGGCATGAATGGCGCGGCGGACTTTGCCGACGGCAAGGGAGCTCTGGATCTTTCCGAGATGGGTGACCTTTCTGAAATGGGCGATCTTTCTGAAATGGGCAATCTGCCGGACGGCGGCAGCACAGACGGTATGCGCGGCGGCATGGGCGGCGAACGCGGAAACCGCACGGATGCAGCTGCGGACGCGGATTCTTCCTCTGAGCTGACTGGTGATCTGCCCGATGGAGAAGCTCCAACCGATCTTGCAGACGGCGCAGGTACGGATGCTGCCGGTGAAATGGGGGCTCCTTCGGATGCTGCCAACACAGAGGCTGGTGCCATCGGCGAAGAAAGCAGTGAGGAAGAAACCGAGGCTGCAAATGACAACACCGCGAACCAGCTTGAGGTCGGCACACCGGATGCGGGAACCACGCAGTCCGCGACCGGTTCGCAGGATTCCGCTAACTACGATTCCTATGAAGATATGGTAGCCGCCTATGAAGAGGACATCGCGTCCATTCTGGAAGGCGACAAATACGGCAACAACATTGTTTCCCTGTACAACCCGCTGAACTACATCGGAGCGGACGACACCGAAGACCCGATCTGGACGCGAATCGTCATGGGCGCTTCTGAGGGCGACATGTCCATGTTCACCTCCCTGAATCTCCAGATTGCGATGCTGAACGCAGGCGTTGACGCGGAGATTGAGTGGCAGTGGAACGGCGGCCATGTACCGTCTGAAATCTTCGGTAATTCTCTCGCGCTCTATGTGGATCAGATGTACGGCGAATACGTGGATGGTGCAGCAACCATCGAAAAAGCCGCAGCGGAAGCACAGACCACCAATGGTACCGCTACCGAGGCGACCGGCACTGATCTCACCTCCTGGGTAAATTACGAGGATATCTCCAACGTATCCTTCTCTCTCGCTGACGCGGTCGCATACCGCACGGCAGGCGCGAGCAAGGCTATCCCGGGCTTCGACGTGATTGACTACGGGCAGGAGGATTACGTATTCGGCAATACCGAACAGGACGCGCGTCACTGGAACACCATCCTGCTGGAAATCTTCCAGACCCACGCGGATGTGCTTTCCCCGCTGTTTAACCAGGGGTAAGCCCTGCGATCGAGTAGGAGGCAGCTTGTCGGCTCCTACTCGCCCGCGCCGGCCACATCTGGCATTAGCCAGAGATATCCTCTGCGCGGCCGTGCGCATCCAAAAAAGTACTCCCGCCTCCTTATTACAGGAAGCGGGAGCTTTCTATACCCTGTTATGATACAATTCACATCGCATTCTTTCATGTACATTTTCTGCCTGTCCAGCACTGCTACTATATTCTGTAAAATCAGAAAACACCACAGTGGCTGATCCGGTAATAACGCTTTTCTGTCAATACCCCGTCACGGTGGTCGCATACAGCGTTCCACTCGCCGTAGACTGTGAATAATCAATCGTTGCCGTCACATAAAGTCCCTCTGCAAGTCCGCTCGTGCTCAATGCAGCATTCGCGTAATTAACGGAATAAGTCACTCCGTCTTCGCCATAAATCAAAAGCGTATCCGACGTCACTGCCGTGATCGTACCGCTCACTACGCCCGAAGTGGAAGCCGTATTGTCTGTCGAACCGGAAGCCGTACTGTTCGATGATGAAGAACTGTCATCCGTCGAAGACGAGCTGTCGTCCGTCGAAGAGGAAGTCGGCTGCGTAGAGGAAACATAGGCCTTGGATATGTAGCCGGTCGTACCATTGATTGAAACGATATACCAGTTGTCCGTCTCACCGGTCACTGTGACCGCCGTACCGGACGAAGCCGTACTCGCCACACTGCTGCTTGTGCTGGGCTGTGAGCGGACATTAACCGAAGCCGTTGTATAATAAGTATAGGAAGTACCGTAGCTGGTCGCGGTATTCAGCTCAGCCGAAGCCTCCTCCGAATCCTCAGAGCTGTCTGAATCTGTCTCCGGCTGCGTACTCACCAGATAAGCCTTGCTGACATATCCGACCGTACTGCCTACACTGACCCGGAACCATCCGGATGTCTCACCGGTCACTGTGACCGAGCTGCCAAGAGTCAGCGAGCCAACCCGTTCCGCGTCCGTACTCGGATATTCACGGATATTGACATTCGAAGAAGCATACAATGTGACACTCGTTCCGTATTCAGTCAGAGTAGCCAGTTCTTCACTGCCGACAGATTCTTCCTCATCCGAATCCGATTCCTTCTCCGTCTCATTGTTCTCAACAGTCCCCGGCAATACACTGAATATGCTGTCCGAATCCAACACGGTAAAGCTTTCCACGGACTTCTGCACAGCTTCGAGCAGCTCCTCATCGTCCTCTGTCACGGTTCCGCTGATCACATATGCCGCGTCCCCTTTCACAGACAAAATCCCATAGGTCACCGAATAAGCCCACATACTCGTGGTATCCGTATATTTTACCACGTATTCATACGTCTCGATTGTAGAAGAGCTCCGCTCCTCGAACGATATAATCTCAAATGCATCGTCTCCGGAATACTGGCCGGCAAGCGTCTCTTTCAGATCATCCTCTGATTCCATGACAGAAATATTGCTCATAGAATCCTCACCCGAAACATGCACAATATTGATCATCGCTCCGGAATCTGAAGAAAACACACGCATCTCATCCACATCCTGTGTCACCTTCCATGTGCTGTCCGGCAATACAATGCGAATGGATTCATCCTCGGAAATGTATACAACATCTGTCTGGAATTCTGTCTCGGTCTCCGATTCCGTCTCCGTCTCGCTCATGGTCTCGGACTCGGTCTCGGTTTCTGATTCCGTCTCATTATTTTTACTTAAAAGCTGGCAGCCGGACACAGAGAACATGATCGTCAGGGCCATAGCCGCAGTTATCAAAGCTGCTTTCTTTCCTCTGCTCAACATAATTCCTCCAAACGAAAAAAGGTATTGAATCAATACCATAGATACACGTATCATACCACGAACCGCCAACTTCTGCAAGCCACCCACACACGATTTGGGCAATGTTATCATATTGTTAATATTTTCGAAACATTTTCGTAGCTGTCGAAAGGAACCGCTTCCGCAGCTGTGAAAGCACTAAACAGCTCCTTACTTTCTGACAAATCGCAGCCGTAATTCTTCTGCTGCCCGCGTCATCTCTCTCTCAAACTCTTCCTTCGTCATTCTGTCCGCGCAGAGCGCGTACAATTCCCGGTATTCATCCCGTATCCCCTGCGCGTGCGGCACCCGATAAGCACCGGCATCGCTTCCCGGAGCAATTCTCACACCGAGGGCGAAACCTTTTCGGATCCTCCCTCCCTGCTCTCTCTTTAATCGCGTCAAGGACTCATCGTCATACCGGCCGCTGCCGATCAGATTTGTGATCGTCACAAAGGTCGGCACCCAGATGCAGTTACTTTCGCTCAACGCCAGCAAACAGTCCTCATCCATGAAATTGCCATGCTCAATGGAATCAATCCCTGCATCAATCACCGCCCGGACCGCGTCCGCCCCGTTCGTGTGCGCCATCACCGCAAAGCCCTCTTCATGGGCAATGTGAATCATTTCCCGGATCTCATCCCGGTCAAGTGAAGCCTCGGTCAGAGCGCCGCCTCTGGTGAAATCCAGGATACCCGACACCATAATCTTGATAAAATCCGCCCCGGCCGCCGCCGCTTCCTTTACCAGCGCATGATACTCCTTCATCGTATCAAAGCCCCGGCCGACAATCCCGCCGTAATGACCGTTTTTGTGGATTGCGAAAATTGGCGTGCGATACTCGATTCCGTATTCCGGGGCAATATGAACCGTTCGCGCGGATACGCCCAGATTGTCGCCCCCGTCGCGAAGGTACAGCACCTCCGCGCGGGCGTAAGCTTCAAGATGATTTCGGATATCTTCTTCATTCACACCATCTCTGTGCAGCGCGACCGCTTCCCGGTAGTTGCGGCCATTCATGAATATGTGCATGTGGCACTCATAGTACACGAGAATCCCTTCTTTCCTGCAGGCAAAAGCCCCAACCTGTATTTCTCAACCCAGACAGATGCGGCGGACAGGCCTTCCATCCACATACATCGCAGCAGATATCCGTGCCGTTAGTCAGCCGCATAATTTATCACCATATTTTATTTTACAGCAATCAGGCCAGCAGCTCCCGCAGCATTGCGTTTACCGCTGCCGGATTTGCCTTTCCTTTCATTGCCTTCATAGTCTGCCCCACAAGGAAACCGAGCGCTTTTTCCTTGCCGCCCTTATAATCAGACACGGACTGCGGATTTGCGGCAATGACACCTTCCACAACTGTACGCAGCTCGCCCTCGTCATTGACCGTCTTCAGACCATGCTCTTCGACATACGCTTCCGGATCAACATCATGATAAAAAATCTGTTCAAAGACTTCCTTCGCCACTGTCTGATTGATCGTTCCGGCTTCCGCCAGGTCAATCAGCTTTGCCAGATGCTTCGGAGAAAAATCAATCGTCTCCGGTTCACGGTTCTCTTCCTTCAGAAGACGCAGCGTCTCGCCCATCAGCCAGTTGGACACCTTTTTCGGCTTGCCGCAGAGCGCGGTCGCCTCCTCAAAAATGTCCGCCATGTGCTTGGATTCTGTGATGATCCCCGCATCATATTCCGGAATGTCAAATTCTTTTTTGTAACGCGCCAGCTTCTCCGTGCGAAGCTCCGGCTGGCGGTCTTTTACCGCCTGCAGCCACTCATCACTGATGAGCACAGGCACAAGATCCGGATCCGGGAAATAGCGGTAATCGTGTGCATCCTCCTTGGAGCGCATCGGATAGGAGTATTCTTTGTTGTCATCCCAGCGGCGTGTCTCCTGAATGATCGGCTTGCCCTCCTCAAGGAGCTCGATCTGACGCTGGCGTTCACCGTCAATCGCGCGCCCGATCGCCTTGAACGAGTTCAGGTTCTTCATCTCGGTACGGGTACCAAACTTTTCTGTGCCGACCTCCCGCACGGAAAGGTTGACATCCGCACGCATGGAACCTTCCTGCAGCTTGCAGTCCGACGCCCCCAGATACTGAATAATCAGGCGCAGCTTTTCCAGATAAGCAATGACCTCCTCGGCGCTTCGCATATCCGGCTCGGACACGATCTCGATCAGCGGCACGCCGCTGCGGTTGTAATCCACCAGAGAACAGTCCTCCCACTCATCGTGAACCAGCTTTCCGGCATCCTCCTCCATATGAATCTCATGAATACCAATTTTCCGCGTACCCGCGGACGTCTCGACCTCGACAAAGCCATCGTGGCAGATGGGCAGATACAGCTGCGAAATCTGATAATTCTGCGGATTATCCGGATAAAAATAATTTTTGCGGTCAAATTTGCAGAACTGGTGAATCTGGCAGTTGGTCGCCAGCCCCACTGCCATCGCGTACTCCACGACCTGCTTATTTAAAACAGGAAGCGAACCCGGCATACCGGTGCAGACCGGGCAGGTGTGCGCGTTCGGAGCCGCGCCGAACGCGGTCGAGCATCCGCAGAAGATCTTGGTCTTCGTCGCCAGCTCTACATGAACCTCCAGTCCAATGACTGTCTCATACTGCTTCGCCATATCATTCACCCTCCTGTTCCGCTGCTGCCGCTGTATTTTGTGTGCTGTCTGCCACCGAAGCGGTCGGGCAAGCTTTGATATTGCGCGTTGCTGCCGCCGAAGCGGTCGGACACGCATCAGTGATTACCGGCATCGGGAATCTGCCCCGCGCCTGCTCATAAGCGTAGGCCGCGCGGAGAATCGATTTTTCCTTAAAACAATCCCCGATCATCTGCACGCCGATCGGCAGCCCTTTGCTGTCAAGGCAGCACGGCACAGAAATGCCCGGAAGCCCAGCCAGATTCACGGAAATCGTGTAAATGTCGCCCAGATACATCTTCAGCGGGTCGCTTAAGCTCTTACCCAGCTCCGGCGCGGTCGTCGGCGATGCCGGTGCAAGGATCACGTCATATTTTTCAAACGCGCGATCAAAGGACTGCTTGATCAGCGCCTTCGTGCGCAACGCTTTCAGATAGTAAGCATCATAATAGCCGGAGCTCAAAACAAAGGAGCCAAGCATAATGCGGCGCTTTACTTCCTCGCCGAAGCCCTCGGAACGGCTCTTTTTGTACATATTGTGCAGGCCCTCGTACTGCTCCGAACGGTAGCCATATTTCACGCCGTCAAAGCGCGCAAGGTTCGAACTGGCTTCTGCCGATGCAATCACATAGTAAGCCGGAATCGCATACTCCACAAGGCTTAAGTCAAATTCTTCCACGAGCGCGCCCTTCTGCCGCAGTACATCTGCCGCATCGAGCACCGCCCTGCGCACCTCGTCATCCAACCCCTCACCCAGATAATCCGAAGGGATGCCGACACGCAGCCCTTTCACATCATCCACCAGTGCGGAGGTAAAATCATAATCAGAACGCGCCACCGACGTACTGTCCTTGTTATCGTGGGAGGCAATCATCTCCAGAATCGCCGCGCAGTCTGATACATCCTTTGCGATCGGCCCGATCTGATCCAGAGAGGAGCCGTAGGCGATCAGCCCATAGCGGGAAACGGTGCCGTAGGTCGGCTTCATCCCGACCACGCCGCAGAACGAACTCGGCTGACGGATGGAGCCGCCGGTATCTGATCCCAACGCGTAAGGCGCCTCACCCGCCGCCACGGCCACACAAGAGCCGCCCGAAGAACCGCCCGGCACATGATTCGTGTTCCACGGGTTTTTCGTCGCTCCGAACGCGGAAGTCTCAGTCGTACTGCCCATCGCGAATTCGTCCATATTCGTCTTTCCTAAAATCACCGCCCCGGCCTTTTCCATATTGCGGATTGCTTCTGCCTGATAAGTCGGCACGAAATTATACAGAATCTTTGAGCTGCAAGTTGTCCGCAGTCCTTCCGTACAGATGTTATCCTTAATCGCTGTCGGCACACCTGCCAGCGGTCCGGCGATGCTGCCGTCCGCGATGCCCGCCTGCACTTTCTCTGCCCGCGCGTAGGCCGCCTCTTGGTCCAGCGTCACAAAACTGTTCAGTTCGCCGTCTGCCGCCTCGATTTTCTGATAGGAAGCATCCAGCGCTTCGCGCACGGAAATTTCTTTTCCTTTAATCTTTTTGCCCAGCTCCAGGGCAGTCAGTTCCGTAATCTGCATATCGCTAGTTCCTCCTACTCCACCGTCTTCGGCACCATAAACGACTGTTCCTTGGCCGCCGGGGCATTTTTCAGTATCGCCTCATGCTCGTCGCCGTTCGTCACAACGTCCTCACGGAACACGTTGTTCACCGGAAATACGTGGGACATCGGCTCCACGCCTGAAGTGTCCAGCTCGTTCAGCTTGTCAACATAGTCGAGCATCCGGCCGATGTCCTTTTTCGCCTGCTCTTTCTCCTCATCAGACAGCTCCAGCTTTGCCAGAATGCCGACATATTCGATTGTCTCATCGCTGATAATATTTGCCATCGTTTTCCTCCTTCATCCAGTCTTTCTTTTCGCTATTCTGATTCCATCACCAGCTCGGCACCAGCATAATCTCCGCATCCGTGCCGTACGTCGTTACCGTAACCGTATCTCCCTCGTCAAGAGGATACCGCAGGTATTCCTCCATATTCTCATAGGTAGAAAAAGAAATCCCGTCGGTCATGCCGTCCTCTTTTTCCACATCCACCCAGGCATAGGTGTCTCCGTCCACAACGACACAGATATCGTATACACCAGTTTCAAAATCCTCACCGGCTGTCATTGTCATATCATCGCTCAGATAAATACTCTCGGTCGCAGACTGCGGTTCATGGTCTTTAAGAGAACCCATTCCCTCTCCCACACCGGTCAGCAGCAAACCGGAGGACGCATTATCCAGATTCAAAACCATACCCTCGTTAAGCTCAAACACCGGAGAAAGCTCATACCAGGGGCACTCTTCCTCTTCCCCCCCAATACGTGTTGTAATCCTCCTGCTTTTCTTCGGAATACAAAATCACAAAGCCATAGGCTCCGCCTTCCTCATCCAATGATTCCCAGGTCGCATAGGCAGACCCTTCCAGACATTCCAGCTGGTATTCCCCGGCAGGAATGTCATATCCGACATAATAATTTCCCTGTGTGAGCTCCGTGGTCAGATACCCGTCCGCCGCCTCATCCCACTGCTGCAATTCAGGTTTCCCCGAATCGGAATCCTCCCAGCCGTCGTCATTCCATTCGTCGTTGTTCCCGTCGTCGTCGACATCGTCTATCATATCTCCGATCGTATCCGACACTTCTGTCAGAAATCCCGGAAAAAACTCATCCAGAAGTTCTCCCAATGCATTCAGGAGGAACAGAAACGCGACCAGTGTGACAATCACGCGCCACAGCTTCCCGCCCGGCCGGGTGGATTTTGTATTCGTTTTATTTCCCTTCGCGGAACCGGCCGGAACCGAATTCGCCGTTTTCGGTTTGGAAGAAGACTTTTTTGTTGCATCGGCCGAAGAAAACTGCTTTGTCGTCTCCTCCGATCTGACCGCCTGCTTTCTGATAGCACGGTTTTTCGTCGTCTGCGCTTTGCGCTTTTCCCGGTTCAGATTCACACGCGCCCAGTTGCTGCTTTTTTTAACGGTTTTTGTCTGGCTGCCTCCGCTTTGCGTCTGAGCGGCATTTTTCGTCTTCCCGCGATTGATGTTGAGCCGCACAGGAGTGCCGTCGTTGTCGCGGTTCAGATTGTCCTCACAGTCATCCGCATGCAGATGCACCGTATTTTCATTGTGTGCATTCAGCCGGTATTTTATATCCTTCTTTGAATTATCCCAGCCGCACCCGGCACACTTACCCGAAGAAAGTATGCGGCCGCCGCAAAGCACGCATCTGTTTTCTTTTGCCATAACCCACCCCTTGTTTTTCCTTACGGCTCCAGTCTCGACAGGTCGCGCGGGAACAATGTCGTCTCGCGGACATTTTCTTCGCCGAGCAGTTTCATTGTCAAACGCTCCAGGCCGATACCAAGGCCCCCATGCTTCGGCATGCCGTATTTAAAGGTGTCGAGATACGCGTCCATGCCTTCCTCCGTCATACCGCGCGCCGCGATCTTCTCCCGCAGCATCTGATAATCATGGATGCGCTGTCCTCCCGTCGTAATCTCCAGACCGCCAAACAGCAGGTCAAAGCTCAGGGTAAACTTCGGATCCTGCGGATCGTCCATCGCATAAAACGGACGCTTTTTCGACGGATAATGCGTTACAAACACGAAATCCGCGCCGCATTCTTCCTTGAAATAACGGCCGATCAGGCTTTCCTCCTCCGGCTCCAGATCGTACGGATTGCGGATTCGACGGTTGTATTTTTCTGAAACCAGCTCCTTGGCCTTATCAAAACGCACCATTGGAATCTTCTCTACATCCGGCAGCGTCACATTCAGAATGCGCAGTTCTTCCGCGTAGTCTTTTTCCAGAAGCTTCATCGTGTACTGCAAAAAGCCGGTCTCCATCTCCATGATGTCCACGTAGCTGTCGATGTAGCCCATCTCAAAATCCAGACTCGTATATTCATTCAGGTGACGTTTCGTATTGTGCTTCTCCGCACGGAACACCGGCCCGGTCTCAAAAACACGGTCAAACACGCCCACCATCATCTGCTTGTAAAACTGCGGGCTCTGCGCCAGCACGGCCGGACGGTGGAAATAGTCCAGCTTGAAAATGTTCGCGCCGCCTTCCGCGCCTCTCGCTCCAAGCTTCGGCGTGTGAATTTCCGTAAACTGCTGCGAGGTCAGGTACTCGCGGAAGCCTCTTACCAGCCCCTCCTGAACGCGGAATTTCGCCCGCTCGCGCACGTTGCGAAGCGAAATGCTGCGGTTGTCCAGCTTCGCCTCCAGCGAAGTATTCAATTTCCATTTACCGATAGCCAACGGCAGCGGCGCATAAGTCTCCGTCAAAATCTCACCATCCGTCACCCGCAGCTCGATGCCGCGCGGCGCACGCTCGTCCTCTTTCAGCGTACCAGTCAGCTCCACCGTCTGCGATTCCTTCAGTTTCTTCGCGGACAGCTGCGATACATTTTCCTCAAACACACACTGCAGCAGTCCCTCTCTCTTGCGCAGTACGACGAAGCACACTTCGCCCATATCGCGGATGGAATGCACAAATCCGTTCACTTTCACTTCTGTGCCGATGCGCTCCGGCGCAAGAAGCTCGGAAATCTCCAACGTCTCCTTTTTTGTCTGTCCAGATAAAAACTCCATAATTGTTCTCCTCCTGATAAGATACTCCGTTCCATAAGCAACAGGCAACAGGCCTGTTTCAATCGAGTAGGGTGATTTTCCCTGCTCGCCGCGTCGGCCGCGAGCTTCCTTTCGCGGCCATGCGCATAAAAAATCCCGGAATATCTGAATTGATATTCCGGGACGGATAATCTTTACCCGCGGTACCACCCGCATTGCAGAATCTACATAAGCACTTATGTTCCAAAACGCCGTCATATTATTTCCGGCATCAGCGCAATACAGTAAATAAAATTCTGCCTCTCGTATGCACTTAACGCGTGCGACGTACTGTCCTACTTTGTCCATTTCCTGACTGATTTATCAAAAATGGATTCTTTTTCAAACAGTCGGCTCCGGAGTGTTCCCTATTGTATTCTTCCCCTGATCGGCGCTCTCAGTCGGTGACACCAAATTCCTGTCAGGTTTCAAACACAGAGTCTCTTTCACAGCCTTTCACTTCAGCCATCCTAACACATTTTGAGAATAGTGGCAAGGGGCTAATAATCAAAAAATTAATTTCTTCATTATTCTCAGAAGTTAATTGCAGCCAAAAAACTTCCGAATCTCCCCTTCTTCGCTGTGCACGGATCCCTGCGCGAAAAACGGCTTGCCTCCGCCACGTCCGTCAAGTGTCTGGTTCATTTCCTTCACCAGTGCACGCAGGTCACCATCCTTTTCACCGAGCGCGTATTTATAAGTGCCGTCTCCGTTATCCGAAAAAACCGCACAGCGGCCGCCGCAGGTCTCCATGACCGCCACGGCAAGCTTTCGCACACTGTCTGCTTCCATATCTTTTTCAAATAACAGCACATCGCCAACACCGGCAAGCCGCTCCGCTTCCTGCGCGAACAGCTTTTCTTCCAGAGCAAGGATGCGGCCTTTCAGCCGGAAGCTCTCCTCCATGTTTCGCTTTACAGCCTCTGCGGTTCGATCCGGTTTTGCGGAGAGCAGCACAGAAATCTGATGGTTCTGCGCGTTAACCATATTCAGGTAAAAAAGCACCCGTTTGCCGCTGAGCATCTCGATCCGGACGCCGTCGCGGAATTTTACCACGGACAGCAGCTTGATCATTCCGATCTCACCGGCACGTGCCACATGCAGCCCGCAGCAGGCGCACATATCCGCATATGGAAAATCCGCAGTGGCAGTCTCCGGCTGGTTCTCCTTTCCAGACTCCCTGCCCTCGGCTGATTTGTCTCCTTCAGATAACTTTTTTCCGAAAATAGAATCCTCGCTTGATCGACAGTTTCTTTTTTTCGGGAATTCTACGATCCGCACCTCGCCGGTCAGCTCTTTTTTGCTGCGGTACGGAAGCTTCTTCAATTCTTCCGCCGACGGATAGAAAATCCTCGTCTCCTGATTCTGCCAGATGACCTCATTTGCTTTCGCCTCAATTTCCTGCAGGGCTGCCTCATCCAGACTGCCGTTAAAATCAATCGTAATCACGTCGCTGCCCATGTGAAAGCCTACATTGTCGTAACCGTAGGCGGCATGTACCAACCCGCTCACGATATGCTCTCCGGAATGCTGCTGCATCAGGTCGAAACGGCGCTCCCAGTCAATCTTTCCATAAACCTGCGCGCCAACAGGCAGTGCGGCGTCCGTGTAATGGATCAGTTCGCCACCCTTTTCGTGCACTTCGAGGACATAAACTGTCTCGGCTGCGTTCAGGTCTATGCGTTCTGCCGCACCTTGAGCCGTCTCGGCAGCATTTCCGGTTTCTGTTACCCGCAGGATTCCCGTATCATACGGCTGTCCGCCGCCCTCCGGATAAAAAGCCGTAGCTGACAAAAGCACCTCGCAGCCTTTTTTCCCTTCGCGGCAATCCAGAACCGTCGCCGTGAATTCTTTTATATATGCGTCCTTATAAAACAATCGTTCCGTTTTCATGTGTTCATCCTTCTTTACAGCCATATCTTACCATTAATAATTCATCGTGTATTCCCATGTGTCCAGATTTACCTGTGCTTCATGTTCTCCCTCATTCAGCGTCACAATGCCCGTATTATAAACTATGTGAACTACCCATTGCTTAAAACCAATGGAATTGCGACCGAACTATTTCAATCCAGCCGCTCGCCCTCATTCTCATAGCATTCGCTGAACCGCGCCGAAAATGCCGGCGGTTCGTCTTTCACATAAAGATGGGAAACGTCCCCAAACGTACTTGCACGAAAGCTTACGATGCCTTTCCTGCGCTCCTCTGTCACCACTGTAGTTACCGATGTCGGCGCTGAACAGAGTCCGTGCCAGAGCACCATCGGTGATGCGCCGATCAGATGTCCCAGCAGAACGCATGTAACGCCGAAATGACAGAAAAACACCAGCGTATCGTTGTTGCCCTGCTCTGTGCGGTAAAGGTGTCCGTCGCGGACATAGCCATATCCGGCCAGAAGTGTATCCATGCCTTCTGCGACCCACTCATACTCTTCTTTGACTTTGCCTGCCTTCATGATCGGCGGTTCATACCACTGATCCGGCATATAAAAACGCTCGTCGGCCGTCCAGTCCTGCGGCAGCCAGTCCCAGCAGACCGGCGAATCCTTACGATCCGGCCGGTCGATCCGCGGCGCAAATTCACGCAGCCATTCACACTGTGTGGCTGTACGGTTCATCTTTTTTAACGTCAGCGAAGCCGTATCCCTCGCACGTCCGCGCGGAGATACATAAAAATCCCGGACATCCAGCTTTGCAATGCGCTCCGCAAGATACTCCGCCTCTTTCCAGCCTTTCTCAGTCAGAGAGTCGATGGAGTAATCCGGATCGCCGTGGCGTATAAACAGTAGTTTCATACTTCATTCCCTTTCAGCAAAGCAGGGACCCGTGAGTCCCTGCAGATTTGATTTATCCGTGGCATATTTATCTTTTTGGGGGATCACATCTTCTTAATCCGCTCCAACGCGGCTACCGTGTTTTCATAAGTACCAAACGCGGTCAGGCGGAAGTAGCCTTCACCGCTCGGTCCGAAGCCGGAACCCGGCGTACCAACCACATTTGCGTTTGCAAGCAGGTAATCAAAGAATTCCCAGGAGGTCATCGTTCCCGGCGTCTTAAGCCAGATATACGGAGCATTCACGCCGCCGGAAACAGTGTAACCGGCCTCCTGCAGGCCTTCTTTGATGACCTTTGCATTATTCATATAGTAAGCCACCTGCTTTGCGAGCTGCTCCTTGCCTTCCGGCGAATAAACTGCCTCGCCCGCGCGCTGCTGAATGTACGGAGCACCATTGTACTTGGTGCCATGACGTCTCGCCCAGAGAGAATGCAGCATCACATCGCCGCACTTTAAATCCTTCGGGATCACCGTGTAGCCCAGACGGGTTCCGGTGAAACCTGCGTTCTTGGAGAAGGATTTGAGCTCGATCGCACAGGTACGCGCGCCCTCGCACTCAAAAATCGTGTGCGGCACATCCGGTTCGGAAATATATGCCTCATAGGCGGCGTCGTAGATGATGACCGCTCCGACTTTATTTGCGTAATCTACCCACACCTGAAGCTGATCCTTTGTGATGGTTGCTCCGGTTGGGTTGTTCGGGAAGCAAAGATAGATCATATCCGGTGTTTCCTTCGGAAGCTCTGGTGCAAAATTGTTCTCCGCCGTGCAGGGCATATAGATCACATCGCTCCACATCTCCGTCTTCGAGTCATAGGTGCCGGTGCGGCCTGCCATAACATTGGTATCCACATAGACCGGATATACCGGATCGCATACCGCAATCTTATTATCCACACTGAAGATCTCCTGAATGTTACCAGAATCACACTTCGCACCATCTGACACAAAGATCTCATCCGCTGCGATGTCACAGCCGCGGTCCGCATAGTCATTTTTCGCAATCGCCGTGCGCAGAAACTCATAGCCGAGATCCGGCGCATATCCATGGAAGGTCTCCGCTTTTCCCATCTCATCCACCGCACCGTGCAGCGCGTCGATAATCACCGGAGCAAGCGGCTGTGTCACGTCGCCGATGCCGAGGCGGATCACGGATTTCTCCGGGTTCGCTGCCTGAAATTCATTTACCTTCTTCGCAATCGTGGAAAAAAGGTAGCTTCCCGGCAGTTTCAAGTAGTTTTCATTGATCTTAAACATAATGGCCTCCTTGGTTGTTCTAATATATAATTATACAGGAAACGACGTTCGTCGTTTCTCATTACTATCCATCTTCTTCCGGCTTAAACGCAATTTAAACTATCTTCTGTTTTATAAAATTATTTCCCCTTCAAATACGGTCGTAGCCGGACCAGTCATAAACACGGTGTTCTTCCCACGATCCCACTCAATCTGCAGATCGCCGCCGCGCAGCTTCACCGTCACCTTATTTCCGGTCCATCCGTTTAGCGCGCTTGCAACAGCAACCGCACAGGCACCTGTACCGCAGGCGAGCGTCTCGCCGGATCCGCGCTCCCAGACACGCATCTGCACCGTGTCGTGATCGAGGACTCTCACAAATTCCGTATTGACCCGATCCGGAAACATCGGATGGTTCTCAAATCGAGGACCGATTTTTTCAATTTCCAGCCCATCCACATCCTTTACCGGTACGATGCAGTGCGGGTTGCCCATGGAAACGCAGGTGATGGAAAAATTATCCTCTCCAACAGAAACCCCTTCTCCGATGATCGGCTTCTCCGCTAAAGATACACCCCCGATCCGCACCGGAATCCGCTCCGGCTCCAGAATCGGCGCTCCCATGTCCACGCGGACCAGAGCAACCTTTCCGTCTTCAACCGTCAGATCCAGATATTTGATGCCGCTCTTCGTCTCTACACTGATCTGTGTCCTGCCGGTCAATCCGTAATCGTAAACATATTTTGCCACGCAGCGGATACCGTTGCCGCACATCGCGCCCAATGAGCCGTCCGCGTTGTACATCTCCATCTGAAAATCGGCCTTGTCTGAAGGCCTGATCAGGATCAGGCCGTCTGAGCCAATACCGAAGTGGCGGTCGCTCACACGGATCGCGGTTTCGGATGGATTCTCGACCTGTTCCTTAAAACAGTTCACATAGACATAATCATTCCCCAGACCATGCATTTTGGTGAATTTCATTTGCAGCCTCCCATGTCTTATTTTCCCAGAAATTTAATTGTTCCGTATCTGCATAACTGCAGGGAATATCCCATGCGAAGCGTGGGATGCCGCCCGGCGAGGGAATATCCTTTATACAGCCTTTGTGACACAAATTACGCATCTCGCATCAGCGCAAACAGCATCTGCGCGGTCTCCACCATGTTCGTACCGCTGTCCATGCTGGTCTTCTGCAGGTAATGATGCGCCTCCTCCTCGGTCATGCCGTTTCGCTCCATCAAAAGAGATTTCGCCTCCGCGATCAGCTTTTTCTCTTCCTCGCTCCGCTGCGGCGCCATCATGCGCTTCTGGCGCCTGCGTCGCTGCTGCTGGCTAATCACCATTTCCAAAGAATCCAGCAAATCATTTACATGAAATGGCATCGTCACACAGAGAACGCCTTCCGCAATCCCTTCATTTACTGCCCGAGGGGACGCGACCAGCAGCATCCCAAAGGACTTCGGCATATCCTCAAAAAGCTCCGAATACACCATGTCCGCGAACTTATATCCGCATACGATCACGCCTGACCCGAGCCGGTCGGCTGCTGAAAGCGCCTGCGCACCGCTCGTACAGACTGCCCGGACTCCGTATCCGCTGCGGATCAGGAGATTCCGGACATTTTTCGCGTCTTCCGGTTTCGGAAACACGACTATTATATTAGTATTGATCATCCGTATCCTCCTGCCAATGTAACTGTTCAGTGAATGATACAGCCCGCCTGCAGGTCAGACTCTGGCAAGATAGCGGTCAAGCTCCCATTTGCTCACGCTCGCCTGATACTCTTCCCACTCCTCTTTTTTTGCCTTGATATAGCGTCTGCAAACATGCTCACCGAGCACATTGCAGATAAATGTATCCTCTTCCAACGCCTCCACTGCTTCAAGCAGCGTGACTGGCAGACGTTCCACGCCTTTCGCTTTCAAATCCTCGGGGGCCAGTGCGTGCAGGTTCTCATCCATACTCTCCGGCGGCGTGATCTGGTTGCGGATGCCGTCGAGTCCAGCCGCCATGCAGACAGCCAGTGCCAGATACGGATTCGCCGCATTATCAGGACTCCGAAGTTCGATACGCTTCGTTCCGTTCCCCATGATCGGGATACGGATCAGCGGAATCCGGTTCTTTGCGGACCACGCAACATGCACCGGCGCCTCAAAACCGGGTACCAGACGCTTGTAGGAATTGACGATTGGGTTCGTCACCGCCGTCACTGCACGGATATGCTTCAGCAGACCGCCGATGAACCAGCGTCCTTCCTTACTTAAGTGAATGGGGTCGGCAGCGTCGTAAAACGCATTTTTCCCATCCTTTGTCAGGGAAAGATTGAGATGCATACCGGAGCCGTTCACACCCGCGACCGGCTTTGGCATAAAGGACGCATGCAGTCCATGACGCTTGGCGACCGTCTTTGCCGCAAGCCGGAACGTCATAATGCCGTCCGCGCTCTGCAGCGCCTCATCGTAGCGCAGGTCAATCTCATGCTGTGCCGGAGCCGCCTCGTGATGAGAGGATTCCACAACATAACCCATCTCTTCCATCGTCAGGATCATATCCCGCCGCGCATTCTCGCCAAGATCGATTGGCGCAACATCAAAATATCCGGCCTGTTCGTGCGTCACTGTGGTCGGCCGGCCTTCATCATCGGTATGGAAGAGGAAAAATTCACATTCCGGTCCCGCCTCCAGACAATACCCCATCTCTTCCGCTTCCGCGATCACGTTTTTCAGCACATATCGCGGATCTCCGCCGAACGGGGTGCCGTCCGCGTAATAAATATCACAGATGAAGCGGGCCACCTTGCCGTTCTGTGGCCGCCACGGGAAGATCAGGAAGGTATCCAGATCCGGATGCAGGCACAGATCGGATCGCTCGATCCGGGCAAAGCCCTCGATGGACGCGCCATCGAACGTAACCTTATTGTCCAGCACGCGATCCAGTTGATTGACCGTCACGGCAAGATTTTTCAGATTGCCGAACATATCCGTGAACTGCAGCCGGATAAACTGCACATCCTCTTCCTCAATAATTTTGTATATATCCGCTCTCGTATACCTGCTCATATTGTTCCTCCTCATTGCTGTTCCCGTAACTGTTCCGTACCTTCACAGTCACCTGCTTTCATAGCCTTTCTGTTTCTGCGATGTTGTTTTCACCTATCTGTCCATCTCATCTTGCATATTTCATTTTCAAAGGCCTTGATGAATTTTCATGCCAGAAAAAGCGCTCTTCCCCTATCGGGCAGAGCAATTAACTGACCTGCCCGCCAGCAAGGACCGCTCCCGGCTTTTGCCGGAAAACTCTTGCACTGTCCTGCGTACAATAAAGGGAAGAACGCCTTTGTTCGCCCATACCGAATGATAGCAGTATGGATTTTTTTTGTCAACCGTTTTGTCGGATTTCATCCGCCCGCTTCTGTCCTGCAGCCACTCACCGCATCCACTATACATCAGGAGCGCCGGTTCAATTATTCTCCGTTTTCAGCATCCCGTTCAGCATTTCGGAGCCGCTCTCCTCAGCGATATTGACGGAATGGTTCGCGATACGCACAAAGCTGTCCAGGATCTCGACAAAGGTCAGACCCTTCTCAAACGAACACTGCCCGTCCTTCAGGCGCTCCATATGTCTTGCCTGTGCCTTGGAAGCTTTCTTTGTAATCCGGTGCTCACGCTTGCGGATGTCCACCCAGACCTCCGGCGTGAAGCTGTGCTTGCTGAAGAGCTCCATTGTTTTCTCAAACAGCTGCAGATCCAGTTCAAAGATTTCCAGCAGATCCGCTTTTGCCTCATCAGAATACGGTTCTCCGGCCTCCAGGCTTGTCTCATTTTGACCGGAGATCACGACCGCGTGGTCGCCGATGCGTTCCAAGTCATTGACTGCATTGAATGCACAGGTCATATAGCGGGAAACGCTCGCCGGCATCTCGGCCGCATTAATTGTCGTCAGATATTCGGTAATCTCGGAAGCCAGATAATCGATGACATCCTCCGTATCACGCAGCTGCTGTACACCCGCCATGCTCTGCGTCCGCACGATGGTTTCCGCCCGCTCCAGATTTTCACGGACGAGTCTGCCCATCCGCTCGACCTCGCGGCCAACCTGCAGCGTCACTACAGCCGGAGAAGCCACCTGCATGTTTTTATCAATGTATTCCAGACGGAACGCGTTCTCATGCGCCTGCTTCGGAATGATGCGATAGGTCCAGGTCACGACCACATTTGTCAGCGGCAGAAGGATCAGGCCAGTCACCACCTTAAACAGGATGTGGTACACAGAAATCTGGAACATTGCGCTCGGCACCAGTTTTTCGATGATCTGTGTGATTGGTGTAAGGATCGTGAGCGGCATAAAGATAATCGCGCCGACCACGTTAAAAATCAAATAAATCAGCGCCGCTCGCTTTGCGTTGTTTCTTGCATTAAACGCGGAGAGAATCGGCGGTGTTGAAGAACCGACGTTAATGCCGCAGATGATAAACGCAGCAAAATGGAGAGGCATCAGTCCCTGCAGTGCGAGCGCCTGCACAACACCGACCGCAGCCGATGAGCTCTGGATAACCGCGCAGAGAATCACGCCGACCAAAAATCCAAGCGCCGGGTTCGTCGCATGTGTAATGAAATTCAGAAAAGCCGGAGAATCCTTCAGAGGGGACATCGCTGTGCTCATCGAATGAAGTCCCTGAAACAGAAGGCCAAAGCCTAAAATGACCTGTCCTATGTAGCCGGTGCGCTTCTTTTTCGTATAAAGCATCAGTACCGCACCAACGCAGATACAGACCGGGGCAATGCCGGATACATCCAGCGCGATGAGGACACTGGTAATGGTGGTACCGATGTTTGCGCCAAAGATCACGCCGGTCGCCTGCGCCAGATCCATGATACCGGCGTTGATAAAGCCCATGACCATCACGGTCGTGGCGGACGACGACTGGATAACAATCGTAACAAGTGCTCCTAACAGGAAGCCCATCACCCGGTTGCGGGTCAGTGTCTCCAAAAGGTCTTTCATCTTCGGACCTGCCGCAAGCTCAAGAGCATCTCCCATGTATTTCATACCAAACAGGAACAGTCCCAGGCTTCCGAACAATGAAATGATATTACCTATACCCATCTGTCTTTTTCAGGGAGACGCCTTTGTCTCCCTCCTCCTTGTGTGCATCGTAAACGGTAGCTCTTTTATATTTACACCGCGCGTCTCATAGCAAAACGCGGCCTTCCGTTTCCTGAAACAATATTCTGATCTATCCGCAGGAAATACGGTTCACAGACGAATTTTTTACAGATATACCATACCACAAGTGAAAAGGAATTGCAAAAGAAATGTAAGAAGAAAGTAAATGTTGTGTAAAACGTTAGAGTGAAGTACATTTTGCGAAGAAAGGATTGTCGAAATGTGCCGAAATTGAAGGCCGCACCAATGCCACGTAAATACATGGCATAAGCGCAGCCTACAACTAAATTTTATTGAATTTTATTTCTTCTTCGTCCGGCTCATAACCACACTCTGTATGATCAGGAACAGGCAGAGCATCGCTGCAATCGTGATGCCGGTCCACCAGGCGTCGTCCAGCCCGATCGAGGAGACGATGTTCTGAATCGTATTAAGAGAGAGTACGCCAAAGAAAGTACCTATGACGTTCCCCACGCCGCCGGTCAGCAGCGTACCTCCGATGATGGATGAAGCAATGGCGTTCATCTCCATGCCGTTCGCGTTCGATGTCGCCGCACTGCCGATATGCATGAAGTAGACAAATCCGCCAAATCCGGCCAGCAGGCTGCAGATGAGGTGCGACATGAATTTGGTGCGCTTCACGTTGATACCGAGCATCAGAGCGCTCTGCTTATTGCCGCCGACCGCGTAGAAATTACGGCCGAATTTTGTATAGCGGAGCATCAGGAACATCAGGATGACTACGATGATCGCGAGCACAGATCCCAGCTCGATCGTCGTATTGATGTAAGTTCCTTTTTTGTTGTAATAGCCAAGCCCCGGAAGGATGAACTCGATCTTGCTTAAAGCCTTAAACGCCTCGTTCGTCACGCTGATCGGGTTCGTGTGGATGATCGTCGTCAGACCTTTGGCGAAGTACATACCCGCCAGGGATACGATGAACGGCTGGATCTCCAGATACGCCACCAGGAAGCCCTGTACTACGCCAAAAGCAAGGCCGATGCCCATTGCGATCAGAAACGCAGTGAACGGATTGCCGTTCTGCAGCTCCAGATTGACCGCGCAGCTCATGCAGATCAGACGCACAACGCCGCCGATGGAGATATCAATGCCCTGTGTGATCATAACAAGGCTCATACCGCAGGCCGTGATCACCAGACCGGCATTCGCATCCAGAATGTTAAAGAACATCTGGGCTTTCCGGAAGCCTCCGCCCAGGAAGATCACTGCACAGGCATACATCACAACAAATACTACTATCGTGATCAAAAGCAAAAGGTTCGCGTCCGATAATGTCCTCTTTTTCTTATCCATATCAGCCCACCTCCTTTGCTGCCGCTTTCCTGCTCTTGCTGATCTGGGAGAGTTTTTCCTTCACGACTGGAGAGCTGAACACGATCAGCAGGATTACGACGACTGCCTTGTACGCCGGAAGGGCGTCCGAAGATACCTTGAACTTGTAAAGGGTCGTTGTCAGAAGCTGGATGACATAGGCCGCTACGATGGAAGCCCAGATATTGAACTTACCGCCGCCCAGGCTGTTGCCGCCCAACGCTACCGCGAGGATAGCGTCCATCTCGATATTCTGCGCCACTACAGAATAGTTGATCGTCGAAGTCCGGCTGCACTTAATCAGAGCCGCGACCGCAACACATACGCCCAGAATCACGAAGGACAAAATCTTGATAAACGCCGGCTTTAAGCCGTTCAGCTTTGCCGCGTTCTCATTGATACCAACAGACTGAATATAAAGGCTCAGATTTGTAAATTTCATCACCAGTGCGATCACGATGATGCACAGGATCGCGATCAGGAACGGAGTCGGAACCGGGCAGCCCGGGATAAATCCGCCAAAGTATGTAAATACTTTACCCGGCACGATCGGAAGCTGGTTGTTATTGATCCAGGCTGCGATCGAGCGCCCTGCCGTATAGAGGATCAGGGTTGCGATCATCGGCTGAATGCGGAACGTAGCGACCAGAATGCCGTTAAAAGCGCCGCAGAGCATGCCCACCAGAACCGCTACGAGGAAACCGAGAATGATCGGCGCCGCAAGCGAGGACGGGCTGGATTCCGTACCGCAGAGGATGCGCAGCATCGCACTGCCGCTGATGGCGATCGTCGCGCCAACAGAGATATCCTGTCCGCCGGTAGCCGCCGTTACCAGCGTCATGCCGATTGCCAGAATGGCCAGCTCAGAGCCATTGTTCAGCGCGGAGATCAGGTTGCCGGAAAGCACCGGATTGCCGTCACTGTTTGTACCCAGCGTGATTCGGAAAAATGTCGGGTCCATAATAAGGTTAAATACCAGAAGCAGCGCCAGAGCAACCAGTGGAATCATCATCTGTGAGTGCAGAAGGCTGCTTAAAGGGTTTTGTTTTTTTGCAGTAGCATTCTTTGCCATTATGCCTCGTCACCTCCCGCAATCGTACTCATGATCTTGTTCTGATTCAGATCATCGCCTGTCAGCTCGCCGACCATCTTGCGGTCACGCATCACGACAAGTCTGGAACAGGTACGCAGCATCTCGTCCGTCTCCGAGGAAATGAACGTGATGCTCATGCCCTCCGAAGCAAGCTTCAGCACCAGCTTCTGAATCTCTGTCTTGGTACCGATGTCAATGCCTCGCGTCGGCTCATCCAGGATCAGATACTCCGGATGCGCGAACAGCCAGCGCGCCACGATTACTTTCTGCTGGTTGCCGCCGGACAGCGATTTGATCGGCGTATCCTGCGAAGCCGTCTTGATCTCAAGCAGCTTGATATATTCGTCCGCAGCCTTCTCCGCCTCCGCCCTGGAGAACGGTCTGCAGAACCCGCGAAGCACCTGTGCCGCGAGGATCAGATTCTCCCTCACAGAAAGATCACCGATGATACCGTCGCCCTTGCGGTCCTCCGGAAGATAGGCGATACCATTCTTCATCGCTTCAAGCGGATTGGTGATCTTCACATCCTTGCCCTTGATCTTCACCTTTCCATTGGTCACATGATCCGCACCGAATATCGCACGCACACACTCGCTTCGGCCGGAACCGAGAAGTCCGGTAAAGCCGTTGACTTCGCCCTTCTTGATATAAAAATCAAACGGCTGGATACCCGCATTGCTCTGCAGGCCTTCCGCCTCATAAAATACGGTGCCGGCGCCTTCGCCTGTGTACTCCTGTCCCTCGCCCTTAATCTCGGCCATGTCGTCCAGATCCTTGCCAAGCATTTTAGAAACAAGCTCTACACGCGGAAGATCTTCGATCACGTACTCTCCGACCAGCTTGCCGTCTCTTAAGACCGTGATCTTATCACAAACCTCATAAACCTGATCCAGGAAATGCGTAACAAAAATAATTCCCACGCCTTTCGCTTTCAGATCACGCATCAGGCCAAACAGTTTTTCCACTTCCTGCTCATCCAGAGAGGAAGTCGGCTCATCCAGAATCAGCACTTTACAGTCCATGTCAACCGCGCGCGCGATCGCTACCATCTGCTGGATCGCTATTGAACAGCTGGAAAGCTGCTGTGTCGCTTTGGCCGGAATCCCCAGAGATTCCAGAATACGGTTCGTATCCGCATTGATCTTTCTCCAGTTCTGTCTCCAGCCCTTTTCACGACCAATGTACATATTTTCTGCAACCGTCAGATTGGGGCAGAGCGTGATCTCCTGATATACCGTGCTGATTCCCAGGTCCTGCGCATCCTGCGGAGAACGAATGGAAACAGCGCCGTCCCTGCCCTTCAAATAGACATCGCCGCCGTCTTTGTTATAGACGCCGGTCAGCACCTTGATCAGAGTCGATTTTCCGGCTCCATTCTCTCCCATCAACGCATGAATCTCACCCTCGCAGAGTGTAAAGTCCACATTCTGCAGGGCGAGCACACCGGGAAAGCTTTTGGTGATGTTTTTCATTTCCAGTACAGCGTTTTCTTTCACCCGTGTATCACCTCTTTCTTAAGAAAACGCGGTGCAGGCCCGCTGCACCGCGCGAATTTCTGTTACATATTTTGTTTCTTTTTATGATAATACTACGGATTGCTACGTGCTTACGCACTCTCGCAATCCTAAAAGCATTCGGAATCCGCTCATTTTTCTTCGAAAAATGGCTACTTCCTCATGTTTTTGGCGGTCCCAAAGTTCATAAATACGAATGCCAGCATTCGATTTATGAACTTTTGTCCCTTGTATTATCAGATACCGTAGTTGTCTACGTCTTCCTGTGTGATGGTCGTAGCGTCAAAGCCAACCTCTACAGAATAGATAACCTTCTCCTCAAGCTCTTCGCCAGCCTCAAGCTGCTGGATGATCTCGTTGATCGTATCTGCCTGGAACGGGTTGCACTGTCCATCATAGTTCCAGTTGCCTGCAAGCAGCTCTTCCAGAGCCCACTGGTTGCAGTCAAAGCCCATAACGATAACATCGCCGTCAACACCATGTGTGATACCAGCTGCGTCAAGAGCTGCAACAGCGCCCTTCGCCATATCGTCGTTCTCTGCATAGATTACGTTGAAAGAATCACCGGAGTCGATCACAGACTGAACAATCTCCTGAGCGGTCTCTGCACTCCAGTCAGCAGACTGCTGTACTACATAGTTCCATGTATCATTCGCTTCTACTGCCTCGTCAAGAGCGGTCGTACGGCCGATCTGTGGGTCAGAACCCATAACGCCCTGAATGTGGATAATGTTGTACTCATCAAGGCCCTGCTCGGTCATCCAGTTCACTGCTGTCACGCCTTCTTCTGACATATCAGATACAACAGCTGCTGCGTAAAGCTCTTCGTCTGCATCCAGCATACGGTCGAACAGGATAACGGTGATGCCCATCTCCTGTGCGGACTCCAGAACGTCGTCCCAGCCAGTGGTATCTGCTGCAGAGATCAGAAGGTAGTCAACCTCATCCGTGATGAAGCCCTCTGCTGCCTGGATCTGCTCTTCATTCTCAAGGCTGTAGAAGAAAGAGGTCTCATATCCGTTCTCATTATCCTCGCCGAAAACTTTCTCGAAGTCTGCAACGTTCGCGGTACGATAACCGGACTCGTTCGGGTCGTTGTTGATGATACCAACGGTAATCACGTCTTCCTCTGCGGAAGCAATCGTTGCGCCGCTCATCAGGCCCATCGTCATAGCGGATACACAAAGAACTGCCATAAGTTTACGTTTCATAATAAATAATTCCTCGCTTTCTTTAAATATGCTCTGCGGCCGCGAACAAACTCCGATTATCTGGCACAGCCGCGTTTCGTTGTTTCTATCTGTAATTTTAACAAATATGAAATAAAAGTCAACCGTATTTTTATCTTTTTATACAGTTTCAGCTTTTCAAACAATACAAATTATTTTGGATTTCTTATAAATTCAATACAATTTAATCCTGATTCTTTTTTTCTTTCAAAAAATGGGGAAAATTTTTTGTATGATAAAAAAATCGGTTGATTTTCTTTTGCTTTTCCTAAAACGTTCCGGGACAAATCCGACCGTTTCGTTGTGGTGATTTTTTCTAAATTGAAATCCAGACCGGCATTTTCATAAATTCCGGAAGAGAAAATTTTTATCCCATCGAAACTGTTCTATACTTTCATAGTTACGACAGAAAAAGCTTTATTCGTAACTGTGAAGGTACTGAACAGTTACACGGGTTTTAAAGCTTGACATTTTACCTGAATTCCGGCTATATAATGATACAAGGGACAAAAGGTCAGGAATGGAACGCTCGCGTTCCTATTCATGACCTTGGGGACCGCAACAATATGAGGAAGTAGCCATTTTGGCTAATATGTTAGCCAAAATGAGCGGATTCCGAATATTGTTAGGATTGCGAGAGTGCGGAGCACGGAGCAATCCGTGGTATCATTACCCTTTTGCTGCTCGAATCATATAATGATACAGGAGATGCAAAAGCCAAACATTTATGAAAGTGATATTAAACCAGAGAACACTATGGAAGTCAAATACAAGGCTCTCGCCGAATCACTGAAAAAAGAAGTCACCCGCAGGGGACCGCTTGGAGATCAAAAGCTTCCGACCGAAGCGGAGCTTATGCGCGCCTATGGTGTCAGCCGCCAGACCGTGCGGCAGGCGCTCTCCCTCCTGCATAAGGAAGGATGGATTGAAAAACGGCAGGGCAGCGGTACTTATATCGCGCCCGGACTGTTTCCGAGCGCTCTTTCTTCCCATGATATCGCCATACTTGTGCCGGACGTCGCCGGATACCTTTCCCGCTACCACATTGGTGAGACAGAAACCGTCCTGAACGAAGCAGGATATTCTACAGCAATCTACAACACAGAGAATCACACATTCAGAGAAAGAGAAATCCTGCGAATCCTGCTGGACCGGCCTGTCCGCGGGGTACTCGTGCGGGGTGTGCGCACTGCGTTTCCGAACCCGAATATTTGTCTCTATCGGGAACTGATCTCGCGCGGTACCGTTATTGTTTTTCTCGGTGAAGCATATCCCGAACTGCAAAATAACAGTAAAACAGATTTCCAGACACGGAGCCTGTCAGATAACAATCATAACACGCACACACAGAATTCATTCAGCAAAAATTCCGTGCTTCAGATATCCTCCGATGATTTCGGGGGCGGCGAGCTGCTGGCCCGACACCTGATTGAACTGGGGCATAAAAAAATTGCCGGGATCTTTCGTCTCGACGATCACAGCGGTCCGGCCCGCTACGCAGGTGTGCTGCACGCACTCTGTGAAAGCGGTCTCAGCTTTGACGACCGGGATTTCCTGTGGTACGACCCTCTCAACGTACGGATGCCCGATTCCAGAGTACTGCTCTCCTTTATCCGCATACAACTCGCCGGGTGCACCGCAGCCGTCTGTCAGGATGACACGATAGCAGCAGCGCTGATCCGGGAACTGCAGCGCCTCGGAATGCCGACCCCGCAGCGTTTCTCTGTGACCGCTTTTGCCTCTGCCAGGGAGACCAGACCATCAGACCGCATCACCAGCGTTTTCCGTTCGAGCCAGGATCCATGGCATATTGCAGCAGATCTGCTTCTGAACAGGCTTGCCGGTAAAACAGTCTCTTCCGTATCCTGCCCATGGATGCTTTTGCCTGGAGAAAGCACCGGAACGGTAAATTAAGATCTTGTTTTCGGTTACAGGGAAAACGGAGAAATTATTTCCATTATCAATACCCCCGCGACTCAATCAGTTCTTCTGTAAGCATATCCGGGGTAAAATATGTCTCCTCCACATAAGCCAGCTTTTCCGGAGTCTCGCCCGCCTCAAGCTGCAGGATGATCTCCTCCACCAGAGGTCCGTGCAGCGGATTGCATTCCACATCCAGATTGATGCTCCCCTCCATGCAGGCCTCCAGCCCGACAGCAGTCGCGTCAAACGAAATGATAATCACATCTTTATCCGCTCCATAGCTGATTCCGGCCTCGTCCAGCGCCTGAATTGCTCCGAGTGCGGAGTTATCATTTTCACAGTAGATCACGTCAATATCCTGTGTCTCCTTAAGGAGCTCTGAAACCACCTCATATGTCTTCGCCTGAGTATACTCGCCCTGTACCTGCGCGATAATCTCCCAGTTTTCATGTGCCGCAACTCCATCCTCAAGTCCTGCGGTCCGGCCAATCTGGGAAGTCGCGCCCAGCGTTCCCACCACATGCAAAATCTTTATCTCATCATCGGCACGCCCCTGTTCTTCCAGATAGTCTTCCAGCCATTCCATGGCTGTCTCACCCTCTTTCTGGAAATCCGAGCCAACCCAGGCCGTATACAGGTCTTCGTCCTCAACATCGATCATCCGGTCTACGACAATGACCGGAATACCCGCATCCTTTGCCTCCTCCAGAACCTCATCCCATCCGGTCTCGATCACCGGATCCAATACAATGTAATCCACGCCCTGCAGAATGTAGTTGCGCAGAGTCGTGATCTGGTTCTCCTGCTTTCCCTTGGCATCCTCAAAATAAAACTCATAGCCGTTTTCCGTGGTAAAGGTCGTGCGCATGGATTCCGAGTTCGCCACACGCCAGTCGGATTCTGCGCCAACCTCCGAGAAGGCGACTGAGATCAGGCCATCCGAAGCCTCCGTCTCTGTCTGCACCATGGTGCTGCTTCCGCATCCCGAAAGAAACACCGATATTGATAGTATAGCAAGCCCTGCTGCGGTTCGGATTCTGTTTTTGATTCTGTTCTTATTCGTGCTTTCGGTGGGAATCATTGAAAAGCTCTCTTTCTTTTATCCATCATGTTTTCCACAATTTCATGGAGTAAGCTCAGTGAACTACCCCATTGTCTAAAGCCAATGGGATTGCGGTCAACCTGTTTCAACCCGTGCAACTTTTTGAAAACGGATCTGTAAAGTCAGCCCCATGCATTCGGCCAGCCGTTGAAGAGTCTCCACAGATGGATTGCTCAATCCACGTTCCAGCTTACTGATTTCCGCCTGATACATCCCAGCGCGCTCTGCCAGCTGTTTCTGTGTCAATCCCGCCTTTTCCCGCTCCACTGTCAGTTCAAAAGCCAACTCCGATATAGGATCTGTCAAAGCTTTTCCGGTTTCTACGCCATCTTCCCATATGGTCTCTGCTTCCAAATCCAAAGAGTCGTTCCACGAAATACCATATCCGCCCACATCTATCTGCACGGAACGAAATAAGCTCTGATCCTCCAGTTTTTTCATCTGGGGATATATGGGAAACAATGCCGCTACATTATATTCTTTCACTGTTCCGTCAAAAAACAAAGCTTCTATGATAAATGGATTTTTTCCTGACATTTTTTATCCTGTGCGTCATAATACATCACCTCTCGTTATTCGATTGGATTAAGATACTTTGAATGCTTTGTCTTGCTTGAAAATAGTATATATCCTATATTCTGTGAAGTCAACAACATTTTCAGTCAATCTTTTTCCCGGCATCAATTTCAGTCTTCCTGCGGCGGAATGCGCACAGTCACACGCGTTCCCTCTCCCGCTTTGCTCTCTATTTCCAGACCATATTCCGCTCCAAACATCAGCTGCAGCCGCTCCTGCACAGTTGACATGCCAAATCCAACGCTTGTATCATGATTCAGCATGGCGCGCAGCTGTTTCAGGCGTTCTTCGTCCATGCCCGCTCCGTTATCTTCCACAGTAAGGATAATCACATTTTCTTCCATCCATCCGCTCACACGGATCTGCCCCTGCCCGCGCTTCAGCTTGATTCCGTGATAAAGCGCGTTTTCTACCAGCGGCTGCAGCGTCAGCTTGGGAATCCGGTACGCCGCCAGCTCCGGCGCGATGTCAATCTCATACTCCAGAATATCCTTGTATCGTACATGCTGGATCTCCAGATAGCTGCGCACATGCTGCTCTTCCTCACGCAGTGTGATGACATCCTGCCCGTTGCTTAAGGAGGAGCGGAAAAAGGAGGACAGGCTGGTCACCATCTCCACGGCCTGCTCGTTTTTTTCCATCTCGATCAGCCAGACGATGGCGTCAAGAGTATTATATAAGAAATGCGGATTGATCTGCGCCTGCAGAAGAGCCAGCTCGGCACTGCGCAGCCGCACCTGTTCCTGCCGGTTCTGCTCGATCTGCTGATCCAGACGGCCGACCATATCTTCAAATCCGTCACTTAAGGTCTGAATCTCGTATTCCTGCGCCTGTATCGGAGTCCGCACGGTCAGATCGCCGTCACCGATGGAGCGCACGCGAGCGCAGAGGTCGCTGATCGGCTGTGTGATGGAATGAGCGAAACGCAGGGAGCGCCGCAGCACCACAATCAGAAGGATCGCTGCCGCCACTACGACCAGCCCGATCTCCATCCACAGATTTCTCACCATCTCATTCTGCAGCGTATCCAGAAGGGACGCTTCATGGTAGAGATATGTATACATATATTCCTGAATCAGCTCCGTCAAGACATAGATATTGTTCTCCAGCTGCGTCTGCCGGTCATCGTAGTTGTCTGTCTCCTCGATCAGATAAATCTTTTCCTCCAGATTCTCACACAGCTCCAGGACGCCGCTGATCGCCTTATAGCTGTCCTCCTGCGTCGTCGTCTTAAGCAGTCCTCTCGCCAGCTCCTGCGCGGCTTCCACTTCCTCGATCGGCAGGCCTTCCGAATAGTGGCTGCCGACGACATAATAATACATTTTCAGATCGATATTCTCTTTGAAATCCTGATTGAACTCGGAAGCCGTGGTGACATTGTGCAGAATGGAGGTGTACTGGCTGACATAGCTGACCATCACGGCAAGCATCACGCACATCATCACCAGTATGGGAATAAAAAAAGCCATAAGAAGCGTGCGCATCCGCTGATTCAATGATACTGGCTTCGCGGCAGAGCGTGCTCTTTTCATCCTGTTATTCCTCCCCCGTAGCTTCCTTCCGGCCGTTCATGAAACATCCTACAATTGACATAAATGCGAAGTGCTGACCCGGATTTTTAATGCGGCTTCGCATGTCTTGCCCGGTAATCCCGCGGCGTACACCCCTGCGTCTTGCGGAACACAAAGCTAAAATAATGCGGATCCTTATATCCCACCTTTGCGGCCACCTCCGCTGAGCGCAGGCCAGAGTCCCGCAAAAGCTCTTTCGCGTACTCCATACGTTTCTGGGTCAGATATTCCACAAAGGTCTGCCGCATTTCCTGACTGAATACCGCGCTGAAATAGTTCGCGCTGACATTCACCTGACCGGCGACTTCCTTCAGTGAAATCGTTTCCTTCGTAAAATTGTGATCAATATATTCCAGAGCGTTACGGATCACCGTCTTGCTCTGACTTTTGGATTCCTTTTCCTTCAGTTCAAACACGCAGGCCAGAATGGTACGAACATAATCCCGAAGCTCCCCGGCATCCAGGCTTCTGCCCGTAAGCTGCGCAGCAGGAAAATCGTCGATAAAGTCCTTCTGCTCATATCCCAGCGACTCCAGATACGCGATCGCGGTAAAACGCACATTCAGCATCAGATACTGGCAGAAAAGGCGGGACGTGGCCGCATCATGAAGCCCGCCGGTATACTCATCCGCGAAGTTGTCGATCTCCTCCGGCGATCCATTTTCCAGAAAACCCCGCAGGATAGACTGATCCAGCCTCGTCATATCGACATTTTTAAGGCTGCCTTCCTCCTCCGTTTCCATCAAAGCACACGTATTTTCTTTCGTCAGCACATGGCATTCGCCGAGCAGATGCCGATAGGAATAAATGCGGCTCACCTCGTCAAAGCAACCCGGAAGTGCAGAGAGCCGTGAGGTCTCCTCCCCGATGGCCACGTGCCATTCTACTTTATTCTCAATCGGCAGGACATGCATCCGAATCGTATCCAGACATCTGGCTGTTAGCTCCCCCATCTGTTCCGGTCCGGCCTTGATCAACACCGCATAGGTCTGAACATTCCAGCGAAACACCAGATATTCCGGATACATCTGGAAAAAGTGAGTCAGCCCCTCGTGGGCTTCCTGCTGTGCCTCATTGGCCTCATCGTCGTTCGTCTGGGTGCTCCGGACCAGAATGCTGTACATCAGAAGCTTATAGCTCTGCGCCTGAATGGCGATCCCCAGCTGCTCCGCCTTCTCGTAAATCTCTCCCACAGAAAGCTGCCCGGTCACAAGCTCCTCAAAAAAGCGCCGTCTGGAAAACTGCTCATACTCCTGCACTTCGCTGCGGAACTGTTCCAAGTAATTCTCCTGCTCCCGCTCACTGCTGATCTTCTCAGACACTTCGTTCAGGGTTTTGATCAGCATCGCCTTAGTCACCGGCTTCAGCAGGTACTGCTCCACACCAATGCGGATAGCCTGCCTCGCATACTCAAAATCATCATAACCGCTGATGATAATGATCTTGGTATTCGGAAATTCTCTGCTGACCAGATTGCTTAAGGCCAGCCCGTCCATAAACGGCATTTTGATATCTGTGATCAGCACGTCCGGCCGTGTCTGACGGATCATGGGGAGCGCTTCTTCCCCGTCGCCCGCGTCGCCCACCAGCGTGTACCCGTACTGCTGCCAGGGGATGATGTCGCGCAGCCCCTCGCGGATAATTGTCTCATCTTCTACCAGAAATACTTTCAGCATGCTCTCCGTTCTCCAACCTTTTATTCAGAACAGGCCGGCGACACCGCGCCGGCCATATGCACCCATATATTTACTTTGTCGGATTATAACTGTTCAGTACCTTCGCAGTTACGTCGAATTTTGCTTTGCCAGGCACAGAATTTCTTATCTTTCGTCCCGTCATTTTTTTCGTTCCCTGTCTTACTCTGTCGAGGCGTTCGTCTCCTCCTCACTCACCACAAGTTCCATCGTGTTCGAGCTTCGGAAGATCGTGCTCGACGATCCGACCTGATTGACTACGATCGTGTTCGTACCTTCCGGCACCTTACTCTTTTTGATCCGCAACATCCGCGAGGTGTAATACGTCGTGCTGATCTTTTCATCATTCACGTACACTTTGCTCCATTTGGTGAAATTTTCTCCGATCAGATAGTAATAATCTCCGACGTCCAGGATCTGATCAATGACCACTTCTTCCGTCCCCATCACCAGATCCGAGGCCGGATAAGGATTTTCCCCGCCATAGACATAATGCTCTCCATAGAGGATATCGTACTGCAAAAGCTCCATGGCGTCAATATATTCTTCTTCCGTATCATATGCGTCGCGATTCTGATGGAACGTGAACATCGTGCCGACGCCGCCGAGTCCCAGCTCCTCCAGCGTATCCGCCAGCAGCTGGTAGGACGTCATGTCGCTGTCATTTTTCTCCAGACCAATATTATTCCAGGTCGCGTACGGGGTCAGGAACAGGCTTCCGGTAGACATGTCTTCTTCCGTCAGATCCATCGTCGGCAGGTGATCGCCGAACATCACGACATAGGTCGGCTCACCGCGCTCCTCCAGCATCTCAATCAGTTCACCGATAAACTCATCGACCTCATGCAGCATATTCACATAATATTCCCACGCGTACGCCATCCCCTCGTCTTCCACGCCGGAGATCGTGATCTCAGGATCCTCCAGCACTCCATACTGCGGATAATCCCCATGGCTGCCCACTGTGATCACATAGACAAAATCCTCCTGATCCGGCGTATAGTCCAGAGACTTCTCCACCTCTCCGACCAGAATATGATCGGTCGGCCAGGTCCCAAGCGGCGTGTACTCGCGGATATCCATCAGCTCCTTGCTGGTGAACGTGTCAAATCCCATCTGGGAAAACGCGTTCGCACGGCTGTAAAAATTGCCGCCGTTGTTGTGCACGACATGCGTACCATAGCCGAGCGTGGCAAGGTCAGAGGCAATACTCTCGCAGTTCGTCTCTTTTAAGATCGTCTTGTACGGGTATTCACCCAGACCGAAGAACTGCATCCCCATCCCGGTCAGGATCTCAAACTCCGTGTTTGCGGTACCCGCGCCGACCACCGGCACCTCCACATAGCCCGAGGTATAGTTTTCAAACAGATATTCAAAATTCGGCACTGCCTCCTCGCTGGTCGTGAGGAAGTTCAGCATATCCGGATTAATAAAAGATTCCAGAAGGATGACGATGATGTTCGGGTTATCCAAATCCACCGAAGCTGTCGCTGTCACCGTTTCTGAAATCCCGGTCTCATCTGATGCTTCTGACTCGCTCTCATCTGAAGCTTCCGTCTCATAAGTGCTCTCTGTCTCTTCTGCTGTCTCTGTATTTTCTGAAAACGCATCCTCCTCTGAGGACAACGTTTTTGTTGCAGCAGCACGCACCAGCGAAGCACTGTCTGCCGTCTCTTCTGCGCTCACGCTCTCCGCGCTGTCCGCCGTCTCATCCGCGCTCACACTCTCCGCGCTGTCCGCCGTCCCATCCGAAGCCATTCCCATATTGTCGAGCACCGCCTGCACCGCTTCCTCGGAATATCCGTCCGGCGTGCTCATTCCCTGATTCAGAGCGCTGGATGTAAAACTATAGACAAAACCGTAGTCCTTATAGCCCTGCGCCAGATTTTCAAAGTAGGAAGCAAGGACATTGCTGCTCTTCGCGGCATCCGTCACCCGCGGCACCATCATGACCACCAGAAGAACCAGACATACTCCCGCGATGCGGTGCGTCTTTCCCTGAAATTTCGGTCCCTTCACCCACAGGATCAGCAGCAGCACACACACTGCCGCAACCGCGGCGATCACTATCATGGCCTCCTGATCCGTAAAATAATTGCTCTGCATAGTAAACAAATCGCCCACCATCTTCAGATCTGTCCAGCCAAACGGCGACACCCGCTTCGCCAGAATACAGCCATTGATCGTGCCCAAAAACAGCCAGAATGCGCAGATCAGCACACGAGCCGCCGTCCGGCGCTTTACTATGTACACGAGTGTCAGCGTCACCCATACCAGAAACGAGTTGTACAGAAAGACCAGATTCCGGTCCACCACAAACTCACACGCTTCCACAAACGAATGCCGCGAAATCCACTCAATCGCAAAGCAGACGCCGCACGCCAGAACCATGTGGAACAGGATCGAATAGCGGTTCAGCACCGCGATCCCGCGCTCCACTCTCGAGCTGCGCGTTTTCATCTGCTTTTCCGCCTTTTTGAGTTCTGGCATCTTATTGAGCTTTAATTTTTTCCCTTGCTCTGCTTTCTCTATGGTTTCCGCTTTCTCCTCTACTCCCGCAGTATTCAGATTCTCCTCTGTCTTTTTTTTCTTATCAAACAACCTGCAACATCCTCCCAGGTAATATTTTAAAAAACAAGGTAACTATTCATGATAGTACCTCGCACTCGCTGCGAGGTACGTATGAAAACATACATTCTGCAGGAAAAAGTCCCATCGCGCAGCGATTTTAAATGGACTTTTTCCAGTAACTGTGAAGGTACTGAACAGTTACAAATCAGGGCAAAATATTGTGAAATTTTAGACCACTGTGAAAGATAAAGCAAATCGCGGAAAATGTCAACCGCGATTACTGAAATTTAAGGTTTTGTTCACTTTCTTTTCATAAGATTCATAACTGTCCCATACCTTCATAGTTATGAAAAATCTTTCTCGTAAAAATTTTAAATAATTCTGGATTCTTTACCAATATTGTGCTACTTTATATGGTAAGAATAAAAAAGGACTTTTCCTATATGAATATTAAAAAAAGCTTCTCATTTTTGCTTTTATCCGTTCTTCTTCTGACCGGCTGTGAAAAAGAGGAACAGCAGGTCGCCTCTGCCGAGTTGTTTGAAATTACAGACGGCGTTACTTTCAATGGCGTGCAGGTTGGCGACGGAAAAACAGAATTCATTGAAGCATACAGCGATTACATCATTCAGGCCGCCTACACAGACACCGATTCCAGCTACATGGTCATGTCCATCAATGAAATTCCTTATGACGAGAACATTTCCACACTGATCGCGAATTTTTTTATCGATGAGGAACCCATATCCGAGGAAAAAATCTGTGAAGATAATAACATTGAATACACGGAGCTCTATGATTTGCTAAGTTCTACCGACTATCTGCATGCGCATGAGGTTATTTATCGGTATCTTCGGTTTCTCTGGGAAGACAGTGTGATCACGGACATTGATTCCGGCGAGTTTAATTACAATGAAACTTATGAAGTGCCAAAGCAGGAGACATGACGCGTCTCCTGTTTTCTTTTATGTGCAGAACTGCTTATAAGATATTTTTATGTTTGTGTCTTCCCGGTTTCCCGCGCGACAAAATACACACGCTCACTCTCCGGGCGGGGCTCATCTTCCGTAAAAGCATCATAGACTGCCTCCAGATGCAGACCGGCCTGCGCCAGAAGATTACACACGCAGTCAATCGTCCACGCCCGCTGGATATGCGTTTCCTCATACCGCTCGTAGCATTCGTCCGATAAATGATTCCTTATATAAAGGGTCAGGTCATACTCATTGATCCCTGTCTCTTCCTCATACCAGTTTTCCCAGATAAAGCTTCCCTCGTCACGGTTCTCCGCAAAGACATTATCCGAGAGCAGTTCTCTGTATTTGTATTCCGTATTCAAGTCGAAAATAAAGATACCGCCCGGATCCAGATAATTGTTGACCAGCCGGAACACCTGCAGCAGATCGTCTTCTTCCGTGATGTAATTCATCGAATCACAGACGCTCACCACGGCACGCACCGTGCCATAAAGTTCGAATTCACGCATATCCTGAAGAAGGTAGAGGATGTCCGGCATATCCGCATCGGAAAGATCATTCTGAATGTCCGGCTGTTTTTCACGGGCGATCTCCAGCATATCAATGGAATTGTCAACGCCGATCATATCATATCCAAGCCGCGCCAGCCGCTGTGTCATGGCGCCGGTTCCGCAGCCCAGCTCCAGCACAAGACCGTCCGCCACGCCGTATTTCAAAAGCAGGCCATGCAGGTATTCGCACCAGTCATCATAAGGCGTGTCCGACATAAATAAGTCGTAGACGCGGGCGAAGCTTTCGTAGGATGCCATACGCATCAATCCCTCTTTCACGTTCGTTATTATTCATCAAATTATTGTTACCATGTTTATTTGAAAATTGAGCATCTATTTCCGCAAGCAGACGGTAGGCAGATTTTTGCAAGTCTCACGAGCATAGTTTTCACTGCTTCGCCATTGTTTGAGCGAAGCGAGTTCCAGCGAAGCAGTGAATAACAGACGGCGCAGGTGAGACGCAAAAATCAACGTGTCTGCGGCGGAAATCAGATGTTCAATTTTCTTAAATATTCTTTCAAGAACGTGTACAGCCGCTCCATCTGCTCATCCGTCCCGATCGTGATGCGCAGGTAGTTGTCAATCCGGGGCTTTTTAAAGTAGCGCACGTAAATACCCTGCTCTTTGAGTGCCGTAAACAGTTCTTCTGCAGGTACGCTCTCATGTGTAGCGAACAGGAAATTCGCCTGAGAGTCCGCAAACGAAAATCCAAGCGCAGCGAGTTCTTTTTTCGCTTGTTCGCGCGTCGCGATGATCTTCCGGCGTGTCTCTTCAAAGTAAGCGTGGTCTTCCACGGCTGCTGTCCCAAGCTGGATCGCAGTCTGATTCATCGTGTAGGAATTGAACGAATATTTTACATCATTCAGATAACGAATCAGTTCATCACTGGCAATCGCGTATCCGATGCGCATGCCGGCCAATGAGCGCGATTTGGAAAAGGTCTTTACGACAATCAGGTTCTCGTATCTGTCAAGCAGCCCGGTACAGGTCGTACCGCCAAAGTCAATATAAGCCTCGTCTACCACAACGATGACATCCGGATTGTGCGTCAGAATATCCTCAATGGCAGACAGACCCAGAAGGGCGCCGGTCGGTGCATTCGGATTCGGAAAGATCACACCGCCGTTTTCTTTATAATAATCTCTGCTCTCAATTTCAAAGGCATCGTTCAATGGCTGCTGCTCGTACGGAATGCGGAGCATATCAGCCCACACATCATAAAACGAATACGTGATGTCCGGGAACAGAATCGGCTTGTCCGAATTGAAAAAGGTCAGAAAAATCATCGCCAGCACATCGTCTGAGCCAACGCCAACGAAAACCTGCTCCGGACGGACATTCTCCTCCCGCGCAACCGCCTCCACCAGCTGCCGCGCTTCCGGATCCGGATATTTGCGCATCGGTTCCGTGGACATCTCCCGCAGCGCCTCTGTCACTTTCGGTGACGGCGGATATGGATTTTCATTAGTGTTCAGCTTGATGACATCTGTTCGCTTTGGCTGTTCTCCCGGCACATAGGGGGTCACCTTGCGGATGTTGGCTTCCCAGTTCTTCATAGTATGTATCGTTCCTTTCCTAAGCTTTGGGTCTTCGCTTCGCTACGATCTGCGAATATCCCGCGCATAGCGTGGGATGCCACCCGGCGAGGGCTAAACGGACATCCACCGGATGTCCAGCGCCCTTGTATTATCACATCGTTTCATACAGCGGACGCACCCGTTCATATATCTGTGAAAAATCCACCTTGCAGTCTCCATCATAGATGCCGACAGGCACAGTCTCTTCAAACTCATATTCTCTGGGCGTATCCGATTTTTCAAATTCGTACACCCGGATCTGTCTCCAGTCCGGATCGACGATCCAATATTCTCTCACACCGGCCCGTTTGTATTTTGCCAGCTTCAGCCCCCGATCCTTTTTGGACGTGGACTTTGAGAGAATCTCCACGATCAGATCCGGCGCGCCAAATATCCTGCCCTTCTTTAGCTTCGACGGATCACAGATGATCACCACATCCGGCTGCACCATTGTCCTGTCGTCGCAGTCCAGCTGCACGTCTATCGGGGAAACAAAGGTATAACAGGAGCCGTGCTTTCTGTCTATGTAATCCCTAAAGGACTGACAAATCCGGGATCCGATATCCTGGTGGATGTAGGTTGGTGCATACATAACAAAAAACACACCGTCGATCAGTTCCACCCGCTGGTCGTCCGGCAGAGCCATATAGTCCTCCACCGTATACTCTCCCTGCCGTTTGCGCACCTGATATTCCGCCAGTGCCTCTGAGACTATGGACGGCGTCTCCGGATCATTCCACGGCCAGGAATATCCATATTCCGTATTTTCCCATTCGTTTTTCTTTTGTAAAGGTTCTTTTTCTTCATTCATCTTTTGTACTGAGATTCTTTCCTTAAATTCTTTCCTCTCAGTCATTCTTAAAACTTTTCCTCCTTTTCCACGTCTCATTCCCTGAATCAGGCTGAAGATGAACCCTCACCGTGCAGACGCTGTTTTTTTGTTTGCGTCTCATCATAACACGAAGTTCTCATATTTGCAACTGTTTTTCTCTTTTTATTTAAAATTATTTTTGTAACATTTCAATATTAACAGAATACCTTTTTCTGGTGTTTCATTGCCAATTCCGGCGCATCACCGATTCTCATACAGCCTGGTATAGACGCCGTTCTTCGCTAACAGTTCCTCGTGCGTTCCCTGCTCCTCGATACCATTCGGGGTGAGGACAAGAATCTTCTGCGCGTTGCGGATGGTGGAAAGACGATGCGCGATCACGAAGGTCGTGCGGCCCTTTGCCAGTTTTTCCAAAGACTGCTGTACGATGCGCTCGCTCTCATTGTCGAGGGCGGATGTCGCCTCGTCAAAGATCAGGATCGGCGGGTTTTTCAGGAAAACGCGCGCGATGGAAAGGCGCTGCTTCTGGCCGCCGGAGAGCTTCACGCCGCGCTGGCCGATGTCCGTGTAATAGCCGTTCGGCAGCTGGGAAATAAATTCATGGGCGTTTGCCAGCTTTGCCGCCTCGATGACTTCCTCATCAGTCGCGTCCGGCCGGCCGTAGCGGATGTTCTCCATGATGTTTTCTGTAAACAGGTAAACGTCCTGCTGCACGATGCCGATCTGTCTGCGCAGATCCGCGAGCTTGATTTTGCGGATATCCGTGCCGTCCAGCAGAATCTCACCACTGTCCACATCGTAGAAGCGGGGAATCAGGCTGCACAGGGTCGTTTTTCCTCCGCCAGACGCCCCGACGATCGCCAGGTAATCCCCGGCCTTCACATTCAGGTCGATGTGGCTTAAGACAGTCTCCTGTCCCTCTTCATATTTAAAAGAGACATTTCGAAATGCGATATCGCCCTTTGCCGTATCCATACCAACAGCATCCGGCGCATCCTGAATGTCCGGCTCGATGTCCATCACTTCAAGGAAGCGCTCGTATCCGGAAAATCCGTTCTGAAACTGCTCGGTCAGGGTGATCAGCTTCTTGATCGGATCGGTAAAATTATTAATATAAAGAAGAAACGTCACCAGATCCGCGATCGCCATCAGCCCGGCTGTGATGAGGCCGGTGCCGACCAGCAGGACAACGATAGTCACAAGAGTCGTCATCGCGCCAAGCCCCGAATTGTACATCGCCATGAATTTGTAGCTCAGCTTTTTCGCCTCGACAAAGCGCTCGTTGCCGCCGTGAAATTTTTTCTCCTCAATGTGCTCGTTGCCAAAGGATTTCACCACACGAATACCGGAGAGACTGTCCTCGATCTGACCGTTGATGTCCGCCATCCGGCGTCGGTTTTCCTTGAACGCAACCTTCATCTTTTTGTTCAGATACAGCGCATAGCAGGCAATGATCGGGATGAACAGGTAAGTCACCAGCGTCAGCTGCCAGTTGATCTGCGCCAGGATCACGCAGGAACCGATCAGCTTGATCAGGGAGATCACGATGTCCTCCGGGCCATGGTGCAGCAGCTCGCTGATATCGAACAGATCCGCGGTGATGCGGGAGAGCATCTGCCCGGTTTGATGGTTGTCATAATACGCAAAGGACAGCTTCTGGTAATGCCCGAAAATCTCAGCACGCATATCATGCTCAATCCTCGCGCCCATATTGTGTCCGTAATACCCGATATAAAAATTACAGAAGCATTCCACTGCCACCATCACGATCATCGCAATGCCAAGCTTCGTGATGATCGGAAGCGCCTCGTTCGACGGCAGCTGAATGACATTGTAGGTGATATAACGAACCACTAGCGGGATCGCCAGTGTGACCGCGCCTCCCAGAATCGCAAAAAACATATCTGAGGCAAACAGCCCCAGATATGGCTTATAATAAGAAAGCAGCCGCTTCCATTTGTGTTCCATATTCTTCTCTCTCCCATGTCTGATTTCAAACACAGCGGTACGCAAATTGACTGCCTGCTTCCCACCTTCGTGTCGTTTTTTTATTCCTGAACAAGCCCCTGCTCTTTCATCACTTTGATGATCGCATCTACATGCTGTGCGCAGAGCTCGTCAGTCTTCGCCTCGGCCATCACACGGATCACCGGCTCGGTGCCGCTCTCACGCACAAGGATACGTCCCTCATCACCAAGAGCCTCCCCTGCAGCTTCGATAGCGGCCTGCACCGCCGCGTTCGCCTTTACAGCCGCCTTATCCGCGACACGCACGTTTTTCAGAAGCTGAGGATAGATCTCCACCTCGGAAGCCAGCGACGCAAGGCTTCTCTTTTTATCCATCATGACTTCCATCACCATAATAGATGTCAGGATGCCGTCACCAGTCGTCGCATATTTGGAGAAAATAATATGTCCGGACTGCTCGCCGCCCAGGCAGTGTCCGTTCTCACACATATTCGCATAAACATATTTGTCGCCGACCGCTGTCTTTTCGTAGCGAATGCCTTCCCGTTCAAATGCCTTGTAAAGGCCGATGTTGGACATGACCGTCGTGACGACCGTATTATTTTCCAGCTGGCCGTTCTCTTTCAGATACTTTCCGCAGACATACAAAATCAGATCGCCGTTGATGATGCGCCCGTTCGAGTCGACCGCGATACAGCGATCTGCATCTCCATCGTAGGCAAAGCCGACATCCAGCCCGTTTTCAAGGACAAACTTCTTCAAAGTCTCAATATGTGTCGAACCGCAGTCGCGGTTGATATTTGTGCCATCCGGCTCATTATGAATGACATACGTTTTCGCGCCAAGCGCGTCAAAAACGCTCTTTGCGATCGAGGAGGAGCTGCCGTTTGAGCAGTCCAATCCAACCTTCGTATTCTTATAAGAGCGCGTCGCCAGAGAAATCAGGTGGCCGATGTAGCGATTCCGGCCTGCCTGATGGTCCACCGTGCGGCCGATCTTCACGCCTGTCGCCAGCGGAAGCTCACCAAGCTTCCCGTCGATATAAGCTTCGATTTTATCCTCCACCTCTGCCTCAATCTTTTTCCCGCTGCCGCTGATGATCTTCAGGCCATTGTCGTAATAAGGATTATGGCTCGCAGAAATCATGATGCCGCAGTCAAAATCTTCCGTGCGCACCACATAGGAAACACTCGGCGTCGTCGTCGCATGGAGCAGATATGCGTCCGCGCCCGATGCCGTCAGTCCCGCAGCCAGCGCATACTCGAACATATAGCTCGAACGGCGCGTGTCCTTGCCGATGACAATACGGGCCTTCCGCCGCGGAAACTCAGAAGTGCCTCTGTCTCCGGGAGTTGCCCAGTCTGTCGTATCTGCCCCGGCAGCTGCCATTTCCGTCTGCTCGTCAACCAGCTGACCGTAATACCATCCAAGATAGCGTCCCACTTTAAACGCGTGTTCAACGTTAAGCTTCACATTCGCCTCGCCGCGAAATCCGTCTGTTCCAAAATACTTACCCATCTTTACTTCCTTCTTTCTGTCTTACACTTCTTGCACACATTTTCTATTTTTTTAGCAAAACTATATATTATTAAATACAGTTTTCTCCATATATTCTACAATATATTTCTTACAAAAACCCTTTTTATCCATGTTCCACTGTCCGGTTCACATAAAAAAGAATACTTCTATTATTTTTTACTTCCAAACTGCCTCTGCCGCACGATCTCAAAGCTCAGCACCCCGGCCGCGACCGACGCGTTCAGAGAATCGATATCGCCGCGCATCGGGATAGAGACTGCAAAATCGCATTTTTCACGGACGAGACGGCTCACGCCGCTGCCCTCCGCGCCGATCACCAGTCCGATCGGTCCGGTGAGATTTGCCTCATACATGGGCGGCGCGTCCATGGCGGCGCAGGCAAACCAGATGCCCTCTTTTTTCAGTTCTTCTATCGTATTTCCAAGATTCGTCACACGTGCAACCGGCGTGTAATTCAGCGCCCCCGCCGAAGCGCGCGCCACCGTCGCCGTCAGCCCTACTGCATGCCGCTTCGGAATGATCACACCATGCGCGCCCGCCAAATTGGCGGTACGGACGATCGCCCCGAGGTTGTGCGGATCCTCGATCCCATCCAGCAGGATCAGAAACGGAGCCTCGCCTCTTTCTTGCGCCGCCGCCAGAATATCAGCGACCTCTGCATAATCATAGGCCGCCGCACAGGCGATCACGCCCTGATGCCGGCCGGTCTGGGACATACCGTCCAAACGCTCCTTCGGCACGAAATCCATAATCGTACCGGCCTTGCGCGCCTCTCTTTTGATCGATTGGATCGGGCCGTCCTGACAACCATCCTGAATCAGCAAACGGTCGATCGTCTTCCCCGAACGGTACGCTTCGAGAACTGCATTACGGCCTTCAATGAGACCGGAATCCGCTGCATCCGGCTGCGCATTATGCCTTTCCTGTTTTTCCAGTTTTTTCATATTGTCTCCCAGTATATTGACTGTGCTTCTCACATCGTTATACGTCACACCCGCGCGGGTGCCTTGTCCTGGCATCCGCAAGCAGACAGCAAGCAGATTTTTGCTGATTTTTGAGCATAGCTTCCCTTGCTTCGCCATTGTTCAAACATCCACAAGCAGCCCGATGCTCTCCAGCCCCTTCGCTGCCAGCTCCGTCATCCGCTCATATTTTTCTTCCAGATACAGATAGCCCATGAGTGCCTCGAAACCGGTCGCTTCCAGATATTCCGTCATAGTGGCGTTTTTCGCCTTTGTATAGGGTTTGGAATTGCGCCCCCGGCGATAAATGGCTGTCTCCTCCTCGTCAAGCTCCGGCAATAACGCCGCGATCATTTTTGCCTGCGCTTTCGCACTGACGCAGCGCGTCACCAGTCTGTGAAGCTTCTGCGGCTGGATATCATGCCGTTTCACATAAATGGTCCGGATGATCAGCTCATAAGCTGCGTCGCCAATGTAAGCAAGTGTCAGCGGGGCGTACTGCTTCCAGTCTCTGGACGGAAGAGCAAATCCGGCGTCAATGCATGATACCATATCGTTTCTGATTCCAAAGCCTTTTTCATCTGTCACACCTGTTGCTTCTGCCGCACCTGTTCTCTCTGTCATGCCCGTTTCCACTTTACACCTTCGCGCGTATCCAGAAGCGTAATCCCCTGCTCGGCCAGCTGGTTGCGGATCTCATCCGCCCGCGCGAAATTCTTTGCCTTGCGCGCCGCCTGCCGCTCTTCAATCAACGCCTCGATATCCGCGTCCAGCAGTTCTTCCTTTTCTTCCACGATCAGGCCAAGGATGCCGCACAGAGCGACCAGCTCCCCGTACACTGCCTGCACCAGTTCTTTTGAATTTGCGGAGGTAAGATTGCTGTTCGCGTATTTTACCAGTTCAAAAATCGCCGCGATTGCGTCCGCCGTGTTGAAATCATCGTCCATGGCCTCGTCAAACTTTGTTTCATAGGCTTTTGCCCCGGCCAGAATCTCCTGCTCAGCGGCTGTCAGAACGGCTTCTTCCGAATCAGCGTTTTGTGCAGCGTCTTCGGCGCTGTTATTTTCCATAATATACTTCAGATTCGACACTGCATTGCGGATGCGCTCCAATCCGTTCCCGGCCGCCTCCATCAGATCCGCGCTGAAATTCAGCGGGCTGCGGTAATGTGCGCTCAGCATAAAGAAGCGCAGCACCTGCAGGTCGTATTTCTCCGAGATCTCGCGCACGGTAAAGAAATTGCCGAGCGACTTGGACATCTTGCGATTGTCAATATTTAAAAACGCGTTGTGCAGCCAATACCTTGCAAACGGCTTGCCATTGCAGCACTCACTCTGCGCAATCTCATTCTCATGATGCGGGAAGATCAGATCCTCACCGCCCGCATGGATATCGATCTCCTCACCAAGATACTTTTTCGACATTACCGAGCACTCGATATGCCATCCCGGACGCCCTTCACTCCACGGCGACGGCCAGAACGGCTCGCCCTCTTTTTTCGGCTTCCAAAGCACAAAGTCCAGCGGATCTTCCTTCTGATCTTCGCCAGTCACCAGAAGAGAACGGCCGCCCGAGCGCAGATCGTCCAGATTCTTATGGGAGAGTTTGCCGTATTCTGCAAACTTTCTGGTGCGGAAATAGACCGTGCCGTCCACATTGTAGGCATAGCCTTTATCCATCAGCGTCTGGATCATCTCGATCATCCCGTCGATTTCCTGCGTCGCACGCGGATGAGTCGTCGCCGGGCGCACATTCATCGCTTCCATGTCCTTTTTGCACTCCGCGATGTACCGCTCAGAAATCTCCTGCGCGGAGACACCCTCCTCATTCGCTTTCGCGATGATCTTGTCATCCACGTCCGTAAAATTGGACACATAATTTACTTCATAGCCCTTGTGCTCCAGATAACGCCGCACCGTATCGAACACGATCATCGGGCGCGCGTTCCCGATATGGATCAGATTGTAGACCGTCGGCCCGCAGACATACATCGTTACCTTGCCCGGCTCCAGCGGCACAAATTCTTCTTTTCTTTTCGACAGTGTATTGTAAACTCTCATCCTGTTTCCTCAGCTTTCCTTAATACTTTCCTCAGTCTATGCAAAAACCCCGCTTTTGTCAATTCCTTTTCATTTCTCATCATAACTGTTTCGTACCTTTACAGTTATCCTTCTTCTTCTATCGCAGTGATATAAGCATTTGCTTTCTCGCGGAACTGGCAGAAGAGAGGAATATATTCATTTAAAATCTTATCAAAGGCTTCACTCACCAAGGCACCATTATAATCGTGAGCCAGATTATTTCTCAAAGACAGCATATCCATCCACCTGTCATCTGAGATCAACCCTACCGAATATGCCGTCCGAAGTGTTTCACGGGGTGAACCGGCAGCAAAATCCAGAATTTTATGATACTTAACGATGATATCCTTCATAACTTTCCATGAAAGGTCAAACGTCAGATTGTACTTCCACGCAGTTCCGCTCAGTACGAATTTATCTTCCGGATCCCGCTGTTTCGCCTGTTCCAAACCACTCAGACAGTCACAAAAGCTTCTATATCGATTAATAAATTTTCCTTCCATAGCGGTCCATGTCCTCTTTCAAATATTGATCCGTTCTACCTGCTCTGTTATTTTCTCAAATGAAAGAGTTGCCATAGTCTTCTCCTGTATACGCTCGAATTCAGTTGTTCTGAGCATCTGCCCTCTGACTTTTCCTGCACCCCGGACAGCCCGCGCATTCGCTTCCCGCAATACCACCGTCAGGTATCGTGTTTCCGGAAATCGCGCAGCCAGACGCACCATCTCCATACATCCTGCCGTCCGCGATGCCGTCCATCAGCGGCTGCAGCAGGCAGACAGCATGAGCGGAAATGCCCTCGCCGCTTCCGGTAAACCCGAGTCCTTCCTCCGTGGTTGCTTTCACGTTCACGCGCCCCAGCTCCAGATGCAGTGCATCCGCGATGTTCTTCTTCATTTGCTCCATATAGGGCAAAAGCTTCGGCCGCTGCGCGATGATCGTCGCATCGATGTTTTCAATTACCATACATTTTTCATCCAACATCTCCCCGACACGCTTCAGCAGTTCCACGCTGGAGATGCCTCTGTAGCGCTCATCTGTATCCGGAAAATGCTTTCCGATGTCGCCCAGCGCCGCCGCGCCGAGCAGTGCGTCCATGACCGCGTGCAGCAGCACATCCGCATCTGAATGCCCCAAAAGTCCCTTTTCGTACGGTATTTCCACGCCTCCGAGGATCAGTCTGCGATCCTCCACAAGGCGGTGCACATCATATCCCATTCCGATCCGCATTGCCTGCCTCCTGTTATTCCTGTTACCACTGTAGTGTCAAGCCGCTCAAATCCTGCCTGATATTCTTCCATGCATTCAAGACAGCGTTTAAATTCTATTTTAAGCTTCTCCCTGTACTTTCTGCCTGCATGGAAACCTGCACGTTTCTCATTGATTTACAATTCCTATTATGCAGGTATGATTCACTGAACACCGCTTCCACCGCAGCGGGTACAGGTAATTGTTCCAGTACCGTGGCATTTGTAGCAGGTTTCTTTTGATTCAGAGGATGTATCGCTGTGTCCGGAATAATTGGGAGTCTGAATATACACAATCTTATATCCCAGTCCGTCACAATTCGTACATGCAATCGTGCCTTCTCCATGACATTTCGTACACTTGATCGTGACGCCGGTATCGTCGTCATCATCGGTGTCATAGCTCGTAGAATTGTTGGCCGTAGTGCTGCCCGAACCGCTGTAATCTTCAGGCTGAATCTCCGCAACAGTATCCGGTTCTACCAAAGTAAAACCGTTGCTGTAATAAATAGTCAGACCTGTTCTGCCGGATCCCGAATAATAATAATTTGCCTGAACGAGAACATCATACGAGCTTCCATATATGTTATCATCCGTCACAGAGGGTACGTTTTCTGTCCCTGTATAAGAAAACTCATAATATTCAACAAGCAGGGCAGAGGATGAGATATAATCTCCCTCCTTTGTGTTTACCAGTGAAAGCTCATACTGTGGTTCCTGTAAAAGATCAATGACTTCCGCTACAGCAGCGGAACCGTTATCAAGGTCAAAGCTATAACTGATGAGGCGTCCATAGCTTCCGTATTCCATATCTTCACCGCGTCCACAGTTCAGAAATGCTCCAATATCCGGAAGAACCGCCCCATCCACTTCTTCCTCATCTGATGAGGCCGCCTCTTCTCCTATAATATATACTGTTTCTGAACCGCCGGAAGTGTCCTGCGCATAGCTTTCTACGTCCACAATCGTATAATTTGTGCAGTTCAACACGACTGCAGTGGTATTGGTCGCCCCGACATTATACGCATAACGAATGATTATCTCCCCAGTGTCAGGATCTCCGCCATAGCTCAGCGCTATGTATGCCTCCGTCACAATATTTTCATCCGCATCATCGGTATAAATTTCATTCTCTTCTGTCGTAAAGCCGTAATCGGAAACGAGAAGTTCGGCGTATTCCGCCAACATGTCCAGCATATCATATGTCGTGAGAGCTACATAGGTAAATCCGTCATTCTCCAGGCTGTTTTCCACCGCTTCTTCGTCTACGTTAAAAAATGTCACGGGGTTCGGGATTTCCACATTCTGAAATGCCGTCGTCTGGTCTTCTCCGATGATATACACGGACTCATCCGACCCCGCAGTGGAATCCTCCGACACATCAGAGGACGAATCCTCTCCTGCAGCGTCGAATATGGATATCCCCGACGATGCGGAAGCTACAAGGACAGAATCATCCGACAGCGGAGCCGCACACGCCGTAAAGATCAAACCCATTGCCAGTAATAATGCTGTATCTATCTTTCTCATTAACAGGACCTCCTTACTCTCATCTTTTTATCGCCTGATTCTTTGATGTTCTGTTTTAGTTTTGTGAACTACCCATTGTCTAAAGCCAATGGGATTGCGGTCGACTTATTTCAAATATAACGCAAATCTGTTATGATGGCAATCAGAACTTTTTCATTTCTGATGTCACTATCATACTTATTTTTCTCCTGTTTTTTTCTACTCTGAGTAGATAAAAGAATAATCTGATCTGGTAAACTGCAATCATCGGAAACAAACTTATGGTTGCCGCTGTGATGTTTTTACGTTATACTCAATCAAAAGGGAGTGCCTGTGATCCATACAACAGAAAAGGAGGATTTTGAACATGAATAAGAAAAAAACAAACCGATTCACAAAGCTATGGAGTGTGCTGCTCCTGATCTTCTCAATGGCCGCAGCGATGTCAGTCCCGGCCGCAGCATCTGATTCTTCCTCCTCGGAGGATCAGTCAGACAAGATCTTTCTCATCGTCGGAATGGATGCAGAAGACGAAATTGTTTCTTACGGAGGTGGTTTTATCGTGGAAGATACGGACGGATCCGTATTTGTGATCACGGATCTCTCTGTCGAAACGGAAGATACAGACTGCTACTCTCTCTGGGATCTTGAGGAAATGATCACCTACGATCTGGAGCTCACAGGCCAGATGACCGATTACTGCCTCCTCACACTTGATTTTTCCGGCGATTCCCCGTCATCCTCACGTTATGTGACATTGGATTATCCTGTCCAAAATTCTCTGCTGCATTGGGTATATTTTGACAGTGATATAGAGGCGGCAAGCGACCAGATCCGTCTGACGGATGCCGCGCAGGAGACAGTCGGAAGCACGGAAATCATGGCGCTGAGCGGAGATACGGTATCAGATGATGCTTTCAGTAACGGCATTGCCTTTTTACTGTCGGGATTGATCGACGATGATGGAAATCTCATTGGGGTATATTCGTCCTCGACCGCAGAGACATTCTTCAGCCTTATGTCAGACGCAGAAGAATTTCATTCGGAAGATACAGAAGCAGAGTCCGAGGACGCGGCATCGGCCGACATAGCCGAAAACGAGGCGGATGCAGACAATCTGGCCAAAGGTCTGCTGGATGATCTGATCAACGGAACTGAAACAGAGCCGGAAACCGAAGCAGCAGTGCCTGAATATATTGCTCTTCTGGCTGGAACCGATGCGGACGATGAGATTGTTGCGTATTCTTCCGCAGTCGTCTTAGACGGCGGGGATGGCTCTCTGGTCGTAATGGCGGATTCCTCTGTATATACTTCAGAAGCAACGTCTTATCAAGCCTATACCGAGACAGCTTCGATAGAAGTCGCATATGCGGGAGTCCGCGGAGATACCGGGATAGCGTTGTTCTCCGCAGAGAACTGGAGCGGAGATCCGGATGAGGATTATCTGGTCTATGAAGCGGTACGAGCCAGTATCGGTGAATCGGCGACCATCCTTTATCTTGATGGAGATATGGAAGTAAAAACATCGAAAATCACCATTTCCGGCTACGTTGAAATCTCAGACGGGTTACATGGGCTGGAATGTGAAAACGCCGAAGTAATTGAGGAACTGCTGCTTGAAGACAATTCGTTCCTGCCGGCCGCGATCATAAACGCAGACGGAGACTGCATCGGCGTCTGGATGCCGGAGAGCGTTGACGGTATATACATCGAAGCCTTCGCAGAGGCATCATAAAAAAATCAGTAACTATTCACTTCAGTACCTCGCACTCGCTGCGAGGTACGTATGAAACGTAAATGTTGCAAGGGAAAACTCTTCGCCAGGACGGCATCCCGCACTTCGTACGGGATATGTCCCATCGTGAAGCGATTTTAAATGGATTTTCCCTCATAACTGTGAAGGTACTGAACAGTTACGTTTGTTCTATTAGAAAACGCCGAGCTCCATGAGCCCCGCTTCCAGCCTCCGCAGACCATCCAGCACCTGCTTACGCGGGCAGGCGACATTCATGCGCAGGAACTGCGAGCCATTTCCGCCATAGGCGCTGCCGGAGGAGACATACAGGCCGGTCTTCTCACGGATGAATTTTGCGAGATCGACATTCACCCACGCCCCGCAGTCCAGCCACATCAGATAGGTTGCTTTTGACGGCACTACATGCAGCTGCGGAATGTGCTCCGCGGCATACTCTGCTACTGTCTCTTTATTCTTTTCAATATAGACCCGCAGCTCATCCAGCCACGGAGCGCCTTTGGTAAAAGCCGCGACCGCCGCATCCACAGCAAAGGCGTTCGGCTCCGCCACTTCATCGGTGTTCAGGCCTCGCCAGACCTTATGGCGCAAAGCCGCGTCCGGCACAGAGACGGCCGCCGTCTGCAGACCGGCCAGATTGAAGGTCTTGGTCGGTGCCAGACAGGTCACACTGATCTCCCGGCAGGTATCTGACACAGAAGCAAATGGAACATACTCACAGCCGGGTGCCGTAAGATCACAATGAATCTCATCTGAGATCATCGTCACATGATATTTTTTGCAGAGATCGCCGATACGTGCAAGCGTATCACGATCCCATAGGTTCCCCGCAGGATTCTGCGGATTGCAGAGGATCATCAGCGACGTCTGTGGGTCGGCAAGCTTTTCCTCCAGATCCGCAAAGTCCATGTGATAAGTTTCCCCGTCATACACCAATGGGCTTTCCAGCACCTGCCGCCCGTTATTTCGAATTGAGTTAAAAAAAATATTATAAACCGGCGTCTGCACCAGCACCTTTTCCGCGGGAGTCGTCAGCTTGCGCACCATGCTGGAAATAGCCGGTACAATACCCGTGCAGAAGATCAGCCAGTCTTTCTCCATCCGAAAACCGTGGCGGCTCTCCCACCAGCCAATATAAGCCTCATACCAGGCATCCGGAATCTCCGTATAGCCGAACACACCGTGCGCGGCACGCGCCTGAATGACATCCAAAATCTCCGGGGCTGCCTTGAAATCCATATCCGCCACCCACATGGGAAGTTCATTTTCTTTCACATTCCATTTCAGGGAGTTGGTGTCTCTCCGGTCCACCGGAGTGTCAAAATCATAAATCATAACGCGATTCCTTTCCGTGTTCTTACCATTCCAGTGTCATTATAAGCCTCGTTCCGGTTAATTTTCTCTGGCGATCCATTTCTCATCTCCGGCAAATAATCACCGTCTTCGCCGGGTCAACCTTATCCTTCTCCAGAATCAGTTCACCGATAGACTCGGCGCAGATGCTTCCGCCGGACGGGTTCATCACACTGTCGATATGGCTGTCAATCTCTGCGTCCACCGTAGAATACTCGAACGCCAGCGTCGTATTCAGCAGCCTGCAGTTCTTCATCACCAGATTGTCGATGTAGCACATGCCCTGCAGGCTCTCGACCGTGCAGTTGATCAGCGTCAGGTTCTTCGCGTTCCATCCCAGATACTCCCCGGAGATAAACGAATCATACACCGTCACATTCTCGCTGTTCCAGAAGGAATCCTTTGATAACAGCCGGGAATTCCGGATCTCCACATTCTTCGCGCCGTCAAACGAATAATTTCCGTAAAGCGTAAAATCCTGCACGGTCATGTTTTCGCAGTTCATGGCAAAATAATCGCCCTTTGCGGTCACCCGTTCCATCTGCACGTCCCGACAGCTCCAGAGTGTTTCGGCCGCATTCGGAAACGAGACATTCCGGAGCGTAAGATCCGTACAGCGGCGAAAATTCTTCGGCGCCTCGATTGCACAATCCTCCACCGTCATGTGCTCCGTATACCACACTCCGGCCCGCCCCATCTCAAACCAGGTGCTGTTCTTCACCGAGATATTTTTTGCGTACCAGAGCGGATATTTCCATTTGAACATGCAGCCGTCCAGCTCAATATTCTGGCTCTCCTTCAGCGGAGATTCTCCGTCGTCAAAAATTGTATCCGTTATCATCAGGTCATGTCCTTGAAAGAGCGCCCGCTCTCCGGTCAGGAATTTCTGATGGATCTTTGTTTTCTCACACATTCAGCTAACCTCCTAAATGCAGTCTGTGCCATTTTACGCAAAATGTTTCCGATAAGTCGCTGTCCGCAGCCCACGCAAGTGTCTGTTCTGATCTGTCACAGTATTAATAGTATACTCCGCCCCGGTAATAAAAACAAATGCTTTATTATAAAAAGAATGCACCCCTGCACATCATAAAAACCGCAGAGCACTCTGCCCCGCGGTTTTTCATTCTTGATTTAGCCTCATCTGTGTTTCTTAACAGATCCTTCTTACTCCTACAGCACACTCCTCAAGAACTGCTGTGCCTGCGGCGACTTCGGATTCGAGAATACCTCCTCCGGCTTTCCCTCCTCCAGAATCTGTCCGTCCGCCATGAAAATCACCTTGTCCGCCACCTCTCTGGCAAATCCCATCTCATGGGTAACACAGAGCATGGTCATACCCTGGTTAGCCAGATCCTTCATCACGTTCAGCACCTCGCCGACCAGCTCAGGGTCAAGAGCCGAGGTCGGCTCGTCAAAGAGCATTACCTTTGGTTCCATGGCGAGAGCCCGCGCAATTGCCACTCGCTGCTGCTGCCCGCCGGAAAGCCTGGACGGATAAACATCCGCCTTGTCGCTTAAGCCCACCTTTTCCAGAAGCTCCCGGGCCGTCTTCTCCGCATCCGCTTTATCGCGCTTGCGCACGTTCACAGGCGCCAGCATGACATTCTCCAGTACAGTCAGATGCGGGAACAGGTTGAACTGCTGAAACACCATACCCATCTCCAGCAGCATATTCGCAAATTTTTCTTTCTCCATCTTGCTGACCGTAGTGTCATTCTCACGATGGTAAAACAGCTCGTCCTCGATATAGATTTTGCCGCTGGTGATCTTCTCCAACGTATTCAGGGAGCGCAGAAACGTAGATTTCCCGGCTCCGGACGGACCGATGATAACTACCACCTCACCCTGCTCTACGGTAAGATTGACGTTTTTCAGAACCTTCAGGTCGCCAAAGTTCTTGCAGACATTTTCAGTACGAATCATTGACATGAGCTTGCTCCCCCTTTATTGATATACTGAATATTTATTCTCCAGCTTATTGAAAATAAAGGTGAAGAACGCTGTAATAATCAGGTACAGGATCATGGCCGGTATGTACACCAGTGCAGTCGCGGACGAGGAAGAGATGGCTCTCGTCACCTTCGTCAGGTCGGTCAGACCGATGATCGCCACGAGGGAAACATCTTTAAGTACCATGATGAATTCGTTGCCCACCGGCGGGATCAGCCGCCGCACTGTCTGCGGAATGATGACCAGCCGCATGGTCTGTCCATAGGTAAGCCCCAGTGCCTTTGACGCCTCAAACTGCCCCTTGTCAATCGACTGGATACCCGCACGGATATTTTCCGCCAGATAAGCCGCCGTATTCAGCACATAGGCAATCAATGCCGCCACGAAAGCACTCTGGATCGTCAGTGCCGGACTCAGCTGCGGCAGACCAAAATAAATAAAATAAATCTGCATCAGCAGCGGCGTCCCGCGGAAGAAAAAGATGTACGCACTGCACGGCGCGCTTAAGATTTTGTGTTTTGACATCTTGCCCAGAGCAAGAAAGACGGCCAGCACCAACCCGATGCTGACAGAAATCAATGTGATAATGATCGTGGTCCTTGCACCTTTTAAAAGCTGCGGCATCCACAATATGATTCGATTTAACATATCCAGACCATCCTTATTTTCTGATGACAATTCAGAACAACAGGCCACAGCCGGACTGTCAGTCGGCTGTTCTGAACTGTCACCTGAATTCAATTCACGTAACACACAGTTTTACGAGCGCGGGCGCGGGATTGCTTAAGCAATAGTTCCCGCGCCCGCATGCGTCTGTGCTTTAATCACGCGCAGATTTCATTTCTGCACGATCTTTTCCTTCACACGCGCGGCGTTTTTCCGCGTATCTTACTCTGCACCAAAGCCCTCAGCCAGGCCATCGATGACATCCTCGGTACCGAAGTACTTCACAGCCAGCTCCGCCATGGTGCCATTCTCAAACAGCTCCGCCATACCCTCGTTGATCATCTCAGCCAGAGCATCGTTGCCCTGCTTCATGCAGATAACGATCGGCTCTTTCTCATCAGACTGCCATACGGTCTTGTAGTCGCTGGCATCATCGCCCAGATAGTAGGACGCTACTACAGAGTCTGTGCAGACTGCGTCAACACGGCCAGCCTTGATCTCGTCAAATGCGTTGATGACTTTCTCATACTGTCTCAGATCGGTGTCCAGACCATCCTCAATGTACTCCTGAATCAGATAATCCGCGGTCGTCTCCATCTGTACCGCAACAGACATGCCTTCCAGATCCATGATGTCCGCAATCTCAGAGTCGTTCGGAACCACGATTACCGGTGCGTTTGCCACATATGCGGAAGAAAGAAGATAGGTATCATTTCTGTCCTCTGTGTAAGAAACACTGGAAATGATGCAGTCATACTTGTCCGTCGTCACACCTGCGAAAATGCCGTCCCAGGCAGTGTCTACAAGCTCAAGCTCCAGTCCGAGCACATCCGCCAGAGCAGTCGCTACTTCCACATCAAAGCCGATCGGTGTCGCACCGTCCTCATCAAAGTACTCCATCGGCGGGTATCCGATCTCCATACCTACCATCAGGACGCCCTCTTTCAGGGTGTAATCGGTGACTTCCTCAGCCGCTTCTGTTTCAGCTGCCTCAGTTTCCTCTTCCGTCTCCTCAGCTGCTTCCGTCACTGCCTCAGTTTCCTCTTCTGTCTCCTCAGCTGCTTCCGTCACTTCCTCAGTTTCCTCTTCCGTCTCCTCAGCTGCTTCCGTCACTTCCTCAGTCTCAGCTTCGGTTGCCGCTTCCGTTACTTCCTCAGTCTCAGCTTCAGTCGCCGCTTCCGTTACTTCTTCGGTCGCTGCCTCAGTCACCGCTTCGGTCGCTGCTTCTGTCACTGCCTCGGTCTCTTTGGTATTGGAACCACATCCGCTAAGCGTAGCAGCAACCATCATACCCGCCAGAACAACTGACAATAATTTCTTCTTCATGTTGTTTTCTCCTCCTTGTTTTCTCATACTTACGATAATGCCGCAGTTCATAAAGTCATGAATGGAAGCGATAACGCTCCATTCCCGTCTTCTGACTGTGTCCTTATCATAAAAGAAGGCAGACTGACCGCACGATCAGACCGCCTTGTCTCATTCACTACTTATATCACGATATTCGACGTTATGCAAGCGTCTTTCCCAAATTTTTCATCTTTTCTTTGTGTTCCTGCGGTAAACAGAACCCATCTCCGTCCATAAAGCAGGAAATATCCGCCGCAGCGGCAGACAAAGGACGCCTGCAACCTCCGTCATATATTCGTCATTCACTACAGGCAAAAATCAGCTTCGAGATATGCAAATATTTTGCTTGAAAACAACAGAACAGCCATGTATAATCCGTACGAAAATAATTTTCGGGAGGATCTGTTATGCCAATATTCATCGATGAGGCACGCAAGCTTTTTACCATTCACACAAAGCATACCACCTACCAGATGACAGTGGGGAAATATGGGCACCTTCTGCACCTTTACTATGGGAAGAAACTCGCTTTCCATGATGCACCGGACTCTTGCGATTCTACTGATGAAGCCAATGAAAATGCCCCGGATCTGCGCTATCTGCTGACCTTTTATGACCGCGGCTTTTCCGGTAATCCGTATGACGCCGGGTCAGACCGCACATACTCAATGGATGCGCTGCCGCAGGAATACCCCTGCTTTGGCACCGGCGATTACCGCAGTACTGCGCTGCAGATCCGAAATGCAGATGGTACTGTCAGCTGCGACCTGCGCTATAAATCCGCACGCGTACAGAATGAAAAATACAGCATTCCCGGGATGCCGGCGGTCTATAACGACGTTCCACATGAAGCAGCGGCACAAACTCTGGCAATCATTCTGGAGGATAAGGCCTCCGGCGTCGAAGTGACCCTGCTCTACGGGGTACTTTCCGACAGCGATGTGATCACGCGCGCAGCCCGGATTCGGAATAAAGGGGCTGACACCGTATACGTGGAGAAAGCGGCCAGCTGCTGCCTTGATTTTCTGTATGGGGAATTTGACCTGATCCACTTTCACGGAAGACATGGGATGGAGCGGCAGTTTTCACGCACGCCTCTTTCGCACGCCGAGCAGATCCTGCAGAGCCGCCGCGGAGCGTCCGGCCATCAGCAGAATCCATTCTTTATCCTGGCGTCCAAAGATGCCGGGGAAACAAACGGAGACTGCTATGGATTCCAGCTTTTGTACAGCGGCAATTTTAAGGGAGAAGCTTCTGTCGATCAGTATAAGCAGACGCGTGTGCTGCTCGGTATTTCGGATGAGCTGTTTTCCTGGAAGCTTATGCCGGGGGAGACCTTTGACACGCCGGAAGCGGCACTTTGCTGCAGCAATGCCGGTTTTGGGCCGCTCTCAGAAGAATACCATCGTCTGATCCGCCGCCACGTGTGCCGCGGATACTGGAGAGACCGCAGGCGTCCGGTGCTGATCAACAGCTGGGAAGCGGCATATTTTGATTTTGATGCGGACAAGCTGGTGCGGATCGCGAAACAGGCGTCGGAGCTGGGCGTGGAAATGCTCGTGCTGGATGACGGCTGGTTCGGAAAACGCGACTCGGATAACAGCGGACTCGGCGACTGGTATGTGAATGAAGAAAAGCTGGGTTCTACTCTGAAAGCAGTCTCAGAGCAGGTGAATGCGCTGGGCATGAAATTCGGCCTCTGGATTGAGCCGGAGATGGTATCGGAGGACAGCGACCTGTACCGCGCGCACCCGGACTGGGCTTTTGTCATTCCCGGAAGAAAGCCGGTGCGCGGCAGAAATCAACTCGTGCTTGATTTTTCCAGAAGAGAAGTTGTTGACCATATTCTGGAACAGATCTGCGCGGTTATTTCTGCGGCAAATGTTTCTTATATAAAGATGGACATGAACCGCCATCTCTCCGATATCTATTCGCTGACAGCCCGCGAACAGAATCAGGGTGCGACCCTGCATCGCTATGTGCTGGGCGTCTATGATTTTCTGGAACGGCTGCAGACGCGTTTCCCGGAGCTTCTGATCGAAGGCTGCGCCGGAGGCGGCGGACGCTTTGACGCGGGAATGCTGTATTACACGCCGCAGATCTGGTGCAGCGACAATTCGGACGCTATCGAACGGCTGCGCATCCAGTACGGGACTTCCTTCGGCTACCCGATCTCTGCGGTCGGTTCCCACGTATCCGCAGTGCCGAATCACCAGACAGGCCGGCGCACGGACATTGTGACGCGCGGCGTCGTGGCGATGGCCGGTACCTTCGGTTATGAGCTTGACCTGAATCTGATTTCAGAAGAAGAAAAAGAAATCGTCCGCCGTCAGATCCGGGATTATATAAAATACAGTGATCTGATCCGTGAAGGACGTTACTTCAGGTTGTCAAGCCCGATGGAAAATGAGGAATATACCGCCTGGGAATTTTCTTCTGAGGACGGTGCGGAGGCGCTTCTGAATCTGATCAAAACCGGTGCGCACTGCAATTCACCGGTCGAATACGTAAAGCTGCGCGGGCTGGATCCGGATGGCTGGTACCGCCTCACCGAAACGATGAGTACCCGCAATGGGCGCGGCGAACGAAGTGCCGGAAACAAGGTGCTTGAAGATGAACAGACGCTGTACCCGGGAAGCGCTCTGATGGCCGCCGGGTTGCCGGTTCCATGGATGAACGGTGAGTATCAGGCATGGCAGGTATATCTCTCGCGTATGTAATTTTCGCATTGCGTCATGATTCGGTACTTTCGTCAGTACGGCATATCTCTGACGAAAAAGCATATTACAGTAAGACACATTTTATCATACGTTTTTCGGAACGAATACAAGGCTCCCGAAGGGATTCAGTCCCTCTGAGAGCCTTCCTTCATTTTTCGCTTTAGCTCAGATTTCCAATACGTTAATTATCCGCTTCTATGATCCAAATGAAAAAACGTTTTTTATTTCAATACCAGAAAAGACTGCGGTTCCAGCGTAATCGTTCCATTTTCCGCCTTTCCTTTTCCGATGGAAAAACGGACGGATCTGCTTCCCGCCTCGACTGCAGCGGTTGTCGTCTCCGCAGATGGATTCAGTGCGATCAGGATGTCGCCTCTGCGATATACAAAAGGCAGTCTTTTGCTCTCCGCATAAATCACCTCAAATCCGGCATCCGCCTGCAGGTCTTCCTCCTCCCGTCGAAGCTTCAACAGAGCTTTTACAGTATTTAAAAGTGAATTCTCATCCATCTCCTGAGCCGCCACATTGGGAGCATCCGCTGTCGGATCCACCGGGAGATACAGAGCATCTGCAGAACCGGTGGAGAAGCCTGCATTTATTTCCGCACTCCACTGCATCGGCGTGCGCGATCCGGTGCGATGATACCCGCCTTCCTTTGTCGGCAGCTTCTGATAGCGCATCCCAATCTCATCGCCGTAGTAGAGATACGGAACTCCAGGCATGGTAAACAGGAATGCATAGGCGAGCTTCAGCTCTTCATCATCCAGATTGTATTTTGGCCGGAGTGTATCATGATTGCAGGTCAGCATGCAATAATATCCATGCTCCTTCGTGGCAGTATAGTCTGGCAGGTATTCCTCCAGAAAACGAGTAATATCCCCTCTTCCGTCCTTTTTGAAAAAGCTGTTGTCCTCCCCGGTCTCATAATCCCGCATCAGCGTATTATACCCGTTGCCTGGTCTGTTGAGATAAAAATCCATGTGAAATCCGGCCGAGTTCAGCGCCTTTACTGGATCTCCCCACTCAGAAACCATCGCTGCCTCCGGATATTCCTCATCCAGCATTTCCCGGATATTTCTCCAGAGAGCACAGGTGCCGGACTTTACCTCATCGTCATTTTTCACGAGGGACGCAGCCATATCCACACGGAATCCGTCGCACCCGTGATCCAGCCAGAAACGCATCACATCCTTCATGGCCTCTCTGGTAGCAATGCAGTCCGGATGGTCCGGCGGGAGCTGCCACTTTTCCTCGCAATTTAAAAAGCCGTAGTTTAAAGCCGGCTGGCACTTAAAAAAGTTCAACAAATATACCCCAGCTCTCTCGCACTCTCCTCCGATATACGGATAACCTTTAATCGGAGCAAAAGGATGGTCGGTCCATACATAACGATTTGTATATTCGTTGCATTCCGCTTTCTGGCTCTCTTTAAACCACGGATGTTCTTCCGAGGTATGCCCCGGCACCAGATCCAACAGTACATGAATCCCTTTTTTGTGTGCTTCCTCAAAAAGGCGGTACAAATCGCTGTTCGTTCCATATCTCGGAGCCACTTTTTTATAATCGCGCACATCATATCCCGCATCCTTGAACGGAGAATCAAAACAGGGATTGATCCACAGAGCATTGCAGCCCAGATCCCGAATATAATCCAGCTTTTCGATAATTCCTGTAAAATCACCTATTCCGTCTCCGTTGGTGTCATAAAATGACTGTGGATAAATCTCATAAAACACTGCGTTTTTTAACCACTTTGGCATTCTCCCATCCTCCTGTTTTAATAAGGTGTTTCGTTATGCGTTTTGACTGTTCGCCCGGCAAACACGAAAGTCTATAAAGATAGTATATAACCCTTTGAAGAAAAGAATCCGCTGGTTCTTTGCTTAAAACCATATTTCGCTTAGATTTTCTTCAGATAGAAAAACCCATACGCCGGAATATCCACTCCCGCGGCTTTCATGGCACGCCCGCTCAGCAGGTCCCGGTACAGACCGTCTGTCTCGTTAATCCAGGCGGTCTTGTCGTACTCGCTGAAATTAAAGAGTCCCAGCAGCTTGTCGCCGTCGTAGTACCTGCCGATGCAGAGAACACTGTTTTCCCACGTTTCCACTGTCCAGGTATCTGCATTGGATACAAATACTTTCTCTTGTTTTCGGATGTCCTCCAGTTCTTTCAATCGGCGAAACACTCTTCCCTCTACGGAATCCGGATCGCTGATCCGCTCCGCCAGATCCCAGCGCATCATGCCGCGGTGGATGTAGCGGGAATCCGGCGCTTTTTCCGGATTTTCTTTGTAGGTATAGTCATTCACCTGTCCAATCTCGTCGCCGCCGTACAGGACCGGAATTCCCGACTGCATGAACATATAGGCATGGAGCATGATATCCAGCTGAATTGCTTTTTCCATCGCTGCCTCATCCTGCTCGAATCCGGCCTTTTCGATGCCGCACATGGAAGCGGTCGTCCCGCAAAAACGCGCATCGCCCGTCACAGGGTCAGCGTTGTACAGCTCGCCGCGGCTGTTGCTCGCGCCGGTCTTTCCCTCAAAATAGTCGTTCAGATACTGCTTATGAGTGCGCTCATCAAAGCCCTGCTGCGCGAGGAAGCCGTAGTCCAGTCCCCAGCCGATATCATCATGGCAGCGCAGATAATTCAAAAAGGTATAGTCTTTCGGAAGCGAGCTCACAATATCCAGCTGCTTTTTCAAAAGGCTCACATCCCGCGTCGCCACCGTGTGCCAGGTGGTCGCCATCGTCGTCACATTATAAAGCATATGGCACTCCGGCTTTTCCACGGTGCCAAAGTAAGGCACCACCTTTTCCGGCTCCATCACCACCTCGCCCAGAAGCAGTACGCCCGGGCAGACGATCTCGGAGATCATACGCATCATGCGCACGATCGTATGTACCTGGTGGAGATTCCGGCAGCTGGTCCCCAGTTCTTTCCATATATAAGGCACGGCGTCAATGCGGATGATATCAATGCCCTGGTTGGCCAGATACAGGAAATTGTACATCATCTCATTAAACACCCGCGGATTCCGGTAATTCAAATCCCACTGGTACGGATAAAAGGTCGTCATCACATAGTGTCCGATGTCGGAAAGCCAGGTAAAATTCCCCGGAGCAGTCGTCGGAAAGACCTGCGGCACCGTCTTTTCAAAAAGCGATGGAATCGCGGCATTATCAAAGAAAAAGTACCGGCTCATGTACTCTCCCTCGCCCGCGCGGGCCCGCTTTGCCCATTCGTGATCCTCCGAGGTATGGTTCATGACAAAATCCATGCAGATATTGATGCCCCGCCTGTGGCAGTCGTCCGTCAGCGCATCCAGATCTTCCATCGTCCCCAGCTTCTCCTGCACCTTCCGAAAATCCGACACCGCGTACCCGCCGTCGCTGCGTCCCTTCGGCGTATCCAGAAACGGCATCAGGTGAATATAATTCACTCCGCAGTTCTCGATATAGTCCAGCTTTTTCTCTACTCCCTGCATATCGCCCGCGAAATTGTCGATATAAAACATCATGCCCAGCATATCATTCTGCCGATACCAGTTCGGATCGCTCTCACGCTTCTCATCCAGCTTTTTCAGCGGTGTTCTTCGCTCCTCATAAAAACGGTGCATCTGCTCACACAGTTCTGCGAACATGGAACCATTATTGTACAGCTCCATATATAACCAGCGAAATTCGTCAAGATGGCGGAAAAGACGCTGCTGCCAAAGCTCTTCTTTGCTGGCAGTTTTAACCTTTAGAGCTTTTACGCCCGGCTGTTTTCGCGTTCTCATTGATGCGCCCGGCTGTTTCGGTCTCCTGCGCGGGTCGTTAGAACCAGCTGTGGGCATTCTCTCCGTTATCGTCCTCGTCCTTGTCGCGACTTCCGCAGCTTTCGTTTTATTTTCTCCATTTTTCATTGCCTTTCTCCCTGAGTACCATTACATTCTTCGTGCTTATTATCTCGCATTGCAACTGTTCAGTACCTTCACAGTTACGAGTTACCGCTTAAAGGCACTGTTATTTCCACTGATACACATCCAGAGTCCCGGAAAATCCGCTTACGGCAATCTTCCCCGTCAGGATATCCGAGCCTGTCTCATAGTAAGCAGTCAGCGTACCATCATTTCCATAAACTTCAATAACCTGCCGGTCTATCAGGATGTGCAGTTCTGCAAATGCTTCCGGCAGTACCGTCTGTTCCCCGATGCCGTCCAGGCACAGTCTGTCCTCTTCCACCGTCAGGGTCTGCCCGAAGAAGTCTATCCGCAGCTTCCCTTCTTTTCCAGGCATCAGCACGAGCTCCGTCACAGCCTCTTCTGTTATTTCAAAAGAAATCCGATCTGACTTTGCTTCAAATGGAAACTTTCCCTCCGGTGCTGTCAAAAATATTTTGTCATGGATCACCGCGAAGGATGCCAGCTTCTTTTTTGCTTTCTCGTATTCCCGCACCGGAAGCATCTTAAGAAGCAGTTCTCCATTTTTTCGAAGCAGGCCCAGCTCCCGCGGCAGCCCCATTGTTCCCGTATAAAGCCTGCCTTCGTTCCTCGTACGAAGCCAGGGGATCAACACCTTACGATCCGATATTCCGTTATAAATCTGTGCGGCATAAGGCAGCTCATTCAGATATGCTTTCCGCCGCACGCCATCTGAGACAAACCGATATCCGTCAAAATCCCCGAAATAATAGGAACCGTCCGCCGCGAGCAAAATCCACTGCATTCCGGATATCTCCGACAGCTTTGCCGACAGATTTCCGTCAGAGGATGTTCCATCGTCTTCCCCCGGCACCGGCAGGCAGAACAAGTTCGGGCACTCAAAGGCTCCTGGCAATGTAAACCGGTCCGTCATCTCCCAATTCTGCAGGTCGTCCGAGCGCAAAACAGCCATCTCCTCGCCCTCGATCCAGAGCACCATCACGTACGCGCCGGAAGCCTCATGCCAGAACACCTGCGGATCTCTCGATTCCGGACGGATGACGCCCAAAGCCTCCTTTGGCAGCTTATTCAGCGTCCGTCCGCCGTCCGTACTTACCGCAATCCGCTGTGTAAACGTCGATTTTCCAGCGGCTGTATAAAAGAAAACCAGCGCGTCTTTGGGAAGTCCCAACAGTCCACGCTCATTCACAAGACCGCTTCCCGAAAAAGCCGGTCCGTTTTCGTCCGGCAGCAGGACCGTATCTGCCTGCCGAAAATGCAGAAGGTCTGTGCTTTCGGCGTGACCCCAGGACATATTTCCCCATTCGGAGTCTGCCGGATTGTACTGAAAATAAAGGTGGTACACGCCATCCTGATAAACCATGCCATTCGGGTCATTCAGCCAACCTCTCTCGGCAGTGAAATGCAGCAGCGGGCGCGTAAGCGGCTCATAATCATAGTGCTCCGTCTGCTGTACCAGCGCAAAAAAGGCATCTGACAGCTCCCCTTCCAGCGTGAGCGTCTTCCCGATACATTCCGGAAGCCGCAACCAGCAGTAATAGTCGCAGAAATCTCCCTGCAGATCCGCAATCTCCAGTTCCAGTATTTTTTCATTATCCGCAAAAATTTCAAGAGTTGTTTTCTTCTGTCCCGTCTTTACCGGAAGCCCCAGATACGGAACACGCAGGTCTGTCGAATAAGTCATAAACGATCTCCATCAATTTTTATTATTTTTGCCCGCCAGGGAAGTTCGGAGAACTTTCCTATTGGAAAGAAAATGGCGCAGTGAGGACATATGAATGGTCCCACCGCGCCACATTTTGCAGTCATTTATCAGCCTTTCACTGCACCGGATGTAACACCCTCGACGATGTAGCGCTGAAGGAACAGATATAAGATCAGGATCGGCAGCATTGCCAGCAGCAGAGCCGCCATCACCATGCCGATATCCGTGGAATAGGTTCCGTAGAATACCTGAGTTGCGATCGGTATGGTATATAACTCCTTGCGGCCAAGCACCAGGCTCGGAAGCAGGTAGTCATTCCAGAACGCCATCGCGTCAATGATCGCTACGGTTGCGACCGTTGGTTTCAGCAGCGGAAATACGATTTTCCAGAATGTCTGCCATCTTGTACAGCCATCCATCAGAGCTGCTTCTTCCAGTTCCAGCGGAATGTTCGTGTGAATTGCGCCGTGGAACATAAAGGTCGCCATGGATACGGAGAAGCCGGTGTGCATCAATATTAATGTGACACGGCTGTTCAGGACTCCGAAGATGCCGCCGTAGAGAGATACGAGCGGAATCATCAGCACTTGGAACGGGATGACCATGGAAGCGACCATGCCGGTAAACAGCAGGCTGCATACTTTCCATTTATTCCGGACGATGACAAACGCCGCCATCGCGGAACACAGGATAGTCAGGACCGTTGCGCTGCAGGTAATGATCAGCGAGTTCCTAAACGCTACCCAGAAGTTCATCTTCTTCATGGCGTTCGGGAAGTTCTCCAGCGTAAAGCCATGCGAACCGATCAAAGCGAGCGGCGACATCGTGATATCCGCCTTTGTCTTAAATACGTTGATCAAAACCAGCAGGAACGGAAAGATAAATGCGATAAAAAGAAGCAGAAGCACGATCCAGAGGATCACGTTCGTTACTTTTTTCTTGCGCGCTGCTTTTGCATTTGCGTCCATTATGCTTCCACCTCCCCTTTCTTACCGATATATACCTGCGTCACGCCTACGACTGCACAGATTACGAACAGGATCAGTGCCTCCGCCTGGCCGGTACCATAGTTTTTATAGGTAAATGCCTGATTGTATACGTGCATTGCCGCGAGTACGGAGCTGTTGAACGGTTCGCCGTTGGTCAGGGAAAGGTTCACGTCGTATACCATAAAGCACCGTGTCAGTGTCAGGAAAATGCACTGTACAAATGAAGAGCGCATCAGCGGGATCGTGACGTTTTTCATTGCCTGAGACTTGGTGCAGCCATCGATCTCGGCCGCCTCCATCAGGCTTTTTGACACACTCATAAATCCTGCCACATAGATCAGCATCATATAGCCGGCATACTGCCATACGGATACGATGATCAGGCAGAGCATCGCACCCCCGGTGGTCGCCAGCCAGCTGGTGGAAAGCGCACCGATGGAAAGGGATTTCCCAAGCGCTACCAGCGCACGGTTAAATACGAATTTCCATACATAACCAAGTACGATACCGCCGATCAGGTTCGGGATGAAAAATCCGGCGCGGAAGAAATTCTGTCCTTTGATGCCGCTCGTCACCAGATAAGCGAGAAGGAACGCCACGACATTGACCAGCACGACCGCGATGACCGTGTATACCGCGGTTCTACCGAGAGCCGCCCAGTATGCGGAATCGCTGAACGCCTTGATATAGTTTTCCAGCCCCACAAAAGGCTTTGTTTTCGATACACCGTCCCAGCTTGTAAAGGTCAGATACAGACCATAGACAAACGGGAGAAGTACTACTGCTGCAAAAAGTATCGTTGCCGGTCCGGCAAACATGAGAAACTGCGATACTTTATATGAGGTAGTATTTTTTTTCATTTCTGTCTACCCTCCTGACTTGTAACTGTCTGCCATAGTGGTTTCAGTTTCATCTCTTTCCTGAGTTTTCACAACCGGACAGGGATACTTCCCTGCCCGATGTTTTCAGGCTCTTACAGCTTCAGACCGCTTCCCAGCATCGTCATCTGTGTCTTATCTGTTCTGCGTCTTATCTGCTCTGCGTCCTGCTCAAATAGTTACTCTGTCTTAAGATCAGTGCTCTGCCACCTCTGCGGTAAGCCAGTAGCTCTCGATCTCTGCCGCAAATCCTTCACGGTCGATCTGGCCGGCCAGATACTTCTGGAAGGAAGCGCCGAGGAGTGAATAGTGGTCATCCGGAAGATAATTGTAGTTGTCGATCAGCATGCCCGCATCCGCGTATTCCTTCACAGACTGTCCAAGCGGATCCGATACGTCAAGTGTGATGTTGCTGTAAGCCGGAACCAGCGCACAATCGTTCACGAGGAAAGACTGTCCGTCCTCATCGTATACCAGCCAGTTCAGAAAATCCTTCGCCGCCTGCACCTGCTCCTCAGAGGTATTATCAGAGGAATCGATGAAGAAATACTTGGAACCGCCGCCTACAAGCTTCTCATTTGTCCCGTCGTCCGTGTTCTGCGGAACTGCCATGATACCCATATTCTCCGTGTAATCATACGCATTGATCACGGACCAGTCCCAGTTGCCGCCGAACATAAACGCAATCTCGCCGTCTGCCAGCATCATCTCTGTCACCTCACGCTCTGCCGCGATCGCGGAACCTGCCGCGTAATTGTACTGCATCAGCACATCAAAGGTGTCCATCAGAGAATTGAATTTTTCATTGTTGATCAGATCCGCCGTCCCTTCCTGGAGAGCGGAAATGAATGCCTCCACGTCCTCCTGCTGCTCATATACCTCAGATAGATAATGTGCGCCAAGGGACCAGTCTTCCTTCATAATGCCAACCGGTGTCTCCATGCCGCCTGCGACCAGCGTCTCCAGCAGCTCTGTGAACGCGTCCAGGGTCGTATATGCGGACGGGTCAAAGGTCTCGCCTGTGATGGCCTCGATCGCATCTGCGTTGTAGATGATGCCGCGAGCTTCTACACAGACCGGGAAGCCGTATACCACTCCGTCAATCGCGATTTCATACTCCGTGTCGTTCACCCAGTCCTCATCGCTTAAATCTACTGCATACTCTTCAGCCAGTGAGTAGACATCCTTTGCGTCTACCATGGAAATCGTATACGGGTCGCCGGACGCGTATCTGGTCGCCAGATGAGCGGAAACAGTGTCGCTGGAATAGTAAACCTCAATTTCTACGCCTGTCTCCGCAGAATACTCAGCCGCCTTTTCCTCAAGCTGACTCTGGATCTCAGACTTCGAATTGAAAATAGTAATGGATACTGTGTCATCCGCCAGTACCGGAAGTGCTCCCGTTGTCAGGGACAGGATCATTGATGCCGCCAGTGCCATAGAAGTTTTTCTTTTATTCATGATAGCTCTCCTTCTGATTGAATTACTGTTCTTTTTCGTGTATAATCATAAGACAAAAGCAGTGAAGTATTTCCACATTTTCATATGTCCGAATGCCGGAATTCCGTTCTGCAGTGCATCGTTCATATTTTATAAAAAATGTCGGTATTTCATATGTATTACGTGTTTTTTAACTTTTTAAGTTAAATATTACCATTTTTCAGGTATTTTTCTCGGAATTTCTGCGATAATCCCTTGAAATCGCGTAATTTCTTTTGTTCCATCACTGTTTTTCGCTCATGATCTTATGGTGACATCATACCAGAGAAAAGTACAGATTTCTTGTTTTATATACAGAAAAAATAACACAAAATCCAGAAAGGAGAACACTATGGCGACGAATCTGGAGGAAAAGAAAAGCCACGGCACGGATTATTTCCCCTTTGAATGCTATGGCGCGCAGGCGGAATCTAACCGATTTGTAGTGTATTATCACTGGCATCGGCAGCTTGAGATCATCTGTGTGAATCAGGGCGAACTGGTGCTTATGGTGGAGGGAGAAACGCACGTCGGACACGCCGGAGATGTATTCTTTATCAATCCAAAGCAGGTGCATCAGCTCGTTCTTGAGCAGCAAAACAGCTCGTATTTTTCCTTTGTATTTGATCCGGAATGGCTGGATTTCAAACAGACCGACTATGTCCAGCACACGATTCTGAATCCTCTGAAAGATAAACTGGGATTCCCGCTGAAAGTCTCCTCCGAGCAGAGCTGCCACAAAATTCTGCTGCGGGATCTGCTTACCATCAAGCAGATTTACGTGATGCAGCCGGACAGCTACCGCCTGATGATCAAGATCCAGCTGTACAAAATCCTGCTCCTGCTGGAGTCGAACCAGCTCTTCGTCCCCGTAAATTCAGCCATCCCGGTCAACCATACGCAGACCACCATCCGTATCCGGGAGCTGACGGACTACATCTCCGCCCATTACCAGGAACACATTTCTCTGGAGCAGGGCGCGGATATCATGCATATGTCCCCAAAGTATTTCAGCTCTTTTTTTGCCAAAACGTTCCTCGTAAGTTTCACGCAGTATATCAACCATTACCGGATCGACCAGGCATGCATCCTTTTGAAGACCACCGATCTGCCTGTGATGGACGTCGCATTCGAGACGGGCTTTGAAAATTTCAGCTATTTTATCCGTAAATTCAAAGAGATTAAGGGCTGCACGCCCAAAGAATACCGCAAAGAAAAAGCCCCCGTCGCCGGAGAGGACTCTCAGGCGATCGTCGGGGGCACTGGTGAAGAATTCCGTAAAATCCAGGCGGTGCTGGAGGAACTCTAATATTTCATTTAATGATACCTGCGGATTTCTCCGTACTTCGGTCTGCGCTGCCGCTTCGGTCCGCGCTAAACGAGCGCCTCCCGAAATCCTGGTATCATCACTTCCCAAGATATGCTGCGCGCACCTTCTCATCCGCCAGCAGCTCGGCTCCGCTTCCGGTCATGGTGATGCGGCCGGTCTCCAGAACATAACCGACGTCCGCGGTGCGAAGCGCCATGTTCGCGTTCTGCTCAATCAGCAGAATGGTCACGCCGTCCTTGTGTATCTCGCGGATGATATTGAAGATCTCCTGCACGATCAGCGGCGCCAGTCCGAGGGACGGCTCGTCCATCATCAGCAGCTTCGGGCGGCTCATCAGTGCGCGCGCCACGGCCAGCATCTGCTGCTCGCCGCCGGAGAGCGTGCCGCCATACTGCCAGCTGCGCTCTTTCAGGCGCGGGAACAGGCTGTAGACCCATTCCAGATCATCCGAGAGGTCATCCTTTCGCATATAGGCGCCAATCTTCAGGTTTTCCAGCACCGTGAGATCCGGGAAGATCTTGCGGCCTTCCGGCACCAGCGTGATGCCTTTGGATACGATGACGTTGGTGTCCAGCCCGGTGATGTTCTCCCCGTTGAAGGTGATCGTACCGGAGGCCGGCTTCTCCAGCGATACGATAGAACGCAGGGTCGTGGATTTACCAGCGCCGTTTGCTCCGATCAGCGTGACGATGCTGTTTTCGGGCACTTCAAAGCTGATGCCCTTCACGGCCTCGATCCCGCCGTAATTGACTTTCAGATTGTCTACTTTAAGCATCTTCACTCACCCCCAGATATGCCTCGATGACGCGCGGATCGTTCTGTACCACTTCCGGCGTTCCTTCCATGATCAGTTTTCCGAAATCCAGCACATACACGCGGTCGGAAATCTGCATGACAAGATCCATATGGTGCTCGATCATGAAGATCGTCATATCATACTGGTCGCGGATCTGGCTGATAAACTCCGCCAGCTCCTGTGTCTCCTGCGGGTTCATGCCCGCCGCAGGCTCATCGAGCAGCAGAAGCTTCGGCTCGGTCGCCAGCGCACGTGCGATCTCCAGACGGCGCTGGATACCGTAAGGCAACGATCCGGCGATCTCATCCTTTAAATGCGCCAGATTCTGCATTTCCAGAAGCTCCAGCGCTTCCTTTCTCATCCGCTGCTCCTCCGCGTGATTCAGCCGGAAGGTCGCGGTGAACAGGTTCTGCTTCGCGCGCATATGCTTCGCGATCAACACGTTCTCAAATACAGTCATGGAGCTGAACAGACGGATATTCTGGAACGTACGCGCGATCCCGGCATGGGTAATCTTATCCGGCGTCAGTACCACGCGCTTCGAATATTTCCCGGCGTTCTCTCCTTTGTAGGTCTTTTTCATTTTGCCGCGCGGGTAGCTCTCCACGATCTCTTTTCCGCAGAATTCCACACGGCCGTTGGTCGGCTCATACACGCCGGTGATGCAGTTGAACGCGGTCGTCTTTCCGGCGCCGTTCGGTCCGATCAGAGCGACGATCTCGTGTTCATTTACCTCTAAAGAAAGGTTGTCGACCGCCACCACGCCGCCAAACTGCATGGTGATGTCTTCCGCCCGAAGGATGTTCGTACTCATTGTGCGGCCTCCTTCCCGGCGTTCTTTTTCGCCTTTTTCTTCTGCCACCAGTCATACACGCGGGCCGGCGAAAACTCCTTATCACCCATGATACCCTTGCGGTAAAACAGCACGACTACCATCACGATGACCGCAAAAACAACCTTACGGAATCCGCTTCGCAGAAGCGGCACCTTGAAGCTTCCAATATAAGTCTCCGTATCCAGAAAACGCAGCCACCACTCAGAGCATGCGATATAGAGGAACGAAGCCAGACAGCTGCCGGTCACGGATCCGAGACCGCCGATCACGACGATCAGCAGAATCTCATAGGTCATGGCTGACTTGAACGTCGATGCCTGAATGGACGTCTGGTACATTGCCAGCAGGCCGCCGCCCACTCCCGCGAAAAACGAGGAGATGCAGAACGACATTCTCTTATGCTTGGCGAGGTTGATACCCATGGCTTCCGCAGCGATCTCATCATCGCGGATAGCGCGGAACGCACGCCCGTAGGAGGAATTGATCACCAGCACGATCACTGCTATGCAGACGCCGCAGACGATCAGCGGGAACAACACCGATTTAAAGGTCGGGAATTTTCGCAGCAGGTTCGAACCATTCGTGATCATACCCAGCTTGTCCCACTGGAAGATTGCACGGATAATCTCAGCAAAGCCAAGCGTCGCAATTGCGAGATAATCGCTCTTTAACCGAAGTGCAGGAAGTCCGATCAGCCACGCGAAGATTGCCGCAACGATTCCTGCCGCAATCAATCCTACAAACACGGGCGCAGCAAACTGGATCAGGCCGCCGTCATAATACTGGTAAACCGAAGCACGATCTGCCACCGGGATGGTCAGAACGCCATAGGTGTACGCACCGATCAGCATAAAGCCCGCCTGTCCCAGGGAAAACAGTCCGGTAAAGCCGTTCAACAGGTTCATGGACACCGCTACCAGCGCGTAAATGCAGCTCTTTTTCAGAACTGTCAGCGCGATATGTGTCGACGGGAGAATCTGCTCCAGAACAACTACAAACCCGCACAGTGCCACGAGGAGCACGGCAGAAATAATTGCATTTGTTTTCTTACTCATCTCATCGCCCTCCTCTCAGACCTTATCTGTGGCTTTTTCGCCAAACAGACCGGTCGGTTTTACAAGAAGGACAACGATCAGCAGGGCAAACGTAAACGCGTCAGAAAACGTTGTCCAGCCGAGTCCCTTGATAATGTTTTCGCAGATGCCAATAATAAACGCCCCGATCACCGCACCCGGAATCGAGCCGATACCGCCGAACACAGCCGCCACAAACGCTTTCAGGCCCGGCATCGCACCGGAGGTCGGCACAACAGACGGATAATTTGTAAAATACAAAAGCGCGCCAACCGCCGCCAGAAATGAGCCGATGACAAAGGTCGTACTGATGACGGAATTGATCTTAATCCCCATCAGCCGACTCGTCTCAAAATCATTCGCCACAGCACGCATCGCCATACCGATCTTGGTATGATTGATCAGCTGCATCAACACGAGCACCAGAACAATCGTCAGAATCGGCGTCACAATTGTCACGACCTTGGTCGTCGCACTGCCAATCTTGATTGAATCTGAAATCACCGGAATTGAAGGCACGATCTGCGCCAGACCGCCGGTCACATACAATGCCAGATTCTGCAGCAGATAGGAAACACCGATCGCCGAGATCATGACCGACATACGCGGAGCGCTCCGCAGCGGCTTATATGCCACACGCTCCACCGCAAAGCCCAAAATTACCGTCGCTATGATCGTCAACGGAATCGATACATACAGCGGAAAAGACGCCGACGCATATACAAACACCAGCGCAGCCACCATAAAGATATCGCCGTGGGCAAAGTTGATCAGCCTTAAGATGCCGTACACCATCGTGTAACCGATGGCGATCAGGGCATACTGTCCGCCGACCGAGATGCCGGCCAACAGGTAAGGCAGGTTTTTGTTGATAAAATCCATGGAAAATATCCCCTTTACATATAAGGAGGCTGCAGCCTGTGCAGCCTCCCTGCGATGTTAAAATGAAATCAATCGATTGTAAATACTATTTCTGCCTCCAATCAGGACTGCGCATTCCGCAGATGCGTCCTCGCCGGATGGCATCCTCGTCCTGCGGACGGGATAAACCATGCGAAGCATATGTGCAGCCGCCGGAGGCAAGAATAAATCCGCAAGGATTACTCTACGCCCTGCTCCGCTACGAAATCCCACGCGATGGTCTCATGATTCGCAATTTTTACATATGCGGTGTCACGGTTCGCGTCGCCGTTCTCAGAGTCAAAAGAAATCTCGCCGGTCACACCTGTGTAGGTGGTATCCCAGAGTGCCTCATTCACTGCCGCTGCATCTGTAGAGCCAGCATTCTTAAGAGCCTCCAGTGCCACATAATATGCGTCATAGCCCATGGCCGTCACAGCTGCTACCGTGTCGTCGCCGCCGTTGTTTGCCAGATTCGTGCTGTCGGAATTGATCCACTCTTTGATATTGGCATCAAACTCCTCGTTCGCACCTTCCTGGTAGAACGTCGTTACATAAACGCTCATGCTTGTGCTTGCCGTCGCGTTCAGGATTACGTTGGAATCCCAGGTATCGCCAGCCAGAAGCGGAACCTCTACGCCCTGTGAATCAGCCGTCGCGATGATCAGCTGCGCCGCCTCTGTAGATGTCGGAGCAAAGATAACATCTACGCCTTCATTGATAGCCGTTGTAATATAAGAAGTAAAGTCCGCAGTTCCATCCGGGAATGTATCAGAAATCACCTCGCCGCCAAGGTCCTCAAATGCCTGAGTGAAATATGTACCAAGTCCTACTGAGTAGTCATCGCCAAGCTTGGTCAGCACATACGCCTTTTTCGCCTCAAAGCTTTCAGAAGCGAAGTTCGCCAGAACCGTGCCCTGGAACGGATCCAGGAAGCAGATGCGGAAGTAATGCGTGTTGCCCTCAGTCACCTGCGGGTTCGTACAGGTAACACCGATCACCGGGATTCCTGCCTCAGCGAAGATATCAGAAGCCGCGATCGATACGCCGGAACCATAGGAGCCAAGCACTACAGATACGCCCTGGCTTACCAGTTCAGAAGCCGCCGTCGGAGCCTTCTCTGTCGAGGACTCGTTATCCACGATCACCAGTTCTACATCATACTCTACACCATCGATCTCCACGGTCGGAGTCTCTTCATTTGCATACTGGATACCAAGAGTCTCCTGCTTGCCGCCTGCACCGTTATCTCCGGATGCCGGCTCAAACACACCGATCTTCACGGTCTCCGCAGATGCCGTCGCCACGCAGGACAGGCACATCGTCGCACAGATCAGAGCTGCTGCTAATTTTTTCATAGTTCATTTCCTCCTCTTTCTTTATTTAATTATCATTGGCTTCACCTTTCCGGCAAAGACCAAATCTGTTCCCTATTTTATACCTTTTATGTCCGTATGGCAAGGACTTTTGTCTTTTTTTGAAGAATATTTGAGCATTTATAATTATGTTTCTGAAATATTATTATTCAGTTTGAATGTTCTATAACTTTTATGTTGACTTTATTATATATTTATGTTATATTCTTGATGCCATTTATTCTCAGTTCGCAGATATTTCCAGTAACTACATGTGTTTTCTGACAGATACCAAAGATAAATCCGGAATACATAGCATTGCTTCTCCCATTGGCCGGATTTTTCAAAAATACAATCTCATCGAATACAAGGGGCCCGGCGATTCATTTGGTATCCAGAACTATTATAAATCACTTTCATACATTTACAGTTTTCCAACACACTTTCATTCAGATAAAATTCTTGAAAATACATCCCTGACACTGATTTCACATTCTTTTCCGCAAAAGCTATGGAATCATTTAAAAAGGAAAAATTTGCATCCGGCGCATAAAAGTTCCCAAAATACTCTTGAAAAAATGCTTCCGGGGCTGTATTATATCAATACAGAAATGATACCCGTGCAACTTATAATCACTTCACAATTGACAGGAGAAGAATATCTGTGGCTGCAATCCCTAACAAACGCTCTGCCCACAAATTCTCTTCAACGGGTTGCTGCCGCTTACAGGCAGCATGAAAATGAACCGGATTACCAGACATATATGAATACCCTTATTCGGGCAAATAAATTATCGAGAGGAGAGGATGGACGTATGTTATGTGAAGCATTAGAAGAACTTTTTGCTGATGAAATGCACAAGCAGGAAAAAAACGGAATGAACAAAGTGAACCAGTTATATAAAAAACTACTAAGCAACAACAGACTTGATGACTGGCAAAAATCTGTAACTGACGAATCTTACCAACAGAAGCTGTTAAAAGAATACGGTATCTAAGCGCAAACGATTTGCATAGATGCTTTCACAAAGCGGGCGTTCCTCCTTCCGGAAGAACGCCCGCCTTTCATTTCCATTCTCATTCTATTATAGCAGCTTTCCTTAATCCGCCATAATAATCGCATTCAGGTAAAATGGCACCACCGTATCCTGTGCTTCCACCAGCCGCACTTCCACCCGGTGAATTCCTTTAGGCATATGCTCGGTAACTGTCAAAAGCTCCAACTTATCTCCCCAGGTCTCATCAAAGTTTGCGTCCAGAAGCTTCCGGGTCGCAGGATCTCCATCCACGATGATCTCCGCGACCGGAGCAAAACGAGACGTGCCTTCCGCCGCAGATGGTCTTACCGAGCGACGGAACTGCACGGCCACACCGGTCCCTTCCAGTTCGAATGTCATATGCGCGTCCTGTAAAGAAGATTCCCAGCCGTTTTTAAAATTGTCTGTAATATCGCTCTGCGGACGCAGGTCAGCCGCGAAGCCTTCCGCTTCTGCCGGTGTGTAATTCCTGTTGCTGTAACGAACGCTGTGCTCATATGTGTTCGCTGTCAAAGGAGCAGGCTGTACATCTGCTGCAGGAACCATGCTTTTGCTGCCATTCTGGCTCTGCTCAACACAATTCGAACCGTTTCCCGCATAATCAATATGGCTTCCCGTCAGCTTTTCCTCACCTGCCTTTGTGAATGCTTCCGCTCGCACCGTTTCCAGATAGTACGTGATCACTGACGCCACCAGCTCGTGTCCGGCATCGTTCGGGTGCAGGTCGTCCGGAGTGATTTCACGGTTCGGAATACGCCCGGCGAGCAGCTCCGGATAGATCGAGCTCTGCATGCTCACACTCGGCAGGCCGTAATGACGTCCCACCTTTGCGTGCTGCAGCTGCGCGCTCGCACCATTGTCATAGCAGACATTATGAATCAGGATTACGGCCGGAGCACATTCACTGAAAAGGACTCGTCTGACCAGGCCCTCATAGGTTTCAAGAAAATGCTCCGTACTCTCATCATTGACTGAGAATTCAATGAATACAACATCCGGCTTATACTGCAGCAGGTCTGCCTCTACTCTCGCCGCACCATACTGTGAATCTGTCGCTCCGATGCCGGCATTCACATACGTGAAATCTGCTTTCGGGAACGTCTCTTTCCACCAGGAATACACGAGATACGCGTAACATGTCTGCGGCGTACTCGAAAGCGAACCATTGGTAATGGAACCCCCGATAAAGCCGACCGTCAGCTTCTCTCCTGCGGCTGCGCGCCGCATCACCGCCTTAAGGCGTTCCTCATTTCCACGGTTTACGATTCCTGCTTCTCTGTTGATGTCGTACATAATTCTTCTCCCTGTCTGCTTTGTGTCAATTATTTTGTGTAACAGTTCAGAACAGCATCGAAAAGAAAAGACAATTGTTGAATGTCCAGTGGACGTCTACACGTCATTTCAGTCGGCGCTAAGCGGAGCGTAGACCTGTGGCCTGCTGTTCTGAATAATTACTGTTTTTCAAACAAATCACCACGGAATCTTCAGCGAATCAATATAACCCGCCAGTTCCTCCGCCATCTCTTCCGCTTCCGGAATCCGGATATGTCCCGGCGTCCCGGCGCCGTTCCTCTTATATAAGAAATGATGAACCTTCGGGTCATTCAAGGCTTTGCATACCGCGTCAATCGCGCAGTCCCAGCTTTTGTCATGCTCCAGAATCGTCGTCGCGAGTATGATCTCCGCATCCGGGTAAATCTCTCTGATATGGCGTACAAATGCACCATAGCGTTCCCGCCAGTGTGCAGCCTGTGCGCCCTCATACTCTTCTTTCATAAAATCACAGGGATGACTGTCATTCTGTCCGACCGCGATGACCACGACCTGCGGTGTCCAGAGGGAAAAATCCCAGGGCTTCATCACGCCCAGCGCCGGACTGTACCGCAGCTTGTCGTACACGCTCTCCATCCCAACATAATCCGGATCATTGTAATAGCCAATGCCGTCATAAAGCGCCACACCGCCCTGTGCAATGTCATGAATCTCCGCATTCAGCTTTCGCGCCGTAATCCACGAATACGAATACCAGCTATTAGAAAATTCACCATTGTGCCATTCCGGATCCGGTTTGCCTACATAGTCCACAGCCTCAGCTACCTCACCGGCTGAAACGCTGTCGCCATAGACCTCGATTCTCCGCCCCGGCTTCGGCGGGCACGGCAGCAGTTCAACCGCGCCCTGAATTTCTATTCCGTGCAGAGTAAACGTATGGCAGGAATCCATACGTTTGAACAGCAGCAGGCTGTGCTCGCCCGGCGCAAGCTTTTCTGCGACCGTGTAGGTCTGCTGTTCCGTATTTTCAATCCGGAACTTTCCCTGCTCTCCATCGAGAATGTAACCCAGATAGTTGTCACAGTATGCGTTTTTGTTCGTCACGGTCACAAGCACGGCAGCGCTGCCCTGTACGGTAAAACGCAGAGCAACACTACTGCACGGAAAGACAAACACCGGAGCTTTTGGCTCCTCAAAATCGATTCTGCCGCTGTACTGCAGCAGCTCATGGTCCGGTGAAATATACATGATGTTTTTCCTTCTCTTTCCTTCGTTTTCGATTGCTCCGGCTTCATCAGCCCTTCACCGATCCGGCGGTCAGGCCGCTGTAAATCTGATCCTGACAGAAGATAAACAGGATCAGGGCCGGCAGAAGCGAGATGATCACGCCCGCGCAGATCAGATTGTACTGGCTTCCCAACGGACCTACGAATGTGTAGAGCGAGGTCGCCATCGTCCCCAGCCTCGTCTTATCCTGCAGGTACAGGTTTGCCGAATAGTATTCGTTGTAGGTGCCCACGCCTTTTAAGATGCAGGCAGTCACGATTGCCGGCTTTAAAAGCGGCAGATGGATTTTATAAAAAATCGTAAAGAGCGAAGCTCCATCCACGATCGCCGATTCGTCCAGCGAGATATCGATGTTCTCGAAAAACTGAATGTAGATATAAATCGAGATGACATCGGTACCGCACATCATGATGATATATCCGTAAAGCTTATTAATAAATCCTAAATTATTCATGATCTGATACAGGGAGACCTGCATCGCCACGCCCGGAAGCAGGGAGGCAAACAGGAACAGGTTCCGGATCAGATTGTTGAACGGGAATTTAAACCGGTTCAGCACGTACGCCAGCTGTGTACCGATAAATACGGAAGCAAACAGTACACATACCAGAATGAGCACGGAGTTGAAAAACGCCCGCCCCATATTCGCTTTCTGGAATGCTTCTATAAAGTTGCCAAAATACAGCCCTTCCGGCAGTGTCATAACATTCGTCTGCTGGTATTCCGTCTCGGTCTTAAACGCGGTGATCACGCAGGAGACGACCGGCAGAAGCGCAACAAACGAGAAAAACACCAGTGAAAAATATTTCAGGAAGGTCAAAACAGCCCTTTCCACTTTTTTTGCAGCAGTCATTTTCCGTCGCCTCCTTTACCTGTTCTGTTCCGGCAGCGCAGAACCGCCGCTTTTGCTTTCCATTGCCTTCGCCCTGTGCTTTGCAGCACGCGCCGCCTGTTTGTCGCGTTTCTTGGCAGCGTTCGGATCTTCATCATCGCTGCTTCGGAACACATACTTAAAGAACAGGTTCTGCAGCAGAGTCGCGAACAGGATGATCACCAGAAGAACCACTGCCATCGCGCTCGCCAGACCGACCTTCTGCTGTGTATGCGCGATCTCATGCATGACCACAAAGTAGGTTGCTGTACCATTCGCACCGCTCGTGATAACATAGGACGGCTCAAACGCACTTAAGGAACCAGTGATGGAAAGGATCACGTTCAGTGTGACGATCGTGCTGATGCTCGGAAGAATCACATAGCGGAACTGCTGAAATTTATTCGCACCATCCAGCTGTGCTGCCTCGTAGAGCGTATTGTCCACAGACATGATCGCACCGATGAACAGCACCATGTTCTGTCCAAAGTAACGCCACACGGAGGTCGCCACCAGAGAGATGTTATTGATCCTCTGGTCGCGCAGCCAGTACGGGAGGTTTTCCAGGTCAAATCCGCACCACTGAAGCACTGTATCAAAAACGTAGCCTCTGGTGTAGAAAAATTTGAAAATAAAACCTATCGCAATACCATTGATCAGATAAGGGAAGAACATACATCCTTTAAAAAGCTTTCCGCCCTTTACTTTAAAACTCAGTATCGTTGCCAGATAGAGCGCAAGAGCCAGCTGCACAATAGATCCGGCCATATAATAAAGGCTGAGCTTCAGCGCGCCGAAGCAGTCGTCTCTCTGGAACACGCGGATATAGTTCTTCAATCCGACCCAGGTCCGCTCACCTACATATTTCATATTGTAAAAGCTAAACTGAAACATCTCGCCAAACGGCAGATATGTAAACACAAATAAGAGCAGAAGCGGAATCGTCATAAAAGCGATCATCACCTGCACCTGCTGGCCGTCCCTGCTTTTCATCCATTCTTTAAATGTGCGCTTTTTCTTTTTCTTCACAGCAACTGTCCCCGCCACAGAAATCCTCCTTTCTGAATCATCAGTTCATCTGTAACTGTTCCGAACCTTACCGGTTACGTCCATCACAAACTGTCTTCCTTCGTAACTGTTCAGTGCCTTTCTGCTAAATACAGCCGGGTACGACATCAACTGCCAAAGTGCACTGCCCGACCCTGCGTATCAGTAAAGGAGCCAGAGAAGAAATCCCCTCTGGCTCACTTTTCTCATCGAAACTGTCCGAAGCCGGAGCAAACCAGGCGGTTATGAACTGCACCTCCTGTATGCAGCAGCAATCATCCGAACAAGTCTTTCTTCATTTTAGTATGTAGTCGTCTCGATTCCGAGATAATCCTGCGCGTCATTCCATGCCGCGGTCCAGTCTGCCATGATCTCGTCGAAGGTCTCAGCGCCCGTGAACGCGGACTCTACGATTCTCTGAATCTTGGAGTTGCCGCCTGCGTTGAAGGACAGTTCAGACTCAGCGTTGATATCGTCAAGGAGCGTCTCCTCGCCTTCCACTGCAGCAACATCGGTCAGCAGTACGCAGCCGTCAAATGCGGAGAATACCTCCGGCATCTCTCCGGTCTTATCAACCGGGTAGCCGCCTTCCAGCTCGCACCATCCGGACTCCTCGGTCATCCATTTTACGAAGATCAGAGAAGCGGTGATGTTTGTGTCAGAGCTGTTCACATTGATCGCGTAGTTGTAATCTCCGCCTGCGCTCGCATACTGAGTACCGTCTACCGTGATCGGGAACGGCATGTAGCCGATGTCGTCGCCGTTGTCGCCGGCTTCTACCATCTGGATATAAGCCCAGGAGCCGAGTACCATGCAGCCGATCTCGCCGTTGTTGATCATGCTCTTGCAGCCTTCCCAGTCGGTCGTGGTGTAGTCGTCCTCGATGAGGCCTGCAGCAACTGCGTCATAGAGAATCTTGTAAACATTGTAAGCGCCTGTGCCGTCGCCCGGATCTGAGAACGGATCCGCGTCATGCGCGAACTTCTGATTCATGTAGGTGTCGTCGCCGTCTGATACGATGCCGACGTAAGCATCCCATGCACCCATTGTCCAGCCTGCAGCGTAGTTCGTGTAAAGCGGGATTGCGTCGGTGTTGTCCGCGATCGCCTGCAGAGCTGCGATAAACTCATCCGGAGTCGTCGGAGTCTCTGTGATACCGGCCGCCTCGAACACTGCCTTGTTGTAAACGATGCCCTGTGCATTGCCCATGTACGGAATACCATAGCTCAGACCGTTATAAGAATATGCGTCCGCGAAATTGATCAGCTCGCTCATCTCCTCGGTCGTGCCGTAAGAATAGAAATAGGTCGGCAGCTCGTCCGCGTCGATCGCCGGAATGAACATGATGTCGCCCCAGTCGCCTGTGGACAGACGAAGAAGGGAATCCTCCGCGTAATCCGTAACGCCCTCTGTGGTAACGGTGATGTTCGGATATACTTCATTGAATGCAGCGATCAGCTCTGCCATCGTGCCGTCTTCCTCACGGTCAGTCTTGTGATGGATGAACTTGATGGAAGCTTCCAGATCCGTATAGTCCTCGCCAAGTACGATGTCCGCATATGCCGGAATACTGCTCTCTTCATCAGCAGATGCAACCATGGACAGAGAAGCTGCCATGGATACCGCCATAACAACGGCAAGTGCCTTCTTTAATTTCATAGTGTTGTCCTCCTTATTATTATGAAATCTGTTTCGATAACATAGCCACATTATAGGAATTTCTTCTATTTTGTACATCATTCATTTTTGGCTTTTTATCATTCATTTTTGTTTTCAACGTCATTTTATATGTTTTTTACAAAATCTGATTTAAAATTTTGTTCATGTTTGCCTGTGTTTTTCTTTGCTAGAGATTAAATTAATTCATTTTAGTTAATTTAATTACTTAAAATTACTCCTTCTTGTTTTCCTGTGGAAACAGTTGTATAATTGTCACACGAAGGAACGAAGTTCCGATAGTGTGACCTATCAGAAGAAAAATGTGCTTGCATACAAGGAGAACCGCGCAGATGGATACAGGTAACCAAATGATAAACTCACCGGAAGATGCTCCGGAAATGTTTTTTCACCATGAATCAGTCCTGTCATATTTTGAGAAAGAACACTGGCTTCTGAATGATCATATGCCCGGAATGTATTACGGGGGAAGGTTCCGTCTGAGTTCTACAACACAGCTCCGTTCAGATTCTTTTCCCTGCTTTCTGCTTCTCTATGTTTTTTCCGGAAGCGGTACGCTGCTTAGGCAGGGCAGCGCTCTGTTTCTGTCGGAAAGATCTGTTCTGTTGCTCAACTGTGAGAGTGAGGAGTCCCTTCAGCTTCGAATCGCGCCGCCGGAGATGGACTGTGCCATGTTTTTTCTGCGGTCAGACGAGGCGGCAGCATATTATGACCTTCTGAACGCACAGGCTCCCCCCTGCTTTCCCTGCCTCTTTCTTCTGATATCGAGTACTCCATCCGTCAGCTTCTGAAGATCGTTCCGATCCGCTCCGTTCCGGCATCTGTCAGTGCCTCGAAATGGATTGTCAGCATACTTTCCGAACTCTGCAGCCTGATCCTGACGGACAACCGTTCCGCAGAGTTTATCCCGGACTACATCAGGGAAATGAAAGAGACCTTCGACCAGTCCTATCACGTTCCTCTTCATCTGGAGGAGTTTGAGATCCGGTTTTCCATCCGAAAGGAACGGCTTTGCCGGGAATTCTCCCATTATTACGGAATGCCGCCGCTTCGCTACCTGAATGCCCGCCGCATGGAAGCCGCCAAAGATCTGCTGCTTTCCACCAATATGCGGGTATACGAGGTCGGCAACGCAGTGGGAATTGAGAACACAAACCACTTTATCAATCTGTTCAAAAAAAGCACCGGAGTGACTCCCATGCTTTTTAAAAAGAATGCTCCGGCAACGGTATGCGGGCTGCACTCTCCCCATAAACCAGATGCCCGTCCGCAGTAAAGACTCCGGGCTGATAGCCGGCATCTTCAATTTTATGTATCAGCTTTTCGAGAGCCTTTGCAACCATCGCTTTACTGTTTGGCTCATAGGTCGTGATTGCAGTCCGGCAAAGCCAGGGATAAAGAAAATTGTCAAAGCCGACAACGGAAATATCCTGAGGGACATGCAGGCCGCGTTCCTCCAGAATGCGGATCATGGTGGCCGCCGTCAGATCGCAGTTGCATACCAGCGCAGTCGGCATCTCCTTCGGAAAGCGCTGCATCTGTTCCTCATCCATATTGCCTGTCTTCGGATCCCGGTCTCCGATCAGCCAGTCCGGCTCCATCTCCACACCATGCTCAAGCAGGGCATGCCGATACCCGAAATAGCGGTCGGTGATGCTCTGTGTGGCAAGCAGATTCCCGACAAACGCAATGCGGCGATGCCCCAGATCAAATAAATGATTGGTCAGCGCATACATGCCATGATACCCGTTCGAGATCACTGCGTCGCAGTCCGGCGTCCCATCATAGAAATCCAGATAGACCACCGGCACTTCGCATTCTTTTTTCAGGTGTTCCAGATATCCCTTCTTAAGTTCCCCAATGATAATAATGCCATTCACGCGTTTCTCCACGGAAAGCTTAGGAAGATCCATCTGCTCCTCCGCCTCCGCGGAAACGAGCTCCAACAACGTGAAGCTGCCTTCCGCGACCGCCTTCGTCGTCACATCCTGGTACATCTGCCAGTAAAAGGAGTCATATTTTCCGAGAAAATGCTCCGCGATCAGGATCCCGAATATATAGCTGCGCATCTGGTTCTTCTTTTTCACGGCAGACGGAGTCTGATAGCCCATCTCTTCCGCGATGGTCTTAATCCTCGTCCGCATTTCCCGGCTGACGCCCTTTTTATCGGAAAGCGCCTTTGACACGGTGACCGTGCTGACGCCGACCCGTGCGGCAATATCAGAAAGCTTTACTGTTTTCGGCATATTTTCACCCCGATTCTCCGCCGGGTCACAGCGAAAACGCCGGCCGAAGCGGAGCAGAAAGCGCTCCCCCGACGTCAGCTGTACCTCCCCGCGGCTCATTCCCCATAAGACAAGATTTCCCTGAACATTGCAAGAGCGAGATCCTCGTTTTTAACGGAAAGCGGAATCCCGATGATCACATCAAATCCATCCGGATACCAGTTCATCTCCTTAAGCCACCCTTCCTCCTGGGAAAGACGGATCCCGGCCAGAATCGTTTCGCCGGCATTGGAGTCCGGATCCTCCTCCATCTCATACTCATCGTCGCTTTCCTGCACTGTCACATAGACCAGATCGTCCTCATCCAGAGCCGCAATTTCTTCCTCGCTCAGACAATCTTCCAGATTTTCCATATAATCCAACGCCGCCATAGAAAGGAAATAATCATTGTCTGCGAAAAACAGATCGACCTCCTGTGCCGTAAAAAGGGTTACGATCGTCTCCACACTGCTTGTATTAAAAGAGTCTTCCGAGTTCGCATCCACATTGACCGAGCGGTTTGCGCTGACCACGTATCGGGAAGAATCGACCCCGTTCTGTTCCAGAAAATCTGAAAAATACGTCTCCTCATATTCCTCATTTCCTTCCTCCGACGCGTTTACTGCAAGGATGTTGAGTGCAGTTTCCGGAGTTGTCACATAATTATAGATAAAATAGAGTCCCACAGCTGCAATCACCACTGCAGCCAGCAGTTTTTTCCCGTAATACTCTCTGAAAAATTCTCTTTTTTCTTTTCCGTGCAGCGCAGCCATCTGCTCCCGGCCGCTCTTTACTTCCCGCTGCTGATAAATGCTGGCATTCTCATCAAGCACGCCTTTGAATTTTTCCGCATTTTCCGTGTGATTGTGTAATTCTTCCATGAACCATCTGTTCCCCTTTCTGATGGAATGTCCCACACGAATGTTATGATACTCCTGTCCCGTCAAATGCCGGGATAAAGCTCTCGGCCGCAGTGCCGCCCTCCTGAAAAAATCCCTGCGTGACGCCAATCTGTACCGCATAATCCAGAAGCCGCTCATATTCCCGCTTGGTGACCGGGCGTCTTAAAAGCTCCAGAGCAGCACTCAGCCGCGCAGCGTTTTCTGCATGAGCAGCATTTTCTGCCTTACCAGTGCTGCCTGTTTTCGGATAAGTTTTCGAAAAAATATCCGCTGGCGGCGTATACTGGTTCATCAGACTGATATATATCTGATCCCCGTACGTATCATGAAGATAGGATACCACATGCTTCGCCTCCCGCACATGCCCCGGGAGAAGCAGGTGGCGTACGATCACCCCGGCCTCCATCATGCACTCACCATCTTCGGCATCATCCATACCTTTCGCGTCATCTGTGATATTCGTATCATTTGAAATTTTTGTCTGGTTTGCAGTCTTCCTATCTTCCGAAGCTTCCGCAGCCTCAATGTTGTCCCTTACAAACCGCGGCCGCGGCTGCTGGCGCACCATCTCGCGGATTGCCGCTTTCGCGACCTCCGGGTAATCCTCTGCATGAGAATATGTTTTCGCCAGCGCCGGATCCAGATATTTCAGATCCGGCAGATAAATATCCACCAGCCCCTCTAGCATACGAAGCGTTTCCACCGTCTCATAGCCGCTGCTGTTCCAGACGACCGGCAGGGACAGTCCCTGATCTTTGGCCAGCCGCAGCGCCATACAGACCTGCGGCGCATAATGTCCTGCCGTCACCAGATTGATGTTGAGCGCTCGCTGCGCTTCCAGCTCCAGAAAAATCTCCGCAAGGCGTTCCACGGATATCTCCTTTCCCGCCTGTCCTCGGGAGATTGCACGGTTCTGACAGTAAACGCAGCCCAATGGGCAGCCGGAAAAGAACACCGCCCCAGAGCCGCCCAAACGCGCAGCGTTTTTATCATGGGCGGCTCGACCTGCCGCCGAGCTCTGGCGAGGGGGCGCTTCCCCAGAACCGCCAGATTCTTTCCCCGATATACACAGTTCTTCCCAGAAATGCAGTGCCGCGCGCGCCACCCGCATTTTATCGTCCGCGTGACAGCGTCCCTTTTGCCCGCTCTCGCGGTCCGCGCCGCATCTGCGCGGACAGAGTGTGCAGCCGCCCATGCCATGTCAATCCTTTCTTTATATCTTTTCTTTCATATCCATCTTTCTGTCTGTCTTTGTTTCCGCTGTCAGCTTTCTGCCCTCAGTCATCCTTCTGTCAGTCTTTTTCCGGCGCCGCCAGCACAAACACCGTCGCTATGATCAGCACAAATCCCAGCAGGTCAATCGCCACAAACGTCTCTTTCATCCAGATAACAGAAAATACAGTCGCCGCCACCGGCTCTATACAGGCGTACAGTCCCGCCTGCACCGGCCCGATCAGACTAACGCTGTGCAGATAAAGGGAAAAACTTGTCATCGTGCCCAGACAGATAATCACAAGCAGTACACCGATCAGTTCCGCGTCAATCTGCGGCATATGATTCCAGGGACGCATGACCGCTGACAGCACAACCCCGCCGATCAGCATTCCCCACGCCAGAATAAGCGGAGACGGAAATTGCGTAAGCAGCCGCCTCGGTTTTACCGTATAGATTACAAGCCCCACAGCGGATAACAATCCCATGCCCAGTGCCCGTCCGGAAAGAGCCAGAGAGCCCGGCTTCCCGTGCGTCGCAATCAGAAAAATACCGCAAAGAGCGAACAGCACCGCGATAACTTCTTTTTTCTTCGGACGCTGCCGCTCGGAAATGCAGATATACACAACCGTCATCGCAGGACCCAGATACTGGATCACTGTAGCAGTCCCTGCGTTCGACCACTCAATAGTCTGAAAATACGAATACTGGCAAAGCATCATGCCCGCGATCGCATACACCAGAATGTCTTTCGCATTGCGCTTCTCCTTCCAGACAGACAATGCTCTTTCATGGTCGCGGAGCAAAAAATACAACAGTAAAAGCAATCCGGCGCTGGTGAGCCGAATCGGCACCAGCCACGTCGCCGTCACACCCTTATTCTGAAACAGGTACTGGCCGCACACGCCGGAGATGCCCCAGAGCATGCCGCCTGCTAACGCGCACAGGATTCCCCTCGTTTTCTTTGATCCCTCTTTTGTATTCTTTTTTGTGTCCATGTTGGGATTTCCCCTTTCCGTCAAGTTTCTTCGCTGTTAATTTCGTGTTCCGGTCTGCGCTTCATAACCGACCCTCCACGGTTATTTCATGAAAATTATGCCGTTACTCTATCATCATTTTCATGAACGCTGCTCAAACGCGCAGCGTTTTCGGCATAAGCAGAGCAACAAACTCATTGCTCTACATGTTTTGCCTTCTGCGGCAGCTGCACCAGGATGATCGCCAGGAACATCAGCAGACAGCCCAGAAGCTCTTTTCTGCTCAGGCTCTGGTGCAGGATCAGCCAGCCGGACAGCACGGAAACCACCGACTCCAGGCTGAGAATCAGAGAAGCGACGGTCGGGTCGGTCCCTTTTTGACCGATAATCTGAAGCGTATACGCCACACCGCACGAGAAAATACCGGCATAGCCGATGGGCAGCCAGGCCTGTATGATTGCGCCGACAGAAGGCGTCTCGAAAATCAGCATCATTATCCCGGAAAGAATCCCGCAGACGAAAAACTGAATACACGACATGCGTACTCCGTCCACCTTCGGCGAAAAATAGTCAATGATCAGAATATGTACGGAAAAAGCGAGCGCGCACAGAAGAATCAGAATATCGCCTGTGCCAATCGAAAAATTCTCCGTGATACAAAGCAAATATAAGCCCGCCACCGCGATCACAACGCTGATCCAGGTTTTGACGCCTGATTTTTTCCCAAAAAAAATCTCAATCACCGGCACCAAAACAATATACAATGCCGTGATAAAACCGGCCTTTCCTACCGTCGTGTACTGAATCCCGATCTGTTGCAGATTGGACGCCACACAGAGGGCGATGCCGCAGCAGATACCACCAACCAGAAGTGTGCGGCGCTCCGCTTTGCCTTTCCTGTTCTTCTCCTGCTCCGCAGCACCGCTCAAACGCGCAGCATCCTCCGCATTCACGGAGCCGTCCGTCTTCTCCCGGCCGGACTCCTGCCGTATCTTCTGCCGGTCCATCAACGCAATACACGGGATCAGCACCAAGCCGCCCAGAATGCAGCGCGTAAAATTAAACGTAAACGGTTCCACATAATCCATCCCGACGCTCTGCGCCACAAACGCCACGCCCCAGATTACCGCTGTCAATAATAATGTCAAAGAACTGCGCATCGATGTCTTTTTCATGTTGTCTCCTCTTTTCACATCTCCCTGCTCATCGCCAGCAGATATTCCTTTGTATTTCGTTCCGGATACTGAAGCACTTCCATCAGAAGCGTCTGCAAAAGTTTCCCAAGCTCCGGTCCCGGCTTTTTCCCATCTGCGATCAGGTCATTGCCTGATATCGCCAGTTCGCCAAGGGACAGGCAGTCCTTATGTGCTTTCACATCCTGCCAGATATGCTCCACTTCCTTTAAATAATCCAGCTTCTGCCCGATCACGTCCGGATGCTGTGCCAAAATATCTGCCCGCTTTACCAGAAGGAAGCGGTCAAACAGCTCCTGCCCACCGATCTCATACGCATTCAGACGCACGTCATGCGCACTGAGCTTCGGATAACGCGAATGGCAGCGCACCAGTGCACAGACCTGTCTTGTCGTCTCATTGTCAAACTTCAGGCGGTGCAAAATTTCTCTGGCGATAACCTCGCTGTGCGCCGCGTGCCCGTGAAAATGATCAATCCCCGCTTCGTCCGTCTCAAATACCTCCGGCTTGCCCATATCATGAAACAGCATGGTAAGCCGCAGAACCTTGTCCGCCGGAATATTCTGCATCGCGACAAGAGTATGCTCTCCGGTCGAATACGCATGATGCGGATTGTTCTGCCGCTGCAGCATGATCCGGTCAAATTCCGGCAGAACCACCGCCGTAATCCCGCACTCATATGCCAGCCGCAGCCAGTGCGGTCTGGGAGAAACAATCAGCTTGACAAGCTCCGTCTGAATCCGCTCCGCGCTCACCAGGCGCAGGTTGCCCGCCATCTCATGAATCGCGCCTTTGACGCCGTCCGCCAGTTCAAATCCCAGCTGTGCTGCGAAGCGCACGGCCCTGAGCATCCGCAGCGCATCCTCCCCGAACCGTTCCTGAGGACTGCCCACGCACCGAATCATCCGCTCTTTTAGGTCCTTCATCCCGCCGAACTCATCCACCAGTCCGGTCTCAGGCGAATACGCCATCGCATTGATCGTAAAATCGCGGCGTTTCAGATCCTCTGTCAGGCTGGCCGTAAACGTGACCTGTTTCGGATGCCGCCCATCCTCATAATCACCGTCAATCCGGTAGGTCGTGACCTCAAAGCCCTCATGCTCCTCAAGAACAGTCACCGTACCGTGCTGAATTCCTGTATCTACCGTATGAGCAAACAGCCGCTTGACCTGAGCAGGCGATGCGGATGTCGTAATATCCCAGTCCTCCGGCCTTCTTCCGAGCAGGGAATCCCGCACACAGCCGCCAACCACATATGCTTCATATCCATTTTCATGTAAAATCCGCAGAATCCGCCCCGCTTTTGGGGGAATCTCAATAAAAGCCATGCTGCCTCCTGTTACTGCCGTCCATTTTATAGTAAACGACGCAAGTTCTTTCCTATCTTATCACAACCCTTTTTTTCTGAAAAGCAAAAAGTGAAAAAACTGTGTCCCTGTCAGAAATGTTGTTTACTTTGTCGAATTTCAATGTTATAGTTACACTAAATATTGTATCATACAGGTTTCGGCAGCAGAACATTCTGGAAGGCCGCTTTGTTCCTCTGGTTTTCCATATCAGCTCTGTCCGGGACTGTGTCTGCAGACAACACATATACATAAAGAAAAGGGGACCTTAAAAATATGAAACGAAGATCCGTTCTGATTCTTACCGGACTGACCGCCGCGCTGATGCTCACCGCATGCGGCAGCGACAATTCTGAAACCACCGAGACGGAGGCTGCCGCCGTGACGGAAGCTGAAACAGAAGCAGAGGAAGGATTGGAAGCGATCACTCCATCCGATTATCTGGTTGAAAATGCCTCAGACTACATCACCGTAGGCGATCTGGAGGGTCTGGAAGTGACACAGTACACTTATGAGATCACAGACGAAACCGTTCAGGAAGAGATTGAATATGAACTCGATTTGTACAGTGAAGAGACCACTGTCGACCGGGCGGCCGAATCCGGCGATGTAATTTATCTGACGTTGATTTCTACCGTTGAAGGCTCTGACGAATCCTATTCAGAAGATACCTATTTTTATCTCGGCGATGAGGAATATGGGGAAGCATTTGATGATGCCCTGATCGGTGCCTCTGCTGCTGATGTACTGGAATTCAACATAACCTTTAGCGAAGATGCCGCAGAGGAGCTGCTGATCGACGAGACCTGGGCTGGTGAGACAGTCAATTTTGAAGCCTACATTGACAGCGTCTGCGAGATATCCGCACCGGAATACGATGACGATTTTGTCGCAGAAAATACCGATTATTCTACCACCGAAGAATACGAGGAAGCGTTGAGAGCGCAGCTGGAAGAGGAATACGAAGAGTACAGCTACGCAGATGTTCTGGAAGCGCTGATCACAGCCGCTCTGGATGAGTGTGAGATTTCTGAAATTCCGGATGACCTGTACGAGTCCTGCTACGAGGAAAACGTTGAGAGTTATGCTTTCTTCCTTGACACTACGGATGAAGAGGAAATGCTTGAAGAGCTTGAAATGACTCAGGAAGAGTTCGACGCGGAAGTCGAAGATCTGGCAGCTCGCCGTCTGCTGATCAGCTACATCTGTGAGGCCAACGACATTGAAGTTACCGAAGAAGATTACGTCGCTTATGTAGAAGAATACGCGGAATACTATGGCTACGAGAGCGCTGCTGATTTCGAGGCCGACATGCTTCGCTCCTATCTGGTATGGAGTTTGTATGAATCTCAGGCCACAGAGATCCTTTATAACTCTGCCGACATCACCACCGAATCCTACGACGAAATGGTCCTGACCGATGAGGAAGCTGAATTCCTGGACGAGGAGGAACTGGACGAAGAGGAGCTGGATGAAGAGGAGCTGGATGAAGAGACAGAAGAAGAGCTTACGGAAGAGGACGACACGGCCAATGAGGACGAGACAGAATAAAGTTTTCTGTCAATTTTGGCAGAATAAAATTTTCCGTCTTTTTGCTTGACAGTACCCCATATTGTGCTATAATGGGCTGTGCTAAAGGATTGACAGGATAAAATTTCACTAACTCTTATAGATTATGAAATGAAACCCCTTGTAGTCTATAACAGTTAGTGAAATTTTTTTCCGGTTATATGTTCAAAGCAATATTTTTAGGAGGTACCATCATGAATAAGGGTACAGTAAAATGGTTCAACGCAGAAAAAGGTTATGGCTTTATTACCGGTGAGAACGGTTCTGATGTATTCGTACATTTTTCTGCAATCCAGGGCGAAGGCTTTAAGACCCTCGAAGAAGGCCAGGCAGTTTCTTATGATTTGACAGAAGGCGCTCGCGGAATGCAGGCTGCTAACGTGGTAAAGCTTTAAGAATATGTGTGCCAGACGAAAATACGCTGTCCATCCGGACAGCGTATTTTTATGCGCAGGGCTGCGCAAGGAATTTTTCCGACTGACGTCGGACGCAGCTCGCGCGGCGGGCAGGAGCCGGCAAGCCGTCTCTTGCCCGATTTCAGTGCGCAGGGCTGCGTACCGAATATTTCCGGTTTACAGCAGCTGCGACAGCTTTTCGCCCAGTGCGGCAAGAGCCTGCTCTGCCTCATCGTCCGGAGCGTCTGCGCAGATCACGCCCTCCCCGTCTACTACCGCAGCGCCGGCTTTCTGCATACGCTCTACCCAGAGACGCATCCACTCTCCGTCTCCCCAGCCATATGAACCGAAAAGTCCGATGGTCTTTCCTTCCACATTCTTTTCCAGTTCCGCCACAAACGGTTCAACGATCGTCTCTTCCAGTTCCTCATCGCCCATAGCCGGACAGCCAAGCGCAAATACCTTTTCATCTGCAAGCTCCGCCGGAGTGATATCTTCCATAGAAATCACTTTTGCTTCCTTAGCCCCCTTTGCGATGGCCTCCGCCATAGACTCCGTATTTCCTGAACCACTCCAGAACACTACCTTTAACTCCGCCATTTTTTCTATCCTCCTGATAAAATAAATATTTTTATAGTCCAAACAGTTCCGTAAAACGTTCGAACCATGAACTGCCAGATTCAAATAACGTGCCTCTCAGGCCAGATCCGGTTTCCACTGAAGCTCTGAAGCACGAAAACATTTCCAGATATCGGCAATACGCCATCCCTGACCGCACAGCTTCAGAGCCATCCGTCTTGCAGATTCATACAAGGCAAAAATCCGATCCGCATAAGCCACATCATCATATACTTTCCAGTAACCGGACCGTTTAAAATTTTTCCCGCTATTTTCGATAAATCCCTTCACATCATTCAGCGGATAGCCGAAGAGAACACCCATTTCATGCGGAAAGTCAGAGACTTTTTGCTTATACTCCCGAAAGCGTTCCGCCAGTCTTTCCAGTACCGCTTCCATGTCTTCGTTCTCATACCCGCATTCCCGAAGAAATTCACTCTTCTGCTGCTCCTTCAGGAGCTGTTGAAATGCATCCGGGTCAACCAGAAACCAGTAATCCTTTTCCGGCGAAGAATATAGCAAATGCGCACGGAGTCCTGTCCCTTTCAGGACATGCCGCAATCCATTCTGATTGCCCTTTTCCACGATCAGAAGATTGGACGGCTTGACTCCGGCGATCACCGGCGCACATTGCTGCCCCAGCACATAACCGATTGCTTCTGTTCCCATCCTCCTATGCCTCCATCTGCCAAAAATGATGATTATATCGTCTGCGAATTTCAGAACCTTTATCCATCCAGATATTTACATTTTTCTGCATGCAAAATTTGCTTTCAGCGAATGGCGTTCTCTGCTTTTCCGATTACGCGATATGCTCACTCAGAAGATCCTCCAGTGCCGAAGCACTGCTGGAATGGCAGCGAACCACCGGGATCTTATTTCTCTTTGCTTCCTGAAGTGTACTCTTTACCATTTTGTGAGACACTGTGTTTACAAAAAGGATAAACATATCGGGATTGCCGAGCTTTTTGCGGATCGCACCGTTTTCTTTTGCGAAAACCTTTGCCTTGCAGCCATAATTCCTGCAGATACCCTCGTACTGACACACCATTCCCTCATTGCCGCCTATAATTACTACACTCATCTGAGCCTCCCGGTTAGAATAGTCTAACCTTTTCCCCTTAAAAAGGCGCTCATTTGAGCGCCAGTGAACATTTGCGCATTGTTTTGCGATAAAGTTAGTTTTATCTTTTATTTGTTAGCTTACGCTAACTACTATAACAATACTTCCTGCCTTTGTCAAGGGAATTATTCAGATTTTCCTTATATGAAGCAGCCGGGTCTGAAAATCTCCCATCACCCGCGGCATCAGAATCCCTGCATACATCAAAGCCGCACCCTGATAGCACTTCTTAGCAGCAGCACTCCCACAGTCTGCTGCAGCAATGTCCCCACCGTCTCTCTCTGTACTATCTCCACCGCCTGCTGCGGCCTCATTTCCAGCGGTCTGTCCCTGAATTTCCGCACAGGTCTCCGCAAGGGATACCTCCGTCACGCTGTAATACGCATCCGGATCAAGCCCCAGCAGGCGGATTCGGCGGCTCTTATAATTGATCTGTGAGAGCACCTGAACATAGGTACACAGTGCCTCCGTCCGATCCTCCGAGACCACCATAAAGCAGTCGTACAAGTGATTTTCCCGCCAGGAAGCAATGCGGTAATATTCGCCGTTTCGGATCAGATGACTGAATTGCTTATAATGCGCCACCTGTCCGGGAATCTGATCTTTTTCCTCATCCGGAAGCCTTGTAATATCCAGTTCATAACCAAATGTACCGGAGAGCGCCACCACTCCTCTGGTCTCAAACGGCGTCACGCGGCCCGTACCGTGGTTCGGACAGATCGACACATGCGCACCAATACAGGAGAGCGGATAGAGCAGCTGCGTGCCCTCCTGAATCGACAGACGCTCGATGGCGTCCGTGTCGTCTGAGCACCAGATCTGCGGGCTGTAATAGAGCATGCCCGGATCGAATCTGCCGCCGCCGGAGCAGCAGTTTTCCAGAAGCAGCTGCGGAAAGTCCTTCGTCAGGCGATCCTGCAGACCGTAGACCGCCAGCATATAGCGATGCATAATCTCTCCCTGCCGGTCAGCAGGCAGCGTCAGATTGCCCACGTCCGAGAGCAGACGGTTCATGTCCCATTTTACGTACTCGATATTTGCAGAGGAAAGGACATCACGGATCATCCCATAGACATACTCCGCAACCTCCGGGCGGCTTAAGTCCAGCACATACTGTGCGCGGGCCTGCCCCAGCTCCCGGCCGTTCATCTGCAGCGCCCAATCCGGATGCTCACGATAGAGGTTGGAATCCTCTGAAACCATCTCCGGCTCCAGCCAGATGCCCAGCTTCATCCCCAGCTTATTGACTTCCTGCGCCAGATAAGTAAACCCGCCCGGAAGCTTTTTCTCATTCACCTGCCAGTCGCCAAGGCTGCTGTCGTCATTGCTCCTGTATCCAAACCAGCCGTCGTCCACGACCAGCATCTCAATCCCGCGCTCTGCCGCCTCGCGCGCGATAGCCAACAGCTTTTCCGTGTCAAAATTAAAATACGTCGCTTCCCAGTTGTTGATCAGCACCGGACGCCGCCGGTCTTTCCAGTATCCACGGATCAGGTGATTGCGGTACAGGCGGTGAAAAGCTCTCGTCATCTTCCCAAGTCCCTCATCCGAGTATACCAGCACCGCCTCCGGCGCCTGAAAGCTTTCTCCCGGCTCCAGCTTCCAGCAAAAACGATCCGGATGAATTCCCATCACCATACGGGTCTGGTCAAACTGATCCCGCATCGCCTTCGCAAGAAAATTCCCCGAATAGACAAAATTCATCGCATAAACGTCGCCTGTCGTCTGTGTACAATTCTCCGTGACGAGTGCCATAAACGGGTGATCCTGATGGCTGGAAATACCACGGATCGATTCGGTCACAACACTGCCATAGCCCAGCTTCTGCCGCTGTATCTGCCGCTCTCTGGACCAGGACCCCGGCAGAGTAAGTACCTCCAGATTCTCCTGCTCCACATGCAGGCAGGCGGACAGCACTTTTGTCAGATACACGCTCCGCTCTCCGCCGTTCTCAACCCGGACGCTCCTCGTGATCGCGTCTACATCCTCAAACGCCGTGTAAGAAAGGACCACCTGAAGACCGGTCACCTCATCCTCCATCGTCACTTCAAGTGTGCTGCAGCTGCAGGACGCTGTCTGCGCCGTCTGTACCGCTTCTTTGTCCTTTTGTCCGGTTGTGTGCACATCGTCGGAAGAGGCGTCCGAGTGCGCAGCAGAAGCCGCATCCCAGGTTGCAGGAAGCCCTTCCAGAGGTCTTTTGCCGGCATAGATCCGATGAGAACGGTAGCGAAGCTCCAATCCTTCCTGCCCATCCATTGTGCGGATACCGATACAGCTCTCTCTGGCATCCCCGATCCCGACGGACGGGTACTCCATCGGATAAAAGTCAAAATATCCCGCTTTTTCGCGCCGCAGTATGGACGGCGGCTGAGGCCGCTCATCTTCCCGCAGCAGGTAGCCAAGATCTGTATCCTTTATCTTCTTTCCATAATAAATCTGACCCGGATAGCTTTCATCCGTCAGACCGAACACGTAGCTGGTATTCGGTGTATCCAGCTTAAAAATGTGGTGCGCTTCGTCGTAGCAAATCATAGCTGCTCCTCTCATCCAAGTCTGCGGATCACTTCCATGCACATCCGGCCGTTGTGGTACGGACATTTCCACGGCTGCACGATTGGCAGCTCCATCGGCGTATGGTCGGCGTTCACATTTTCAAACCACTCCGACCCTTCGCGCGGGTCTACAAAATAAGAGCAGATGTAGTCCCAGATATCTTTCGCAGCAGTGAGATATTTTTCCGCGCCGCTCAAACGCTCTGCGTTTTCTGCATGAGCGGCGCAACCTGCCGCCGAACGCAAGTGAGGGGGCGTTTCTTTGTCCGCGCCGCTTTCTTTCTGCCAGGCGTTGATAAAGCCCACGATGGCTTCAGCCTGAATCCACCAGACACGCTTCGTATCGTCCACGCCGTTCTCCGCCTCGTTCAGCACAGAATGGTCACGGTACGCGCGCTCATAAATATTTTCCGCAATCTCCGCTGTGATCGGCGCGACTGACTCCGTATAGAATGGATTGTCCAGCACCTCAAGACCTCGATCCAGCAACCAGGAGGTCTCAATATCGTGCCCATAAGAATACAGGTCGATCAGCGTATTCCAGGTGCGGTCAAAGAACACCTCCTGTCTGCCCTTTTCCGGATTGTATACCTTCTGTGAGAACAGATCGAGCATAAACTCCAGCCGCTCCGCCGTAAAACTGTGATGTGTCACACGGTAAAGCTCCGTATACGCTTCGAACACATGCAGCAGCGTATTCATCGTCTTTTCCGCCATCACACCGTTCTCCGAAAGCTTTTCATTCGACACCGGTCGGAAATAACGGTCAAACGCTTCCAGATAACCATATTCATCCGTGCATTTTTCCTCGATCACATCCTGCAGGCCAAAGGCGATATCCAGCGCCTCCTGATCCTTCGACGCGTCATAATAAGAAGACAGCGCGTAGATTGCAAACGCCTGATTATAAGTATGCTTCGTATCGTCGTTCGGCTTCCCATCATAGGTCACCGACCAGTATACGCCGCCCTGTTCCTTATCCAGACAGTGATCCCGCAGAAAACGGTACGCATGAGCAGCGTTCTCCAACAGTGTATCCTCTTTTAAAAGCAGATACGCGTTCGAGAAAAACCATAAAATCCGGCTGTTCAGAATACAGCCTTTCTCATAGGTCGGATCGCGCTGCAGGTCATACCCCATATAACCGCAGAAACCGCCATTTTCCTCGTCCTTCAGTCCCGACCAGAACGGGATCAGTTTTTCTGTCAGATGCTGCTTTACTTCCTTTGCAAAATCCTTCGTCTCCATGTTCATTCCCCAATCTTTCCATAATTTATCCGGCATGCTTGTTATGCCGGACGCAGGCAATCCACATTTTGTCCGCATAGCAAATAATAGCCATGTTCGATTATACACGCTGCAATATGAATCCACAAGCGGAATCTGCTTATTTTTCGTAACCGGAACGTACTTTCCTGCCTATGATTTTCTACATGGCAGAGCTTACGAAGGCAGGATTCTTCGCACCCATGTTCGCATGAAATGAGCCCATGCAGCACGTGCATGAGCCCATTATAATTTATCCTATATCCATAACAATCAGATGTTTTCAGAGTACACAGTACGTAAAAGCCCACTTATTGAAATCATGCTTTCGCGTGAATCGTACTTCAATTACTCTGTCCGCAGCGCGACCACCGGATCCTTCTTCGCCGCGCTCCGCGACGGGATAATGCCCGCGATCAGGGTCAGCAGTACGCTGATGATGACCAGTATCACTCCCGCTTCAACCGGCAGATAAGCACTTAATCCGCTAAGACCGGTCGCGCTGTGAATAAGCGAATTGATCGGGAAGCACAGCAGCACGGTCACGGCCACGCCCAGAATGCCGGAGCAGAAACCGATGATCACAGTCTCCGCGTTGAACATACTGGACACATCGCGTTTCGACGCGCCGATCGCACGCAGGATACCAATCTCTTTCGTGCGTTCCTGTACGGAGATCAACGTGATCACAGCAATCATAATAGAAGATACAATCAATGAAATCGCCACAAAGCCGATCAGCACGTAGGTGATGGCGTTGATGATGGTCGTGATCGACGACATCATGATGCCGACATAATCCGTGTACTGGATCTGTTCCAGATCGTCTCTGCCTTCATTGTACTCTGCAATCGCATCCTCTACCACATCCTTATTTTCAAACGAGGACGCGTACAGATTGATGGAAGACGGATCATCCAGATCCAGATAGCCCAGCTTAAGCAGATTGTCCTCATAGGTGCTGTCGGAGAATTCCATCACATCCTCGTAAAACTCTGCGCACTCTTCCGCCGTGTAAGAATCCACGGTTGCGTCCAGAGCCGCCGCGAGCTCCTCCGTAGTCATGGTGCCAAGCTGCTCCGCCACCTGCGCCGCATACTGCTCTGTGATCTGCGTGGTCAGTGCCTGCGAGAACATTGCAGTAATGTTCTCATCACTCATACTTTCCACATATTCCGCCGCGGTCTCCTCATCCAGGCTCATCTCCGATTCCAAAGACTGGACGAGCGACTCACGCATCTCCTCAACCGTATAAGCCGCCATCGCCTCCTCAAGCGACGCATTCAGCTGTTCATCCGACGGAGTGCTCATGATCTCCATATAGACTTCTGCCTTTTCCTCATCGGAAATCTCCGTCACCCACGCAAGGAAATCCGCCTGTTTTTCCTCGTCTGTCAGGCTGTCAGCCCCCTCTGCAAACGGCAGGCCGGTCAGCACATCCGTGGCCGGATTTTCCAGCTGTGCCTGAGCCACATCCGACTCCCGGGACGCTTCGATCACATACTCGGTCAGCGCACTCGTATAGGCGATCCCGTTGTCCAGCATGGCAGTGGTCGCATCCTCATTCGTCCGGATGACGCCGACTACCTTCAGGGAAAGAGCATTGTCATAGAGATACTGCAGACCGCTTTCGGTCTCACGAAGGTCAATGTATGTGCCGGCCGCGCTGTCATAAGAATATGCGTCACAATCCAGTATCACGCGGTATTCCCGGTCGCAGATCTCCTCGTAGGTCCAGGATGTATCGTCAATTTGTGCCTCGGTCCCGTCATTCGCCGCATCCGCGATCTCCATGATCGTATCCTCGGAAATCAGTCCCAGCGCGTAGAGGGTCATGTCGTCGATCTCATTATTTTCATCCAGCACCAGCACGACCTCATTGTAGTCGTTCGGCCAGGATCCGTAGACCAGATCATACTGCCTTTTTAGCAGGTCATTGACATAAGAGCCGTCGTTGCCGGAAAGCATCTCCTGCCAGATGGAACTGGACATCGTGCTCATCGCCGAGTACGAGTACATCGAAGAGCTTTCCGTATCTCCCATCAGGGAGGACATCGTCTCAGAATCCAGATTCATATAGCTGGCCATGATTTCCATCAGAAGATTGGTCACATCTGACTCTTCAATCTCACCGTCCACATTCTCTGTATAAACGGACAGATCCAGATCATAAGTATACTGCACGCCGCTTAACGCTTCATAAAGATCCGAGTCCTCATCCGCCATCTTATTTTCCAGATATTCCTTAAAGGAGGCCAGGTCGTTCTCGCTCTCCTCCATGTTGTTGATCGCGTTCAGCATCTCCTGCAGGGCAGCCTTCTGATACACCGCATCGGTATCGTGCTCCACCTCACTGCTCTGCACGTTCATAAAAGTCTCCAGCACAGAGCTGATATCAATACTCTCAGCCTCCAGCGTCAGCGGATAGGAGGAAAGCGTATCCTCCTCGACTTCATCAATGTACGTCGTCAGTCCCTGTGAAATAGAGAGGATCAGAGCGATGCCGATGATGCCGATGCTCCCGGCAAACGCGGTCAGAAGCGTTCGCCCGCTCTTCGTCGTCAGGTTCTTCAGCGACAGACCGAACGAAGTAAACAGCGACATGGATGGCTTTTTCGACTTGCCGCTCCGGATCCGCGCCTGACGGTCTGTCTGCTTCTCTTTTTCCACTTCTTCTGCCGTAAGCGGCATGGAATCGGAGATGATTTCGCCGTCCAGCATCCGGATCGTCCGGGAGGAATAGCGTTCCGCCAGATCCGGGTTGTGCGTCACCATGATGATCAGGCGGTCGTGGGAAATCTTTTTGAGAATCTCCATCACCTGCACGCTCGTCTCCGTATCCAGCGCACCTGTCGGCTCATCCGCGAGGATGATGTCCGGATTGTTCACCAGCGCACGCGCGATAGCCACACGCTGCATCTGCCCGCCGGACATCTCATTCGGCAGCTTGTGCAGCTGATTGCCCAGCCCCACTTCCTCCAGCGCCGCCTTCGCCCGCTCGCGCCGCTCCGCCTTGGACACTCCGGCCAGCGTCAGCGCCAGCTCCACATTGCGCAGCACCGTCTGATGCGGGATCAGGTTGTATGTCTGAAATACAAAACCGATCGAATGGTTCCGATAGGTATCCCAGTCCCGATCCTTATACTTCTTCGTGGAAACGCCGTTGATGATCAGATCCCCCTCGGTATACTGATCCAGCCCGCCGATGATATTCAGCATCGTCGTCTTGCCGCAGCCGGACGGTCCCAGGATCGCGACAAACTCACTGCTGCGAAACTGCAGGTCGATTCCTTTCAGCGCGTGAACCGTGTTCTCTCCCGCGAGGTAATCCTTCTTAATTGATTTCAGTTCCAGCATCCTTTTCCCTTCTTTCTCATGCTCATTTTGTGCCTCACAGCTGTTCCGTTTCTTCACAGTTGCTGCGTTTCTACGCTTTCCGAAGATTCAGCAATTCTTACGAAAAAAGGCACATTGTCCTGATTTCATTTCAGTGCAGCCATGATCATTTCACCGCACATTACCGCCTTGCATTATGGCAAAAGAAGGGGTGTTTGTCAACCAGACCTATGAAAACTTCATTGTTTTTATGAAAATTTAATGACCTTTTCTCTTTTGTATCCTTACATCATTTTCCACAAATTTTCATTTTCTTTTTCTACACCCGTTTTCTTCGATTGTGTCTTGACTTTTTCTGAAAACCCTGTATCATGGAACATGCGCAATATCTGGTGCGATTCATTCACATGTCACACCATATGATGTGTCATATTTCCCATAGTATAAGCTTACAACCGATTGTGCAGCTGCCCCGGGAAAAGAGCCCTTTGTGCCTGTCCGGCCGGCTTTTGCGCCCTTTGCAGGACTGGACAGCCACAGGCTGCGCAGATCGATACCGACGGAATGGAGAGAGTAAAATGAGCGAAGCTACAAGAGCAAATGTTATCAAGCGCAGCGGCGAAGAAGTGGTCTTTGACAAAACAAAGATTGAAAATGCGGTGCGCAAGGCGAATAACAGTGTGGAAAAGATTCACCGGCTGAACGACTATCAGATCGCAGCTGTGGCAGACACGATCGCGAAGCAGGCGGTCGAGTCCTCCCATGCACTGAATGTTGAGGACATTCAGGATCTAGTCGAGACGGGCATCATGGAGATGCGCGGCTATGAGGTGGCGCAGAAATACGTGCGCTACCGCTATAAGCGCGAGCTCTCCCGCAAGACCAACACCACGGATAACAGCATTCTCTCGCTGCTGGATCAGATCAATGAGAACGCAAAGCAGGAGAATTCCAATAAAAACCCGACCATCAATTCGACACAGCGCGATTACATGGCAGGCGAGGTCAGCAAAGACCTGACGATGCGTGTGCTGCTACCGGAAGAGATCGTGCAGGCGCACGACGAGGGCATCATCCACTTCCACGATGCGGATTATTACGCGCAGCGGGAGCACAACTGCGACCTGATCAATCTGGAAGACATGCTGCAGAACGGCACAGTGATCAGCGAGACGATGATTGAGAAGCCGCACAGCTTTTTTACTGCCTGCAACGTGACAACGCAGATTGTCGCGCAGGTGGCGAGCAACCAGTATGGCGGCCAGTCGTTTTCTCTGGCGCATCTGGCTCCGTTCGTGGATATCAGCCGTCAGAAGCTGCGCAGCAAGGTGATCGAGGAACGCGAGGCCTGCGGCGAGCCTCTGGATGAAGGCATCATTTCCATGGTAACAGAACGCCGCCTGAAAGACGAGATTACCAGCGGCATCCAGACTATCCAGTACCAGCTTATTACTCTGATGACCTGCAACGGACAGGCTCCTTTTGTGACCATGTTTATGTATCTCGACGAGGTTCCCGAGGGACGGACGCGCGACGACCTCGCGATGATCATCGAGGAAGTGATGCGCCAGCGGATGCAGGGTGTAAAAAATGAAAGCGGCGCGTGGATCACGCCCGCGTTTCCGAAGCTGATCTATGTACTTGACGAGGACAACATCACTGAAGATTCCAAATACTGGTACCTGACCGAGCTTGCAGCCGAATGCACGGCAAAACGCATGGTACCGGACTACATCTCCGCGAAGATGATGAAAAAGCTGAAACGCGGCAACGTCTACACCTGCATGGGCTGCCGTTCCTTCCTTACAGTGGAAGACAGCCAGCGGAACCCGGACGGAAGCCACAAGTTCTACGGCCGTTTCAATCAGGGCGTCGTCACCATCAATCTGGTGGACGTGGCCTGCTCCTCCGAGGGCGATATGGATAAATTCTGGGAAATCCTCGATGAGCGTCTGGAGCTCTGCCACCGCGCTCTGCGCTGCCGCCACGAACGCCTTCTCGGCACCGTGTCCGACGTGGCGCCGATTCTCTGGCAGTACGGTGCGCTTGCGCGCCTGAAAAAGGGCGAGAAAATTGACAAGCTTCTTTATAACGGGTATTCAACGATTTCCCTGGGCTACGCGGGACTCTATGAGATGTGCGTGCGCATGCTCGGCAAATCCCACACCGACCCAGAGGCACGCCCGTTCGCGATGGCAGTCATGCAGCGCCTGAACGACAAATGTGCCGAATGGAAGGCTGCGGAAAACATCAGCTACTCCGTCTACGGCACGCCGATGGAGTCCACGACCTACCGTTTCGCGAAGCTTCTGAAAAAGCGCTTCGGCATCATCCCGGGCGTGACCGATAAAAACTACATCACCAACAGCTACCACGTCCATGTGACCGAAGAGATCGACGCATTCAGCAAGCTGAGCTTCGAAGCTCCGTTCCAGGAGCTCTCTCCGGGCGGCGCAATCAGCTACGTGGAAGTGCCGAATATGCAGAACAACATCCCGGCCGTGCTCTCCGTGATGAAGTTCATCTACGACAACATCATGTACGCCGAGCTGAACACCAAGAGCGACTACTGCAGCTGCTGCGGTTACAACGGCGAGATCCAGATCGTCGAGGATGAAGCTGGCAAGCTCGTCTGGGAGTGCCCGAACTGCGGCAACCGCGACCAGGACAAGATGAGCGTTGCCCGCCGTACCTGCGGCTACATCGGCACCCAGTTCTGGAATCAGGGGCGCACGCAGGAGATCAAAGACCGCGTGCTGCATCTGTAAAGCCTGTCATTCCAATTGAAAAATTACATCGCAACAGTCGGTACAGTATCGCAACAGTCGGCAAGAAATACATAAAGTACAATAAAACAGGCAGCCATAACCGCTGCCTGTAATTCTAACTATTCATGCACTAAAACCGGCCCTTCGTGAAACAGGAGGGTCGTTTTAACGTTTTACGTATTCTGGGCAATCTCAATCCTGCAGTGATGAACCTTTTTCTTTCTGTCGTATCCGATCCCCACCAGCAGTATCCGTCCGGTATGACGCTTTCTCTCCGCCATTTTTCCCTGAAACTTCAGCATATACTTTCGATCCCTGATCTGGGCAATCGCCGTTTCCGACGTATCATCCACTTTTAGTTCAAGAATAATCCCGTCGTCTCCTGCCCGCTCCGGGTAGAAAATGAAATCAGCATATCCTTCTCCTGCCTTATCTTCCCGCTCTACATAATAAGTGTCGCGTGCAGCAAGATAGACAAGATTCATGATCGCGGTCAGCTCGGTCTCATCGTTGTAGTCCAAAAGAGGAGTTTCCGTATCATGTGCAAAAGCTAAAATCTCCTCCATCGTCTTCGTGTCACCTTTCAGCGTGGCTCGCAGCATACGGTCGGATTCTACCGCAAGGCGATTGATATAGCCAAGATTTTCCCTCTCTCGGATGGTTTTTACAAACTCATCCATCAGCTCACGGTTCGGGATATGAACCCTGCCGTCCTCATAATTCAGAAAACCGTAAACCACCATTGCGGAAAGAATCTCGTTACGCGTGGTCAGATTCATCGATGTGGCAGCAAATTCCTCAATCCTTGCCGGCACCGCCTCCCCGGCTACCATAAGCGCCACGTCTTTTTTTACATCGGCACGGTCATTCATGATGTAAGTGGAAATCTCGCCATAGGTCCCTGTCGCTGTCCAGTAGCTTCGGATGCGGTTGCGCGTCAGCGCCTCTACCACGGATCGGGGATTATACATTCGCTCCGAGGACGGGGTATGATAACCGTCATACCATGCCCTCAAATCCTCTCTCGATATCTCGCAGCTTGCAGTTCTCTTCTGATATCTGTCATAAAGCTCGTCAACCTCAGTCTCCGTAAACCCAAAGTATTCACTGAACAGATCGTCTGTGGCCATTGTATATTCCTGAAAATTATTGATCGTAGAGCCGCTGGAGTACTTCGCAATCGGAAGCACGCCTGTCATATAGCTTAACGCGACATAACCCGTGTCCTTTGTCATGGCCGCAAGCCAGTTGATAAAGCTTTTCCTGTCCTCATTCGAAGTATAAGACTTATGGAAAATGCAATCCCATTCATCAAATATAAGGATGAACTTTTCCTGCATATCCGCATAAATCAGCCCCAGAAAATCAACAAGAGAAAGGCCTTCCCAGTAATCTGTATCCGGGAAGCTTTTTCTTAAATCCCGAATCAAAAATGCCTCTATGCTGTTTATAAATTCATCATAGTTTTTACTTGTATTAGCAGATTTAATAAAATTAATATAAATCACATTATATTGATTCATATACTCGCAATAGTCAAACCGTTCATCAACGGTTGCTTCAACTGTTGATTTCACAGTTGAAGCATTCTCAGAAGCCTGCGCTATTTTCAAAGAATCAAAAATACTGCTGCTGTCAATGCCCTTACTGAAAAAAGCCCCGACCATCGCTGCCATCACTGACTTGCCGAAACGTCTCGGTCGGGTGATGCAGATATGGTTATTTCCTTCTGCCACTAACGGGATCAGTACTTTCAGCATGGCTGTTTTATCTACAAAATATGGTTTTTTTGGTTTCACTTTCATAAAGAGAAAACACCTGTGCACTGTTCAGATAGTAGCCCATTTCCTGCACCTCCCCATCTTGCCCGTTTCACCTGACAAATCAGATATAGTCTCACTCGTTTTTATTATATCCAAAAGCAGACCGGACTTCAACCAGATTTGAAAAAACTTGACAACCCATTAACAAATTACTATGATGAACGCGTCCATTATGAACGGATCATATTTCTGTTGAGGTCAAACTTATGAACTATGGAAACATCAAAAAAAATGACATCGCCGACGGTCCGGGCGTCCGGGTCTCGCTTTTTGTGTCGGGCTGCCGTCACCACTGCAAGGGCTGCTTCAATGCCGAGACCTGGGATTTTGGATTTGGACAGCCTTTCACCGACGAGACTGCAGAGGAGATTCTGGATGCGCTGAAACCCGATTATATTCAGGGCTTTACCGCGCTGGGAGGCGAGCCGTTTGAGCCGGAAAATCAGCCGGTGGTCACGGCTCTCATGAAAAAAATCCGGGAGCACTATCCTGATAAGGATATCTGGTGCTACACCGGATATTTGTATGACGTCGACCTGATCCCCGGCGGCCGCGTTTTCACGGATGTGACGCAGGAAATGCTTTCTTATATTGATGTGCTCGTCGACGGCGAGTTCATCGAAGCAGAAAAGGACATCTCGCTGCAATTCCGCGGCAGCCGGAACCAGAGGATCATTCATCTGCATCAGCAATAACGGCACCTGACGCTTTTATTTCACCGCACTCTCCTTCACCGTCTGCAGTGCTTTCGCAACTGGCGGAAGCGAGATAATGATGACTGTGATCACGCCCTCCAGCAGGATGTAGGAATAATTGTAGATAATCGGGTACAGTGCCGAAAGTGCCTGCGGGAAGTTCTCCGGCATGTAGTCCATCCAGTACAGATAGCCGCCCAGTGCGTGGAATGCGCCGCGCACGAGGATGCCGAGTATGTAGCCCTTGACCAGTCCATTTTTAGATTTCCAAAATACACCGGCCAGACCGAGTCCTGCGAAGGCAAGCACGTAGTCGCAGCACACCTGGAAAAAGCTCAGCACGTACGGCTCCTGCAGGAACTGAAGAATTCCGTAAGCCAGGCCGGTCAGAATGCCAACCTTCACGCCGTACCAGTTGCCAATCAGGCAGATGAACAGCATGCTGAACAGGGTCACGGAGCCGCCGTACGGCAGATGAAACAGCTTGATATACGAGGTGACAAACGCGAGTGCCATCGCCATCGCGCAGTACACCAGCTGCTTCGTGGACATTTTCTTACTGGAATCGGCTTTGCTGTGAAAGAATGACGCCACCAGCACCAGCACAATCGCGGCAATGGCGCAGAGAACGTATCCAAGGGTGGTCAGGCCACCGTCTGCAGTAACAATAGACATAAAAAATCCTCCTTTTTCTGCGCAAGGAGGAATCACATCGAGCGTCCCTGTCTGAACGATTCCGTACAACTTTGCGAATCAAACTCTTTCGTCTCTTCGAATGCCGTATTTTCTCGTCCGTAACAGGTATGTGCGCTTCCTTACGCCGGTATTACCCGGGTCAAGTGTTAAGGGTCAGAGTCCGTACGGACTCAGTCTCAGCGATGTGCTCCCCTAGCGGATGTTATAGATGCATCGGCAATACGACCGATGAACTGGGCTTACTATACCGCATACTGCAGATAATGTCAAACAATACTTTTCGTTCCATCCGTATTCCATTGCCTTTCGCCCGAACGACTTCCCGCATTTCAGGAGCCGAATGTTACCTTTTTCATCCGGCCAGCATTCCGCCAAGCGTCCCTCCCAGCACACACAGCGCCAGTGAAAGAAGCGTTCTGGTCAGCTGCGGCTGCAGTGCTTCCTCTCCCATTCCGGATATTGCCAGAAGAAGCAGAAAATACAGCACACCTGTCAGCAGCCCCCACAGGAATTTACGTCTGTCCGCCTTTCTCCCGCAAAATAAGCCTCCCGTAAAACAGGAAAGCACGTAGATCACCATGATGCCGATCTCCGTCTGTCCCGCGGTCAGCTGCAGCTTCAGAAGTAAAAACGCGAATCCCAGCAGCAGGATCACGGTGACCAGAAAAGAAACCGTAAGCGCCCCGACAACTCTCCCGATGGTTTTCCCATGTCCGCGCATCGTCTCCATTTTTGATTTCCCCCATATGCTTGTTTTCATACAGTTTTTGCAGTCAGCACGCAGTACTGTTCTAAGTTGCCATTCCTTCTACTATCGCCTAAACTCTCCGGCGGAGATCCCGAAACCGTTTTGCACTGCCGCTCCCGGCTGCTCATATCAGCCCATCCCGGATCTGCTCCGGTTCTCTTAAAATCCGATACCAATAACCAAACTTCCGGCCATAACTGTTCGAGCCTGACTGTTTGAAATGATCATAGCCAAAGGTCTGCGCCATGTATTCCTCCTGCTGATTGCGCATCCCCGGCACACCGAGTATGTACCCGCCGTCCTTCGTCCTGCCGAGCAAAAGATGGCGGTACAGATAATAACCATGCTGCAGAAAATTACTTCTGCCCACCTTCCAGTTTTCCTGCTGGAGCGGGAGGATATCACACAGTTTGATCTGTACGCAGTCGGTAAATTCTCCGTCCTGAAACGGGCGGAATTTCTGACGGCTTCTCAGAAGGTTTTCGGCTGGATTCGGCATCTCGGCCGGCATCTGCGATGGCATTTCCGGCACGTCCGGCTCTGATATCACGGGGATTTCCTGCTGCGGCATTTCCGTAATCTGCGGGGCAGGCAGTTCGACTGACTCTGGTGCCGGTATCTCTGTCCGTGAAGGCTCAACCGGGTGCGGCTGCTGCTCCGGTTCTTCCTGCGGAAGCGGTTGCGCTGGATTTTCCGGTATTGGTTCCTGCTCCGGTTCTTCCGGCTGTGATGGCTGCTCAGATTCTTCCAACCGCAGCACCTGCTCAGGTTCCTCGAGCTGCGGTTCTTCTTCCTCCCGCGGCATAAGTTCCGGCTGCGCTTCCTCTTCCTCCTGCGGCATCAGCTCAGGCTGTACTTCCTCTTTTTCCTGCGGCATCGACTCTGATTGCGGTTCGCTTTTCTCCCACAGCATCGGCTCAGGCTGCGGCATCTCCAGCACAAAACGTGCAGGGTCCATGGCTTCGTCGTCCCACACGGTAAAGAAGCTTCTGCCGTCGCCGCTCTCTATCCGCATGCCATTCATTTCTCCAAAAAGATACTTTTCCAGACCGACCGGCGTGTCAGCGCGCCAGGCCCATTCTTCCGGCGCGGTTCCGCCTGCCGCCATTGTCCCCAGCAAAAAGCCCTGCAGATATCCGTTTTCACGGACAAAACCATAGACCCGCAATGGCGGCTCCGGCCTATCCGGTATGGTCAGCCGAAACAACACCCGCCACATTCCATCGCGCAGCTCCACCTTAGCAAATCCAGCGTTCTGCTGCTTTTTCCCATCCGCATATTCATAAAAATAAGCTACAAATCTCCTGTATTCGGACATAAAATTCCCCCGCTTAAATTCCTGTGAATACTGTATTGTTGCCCTCTTTCCCAAAAATATATGCGGGGATTTTATTATTTATGTCTCTAGCTGATCTGCCATTTCACATGGCTGCCTGTCTCATCTTTCGTAACCAGCAGCTGATCGTCGATCTCCTGCTTCAGCTCTGTCACGTGAGAAATGATACCGATCAGGCGGCTGCCGCCTGCCATCTCCTTGAGAACGCGGACGGCCTGACCGCGTGAGCGGTCGTCAAGAGAGCCAAACCCCTCATCGATAAACATCATATCCAGATGGATGGCTGCCGTGCGCTGCTGAATCTGGTCAGCCATCCCGAGCGCCAGCGAAAGGGCTGCCATAAAGGACTCGCCGCCGGAAAGAGTGCGGATCTCGCGCTCTTTTCCGGTCACAGTGGAGTAAACCATCAGATCCAGGCCGCGGTTTTTTCCTTTTCCTGCCCTTTCGGCGTCGACCATGCGAAGCTCGAACTGCCCGCCGGACATTTCAAGGAACCGCCGGTTTGCCGCATGGAGAATCTGTTCCATATAATAACGCTGTACAAAGGTCTCAAGGTCCATACGGCTGTCCTTGACATTACCGGATACCAGCCGGTAAAGCGTATCCAGGCGTGTATGTTCCTCAATTACCTGCCTACGCTCTTTCAGCCCGGCGCGCAGGGTCTCTCTCATCCGCTCATCCGCCCGGTATTCCTCTCCGGTTCTGGCGTACTGCTGATCCGCCGCGGTCCGCTGCTCCTCCGCTACCTTCATTTCCGTGTTAAATTCTTCCAGATCCGGCTCCGGTCTGCCGGCGATCGCCTCAAGGGCAGATTCCAAGCGGCTTCTGGCTGAAACGATTCCTTTTGTATATTGCTCCAGTTCCTCGCGCAGCCGGCTCTCATCCTCCGGCACGTGTCCGGCGGCAAGCTCCTGCCATTCGCTCTCAGTCTGTTTCCTCCGAAGCATACCGGCCTCATAGTCCTGTTTTCTTTGCTCGCAAAGTTCCTTTTGAGCAGGAAGCTCCTGCTCATATTTGTGGATCAGAGCCGCCGTGCGGTCTCTTTGCTCCCTTGCGGATACAGCCTTCTCTGCCGCTTTGCGGGCAGCCGCCGCTCTCTCCTGTCTGGAATTCTGCGCGTCCGTCAGCGCTTTTTTTGCCTCCGCAGCCGTCGCAAAGCTTCCCGTCTCATTCAATGCCCTGCGTCTTTGACGGCTTCCCTCCAGTCCTGCATAAGCCGCTGCTTTTTTCTGCCTTGCCTCTTCTGCCAGCCGGTTTAATTCCTGTTTATTTTCATCAGCGTCTTCCAGATTTTTCCGAACCTCCTGCAGCTGCAAACGCTGTTGTTCCAGCTCCTCTTTTTCTGATTTCAGCGCCAATGTCTGTTCCGTGATCTGAGTGTCGGCAGTAAGGATTATTTCGTCAATATATTTATCCGTTTTATTCTCTGTAAATTCATCATTTTCCCATTCAGGATTTTTATAGAAAACATCTTCTTTTTGTTCATTGCCGGATTCCGCTTTCATCTCCTCCCGCAGCTTCTCAGCCTCCGCTTTCAGCGTTTCCCGCTTCGCCGCAAGCAGCTCCGCGGCGGCGTGTGATTTTGCCGCAAGAGTTTTTTGCTTCTCAGAAAGCTCATCCGCCTTTTTCTCCAGAGAATCCAACATCTCCTGCGAAAGTGTATCCGGTCCGTCTGTCCGGCGTGAGGATGCCGCTGTGTCCGGGGATTCTGTCCGATCCAAGGAATCCACAGTGTCTAAATCGTTTGCACGGCGCCAATGTGCCCCGGCAGCGTGGAGAAGCTCCGCCGGATGCGGATGCTCCCGCGAGCCGCATACCGGACAGGGTTCGCCGTCCTTCAGGCTGCGCGCAAGGATTCCGGCCTGCTCGTCCAGAAATGCCGCCCGCAGCTGTTCATATTCCGCTCTGGCACTCTGGTAAGCACCGTCCGCCCTGATATATTCCTGCTGTGCCTGCTTGCAGACCTGCTCCTGACAAAGTACTTCCTTCTGAAGCTTTTTTACCGTATTCAGATGATCCGAAAAATGAGCCAATCCTTCCTGACGTCCCTGAAAAAGAGCAAGCTTTTCCGGCACATCCGCAAGTGCAGCTTCCTGTTCTCTCCAAAGCTGCTCTCTCTGGCAAAACTGCTCAAGAGCAGACAGAGCCTTCGTCTCTTTTTGTTCTGCCTGTTTCAGCGTTTCCTCATCCAGACGGATCTGTCGGTCCGCATCCGCCTGCTTTTGCAGGATCTCCAGAGTTTTGCTGACACGTTCCTCTGTGCGAGCCGCAGCTTCCTGCTCTTTCTCCAAAAGAGTCTGCTGTTTTTCCTGCTCTGCCGCTGTCTCATTTACGAGCGTCTCCTGTTCCGGAAAGGCATCCCTTAGCTGTTCCAGTTTTTTTTCAGACGCATCCGCTGTATCAGCTGCATCACGAAAGAGCCGATAATCACCATGAATTTCAAAAGCTGCCCGCAGATTCGCAATGAGCGCTTTCTTTTCTTCCATTTCCGCTGCCTGCTTTTCGTATCCGGCAAGCTCCTTTTGGGCCGCTTCCAGCCGGCTGTAGGCCTGTGCAAGGTTCTGCGCATTTGTGAATGCATCCCGCTTCTCTTTTTCTTTGGCATCTGCTTCCTCCCGCTGCTTCTTCGCCTCTTTCTGCTTTTCCTCCAGATGCGTGCACAACTCGTCCAGAGCTTCCAGAAAAGCATCCAGCGAGGTCATGTTCCCGTCCCGCACCTGCTTTTGCAGCCGCAAAATCTCCGGCGTTTTTTCATATCCATCCGGAATCCTTAAGTGCGCCGCCTCCGTCTGGCAGGCAGTCCGGATAGAAGCAATCTCTTTTTCCTTCTCTCTTTTCCGGTTTCCCAGTTCTTCCTCAATTTTCTGGTACAGATCCGTGTGGAACAGCTTGCGGAAAATCACTTTTTTATCGTCTGATTTTGCCCTTAAAAGCTCCATGAATTCGCCCTGCGCGATCATGGCGACCTGCATAAACTGCGCTTTCGTCAGACCGACAATCTCCTCCAGCTTTTTGTCTGTCTCCTTCGACGGATATTCCGTGCCGTCCGGCATGGTCAGGGCAACGCTGCCGGTCACCTCGCGGGCAGTCACACCCTTTCCCGCGCCTCGCGTCAGCAGACGCAGATGGCGGGGCACACGGCGCACCGTATAGAATGCAGTCCCCTCCGGTGCTACCGCAAAATCTGCCATTCTGTTTTCAGTGCTCTGCGTTGCCGCAGGATTAGTCACGTTACTGCCGCTGCTCTGCGTTGCCGCACGGTCATAAATTCCAGTGCCATGAGCATTTTGCTCCGAAAAGGTCAGCTCCACATACGGCTCCCTGTCATAGGCAGCGAACTGGCTCTGCAGCACAACCCCTTCCTTTTTATTCGAGGACGATCCGGTCTCGCCGTACAGCGCAAATACAATTGCGTCAAAAATAGTCGTCTTTCCGGCTCCGGTATCCCCCGTGATCAGAAACAGGTTCTGACTTAAGTCCTCAAAATGGATGGTGGTCTGATTGCCATAAGAACCAAACGCCCACATCGTCAGTGTGATCGGTCTCATAAATCGCTCCCTCCTGACAGCTTCCGCGGCAGTAACGAAGATGGTTGTGCCACGTTTTCCCCGGCAGACGCTTCCGTCACAGTCCGGATCACATCACGAAGAATTCCTTTCTCCGCATCATCCATGTCTTTCAGAAAAGCACAGCACAGCTCGTAGGGGTCCGGAGCAGAATCCGCCGACCATCCATCACCGTAATCCTGCTCATAATCCGCCGTGCGCACCGTCTCCCTGCGGATTTCCAGTAAATTCGGAAACGCCAGACGCAGCCGCTCCTGCATATCAATCACTTCCAGATCTGTCTTGTCCGTCAAAACCACCGTCACATAATCCTGACAAGACTGTTTTAATACCTCCTCCAGTGTCCCGCGGATCACACGCACCTCACGAAGCGGCACAAGCGGGATCGTTGAAATCTGAATTTCTGCGCTGGGCAATATTCCCTTCGGCCCCAGCTCCACCACAACAATCCCTTTTTCCTGCCCGGCCTCGCTGACGGAACACGCAAGCGGCGTCCCGCAGTAGCGGAGCCGTTCGCTTCCCACCTTCATCGGCTTGTGAAGATGGCCAAGCGCCGCATAATCAAAGCCTTCCAGCACTTCCGCCGTCACCGCGTCGATATTGCCGACTGTCTGAATTTCCGAGTCCATGCGCTCGATTCCTGTCTCCGTTCCTGGATTGGGGACGCAGGCCGCGCCATTTTGCGAAGCAAAATGTTGAGAATCCGTTTCCCGGGAAACCGGAAGGTAGAATTGGTGACTGACCAGCACATTCCTCGCGCTTCTGTCGATCTTTTCCCGCGCGATCAGTCTGCGTAAAGATTCTTCATAAGAAAAATTGTTGCCGTTCTCATCGACGCCGACAATGCCCTTCACCATCGATGGTTTTACAAACGGCAGCAGGTAAAAATGCACCTCCCCATACTCATCCGTGCAGGTCACCTGCTCGATGTATTCCTCCGCTGTGCGCGGCGGCTGCCCGACCATATACAGGTTCTGCCTGGAAAGCACGCTCCGGAAGCAGTTCACCCGCGAAGCACTGTCATGATTCCCGCTGATCATCATAATGGCCGCCTCCGGAACCGCCTCCCGCAGCTCCCCGATAAAGCGGTCAAACACCTCCACAGCCTCCGCAGACGGCACTGCTTTGTCATAAATATCCCCGGCAATCACCACCGCATCCGGGCATTCCCGTCCCGCGATTTCCGTGATCTGATGCAAAATATACTCCTGATCCTCCCGAAGATCCCGGTTCAGAAGCTTCAGGCCGATGTGTAAGTCTGATAAGTGAAAGAATTTCATATCGCTCTCCTTCACTCCCTCTCCAGCCCCACAATCACATCCGGCAGATCCCCCACCTCCGCGCAGATTGCGGCAGCCTGAGCCTCTTCCAGTTCCTCGCGGGAGCCATACCCATAAAGCACGCCTACGCAGGGAAGGCCATTTTCCTTTGCACCAGCTACGTCATGAGAGCGATCACCTACCATGAGAATATGATCACCGTTTCCGCCAGCGCTCCCATTTTCCGAATTCTCCGGCTCGCCCTTAGCCCCTGCTTCCAGTTGGGCAATCGCATAGGCGATCACATCGCCCTTCCGGCTCCGGCTGTCGTCCATCGTCGCCCCGGCGATCAGATCAAAATACTCTGTCAGACCAAACCAGGCAAGAACCTGCTTTGCGGTCTCCTCCGGCTTGGATGTCGCCACTGCAAGCTTTCGCCCTTGCGCACGCAGAACCTGCAGCATTTCCGGTATTCCCTTGTACGGGGCGTTCTCTTTCCATCCGCGCTCGTGGTAATACTCCCGAAAATCATCTACCATATGATCCGCCTGCTGCTTCGACATCCCGTAATGTGTCTGAAACGAGTCGTAAAGCGGCGGGCCGACAAAGGTCATCAGCTTGTCCCGGTCTGTCTCCTCAATGCCATTCTTTTTTAATGCATACAGAACTGCATTGACAATCCCCGGCGCTGACTCCGTCAAAGTACCGTCCAGATCAAATAAAATGGTATCATAATGTCTCATAAATCTCTTCTCTCCTCTTTTACTCTTCCCTGATTCTCTATTTGCATGACTGCCGGTTGATCCGCGCCGCAAGCACGCCCGCGCCAAAGCCATTGTCAATGTTGACGATGCTGACGCCGCTCGCGCAGGAATTCAGCATCGACAAAAGCGCCGCAGCCCCGCCAAAATTCGCGCCATAGCCCACGCTCGTCGGCACGCCGATCACCGGACAGGCAACCAGTCCGCCGATCACACTCACCAATGCACCTTCCATACCCGCAACCGCGATGATCACATTTGCGTCCTCCAGCACAGGAAGACGATGCAGCAGACGATGCAGCCCCGCCACGCCAACATCATAGACACGCTCCACATAGCTACCGTTCAGCTCCGCCGTAATCGCGGCTTCCTCTGCAACCGACAGGTCGCTGGTCCCGGCTGCCACCACAACTGTTTTGCCGATCTTCTCCAATTCGGCGGCATTCGCGATGCCGATACGGGAGGTGGGGTCATATATAAAATCATATACATCGCCGGAGCCCTCTTCCAGAGTGTTCATCTCATCCGCTCCGGATGTCGTTCTCGTAGAAAAAGGTCTCAGCTTCGCCCCCAGCATCCGGGCCACTTCCTCCGCTTTTTCAGAAGACAGCCGAGTTGTCATGATATTTTTCACATTCCGCCCTGCCATAGCCTGAATGATCCCGGCAATCTGCTCCGCGGTCTTTCCCTCTCCGTAAATTACCTCCGGCATCCCCTGCCGTACCGCACGATGCAAGTCAATATCCGCGTAATTGCCGACCTGCATATCCGGTCTGAGACAGCTATCCATATCTTTCATAGCCTGCTCCGGCGTACAGCTGCCCTCATATACCTGCTGTAATAAACGATAAATCTCCTGCTGTTCCATCTATTGCGGCTCCCCCTTCTCATCCTTCAGCCAATACCAGAGTACGTAACTGTTCAGCAAACAGCGCCGTTTGCTGTAAAGAATCATATCATAAATCAGGTCTTTGCGATAGTACCAGAAAAAAAGAAAACGACAAAGGCGTGAAAAATAACCTTTCGTTTGCCTCTGATCTGTGTTATAGTGTCATTCATAAGGACTTCCGGAGTTTTTCCGACAGTCCTGCGGCAAAGAAGTTTTCTTTTTCTATAAGGAGGATTTGCTATGGAAATGACATTGGGTATGTACGAAAGCTTCGGCAATGATTACCTGATCTACGACACGGAAAAGAACAGCTATGAATTAAAGCCTGAGGACATCCGCAGTATCTGCAACCGCCAGTTCGGCGCCGGCTCCGATGGCATTCTGGTCGGCCCGGTGCAGATTTTCGGAAAAATGGGCGTCAAAATCTACAACCCGGACGGCAGCGAGGCCGCGATTGCCGGCACCGGCCTGTGCATTTTCGCAAAATATCTGAAAGACGCCGGGTACGTAATGAAAAAAGAATTCACGATTCAGACGCAGAGCCGTCCGGTGACCGTTCGCTATCACAATGAAGAGGCGCGTGAGCTGACCATTTCCATGGGAAAGCTCTATTGCGGTCAGACAAAACCGGAGAGCGGTGAGCGCACAGAGCTCGTACCGATCACCTGGAATGGAAAAAGCTATCAGGGCACCTGCGTGTGGATGGGGAATCTGCATTGCATCATCCCGATGGATGAGATATCAAAAGAAGCCGTCTGCGGGATTGGCAGCACTCTGGAGAAGTCCGAGCGCTTCCCGGACGGGATCAACACACAGATCATCCGCATCGCAGATAAAAATAACATTTACACAGAAGTCTATGAACGCGGAGCCGGATACACGCTGGCATCCGGCAGCAGCTGCTGCGCGGCTGCAGGCGTCGCGTATCAGCTCGGCCTCACCGACCCCTGCGTCTACGTGCATATGCCAGGCGGCCGCATCGCCGTGCGCATCGATGAGGACATGACCGCACACATGACCGGCAGCGCCGACTGTATTGGACATATCACACTGTCCGATGAATTTTTGCGCAAGCACCAGATCATGGCAGACTAGACAGCAACGAGGAGACAAAATATGGGTGGTATTTTTGGAGTGGCAGCAAAAAGAAGCTGCACGATGGAACTGTTTTACGGAGTTGATTATCATTCCCATCTCGGGACACGCCGCGGCGGAATGGCCGTATATGGAGAACAGGGCTTTCAGCGCGCGATCCACAATATTGAAAATTCACCGTTTCGTACCAAATTTGAACAGGACGCGGACGAAATGGAAGGACATCTGGGGATTGGGTGCATATCTGATTACGAGCCCCAGCCTCTTCTTGTGCAGTCGCATCTGGGCAGCTTTGCAATCACAACAGTCGGCAAGATCAACAACATGGACGAACTTCTGCAGTCAGTCTATGAAAACGGAAATACACATTTTCAGGAGATGAGCGGCGGGCAGATCAACGCGACCGAGCTGATTGCTTCCCTCATTTGCAAAAAAGAAACCATCATAGAAGGCATTCGTTACGTACAGCAAATCGTCGACGGTTCCATGACTCTGCTTCTGCTGACAAAAGATGGCATCTATGCCGCGCGTGACCGGCTCGGCAGGACGCCGCTGGTCGTCGGCAAAAAAGACGACGCATACTGTGTCTCCTTTGAGAGCTTTGCCTATCTGAATCTTGGGTACAGTGATTACCGGGAATTGGGGCCGGCTGAAATTGATTTTATCACACCGGATAGCGTGACCGTTGTCGGCGAGCCGGGCGACAAGATGCGCATCTGCTCTTTCCTGTGGGTATATTATGGTTATCCAACCTCCTCCTACGAAGGAGTAAACGTCGAGGAAATGCGCTACCGCTGCGGCGGAATGCTTGCCAAACGCGACCGTGAGGCCGCGAATATTTCACCGGATATCATCGCCGGAGTCCCTGATTCCGGTACTGCCCATGCAATCGGCTACGCAAACGAATCCGGCATTCCATTTGCGCGCCCATTTATCAAGTACACACCGACCTGGCCGCGCTCTTTTATGCCGACAAAGCAGGCACAGCGAAATCTGATCGCACGCATGAAGCTGATTCCGGTCAAAGCACTCATCAAAGAAAAAAAGCTGCTGCTGATCGACGACTCCATCGTGCGCGGCACACAGCTCCGCGAGACCACCGAGTTCCTTTACCAGAGCGGGGCAAAAGAGGTCCACGTACGTCCTGCCTGCCCGCCGCTGCTGTTTGGCTGCAAATACCTGAATTTCTCCCGCTCCAAGTCCGACATGGATCTGATCGCCCGCCGTATCGTACGAGAGCGCGAGGGCGATAACGTATCAAAAGAGGTGTTGTCCGATTACGCTGACCCGTGCAGCAAAAACTACGAAGAGATGCTCGAAGCAATACGTAAGCAGCAGAATTTCACTTCTCTTCGCTACCATCGTCTGGACGACATGGAGGAATCCATCGGGATCGAGCCGTGTAAGCTGTGTACGTACTGCTTCAGCGGGAAAGAATAAAGAAAAAGAATAAAGATCAGGAACCGAAAAGTATCCTGAAATCAATCCAAAAAATCGTTCAAAAAAGTTCCGCCGAATTTCAAAAAAAGGCTTGCAATTTTAAGAACTCGATGCTATAATGAGCAAGCTGAAATTCGGTGGGCAAGAAAAAAATCTTCCGCAAGACAGCACAATTAAATACGATGCGTGGCTCAGCTTGGTAGAGCGCTGCGTTCGGGACGCAGAGGTCGCAGGTTCAAATCCTGTCGCATCGACGAAAGCTAGAGAACGTCGGAAACCCAGTAAAATCAAGGGTTCCCGGCGTTTTTTCTTTTCTGCGAACGGTTGAAATCCGGCTGACCAAAATGCGTTTCTGCAAAAATTCAGCAAAAAATTCAGTAAAAATTTCGAAGAAAACCGGCTTGTGCCGAGGAACAATAAAAAATCACTCAAACAGGTCTGCTACGGACGCTGACATCGCTGCAAGGTCATTTTCCGCAGCGTTGGTTTTATGTTTCATATACTGCGCATAGATGTTCATGACTGTTGCTGCATCATTATCTCCCAGCCAGTATTGCACTTTCTTTACGTCCCATCCTTTATCAATGAGAAGCGAGGCACACGTATATCTCAGCTTGTGCAGGGTGATCTCCGGGCGACCGAATTCCTTCATTGCGCCAGAAAATTTGCTGGTAATGTAATCCGGTCGATAAGGGCGGCCATCCTCATGCGTGAAAACATAATTCTGCGTATCCTGATACGCATTCCCAAAGAAATCGTGGTTGGCATCCTGTTCCTCCTTTACTTTCCGGAAACAAAGCTCCGCAGTCGGAAACAGGTTCAGCATTCGCCGTCCGGCGATTGTCTTTGTTCGATCTGATTTATAAATAGTTGTGTTTCCGGTTACCGTGTGGCAGATTGTCAGGACTTTATTTTTATAATTGACTGCGGACCATTTCAGTCCAATAATTTCCTCCCGTCTCAGTCCATAGTACACGCCGACAAAAGCAATTGGCTTCAAAAATGGATAATGTTCCCCAAGGAAACAGAACATCTCCCGGATTTCATCTTCTGTCAAAAACAGCATTTCCTCAGCATATTCCTTGCTTTTCTTATTTGTGACTTTTACATTAATCACCGGGTTACAGGGAATCCCGATCTTGATCATCGCATAATCGTAAACAGCATAGAGTATGCTCCGTATGCTTTGCACGCTGCGTACGGAAAGCGGGCTGAGACTCTGATCTTTCTGGCTGACCTTGCCCGAGGTCAGGCAATACCGATAAAACTCATCCAACACAGATGGCGTAACATCCCGGAGTCTTATATGCCTTGGTGCGAAGTAACGTCTGATGGCTGCAGTACGTCTGCAATATGTATCATGCGTATTCCCACATATTTCAGAATCCTTTTTCTTCAACCAGATGTCCAGAAAATCGCATAATTCAATATCTGGATCAATACCGGACTCAAACGCGGCAGACTCCTCCAGGTATGAATATTTTTCAATCATCTCTCTGGCAAAGCTTTCTGCTTTTCGTTTGTTTCCCTTCACTTCCAGACCAGTCTTTATCTGCTTCTTTTTCCAAGCCTGAGTAACTGGATCTTTATAAGACAATTGCACGTAAAAGAATTCCTTTCCGGAAGTCGTTACTCTTGTTATTAAACTACCCGTCAATCTTGTTTCCCTCCTATCTATGTATGACGGGCCGTACAATGCAACATTATATTATCATGGCCCGTATAAATATTTCAATATCTTTTATGAATCAGCCGTACCAGAGGTATTGTACAGATAATCCAAAATGGCTTTCTTACTGATCCGGTATATCCTACCGATTTTACGGTACTCAAGTTTTCCCTCATCTATCAGCCGCATTACAGAACGCCGACTGATACGCAGGACAGTTGCCGTATCATCAATCGTCAATACGTCCAGATAATCGTCCAACATAGCCATCCCTCCTTTCATAAACCCGGGATCTCTCCCCTGCATCTAATATGTTCGATTTTTAAAAAAACAGCGAAATTTCAAATCCATACTTTTGAAAACACATCCATCTTGCCCGAAATCCTTACAATGCAATTTCTGATGGTAAAAACCTGTTTGTGTATTTAATATGTCGGATTTTTGGGTCGAAAAAAAAATTCCATACATGAAATTTTTAAATGCTGTTTGTATTTGTAAATGATTGTGGTATACAGATTTTCGAAGATACGCTTAGTGCAAGTGAAGAAATAACTGCCTTGCGTTTAAAACTGCATAATCAAGAAGAAAAAAACCGGGAATTAGAGCAGGAAGTATCACGTCTTAGAGAATTCCGGACAGAAAGCCAGACACTTAAAAATCAAAACGAAACCTTTCAGGAAGAGATTGACAATTGCCATAAAGAGCTACAGGCATAAAGGGAACATGTGTACTCCCTTGCTGAAGAAAGTACTCCCATCACAGAGAATCTGACAGAAATGGAAAGTTATTTGAAAAGGAAAAAGATTGTAATCATAGGGGGGCATGACAACTGGACAAACAAATTAAAAGTAAAGTTCCCGGAATGGAAATACATAAGTACAGAAATTTCTTCTGTGATTGATGCATGTGTACTTATTGGTTCGGATTATATCTATTTTTTCACCGACCATATCGCTCATAAAACTTACAAAAACTATATACGCTTAATGAGAGAACAGCATTTAAAATTTGGATATATTCATAGCGTGAATATAGATTCAAATATCAGACAGATTTATAATGAGATTTCATAAGTAATTATAGAAGGAATTCCGTTTTATACCACTTAAGATTGTATCTTTATTGTGTCAGCCTGTAAAATACCCCGGTGTAATACATCGGGGTACTTACTTTACATATAAATTTAAAGAATATTGCTATCCGAATATCATTCAAGCTGTTAGTTGCCTGCAGTGTCGTGCCAAGCATCTGGATTGCAGCGATGCCCGTAAGTGCGCATACAACCATGTCCTTTCCATACTGACTTTTCACGAATTCCAGAAGAAGATGACAGTAAATAGTTTTCCAGTTCCTGCCTTTCCTGTTCTTTTATCAGAAGGTCAAGCGCCTTACGCTTCTCTTCATTCAGCGAGTCACGATTCATGGTGCAGGCGGCTATCGAGCCCAGTGCGGTCTGGTCGAGGAAGTCCTGATGTTCATTGGGCTCTATTTTTCCGCATCTTACATGGATGAGAAAGAAATCGTAAAAATCTGCTATCGTTTCGCAGAAACATTCGAGCAGGAATTTGGTTCTCTCCGCTGCCGTGAATTAAGGCCTTGCGGGTTTTCGGAAGATGATCCGCCCCACCTTTGTGAAACTTTAACATGCCAGGCCATCGAATTTTCCTACCTTTTTATCCGGAACATTGCGCTGTCATAAAATTTAAAAGACATAGGGCCATCATTCCAAATAATCTCGTCACCTACTCCAATTCCTTATTCTGGCACTTCTGAGCCATCCTTTTATGCTCATCTGCAACATAATATGTTTTCGCAGGCATTCCTTTACATTCTTCCAATGACACCGTTCCGCTCTCGATTTCAATAGCTTCGAGCAGGTCTTTTTTCAAGTCTTCAAAAAAACTCATATATATACGTATCCCCTCAACTACAAGCGTGTCTTGCAGACTTCCCCATAGATCTGTTTTATATTATTTTCGATATTAGTGCTGTGGATATATCCAAAAGGCAGATCCCGTTCCCGCAGAGCCTTTGAAATACGTCAAACAGATTCTGTTCGCCAGATGCTCCGTAACAAGGCTCCACAACACCAGCAAATCTCTCAGTTCAACTTTTCAGGAGAGAAATTCCGGCGGTAGCAATTCTTTCAACGTCTGCGGCTCATCCTCCATATGTACATTCAGCAGCAGGGAAAGCATATACAAATGGTTGATGGACGGCAGGATTTCCCCTCGGTACCACCTGTAGATTGGCTGAGGATACGCCAACTGCAGGCAGTGCTGAATCCTGCGTACGGAAAGCCCGGCCTTCTGGGCCATCTCTTTGATACGTTGACCTGTGGCATGCCAATCGTATGCTATTACAATGCAGCTGATGACATATATGAGATTGTAGATGGATTTCATCGATACAGTGTCATGCTCCAACACGATGATATTCGTGAACGTGAATCCGGAATGTTGCCGGTTTCGGTGATTGAAAAGCCCCTCAATGAACGTATGGCATCAACTATCCGACACAACCGAGCACGCGGAAGCCACAGCGTGGATCTGCTGAGCGATATTGTTTCTGAGTTGCATAAAAATGGATGCTCCGATTCCTGGTTGGAAAAGCATCTTGGCATGGACAAAGATGAAGTTTTGCGGCTGAAACAGATTACCGGGTTGGCCGAAGCCTTTAAAGATTACGATTTTTCGATGTCTTGGATACCGGTTAATATAAAGGAAGGACTGGAACAATCTATTCCCGGCAAATGAAATAAAACCCGCCACGTAGGAACAATGGCAAGAAAAATCGAACAATTGTAGGAAGTGTGTATCCGTTTAAAAAGGAGGATTATCTGCAATGAATAAAATTATCTTGATGGGACGCTTAACAAAGGATCCGGAGGTACGCTGCGTGCAAAAAGAAAACTTAATTAAATATGCAAGATATACACTTGCAGTCAAACGTATGTGGTGGATAGATGGGGAGCCGAGCGTAGACTATATACACTGTGTTTGTTTTGACAAAAGTGCAGAATTTGCTGAAAAGTATCTGCATAAGGGTACGAAGATTACAATATCCGGTCATATCCAAACGGGCTGTTATACAAACCGTAACAATCAGACTGTCTATACGGCCGATGTCGTTGTAGAGGAGCAGGAATTTGCTGAGCCGAAACCTGACAACCCTGCACAGACTACTTCGCAGCCACTTACAGCAGTACCACAGCAGGTTGGTTATATCCCAGCTCCAAAACTTATTCACCCAAACAGTAACACCCCGGAACATTTTATAAATTTGAATCACGCCGAAACAGAAACGAAAGAATAATATAGTGCAATTTCTTTTAATTTTGTATATATAATAAAGCAGGGCGGTCAAACCGCCCTGTTAAGTAGTACAGCAATATCATATTTTAATGTACAGTTGGAAGTTTCCGTCATCTTCTATCATTAGTCTTTATGACAATTTCGCGAAAAGCACAGAACGTTTTTGCTACTTTATCTTTCCCACTGCCGATGGATTCAAGACTTTCACCCGTTAGAACGTGCGCCCACTGGGCGCACATTTATATGCCGGGCGATTATTTATTGTCCGGCATTTTCGCATTAAATAAAGGAAGACAAAAGCTTTGGTCAGCTTTTTATAATACTCTCCACCAACCATTTTTATTAGAACCAATTCTGTCTATTATTTTATTTTTCCGTAAAAATGAAACATTCTTTTCTATTGTCTTATAGCTAAGCTCTGTCAGGGATGCCAACTGTGCTAAAGTAATATTGGGATTATTTCGCATTTCTTCAACAATCCGCTGTCTCGTTGCATTTAATCTGATTTCCGTTTTATCCCCTACTTTATCCCCTACTTTATCCCCTACTTTATCCCCCTCGTCTTTCGAGAAGAATGTAAAAGGAATTGTCACTACAATCGAGTTTTCTCTGAATTCATAGGCTTTTTCTCCATACGCTCTGGTAATCAGCGGAACTCCTCGCCCAGATCGTTCACTGATATGCAGTTGGAGGAAAATATCAGATAGTTTTTGATTTACAGGAATGGATTCCCCTTTAAAAAAACCTTCTTTTGTCTGTTTTGGAGGGATCGTTCCTCTGGACAATATCTCGATTCGGTCACTGTAAACCGTAATCATAGGGGCATTTCCATCTATCCATAAATTATGGACAAAAGCATTCACAAGTGCCTCATGAAACGCCTCCTTATCGAAAAGCATGATTTCCTTACGCTCCGAAAAACGATAGCGTTCATCTGCCTGTGGGACATTCAGGACATCGCCATAATCAAGGACCTTATCCAGTGATACAAGAAGACAGTCATTCCCGAATTCCCTCACGGAATATAATGTTGACGCTTTATCTGATCCGTTAAAAAGAGAGACCCGGATCGGTATACGGCTGTTATCAGACAGCAGCTGTGCCATCAGGTTATACTTCCCGTCTTTCGTCCGCAAACCGAGATTTTTTTCAAAGGTAACCGGGTTCAAACTGATTCCTCTTCCTTCATAATAAAGGAACAGCTTGCGAAAAGTCAGTTCCTGATCATCTGCCTCCATCCCTTCTATAGTTGGAAACCCATTACGCAAAATATCAAACAGCTTTGATTCACGTTCCGGATATTTATTCAGGTTGACCTTGCTGGAGCCGATACGAAAATAACGATTTCCGTTAAATGCTGTCGGTACCTGATTCGCTGCAGGTATGGCAAGCACAACAACTCTTTTCCCGTCAAGCTGGATTTCATGGAATTCAAATGCGATATCCGGGACAATCTGCCTTGCCAGATAATGTTCCAACGGTTCATTCTTAACATCCCGGTGATAGTTCAGCGTAGTACCAACTATCTCATGTGTATCATTTGTTACTCCCCAGACCAGATAGGCCTGATCTTTTCCAAGCATGGCCGCAGTATTAGAAAGCGAAGAAATATACTCCCCCACTCCCGCCGGATCATACCAGTTCTCTTTAAATTCAAACCATTCTTCTTCGTTTGGGAGTGCAATCAAATCTCCCACAGTCTTTATCAAATTGGCCTGCTTCATTTCTATTCGCGTTCTCCCATCCAACAGCCAAAAACTCAAGATATGATAAAATTATAGTCATAGCATCCGGCTCTGTCAATAAGGAACCGGTACGGAAAAGTGTCCTCTTTTTACCATTTTTTACACGGATTCGGATAAACTCAGATAAATTGCTATGGTGTTAAGAATCCTTTATTTTAGCGGTTTCCGGAGATTTGACAGATGTTGATAAACCATGATAAAACCCGAAAATATCCCGGTTATACCGTGAAAAATATGGCAGAAGGCAAACCTCTGAGACTGATTCTGTTTTTCGCCCTGCCGCTCATGTTGAGAAATGCGTTTCAGCAGTTCTATACGCTTGTGGACACCATGGTAGTGTGACAGGCGTTAGGGGTAACCGCGCTTGCTGCTCTTGGCGCAGCTGACTGGCCAAGCTGGAGGATGCTCGGTATTATTCCATTTCATCCTTCTCTAAAATAAAAGCCAAACATATTAATAAATACATTGTACGGCCAATCAGGTTAATGCAAAAATTCAGCAAAAATTCAGCAAAACCTGCTGCTGAACAATCGTTGAAAAACACTGATGTTTGGTGAGGAAAAGCCTCGGAAGCCGCTTATTTACTGCCTTTTTACGCATTTCAGGATATTCTCAGGTAAGTAAAAAAAAGCTGCCAAAATGCGTTCGGGACGCAGAGGTCGCCGGTTCAAATCCTGTCGCATCGACTCCTTGGCAGGTTGCTGCGTGCCAGTGGCACGCGTTTAGCAACGACCGAAGCGGAGCGGAGAACGCCGGAAATTCTTTAAAACAAAGGGTTTCCGGTATTTTTTTGCCATTTTTTCAAGCATGTAAGAATGCAGAATGTGAGGGAAAAGGGCTGCAGAGATAATGATGTTTGTATCCAGCATGATTTTCATTCTTCATTTTCCTCACGCCTGGAAGCGGTAATCCATGCAGCCACATCCTCTTCGGAAAGAAACCCCGCTTTTTCTGCTTCCCCTTTCATCTGCTGCTGAAGCTTTTTCATCGCATAAACAGCAGAATTGACGACTCTTACAGAACCATCTTCGACAATAAAGGTTACGCGATCACCGGTACTAACCCCAAGAGCAGAGCGAATGTTTTTGGGGATGGTCACCTGTCCTTTGGACATTACCCTTGCATCATTTACCAATGTTTCAGCCATAATAATACCTCCAAATTTTGGAAAAGTAGGGAAGTAGGAATTTCCTACTTGCATTATAACCATTTATGTGCAAAATAGCAAGGTAAAATATATAACGAATCTCAATTTTTCTATTCATTCAAATCCCTGCCAGAGTTACTTACATAGATATACATCGTTTGGCTTTTCACGTCACTGGATTTATGATAACTTTCGATATTTCCCAGGCGTACTATTATATTTTAGCCGAAACATTTTTATGAAATAGCTGACATCGTTAAAGCCACAGTCCAGCGCAATGTTTTTTGCAGGTTTGTTTGTGGATCGAAGCAGCGCTGCTGCTTTTTTCAGCCGGATTTCCATGACATACTGCATGGGCGTGGTGTTCAGCATTTCATGGAAACAGCGCAGACACGTGCTGTTACTGATAGAAACGCTTTTTGCGATTTGTTCTACTGTAAGATCCTCCATATAATGAAATTCAACAAACTCCATCATGGAACGAATCTGGTTGACTTTTGCCAGCTCCTGTTCTGAGAGATTGGATTTTGAGAAATCTGTATTCTGCAGGATACTGCGGATTGTTCTGGATAAGTAGAAACGGGCAAGGTTTTCAAAATCATCCTGTTCTTCGGCGATGGCTTCCCAGACAATCTGAAAAGATCGAAGTACCTCTTTCTGCCAGGGGATGTCTTTCTTCAAAAGAAGAAATCGCGTTGCAGCATTGGAATAGAATGGTTGCACCAGAGTTTGCCAGAATACACTGTCCACACTGCCTCCGATGAGCCGGGGATGAAATACGGCAGAGTGGAGCTTTCCGGGAACCTGGGAGTCGTTTTGAATTGCGTGCAGGGCTTTCGCGTTGATGAAGATGCCGTCTCCGCAGGAGAGCGTTTGCCGGGCATTCTCCAACTCAAAGCGCAGATGCCCTTCCGTGACCAACACGATCTCCCATTCCTCATGCCAGTGCCAGGGAATTTTTTCCTGACTCAGATCATCAGCGTAACAGGCGATGGGGAATGCCGTATCGCCATGTCTGGAAAGTTCCTGATCGTGCAGATCGGTGACGGTGTTGCAGATAGAAAGCCCCATGATAGTTACCTCCGTATAAAAATGTCCGGAACGATTCAGGACGGTATTTCACATTCGCTGCGAAAGGTTGAACTGTTATGAATGTTTTGCCATATTTTTATGGATATATTCTTACACATTTATCTCAAATTTGATGATATCATCCTATCACCAAAGGAGGAAGAATGCAACATGACACACTTACTTTTGATCATTATTTATATTGCTTTTATCAGTCTGGGACTGCCTGATGCGCTGTTGGGCTCCGCATGGCCGTCCATTTATCCCGAATTTTCGGTTCCGGTCTCCTATGCGGGAATCATTTCCATGATCATTGCTCTGGGAACTGTCATTTCCAGCCTGCAAAGCGACAGGCTGACCATCCGGTTCGGGACCGGAAAGGTCACGGCGGTCAGCGTAGGTATGACGGCGCTTGCACTGTTTGGCTTCTCTGTTTCCCACTCATTTCCGGCTCTCTGCCTGTGGGCAATTCCCTATGGTCTGGGAGCCGGCAGCGTGGATGCCAGCCTGAATAATTATGTGGCACTTCATTATAAGAGCAGACATATGAGCTGGCTTCATTGTATGTGGGGAATTGGCGCCAGCATTGGCCCTTATATTATGGGATTTGTTCTTACAGCAGGTATGCGCTGGAACAGTGGGTACCGCATTATCTCGATTTTGCAGATTGCGTTAACAGCCGCCCTTGTGCTGAGCCTGCCGTTTTGGAAATCCCCTGAAGGGAAAGATAAAACCGCGCCGTCAGAGGCATCGCGGAAGGCAATGCGTTTTTCGGAGATTCTTTCGCTATCCGGCGCGAAAGCAATCATGGTATCTTTTTTCTGCTATTGTGCGATTGAACAGACCGCAGGACTGTGGGCGGCCAGTTACCTGACGCTGCAAAGGGGCCTTTCGGCAGAGAAAGCTGCCAGCTTTGCCTCCATGTTTTATCTTGGCATCACCATCGGGAGGGCATTCAGCGGATTTTTGACCATGCGGTGGAACGACCGGCAGATGATTCGGATCGGACAGGGAATCATTGCTTTGGGATGCCTGGTACTGCTGATTCCATTTGCAGGCGGATTTGCACTGGCCGGGTTCATTTTAATCGGGCTGGGCTGCGCACCTGTTTATCCCTGTATGCTTCACTCTACGCCTGAGCAATTTGGCGCAGAACGTTCGCAGGCAATCATCGGTGTGGAAATGGCTAGTGCCTATGTAGGAACCTGTCTGATGCCACCGTTATTCGGAGCGATTGCCAGTTCTGTCAGCATCAGCCTTTTGCCGTTGTATCTTTTGATTATTTTACTTCTGATGACAGTGATGTTTGAAAAGCTAAATGGAGGACAGAGATGATGTTTGCAGACTATCATGTGCATTCTGAATTCAGTGATGACTCGGAATACCGAATGGAAGAGATTGCAGAAGATGCGTTTGAAATGGGAATGAACGAGATCTGCTTTACCGACCATGTGGATTACGGGATTAAACGGGACTGGGATGCCACGGAAGGAATGATCTATCGTAAAGGAGGCCCCGGAGAACCGGAAAAAATACCTCTTGCTAATGTGGATTATCCCCGTTATGTGAAGAAAATCCGGAGGCTGCAGGAGCAGTATAAAAACAGACTCACGATTCGTCTGGGGATGGAATTTGGTATGCAGCGGCATACCATCCCGCAATATGAAGCCCTGTTCAGTCGCTACCCCTTCGATTTTATTATTCTTTCTGTCCATCAGATCGAGGACAAAGAGTTTTGGACAGGCGATTTTCAGCAAGGGCATACTCAGCGTGAGTATTATATGAGATATTACTGGGAATTGTTTTCTCTGGTTGAAAATTACCATAACTACAGTGTCTTAGGCCACATGGATTTGATCTCACGCTACGACCCGATTGGCGATTTTCCGTTTGCCGAAGTGGAACATATGATTGAACAGATTTTAAAAAGGGTCATAGCAGACGGTAAAGGAATCGAAGTCAACACATCTTGTTATCGGTATGGCCTGGATATGACGCCATGCAGAGAAATCTTAAAAATGTATCATGACCTTGGAGGAGAAATTTTGACGATCGGCAGCGACAGTCATAAAAAGGAACATCTTGGAATGTATATACCAGAAACAATGAACGAACTGAAAGGCATGGGATTCAGACAAATTTGTACATTTAAGCATATGAAACCAAAGTTCTATCCGCTATAAGAAGTCCCCTTGGCGGAAATTATAGATGGCTTTTTGTGATGGGAATCGACAATATTCTCACGCAAAGCTGGGAACTACGCAACTTGTAAGAGAATCCAGTAGAATCAAGAGCTCTTACATATTGTGGGGGAGTTTTGCTCTGCAATGTGTCGAATTCTGAAATGGATGTGGTGCATGCTTGGTGCACATTTGGTGCACAAAGTTATGAGAATTGGCCAGAAAATAACAAAAATACGGATATATCATTGCATCGAGATTGTCGAAAAATGCTTTAAAATCAAGGCTTCACGGAAATTAAGGAATTTTGCGGTCAATTATAGTTAAATTTCGGGACGCAGAGGCGCTGGACGTCCAGTGGACGTCCGTTTAGCGCCGACCGGAGCGAAGCGGAGACGCAGGTTCAAATCCTGTCGCATCGACTCCTTGGCAGGTTGCTGCGTGCCAATGGCACGCGTTTAGCAACGACCGAAGCGGAGCGGAAAACGCCGGAAACGCTGATAAATACAGGGTTTCCGGTATTTTTTTGCCCTTTTTTCAAGCATATAAGAATGCAGAATTTTTGCCATTTTCATCGGCGCTCTAAGTAAAAGCCCGGCTAAAAGCGAAAGAAGACGCGCGCCGCAGCAAAGACGAAATAAAAAAACAAAAAACAGCTCGTTTCTCCAAATGATTTGAAGGAGAAATGAGCTGCTTTATTCAGGAAATCCTTGAAAATATGAGCGTTGAGCGGCCATTTCTGTGTCTTTTAGCCCACGATTGTATATGCGTCAGCGGTACCATCCGGTGTATCTGATGAGGACAGGCTATACCCGCCGCTGCCATTTGATTTTATGTCGAAATAGGTAGTTGTCCCATTATCTTTGATTGCAACCTTACAGCTCTTGCTGCTTCCGGACAGATATTCCGTAATATCCACTTTATGGGACTCATAGTAAAGCCATATGGTACCGTCTTCATCGGTCTCCACACTGGTCGAAAAGCTCTCAAGGACTTCATCCGCAGAGAGCGCGGTCTGTTCTCCTGATGCATCCATGGAAACACCGCCTCCCGAGACTTCCTGAATAGTCCCGTCTTCTGTCCAGGTAAACGTGTAACTCCCATCTGTTTCACCGGTCACATCCACACTCTTTAGTTCGCCATGAATCCAGCCATGGATTCTGCTCTGGATGCCGCCGAGATCTGTAGCATAAGCAGTCATACTTCCTGCCACAATGGCCACGCAGGCACATGCTGCGATAACCTGTTTCCTGCGACTGTTTCTTTTATTCTTCTGCATCTTTTCTACCTCCAAAGAAATGTTTTCGGAGGCATGAAGCACCGAAAACGCTTCTTTGTATTTCTCCTTATTCGTCATCGTCCCATTCCTCCTTTAATGCCTGTTTGAGAAGCTTACGTCCCCGCATGAGCCGGATTTTTACGTTGGATTCACTCAGATTCAATATTTCTGCGATTTCTCGAACCGTGTAATCCTCATAGTAATACAGGTGAATGACAATCCGCTGCTTTTCCGGCAGCTTCATGACCTGTGCAAAGAGATTTTCTGATTCGGTACTTTTAAATGGCAGCGTTTCCGTATATTCTTCCAGTGAAACACGGTTCCTCCTCCAGAACGACCGGTTGACATCTTTTGCCCTGTTGATGGCTACCCGTAACAGCCAGGCACGGACGTGCTGCTCATCTTCAAAGCTTTTTTCTGATATGTGGTATTGAAGGAATGTATCCTGGACTACGTCGTCCGCATCCGCGGCATTTTTACAGATATGGAATGCAGCGGCAAACAGATTGTCCTTGTATCGTTCCAGCAATACCTCTGTTGGTATTTTCATGGGCGCTCCCTGTCACAAAATACGTGATTCTTTACAGTTTTGTTGTTCTGCAGGACTTTTGTGAGTCCGCTTTAAAAGGCCTTTCAATAATAACACGATCCGAAAAGGGAAATGGTTACAGGAAAATTTTATTTTTTTGAAAAAATATCTGGGAACAGATGAAATTATTTGATATCACAAAATTTGATTCATACAAGGAAGACAAACAAGCAATAAAAAGATCAGAAAGAAAACAGCTGAAAAAATGGAAAAAATCAGAGAATATCTGAGAAAAAACGAAGGAGCCAAAACTAGTGATATTGCAACATACCTTGGTTTGAGCCAAGCGAGGACGAGAAAAATTATGTCGGATATGGATGACGTGATTGCAGTTGGAGCAAACAGAAACAAGCAATATAAATTAACGGATACTGTATGAACCGGATTTGGATGATTCTGGTGCTTGAAAAGGCGCCAGAAAAAAGCGGCGATAAAAGAAGCGATAAAAAGCAAGTGATAAAAAACAAGCGATAAAAAACAAGCGATAAAAAACAAGCGATAAAGGGAAACGATATTCTACCTGTATCATTTCGAACATGGCGAAAAGCCTTTATTTCAGGCACTTCCAGGCACATACAGGAATCTCCGTGTGCATGGACGCCTGCTGGCCTTCTCACGTTCGAGACGCAGGTTCAAATCCTGTCGCATCGACTAGAAATAAGAGAATATGCTTGAAGTATGTTCTTTCTCATTTCTATTAGTGCAATTCTTCAAAACGCATCAAATATTTATGAAAAGATTTTTAGCTTCTCTCCGTAATCTCCAGGCCGGCGACCAGCACACTGGTACTCTCTTTGCTAAAATCCAGATGCGCACTCTCTGACATTTTCAGCCACGCCAGGCGCTTATGGCGGTCAATGCGCACAACCCGGCTGTCGCATCCCATCAGAGGTCCTTCTCTGTTTGACTTTACAAGCCAACCCGGGTGCCCCTGCAGCATACCAATCAGCAACATATGATAGCTTGATTCTTTTTGCTTCTCGGTGCTGCCGCCATCCATAAAGCTTATGGATTCTTTCAGGCATGCAGTAATCTGTTTTTCTATTTCCTCTGCCTTGCTGTCGTCAAATACCTTATAAAGCTCCTGCAGACCTCCCTCAATTTTCCTCAAAAACACTTCTGTACCTGCTCCCTGAATACACGACGGATTTCGCGATTGGGAATGGCCAGTCTCCAGTTTTCGTCTTCATTGCAGTTGAATGCTAATTCTTATGGTGCACGCTCCAGATAAACGCGTTACAGTTTTTTCTTATCTTGAGCAGAATCCTATCATAGAAATCCGGAAAACATCTGTTTCTCTTCCTCACCCGGGCATTTTCGTAATGGTGTCTGTTCCCCCGTACTTAATCAAATTAATTTCGATGAACCTTATGTCTGGGATCCAGGCGAATTATTTTATAATACCCCGCTTCTATAACAACATGTATACGAAAAACCGGCGTTACCTCGTAATGGTACACCTGCATACCTTTATATGTTTCATCGGCATCTGGTTTTCTCGAAAAGGCATAATCCACCTGCGTCACAGTCATTTGAGAAACCTTGTTCAAAAAAGCCTGAAATTGCCTTACATTTTCAGGCGTCAACTCCTTAAACGAATATCCGTTCGCCAAAGGATACTTAAAACATAACTCAAACGGAACATCTCTATTTTGCTTCTGTGTAAGCTTTGCCATTGTCACTCCCCAACATAAATTGATTTATAATAAGAGGCCATTGTTGTCGGAGAAATAACAACCGTACATCTCTCATCTGGTTCATAGCCTCGCCTGGCCTCTATCCAGGGCAATTCTCTATGAGTTAATGCCTCCAAGGCGTTCCCCGTATTTTCGCCATACGTATCCCAAACATCTTCCAAAAGCAGTTCATCTTCGACAGCAATATTGAATCTTATCGAACCACAGATTCTGATGGGATCATAGCCGAAAGATTTGAACCGTTCCCAAAGTACCGGGGAAACAGGGCCGTGAATCCAAGCTTGATAGTCTGTATCTTCTAATCGATATCCTTTAAGAGCATAGCACCACGCCTGAGCATAATAGCACAATTTTTGCATTTTCTTATGTGTCATTTCACTTTTGGATAAAAACCAGTTTGCAATATCAAATATAGAATATTTTCCAAAATCATCAAAATTAATCTTAGACATTTCTTCAAGGGATAACGCCACATAATGCTGTGTATCAGTAGAAATAGCTGAAGTAACATAAGAATGATATGCACTATCAGAGGTTTTTACAGCGGTATTAAGTCTGATATTCGTCTCCTCGTTCATAAACGATCTCCTCCTCTCCATTCGCTATTGATACTCGAGCTGTATCAGAAAAGCTGTCGTGACGCCAGCCTTCAAAATTCACTCTATTTTGAAGTGCCATCTGGCCATCTGATAAAGCAGCCTTAACGACAACACCTTCCGTTGAAAAATAATCGGATCCTCCGACCACGCTTTCCAATAAACAACGTCTTACCGAATACGCTCCATTGATATCCGAAAGCTTAAAAGGTTTGCTAAAAAGCAATTCCTCATTGATATCATCATAAAGCCGTTTAATTAATTTATATTGCTCAGGGGAAGGCTTTTTAATATTAAGACCTAACTCATTTTCAGCTTCGCGGCGATTGATGGTATAATCGTGACTTCCGGACTCGCTGCACAAAAAAGCAATGATTTTTTTTATTTTTTCAGGATCAGTTACCTGATTCTGAATAAGTTTTTCAGCCATCATTTGAATTTGAGCCTTAGACCGATATACCTCTCCCAACACCAGCGGATGGACAAAATCAGAAAGTTTCTCAAAAATATTCGCAAGAGCAGCCTCGTCTTTTATAGACAACTCATCTTTCGCAAACTCTAAATACCCCTTTACTGCTTCTACACTAACCGGAAAAAGGCTTCCATCCTTCACCACAGGATTCAGTGCAGTGTGTAAACTTGGATCAATTGGACCAAGAGTTGCCTGTTTAGTCATGACTACCTCGTTTGCGCCAAGGCTTATTATTGTACCTGAACTGTGTGCTTTATGCGGAACAATAACCTGCAAAGTATCGCAATACATGCGAAGAAGATTTACGATATTTCTGGCTGCAGAGGTATCTCCTCCTCGAGTGTAAAGAAAGAGTGAAATTTTTTCACAAGGTCCGATTTTATCCAGATGATCAATAAAATAATCAATTACATCTGGGGCTATTTGCGCACTCATATTTGGACGATCACTCGTAATATACGCCAGAACCTTACTATTAAAAGCTTCTTCCATTTGCTTATACAACGCCATTCGTTCAATATACATTTTATCCCTTCTTTACTTCGATATATTATATCTTATCCGCTTTCAGATTGCTATTCATTCGCGTCACCTTACAGTCACTGTGTTAAGTTGTTCATCCTTGTGTGTAATTTATTTTACCAAATGCATGTTTACATGTCAACTGAAGGTTCTCATATCCTCCACTATTTCGTTCGACACTTTTCGTCAAAAAACAGCGATTTTTGACAATAAGCCGAATTTCACCTGCTCGATGCTTGGCGTCCCTCCAGTATTTCCGAATAACTGCTTACCATCTTTTTTGAAATTCTCAACGTGACTCCGTGCAATTCCTTTCTTCGTGCTTATACATTCCTCTTTCTGCTCTTCTAACATCTTCACATCCCCTGTCGCCTGTCAGCAACAATGCACCTGAGCACAGTTCTCCTATATTTACGCTTCCTGCAGCATCCCAGCTTCAATCTCTCGCACCCTATCGGTTGACACCGCCAGACATTTTGCAATTTCCTGAGCTAAAAATTTTCTCTTCTTCAGCGTTCTCTAAATTCTGATTTGTCACCTCACTGTGAGAAACCCGTACGATTATACTACTACAATTCATGGAATGAGACCGGATTACACCCTACGTCTCTTCTATTACTCTGTTACAACATACCTATCTAACACATACCGCACAATGTAATCAGTGTAACATATACCACTTTCATCCACAAGCGGAAATTATTGACCTCCGTTTGCATTCCTGTCGCATTTCTTTAGTTTCCATATTTCTACTTATTTATGAAAATCCGCGATTTTGGCTGGTTCTTTCATTACGTGATATTCATGTTTGACTGCCTGTGCCGAAAAAAAAGAACCCCTGCAGTTGAGCTTCAGAAAAGATTCCGCAAGTCTACTACAGGGGTTCCTATAAAAAACAATTTTACTCTTCAAAATGCTTCAAATATTTATGAAAAAGATTTCAGCTTCTCTCCGTAATCTCCAGACCAGCGACCAGCACACTGGTACTCTCTTTACTAAAATCCAGATGCGCATTCTCTGACATTTTCAGCCACGCCAGGCGCTTATGGCGGTCAATGCGCACAATCCGGTTGTCATATCCCATCAGAGGTCCTTCCGTCACATGCGCAACTCCATCGCGGATCACACCGCGCGACATGCAGATGTGGTGCTGCGCGCCAAAAAGATCCGCCAGGAACTGTGACACGTCTTCAGGCATGGCAATAAGAGGTACCTGCTTTTCCATCAACTCGCCAGCCAGTTCCTGCTCACACTCCAAAAACAGGAATTGGGGAAACAGAATTGCCGTCACCGAATGCCAGGCTCCCAGATAATGCCGCATTCTCTCGATCGTATATTGAAACGTTTCAATATTCTCCATATACGGCTGTGCGGACAGAAAAGAAGCATCCAGTCCCGGAATACCGGTTGCGGATGCTTCATTACCGTTCACCTGATCTTTTCCCTGCGGATAATACAATGCATATAGCATTTTTGTTTCCTCCCAAATATTTGATTTCAAATTCGCTGCCCGAAGAAAGGAAAATCCTACAATAAACAACATCCCCGGGTTCGAGGGTGTTATTTGTATTCATCAAAAATGGGGGCTTTAGGCATGATAACCCCACTTCTGTACCTGCTCCCTGAATACACGGCGGATTTCGCGGTTAGGAATGGCCAGTCTCCAGGTTCCGTCTTCATTTCGTCCGCGCTGTGTAAGATACCCTGTGGTAAACAGGACGCTCCAAAGATTTTCTATCCCACTGTAAATGTCTTTATAGGTAAGTTCAAAAGAAAGCGGTTTATCTACAGTTTTTCCCTCAGAGAGATCTTCCAGATCATAGCGGGTATTATCGCCGGCCATTTCTATAAAGCGGTAGACAGTGCCATTTTCACTCATATTTGCCCAGAAGTTTTTCGGTTCCCGATCCGATGTGACAAGAAGCTGCCGGCACCAGTTAATCACATCCCACGGGCAATAGATGTCGGTGATTCCGATGCGATAGCCATCATACCAGTCCTTCGTGATGTCATAATACTGGCTTAAATCGTAATCCTCCAAAAGTCTCTGCACTTCCTGATCTGTAAATCCAAACCATTCGTCACATACTTCATCAACTAACGTGTACATCGTCGGGTTATTTAAGTCAGAGAACAGGCTTTCCCTGGAAACCCGCATGCAGATTTCCTTTTCCCTCGCTTAGCTCGAATATTTTTCGTTTATCCCGCGCATTAAGCATGGTACTTTCCTGCAGATAATCAAGCTGCTCCGCTGCCTGAGCGATAACATCCCATAATTGTTGCTGTGCTTCCTCAAAAGAAATTCCGTTCACCTGTTTCAATGATATGGCGATCACCGGAAACTGCCCCATATATTTTTCACAAAGTTCCGTTTCTTTTGAAATCTCCAGTCCATCAAAAAGACTTTTATCCGTCCCGATTTCGAAAAACCTCTGGAGCATACTCATATTCAAAGTCTTGCCAAATCGACGCGGGCGGGTAAAAAGATTGACTTCACCCCAATTATTTAAAAGATCCTTGATCATTCCGGTCTTATCAATATAGTAAAAGTCATTCGTCCGTATTTTTGCAAAGTCATCAATACCAATCGGCATGCTTTTGTTGTTAGCCATACTGCTCACCTCTGCATGTTTTTCTGTATGCTAGTGTAGCATATACCACTTTCATCCACAAGCAGAATTTACTGAGCTTTTCCTTTTTTTGATAGCCAGCTGCTTCACCATTGATGCCACCTGATGTATGATTCTTTCGCCAAAAAAAATAATAAAAGGAGGTAAACACCAATGGCAAAGCATCTGGCTATCAACCGTCGTTATAAGTTCCTGCCGAGCTCGAAATCACCCATGTCGTAGAAAGAAGCATTGCTATTATATAATGCTTCAAATATTGCCGTCAAGGGAGCCTGCGTAATTATACAAAAGGGGTTGCTGTTAAATATGTCCCTGTGTAATCGATCGAATGTGACACAAAGAACAGCTTCCGCTATCAATCTGCGCTCTTACAATTCAACAAAAGTATAATTGTACCATTTTCTATCATAATCTGTCTTATAGAATAAACACCTGCCGCATTGGTATAGTAATCCTTTGCTTCCATCCCACAGGTAAATTCGTTCCTGCTCTCTTCGTATTCACAAATAACTTTTTCTTTGATACTATCCAAAAAATCCAGACCCACAATCATACATGCCTCTCCTAGTATAACATATTTGCATAGCTACCTGTCACTGGCCCAATAAAATATAAAATGAACTCTTCATAAAAGCTTAATGCTTCTCTGTGATAAATAAGAGATTAAAAGTTCTCAAATTCACCTATCCTTTCGAAAAAACCTGTTTTATTGTACTTTCAATAACTATGGTTTAAGGATGCATACATATTTTGGAGTGAAAAGTCCTATCACTCACTTTCCTAATCTCTTTTCCCTATAAGTATCCGATTACATTGTCACAAACGAGCATTTGCAACTCACTGGAACGTTATCTTAATATTCAACACCAATTATTGTTTCTACGCCATAGTATTCTGCCATAAATTGATTCAAATTACTATTAGTATCATCTGAATATATATCTACCAAGCCATATTTTGCAGAATATTTTGTTTTAGCATTTATAACAGGGACCATCAAATTCTCTTTTCCTGCTTCTGTCTCCTTCTTAATTATGCTCTCTCTTTCCATGCAAGCAACATATGTATTAAATATATCAGTAGTCCCTTTATAAAATTGTATAATACCAGCAAATAAAATAAATATCCCCATGTTATATATTAGCACATAATATTTATTTTCTTTAATTAAATCATATAGTAATGATGCAACCGTAATTGTCAACAAAATTACGGATGAAAACATACTTCTGTCAGGATATCCTTTTGCTGCAACATGAATATAATTTGCTATCAATGACGATATTAAAAAAAGGAGTGGATATAATAATTTCATTTTATCCTTTTTAATATTATGTAATGAAAACAACACCAATATAACAAGCACAATAATGAGTTCAGAAAAAACGCTCAAATATTTTCTAGTATCGGTATATGTATTCAAAAAATATGATTTAATGCTTACACTTCCCACCTTATTGCTTATCGTACCTGGTGCCGTCAGCATTAAAATCCAACCGCAAATCATAAAACAAATACTAATAAATGACCATATGGGAATTCGTTTAAATCTGGAATAGTAACTTGCAACGGAAATTAATGAAATAAAAATTCCAACAAAGGAGGCAGACTCAAGCCATGCTCCAACAAAGGCACCCAAAATTCCATAAATAATGCCACAAATTTTATTATTTTTGAAGATAACCCTCCCCTTTAGCAAGTTGACAAAAGGGTATATATATGCTAACACAACTGTATTGCCCCATAAATAGTTGCAAGCCCCGTCTAACCATAAACAATCTTGCCCAAAAGCTGGTGTTACACACCAAATAATTGAAGCTATCAAAAGCAGAAAAATAGAATTTAATCCTTGTCCTCTTACTGCATATTTATATATCAATACTATAAAAATAGTATATATGAGCGCATTTATTAAATCAAAGCAAACAGGTGGTAACATTAAGAACAGTTGAACAAAAAAGTGCGCAACAATACGTCCATTTACTGTTTGAGCATGAACATACATAGAAGGAAATATCTCAAATATGTTTTTTATACGTTCCCCACTTGCAAAACTATACATATATGAGTAGTCATCTGTAGTGTAATACGTCAATAAATTAAGTATAAACATTGTGCAAAATATTAAGAAGGTAAATATGTAAAACGTACTTCTCCTTGAATTTACATTTCTCAGTATTTGTAAAATATTTTTCATATTAATTCATATACCATCCATTCAATAAAGTCTCTAACGGCTCCGTCGCCACCGTTAGATTCCGCTATGAAATCAGCTATATTTTTTATTTTCTTAGCAGCATCAGCTGGACAACCAACCACGCCTCCTGCTTTCTTGACCGAAACTATGCAGGATAAATCATTAATATCATCTCCAATATAAGCAACTGTGGATAAGTCTTCAGTCACTTCTTTCAACTTCTCTATCTTGTTGCTCACGCCCTGATAAATTTCTGTAATACCAAGTTCCTTACAACGATTCAGCACGATTTCCGATTTCCGTCCCGTAATAATTACAGGCGAAATACCAGCTGGAATTAGAATGTCATGTATCCCGCAGCCGTCCTTAATATTGAATGCCTTGCAAAGTTCCCCAGAAGATGACATATATATTTTCCCATCGGTGAGCGTTCCATCGACATCCATTACTAAGTATTTAATCATAAGTCTTCCCTCACACACCAATATTTTCCCCCACTGGAACCAAATTAAATAAATACAAAATTTAGAACAACTATATCAGAATGTCTCCAATACTAATAAATAAATATAGGCTATTCTGTTTCATATTTTACGAAAAAAAATGTGTCGACAAAATGTAGAATTCCAGATAACTGCAATAACGGAACATCCAATCATAACTACAACCACATCTACAACACAAAATAATAAAGATTCTTCTAGTCCAACAACCTTAAATATTTGCCTTAACACAAAATTAAACAAGTAATTAAATCCTATAAACATAGGAGTATTTCTACCCCAAAAGGAAAGCACGCTAATTGTAGGGCATTTGATACTTCCAATAATATTAAACAATAACAATATTGAGAAGGTCATCATAATAGCTCCTGCAAAAAAAAGAAGCATATTGCCATATTGATTGCTAACCATAATAACTCTACTATTACACATTATAAATACAGTTGCGGAAACTGCAAAAATCGCAATCAATAAAATTCTTGATCTTAATTTCAGTGATAGTATGCCATCAAAATATGTCCTAAGATAATATCCTACCAGCATATAAACACTGCCAACCAAGGCCACATCAATATGCCATGGAAGTTGACTGATTCCAAAAACATTTTCTACTTTGCAAACAAAAACCAGCAAACAAAGATATCCAATTACAAATAACCAGCTTATAATCTTTCTGTCCCACCTCATCAAAAACCAAAAAAATATGTAGCATACAAACAGACAGGTTAAAAACCACAGTGGAGCACAATTGGGCATCATGGTATCATGTGAATATAATCCTGCAAGAATATATCCTACAAATGAATCGATCGAATATACCCCCCCGAAGACTATCTCAGCGATAGAATACAGACATAGGTTTATAAGGAAAAAGAATAAATACGGGATTAGATACGCTTCTGCTCTGTTTTCTAAAAGTTGCTTAAGTCCTCTTTCCTGCCATTTTTTTTATTGTAAACAAAGCCCGCAATAATAAAGAACATTGGCATATGAAAGCCATAAATCCAATGTCTTAAAAAATCAGGCGCACCTGCATGGCCAATCACCATCAGAAGGATACCTATCCCCTTTGCACCATCAATCCATTCAATTCTTATTTTTTCAGATCTTGCATTATTTATATATATATCATTTGAAAGAGTCATACACCTTCCCCTTCTAAGCAGATAATCTACTTATCTAATATGAAGTTTTACATATACTGGGAATCCGTCAAGAAGGTTTTCTTGATATGTGAAAACGTAGTGTCCAGTATTTTCTTAACATCATTTTTCCTTTTTATCCCAGTCGTATGCCTGTCCAAGGCTTCATCAAAAAACAAAAGCTTTCCATCTATTTTTCCGTCGAATCCTGCAAATGTTACTTCTTTTACACCCAAAGTATTCAAAAGATTTAAGAGCATTAACGTACTATCATCACAATATACATCTTTAAAATAGACCAAATCATTATACGCTACCGTAAAATCTTGGTTATTTATGTCACGCATCAAATTAGACGAAATTATAAGCTTCTCATCGCTTCGATTATTCTTAATATCATCGTACCTTTTTGTGTTGGTTAAAAAGATATAGTCTGATGAAATTCCAAGCTTAGTAGGAATAAAATTCACAGATATGATGCAAACATTGCATTCAATAAATTCAGAAATCTTATCGATACTTGACGAAAGAGACTGACCTGGAGCAAGCACAAATATCTTATCAAATTTTAATAACTCAGATTTCAGCTTCTCTTTATCAGCATCGTCAATGTATTCAACATTCATATATTCATAGTAAAGTTGCTCTATATAAGTCTCATTGAATGTTTCCGCCTCTTTTGGATCTACTTGAGAAAGAATCCTTTGAATGTCCTTAGTCTTAAGTCGTTGCTTTTCCATCAAATATTCAGCATACGTTCTATGCAAATAATATTTAGCCGAAAGTGCATATGGAATTGCATATCCCCAAGAATGCTGTTCTTTTATCGGCTCAATATACTGGTCTATTGCATCATATACAGGTTCCGTTGCATATTGTGTACCAAACTGATCATTCATGAAATCCATTATCTGCTCTATACAGAGATTACCAGGGACTCGTCCCATGCCTAAAAGAGAACCATCTATAACGATGTTTCTTCTTGGGCTTGCTATCTCTGTGAAATGTTGCGCCAAACTATATGCCAAACCCAGATTTTCATGCAAATGAGCCCCAATAGTTATATCTGGCAACAGATTATTCTCCACAAGATAATATCTGTGTGAAAAATCACGCAACCTCATAACCCCAAACGTATCAACAATAGAAAATCCATATGGATGTAGCTTATTCACTTGCTGTAAAACATGTATATATTCCTCATCCGAATATACATTATTATTTACAGGGTTAATAAATACCCTATAACCCTTATCCATAAGAATTCTTGCTGTTTTCAATGCCCAATCTAATCGCCATCTTTTAAAAGACAAACGTATATAATCGATAGTGCCGTCATAAGGTTCGAGATGTTCCAAATCAATAAAATCTGCCATAAGGGAAAACTTTGAATTTTCTTTATCCTTGGGAAGAATTTTTTTGGCATCCGAAATAGAATAATACCGAGCTGTATCAGTACCACACACCGCGTCCCACAAAAATCCTACTTCAATGATATCAACGCCAGCAGAGATAAGCTTCTCGATTGTGTTCTTAATCACTCTTTCACCAAACTGTCCCTGTACAATATGCCCTCCATCACGCAATGTGCAATCTAAAAGTCTTATATGTTGCTCCATTTTTTCCTCCACTTTACTTCAATAAATTCATATAGACAACATCAGCAAGATTGAAATCCTCAGGATAATCTATATCAATTGCTTCTACTTCCGAAGCTTCACATATATATGGCTTAACGCCACTCCTACTGTGGTATTTTAGGAATGTTTCTCTGGTAAAAACATAAGGAGTTGAAAGCTCCATATATATAGGCTTCATATCCTGCGTTCTTAGTGGATTAGAAAGCTCAAAATTTAATGGTTTATCATCCTGCCAAAGAAAGTTTTGAATTTTCTTAGCACAAAAAGCCGAATCATACTCTCCTGATTGTACTTTTTTTATGCAGTCACCAATATGTTCTGAGGTCACAAATGGCGACGTAGCATGTGCAAGAACATAGACATCAGCAACCACTGTTCTTACAAAAGCATCATAAATTTGTCCACCTTTAGTTTCCTTACGATCCAACTCTTCGGGGCGTTTTAATAACTCAACCCCATCAATCAGATAATGAAGAACTTCTTTTTGACTGCAATAGCAATAAATCTCATCAATAAGACCTTCTTTTTTCAGGGAAACCAGATTTTTCTGTACAAAATGCATCAAGGGTGTTCCATCTTGGAATTCCTTTATATTTTTTCCAGGAGTACGTTCATTATTTAATTTGATTGGTACAAATGCAACTGTTTTCATTTTATAAATCTCCTTCATATTAATATTGGGTTTTATCTTATCCTAGTGTTCTTCAGTATTTTCATAACACTTCTTCTATTAATTGCAACCGCTACAATTATAACTAACAATACAAGATACCGAACTATATTACTAAAGTTATACAGCACCAATACAATCATTGAGATTAAGAATAAAGCAAGCAGAATACACATGATCATTCTAAAATCAAAAAGCTCCTTTACTTCAACATCTTTGCTTTCACAGACTCTATTAAGAAAACGCCAATAGAAAAAAGTTATTAATGTATATCCAATAAGTGTAGTGTAAGCAGCGACTATAAACCCAAATTTCGGTATCAAAATAGCATTCAAAATTACATTAAGCACTGCACCGCTGCTAGTGGCAACAGCAACTTTTTTTGTTTCTTCAAAATAAAACAAAACTGTTCCCCATATACAGTAAACAAATGTAATGCAGGTCGAAAACATTACAGGAGGAATAACCCAAACTGCATCCAAATATTTTTTTGTTCCAAGAATGCCCACAATTTCAGGTGCAATAAGCATTGCGCCCCCCGAAAGAATTCCAACGAGCAGTATCAATTGTGTTGTTGCTCTTTTAATTTGCTCATAGGATTTATCCTTTAAGTTTCTATACATCCATGGGTTTAATGAATTGTTTATTCCAGAAATCAGAAGATTCATGATCAATGAAACCTGATAAGCCAAGGTATAAATGCCCGCTTCACTTGCGCCACAAAAATATTTAATCATTACACGATCAGATTGGCCTAGGATCATTTGTGACAAATAATGTGGAATCAGAGGAATCCCAAGTTTTGTTGCATAATGCCAGTATTCATATGAATATAATTGACGTCCTTTAATATAGTTTCTAATAAAAAAACAACCACATACGATTAAATTCCCAGTGACATATCCATATATAATTCCTTCATAGCTATATCCTCCCAATATAACAAGAGCAATGCCAACCACTGGAGAAAGTAAAGAATTTATAATGGTCGCCAGAATCAACGACTTATACTTATAACATAATCTCTGTTGTACAGACCAAAACTGAAATGCAGGTTGAACCAAAGTTACTACAAACATTAATGCAGACAAGTTATACGATAGACCGATAAAATTTCCAATCATAGGATAAGATAATGTGAAAGCCAAGAAACATACCACTGTACACAAAACACCTAATGTTTGCACAGAACTTGTATACTCGTCACCTTCTTTTTCATATTTAAGCATCCCATTGTAATACGGTCCACTAGAAAGATTAAGCGTTGCAAACACAGTTATAATATTAAGCCAGGTAATGAAAACTGAATACATACCATAGTCTTCGGTTGAAAGAAGGCGGGTATAAATTGGCGTTGTTAAAAATTGAATTCCTCTTTGAAGAACATTGCATATTGTAAACCAAAATCCAGCTTTAAAAGCTTTGGAAGCGTTACTAAATTTATTCCAGGATTTTTTTAAATTAATCATTCTATTGTCCTTTAATATTATCAATTTATCTCGAACTAATTCTTACACTTTACTTGACCATCTCTATATATCCTTGGAATTAAAACAAGAAGAATTGTCAATGTAACAGAAAAGTAATTTGACGCATACAAAGCAATTCCTGCCTCCATCATACAGTAAATACAATATGCAACAGTGGCAGACATCCATGTAATATAGAATGCCCGGTCGCTCGTCTTTATTCTCACCTTCTTTAGTGAATATATAATAGTATGTATAATAATTCCAAGGTAAACTAAACCTCCCGTAAATAATGTATCAACATAGCAATTATGCGAGCTACCAGTGTCATAATCAGGTGTGATAAAGGCTGTCGTGCTTCCGGCTCCAAAGCCAAAAAATATAGCAAATTTATCAAACAACTCATTAAGACAATTAATCCATATTTCCAATCTAAGTTCGCCAGAATCCTCTCCTGATGCAGTAGTATGTGAGAACATTTCAAGAATAACGCTATCCAAGTCAAATGTATAAATCATTATAGAAATAATAATAATCGTTACTATAGCAAATAGAATTTTATTATGTCTAGTTTGATAAATACAAAGGCCAACCAATAAGAGGTAGCCTATAAGACCAGCTCTAGAACAAGTCACTATAATTTGTAATCCAAAAAGCAAAATGCAAAGTGCATACCTTATTTTTTTGGTGCTTAAATACATAAAGCATCCTGCAATAGTAGCGATAAAGCAATACTCAGCAAATATATTCCTTTGTCGATAAAACGAAACATATTCCCAGCTATTATTTGAAAGATCAATCCCTCGCAATACAGATATAAAATAACTGGTTTGCACGATTAGGGCATACAAACTAGATAATACACCAAGCAATACTATAATTCTCATTAAAACTCTTAGCTGAAATTTTTCAATCGAATACTCCTCTGGAATTCCCATTATAATTAAATATGCAATACACACAAAAATTGAAACATGAAAATCTGATAATCCAGTATCAAAATATACTTTTCCCCATACTGTTCCAACGGAAAATGAAAACAACAAAAATATGGTTATATATAATGTTTTACGCATCACCTTAACTTTGCTTTTTCCAAAAAAATATATAAATAATACTAACCAACATGCATAGCTAAAATAGTACGTATTTCCAAATCCCAACACATTCTGAACAAAATGCGAAAGCGGATTAACAATTAAAACTATAAGCAACAATATTAAAAGGTTTGCGTCACTATCTTCAATTTTATTATAATATAGCATGCTATTCCTCTTATTGTGGTTCATCTTAAAAATTTCTTTATTTCTAAGACTCGAATTTACAAATCTTTAAGGCACAAGGAAATCAATTTTTGTATGTATGTTTAAGCACTTTCCAACAGAATGTAATCTATCAACCGCACTCTGGATTTGCTGACTTCTTTTTTTGAAATAATCAGTATCACAATTAACATATTTAAATAAGAAATATCCATTTATTTCTTGGTCTTCCAGCATAGATGAAATACTTATAAAGGCTCCAGAATGAATAGTTAGAAGTCTTAAATCCGTTTTAGCAAGATTCATTTGAATGACTTCCCATGGAATATAAGAGTTTTTAATTACTGAAATACCTTTTTCCTCATAAACAGTTCTGGAATCTCTAGGATGCATTTTGACAATAAAATTTTCGGTACCTAATTTTTCAGCCAGTTTTAATATAAGTTCTGTTTCACCCATAGGATTTCCATCTATATCTGAAGATGATGCAAAATAAATATATTTCTGATCAGGTTTTTCTTTTTTATAATCAAATATAAAATTTAGAATTTCATTGAGTTGACTATTGTTATTTGATGATATAGAAGGAATTTTAATAAAATTCCATTCCTTATGGCTTACTTTAATTTCAGGAATAGTACAATAGTAATTATTTACCGATAATGCTAGATCCTCACCACCTGTAAATTTTCTTAATTTTCTTACTAGCTTAATTCTATTGCCCATCTCTAAATCTGTTTCATAGGATAAAATTCCTTCTTCATATCGTGACCAGACAACGTCGTGATGTATTCTTCTATAGTAATCATCTATTGCATATAATCTAATTTCTAAATTATAATAAATGATTTCATCATATAATTCTATCTTCGGCTTTCTTTCTAATCTAAATCCGTATGCGATAATATCGGAAATGTTTTTAATTGCAGTCTGATTAAAATTATGATTCTTCGTAACTTGGTATTCAACATTAACAAATAAATCACATTTTCTTAATCTATTAGCCACCTTATCAGCATACTGAGAACTGTCTGATATCCATACATCTACATCATCACATCTGAATAACGTAAGTTTCATTTGAATAGCTAAGATCAGTTGATAATATGTATTGCAAATAATAAGTTTTTTCATTGTTATACCTCGTATCTTTGCTTTATTCCGTTTTTTCTTGCTGATTATTTTATTTCCATGTAATAATAAAACACATGAACACAAGGCTTATATATTTTATATTTTCGATCATATCTGCGAGAACTCGTATTATTCTTCACCTTTTTATCAATTCCAGATCCAGAATTAGGTGCTCGGTGAAATGTCAGTTTTTCTCAGTGCTTTTGGCCTTACCCCGGCAGGATTTTCGGCTATATACTGTCTGCCTACAAGGCTGAGCATCTATATATATAGCTCAGCAGAGGAAATCAGCAATGCTGATTTCTCAGTTTACACTACCGAAACCCCATAAGCCCTGTAACAACACGGCCTAAGGCCACTTCCCTACCTCCTTTTCACGGAGAAGCCAAAATTATAGTTGTTTTAATGCTATAGCACTGAAATATATTATTATTAGCTATCCCCTATTTATTTCACTTATTACTGACTTGATATCATACGTTTCTTTTCCCAAACATTCTGTAAATCCTCAAATAATTTACTTTTCCAAAGTACGTTAGCGCGGCTGCCATTCTATTCTTTTTTCTTACATTTGAATTTTTTACTATCTGAGTTCTATGCTCTTTTATCCAATTCCAAAGCATGTCAGAAATGTCAGAGTCACTCTCTTCTACAACCTCTAACACCTGTGAATAACAGCTAAATTTTCTGGAGTATACTGATGATACGATTTCAGGACATTTTTTTTCAACAAAATCCTCAATTCCATCAATTGCTTCAAGAAGATCGGCGTAACTCCTCGAGAAGATATCCGAATGACTAATACTTCCTGGGTGATGCATATAATAATATAATTCTCTCTGCCCATAGGCTATTATTTCTGCCTCATAAAGCACCTTATAAATTGTCATGAGATCTTCATGATACTTACCAATTGGGAACTGTAACAATTCTGCAAACTTCATACTGTATAATTTCCCACTCGCACTATTTGTAAATTCAATCTGATAAAGCATTTTTTCTATACTTTGAACATTAGAATAAACAAACTCCTCTTTTTTTTCGTCTTCTGATTCAGGGACGTCAATGCAGTCTTTTAATCTGCAAATACTTATGTCTGCCTTGTATTTTTTTATCAATCCATAAAGGTATTCCACGTATTCTTTATGAATCACATCATCACTATCCACATATGTTATATACGCGCCTTTAGCTTCATTGGTTCCCACATTACGTGCATCAGATAAACCACCATTTTCCTTATGAATAACCTTTATTCTAGAATCTTTTCTTGCCCATTTATCGCACATAGCTGGGCAATTATCTTTTGAACCATCGTCAACAAGAATAATCTCAATATTGTGATAGCTTTGATCAATTATGCTTTTTACACACACATCTAAATAATTTTCAACACCATACACTGGTACAATAATACTCACTAATTCTTTAGCTTTCATTTCTTGTTACTTTGCCTTCCTTGCTATAACCCATGGTTTAATTTCAGAATATATAAATCCTAAAACTCTATACGACAATTTTTGGGGTAAAATTTGTATCATACCAATTATCTTTGATTCTCTCGAAGTAAATTTCATTACACCCAGCTTTCTATTCTTCCAAGGGCTCAAATCAAAATACTTCTTCCACTCTCCAGCAAAAGGGTGGTCGGTATTGCTAAACCAAGGCCTTACTACTTTCATGCTTGTCGTATAGTGAATGATTACTGGATTTTCTAATGCTTTCCTAATCTCTGCTTCGGTATAATAATTCGTTGGATTTTTCAGGGTCTGAATCTCCTGATATGAATAAGCTGCAACAATTGTCATTACATCAAATTTTGGATTAAGATAGTCAATCTTGTCATGGAACATACCATTCAACAGATCCTGATCGGCGTAATTGATTAGTCTCTCGTATTTCTCCATATACTTTTGGATAGCATCACTTACGTTAATTTTTCGCAGTTCTTTCAAATCAATTAAAAGAACTCCCGCATTTATATACGCATTCTGACCGTCTAAACCAATATTCTTTTTATATAAGCTCCCAATAAAATCCTTAATGCCGTAGAATATATGATTTCCATCAAACCTTTTATTATCTAATTCCTTGATACTTCCCAGAACAATCGTGTCACAGTCCATGTAAAGAACCCTATCCATGTCCTCCGGCAGAAGTTGTCCAGAATACAGGCGGGTAAAAGCACTCACGGGCCATCGTGCACTTACCAGAGACTGCGGTACATTCAGCTTTGGTACGTCGATGATAATCACTTCTCGGTTATATTTTTCTCCAATATCCCTCAACTTTGATTTGCATTCATCAGTAATATTTTCTCCAAGAAGATATACTTTCAATTCTTCTATTTCCTTGTTGTTTTCAAACAGGGAAATTGTGGAAATTCCCATCAGCCACACATAATTATTATCACATGTATAAAGTACATTCATCTCTATTAATCTCCTTAAAGAAATGGTGGATAACGACTATCTTTCTCTGCGAGTATTGGTGCGCCTTCCATTTCTGGCCATTGAATTCCAATAGTAGGATCATTCCACATTACACCAGTAACGTGGTCTTCCGGATGATAAAAGTCTGTTGCCATAAAGCAAATATCTGCATAGTTGGTTAACGTTAAGAATCCATGAGCAACACCTGCAGGTAGATATAACTGCTTTTTGTTTTCGTCAGTCAACTTGATACCTGTCCACCCCCCATAAGTTGGGCTGTTCTTTCTCAAATCAACTGCGACATCAAATATAGCGCCAAATAAACAACGAACTAATTTCCCTTGTGGATGTTCAAGCTGAATATCCACACCACGTATTACATTCTTCCTACTTCGGCTCTGATTCTCTTGGACAAAATCCACGTCGATTCCAATTTCTCTAAACATTTTCTTGTTATATAATAGAACTGTGTCTGTTTGTAAATTCAAAAATATCGCAGGCTCAATAGCAAATACTCCTTCAATATTTGTTGGAATTGCCTTAATCCTATTATCCATCATATATTTCCTTATATTTTTCATAATAATGGTAATTCTGATATATACCGAAAGAGATGGTTTGCCACCACTCCTTTTTATCAAGATACCACTGAATAGTCTTCTTAATTCTCCAAATCTGTACCTAACATATACCATATATCCTGCAGGTATTTTTAAACCAGCATTTCATTATATTTTTCATTAATGAATACAATTCATTATTTCACGGCTTAGCCCATTTCAATGCATACTTTTTGCTTCACAAAACTCGAATAAACCTAAATAATCTTGCATTTTTCTACGCCTATCAAATCAAAAACTATCTTTGAGAGGCCAAGATATTTTGCAAAACAAATAATCTTAGAGCCTACTCCATATCAATCCCTTTCCTGTAACAACTACTATTCATAGCCTCTTTTATTTCATGCTTTCCCCCAGCACCCTCATCATCATGTGATCAAAAATCATATGAACATCTTCCGCCACCTGCATATCATCAATGTTGACATGCATCTTATAATCAGCCAACTCCATCAATCGCCCTCCGGAATATCCGGTGATTCCGATCACCTGCGTTCCTGTCTCTTTTGCGTATTCGACAGCCCGAACCACATTTTCCGAATTTCCACTGCCGGAAATCCCTATAACCAGATCTTCCGGTTTTAGCTTCCCGCGAAGCTGATATACAAAAATATCGTCATAACTCATATCATTCGCAATGGCCATGACGATGGGGGTGTTGTCGCAAAGGCATTCGAACAGAAACTTTTTCCCTTCCAGTTCTTCCGTTGCTCCTTTTGCAAAGTCGCAGACCATATGGCTGGCCGTTGCTGCACTGCCGCCATTTCCCATTGTATAGATTGTCCCGCCCCGGTTGCGTGCTTCCAAAATCGCATTGATTGCCTGATTCAGTTCTTCCAGATCCAGATTCTGTATCGTCCGAATCTCGGTCTCAAAATAGGTTTTCATTGCCGGTTTGAAATCGACCATAGTCCCTAAATCTCCTTTATTTCAATAGCCTTTGCCTCTGCTATTGTTTTTCAGTCTTTATTCCTTTTAATATCTCCTGCTCTTCTCCCAATTCCAGGCATCAGCAAGGATCGTTTCAATCTCACTGTTTACCGGATTCCAGCCCAGCAGCTGTTTCGCTTTCTCATTTGAAGCTACCAGCACAGCCGGATCGCCCTCTCTCCGGCCCGCGATTTCATAGGGAACTTTCTCGCCGGTTACCTTCTGAAGTGCCTGAATCATTTCGAGGACGGTAAAGCCCTGACTGCTTCCGAGGTTAAAATCCTCCGATTTATCATTCTCCATGATATATTTCATACCAAGATAGTGAGCTTCCGCAAGATCAAGGACATGGATAAAGTCCCGAATGCAGCTTCCGTCTCTAGTATCGTAATCATTTCCAAAGACCTTGAACGGTTTCCCGTCTCTGGCCGCTTTGATCATAACCGGGATCAAGTGTGTCTCCGGATTGTGTGCCTCGCCAATCATCCCATCTCTGGAATCTCCTGCTGCACAAAAATAGCGGAAAGCGCAGTATCGCAATCCGTATGCCCGTTCGTAATCCTGAAGCAGCTTTTCTCCAATGAGCTTCGTCGTCCCATACGGATTGATCGGTTCCTGCGGATGTGCTTCATCCATCGGCACATACTGCGGATTACCAAAAGTAGCTGCTGAAGAGGAAAATACAAAATATTTGATTCCATGCGCCACGCAGGCATCCAATAACGTTTGCACATTTGTCACATTGTTGTGATAATAACGGGCCGGACGGATAACGGAATCCGGCACGGAAGCGAATGCTGCAAAGTGAATAACCGCATCAAAGCTCTCTTCCGTCATGAGCCGGTCGAGGAGTTCCCTGTCGCCAAAGCTTCCCCGAACAAACCTTCCTGCCACCACAGCTTCTTCGTGTCCGTCGCTCAAGTCATCCAGCACCACTGTACTGATGCCTTTTCCCGATAAATAACGGTTCGTATGACTGCCAATATATCCGGCACCGCCTGTGATTAAGACTTTCATCGTCTGTCGTCTCCCGTTTCTATACAAAAATCATTTTGATTAAATGCTGTTTGTCGGAGAAATACCTTCTTTTGGTAAAATACCTTTTCCGAGAATTTTCTCTGCTGCTTCCTCTAAGCAAGTCGTCCGAATTGTTCTGACTCCGTAATTCTGTCCGGCCTGTACATCGCTCTCACTGTCTCCCACCATCCATGATGTTTCCTTATCAATTCGGAAATCGCGTTCTGCCCGCAAAAATAATCCAATGTCAGGCTTGCGGCAGTGGCATTCCCCCGCATTATGCGGGCAGACATAGATCCCATCGATGTGCGCTCCGATTTTATTCAGGTTTTTGCACATCTGTCGATGTATCTTTTCTACCGCTTCCACTGTCATCATTCCGCGGGCGATTCCCCTCTGATTCGTCACGATCAGAACCAGATACCCGGCTTTGTTAAGTTTATGAATTGCTTCAGGAACACCCGGCAGGAATTCAAATTCTTCCCACTTCGTTATGTACTGATGCGGCGGAGCCTGCCTGTTGATCAGTCCGTCTCGGTCAAGAAAGACTGCTTTATTCCCATAACGGTTTTCGCTGTTCCGCAAAGCAGTATGCCCTTCCCTATCCATTGAAAATCACCCTTGTCCCAGACAATGAGACATGGAATTCCACACGTCTTAAACCAATCGCTTTTTCCAATGCTTCCTGATTTTGTTCATCACAATAAAACAACAAAAAGCCGCCGCCGCCGGCTCCCAGAAGCTTTCCCCCTTTCGCTCCGGCGTCCATTGCTGCCTGATAGTATTGACTGATTTGGTCATTGGTGATTGTTGAAGCCAGAGATTGTTTGTATATCCAGCCCTGGTGAAGCGTACTTGCAAAAGACTCGCCAAATCCTTCGCTGATCAAGTCGTGATGCATTTTTTCAGCCTGATGCTTCATCTCATCCAGAACCTCCAGCCGCGACGCTGTATTCTTTTTTTGCTCCTGAAGTACCGAGTCCGCACTGCGTGTCATCCCGGTGTAGAAAAGAACAAGCTTCTGCCGCATTTTCCTCGCATTTGTGTCGTCAAGAAAAATGCGTTCCTGTAAAACACTTTCATCCTTGTGGAACTCAAAATAATTCATTCCACCGTAGGCGGCAGCAAACTGATCCTGTTTTCCAATGGGATGCTTCAGGACATTGATTTCAATCTCGCAGGCCTTTTCGGCCAGTTCATGAGCAGACACCCGTTCTCCCACATGGCTGTACAAAGCATTTAAAAGTCCAACCGTAAAAGTACTCGACGACCCCAGACCGGTCCCGGATGGAATGTCAGCAATGGAGGTGATTTCGATTCCACCATGGATTCCCACCATCTGAAGGCATTCCCGCACCAATTCATGATTCAGCTCCTGTACCTCGTCCACGATCTCCGTATTCGAATAGCTGACGCGTATCTTGTTATCAAATTTCGGATTCACCGTTATGTAAATATACTTGTTGATGCCGGCACTCACGACAGCACCGCCATTTACCCGATAATAGTCCGGCAGATCCGTGCCACCGCCCGCGAAGCTAATCCGTAAGGGTGTCTTTGTAATAATCATAGTTCCATTCTCTCTTTGCTTTCTCGTAATTATCCATGGTTCCGATATCAATCAGATAATCTTCGGTTTCCCAGCCATACATCTTCCCGACCAGCTTTGGCAATACATCTTTTCCGAAATCACTAAATTCTTCTTGGGGAAAATACTCGAAGATCTGTTGATTTGCCACATAAATACCTGCGTTTGCGAGATTGCATTTCGGTTGCTGCGGTTTTTCAACAAAATCGATAATCCGGTCTTGTTCATCAAGTTCAGCAATTCCGCACTGTTCCGGATGATTCGTTCGAAATAAAGCCATCGTCAGGATTCCCTGCTTCTGCCGATGAAACTCTATCAGCTTATGAAGATTCACATTGCAGAGGTTGTCTGCATAACAGATCAGAAAATCATCCTCCTTTGATGTAAATGCCTGATTAGCGCGAACTGTACCGCCGCTGCCAAGCAATTCTTCCTCATAAAACTCTACAAAAGAAATCCCCTGATTTTCTTTGTTAAATGATTCGATATAAGTATGAACCTGATCCCGCAGATAATGAGTATTTACCAAAACCTCCGTGACTCCTGCTTCTTTCAGAAGCTTTGCCCACCAGTCGAGCATCGGGTGCCCGCCGACTTCTACCAGACATTTCGGTATCGTATCCGTAATTGGACGCAGACGACTTCCAAATCCCGCTGCCAAAAGATATGCTTTCATCTTGCACCCTTTCTTTTCAAAACCAGTCCTATCGTTTTAAACAACAGCTGACAGTCATACACAAATCCCCTTTTATCTATGTAAGAGAGCTGCATCTGCTTCGCTTCTTCTGATAAAAATGGCACTTCTCCTCGGCCTTCCACCTGCCACACACCAGTGATTCCGCTCCGAACACTCAGGAGTTTTTCCCTGTCTGCACCATAGGCCTGTGCTTCCCGTTCAATGACCGGACGTGGACCGATAATGCTCATATCGCCCTTTAAAACAGAAATCAACTGCGGTAATTCGTCAATACTGGTAGCGCGAATGAATTTTCCCACCTTGGTAATACGGGGATCATCTTCCAGCTTTACACCCGATAAGTATTGTTCCCTTTGTTCTTCTGTAAACATGTCCAGCATGTTATCCGCGTTTACTTTCATACTGCGAAATTTATACATGATATATTCGCGGTCGTTGCGTCCTGCGCAATATCTCCTATGCAGAATCGGCCCGCCATCTTCCCTTTTAATCGCAACTGCCACCACTAAAAAAACAGGGGAGCACAGTATCAGACCAACCAGGCTTCCCACAACATCCACTGTTCTCTTTACGGCCAGATAAATGAGGCTCGGTTTCCGTGCTTTCTCCCCCGCAAATTCCATCGTTCCCACAGCTTCCGCTGCAGAAGCTGCCTCTGCTCTCGCTTTCATAATGTTTTCATCCTGCCAGTGCTCTTCTTTTTCATTCATAGATTTCAATTTCTGTATCCCTCTTTATTTTTTCCCACTATATGGCGTTGTTCTTTTCTTGTTTTCAAAGCAGTTCCGTCTCGTCTTTTCTATCCACTTTCGCATTTTTCATACCTATTCATGCAAATACCCCCCCGCACCACATTTTGGGCTTGGAGAGGTCTTTCTTTCATTTATCCATTCGATTGTTTTTGCTGTTTGCTGCCGCCGCGGTGCAAACGCATCTCTTCTGCTCATTAGTCAGTTGCCGTTGACAGCACTTCCAACGTATAGCTTCGCCATCCCGCCCATGTTATGTCCTGCATCCGTTTGATGTAGGAAAGGAGGCTGCGTCTTATGCGTTTACACGATTGTATCTGGCGCGGCTCCCTTTGTTTATGCGCGGAAGGCATGCATTTTATGACATCCGGAATTGTCCACGGCGGCGAAGCGTCACGCTTTCAATAGCCGGATTTTGTAAAGTGGAACATAATGTAAACTTTATGTTCCAAAAAAGTGTTGCTTTTTCGGATGCGGTAGCGTATAATGTGCAACTGAAATGATTATGTTTATTTGGCCTTCCAAATTGAACGAATTATTTGTTTTATAAGGAATATTTTCCGAATATTATTTAGAAATTAAAGAAAATAAGGTGCCATATGTCTTAATTATCAGTTATATGGCACCTGCTGATTTTTTTGCGGATTTTATTGGACGAGTTTGGCGGTTGCCATGCAGCGCAACTTATGTATTGGCAAACCGTTAATTTTTTAGCTGGAACATAAAGTTTACTTTATCGCCCATTTCCTGTTTCCTTTTTCCGCGACCCATCTGCGGAAGGTGCTGTGTGCGATACCCAGCTGTTCCGCAGCTCGTCTGGCGCTGATTTCTCCGGCGCGGTACTTTTCCATCAGAATGAAGAATTCCTGCGAGCGTTCCTTCGGCGGCGCGCCAAAGCGGACGCCTCTCGCTCTGGCTGCGGCAATGCCTTCTTTTTGGCGTTCGTGTGTCTTCTCGCGTTCGAGCTGGGCGAAGCAACACAGTACTTCGAGGAAGATGGCGCTGATCAGTTTCGCCGTTACACCTTCGATGCCACGTGTGGTATTCAGAAGCGGCATATCCAGCACAACGATAGCCACGTCCTTTGTCCGTGTGATCAGGCGCCATTCGTCGATGATTTCATCGTAATTACGGCCGAGGCGGTCAACGCTTTTGATGACCAGAGTGTCGCCGGCTTTCAGCTTCGCGATCATTTCTTTGTAAGCGGGCCGGTTGAAATCCTTGCCGGAGAAACCCCAGTCGGAGAAGATGTTTTCTTTCGGCACGCCGTATTCGCGCATGGCGATCAGCTGCCTGTCCAGGTTCTGTGTCTGTGAGCTCACCCGTACATATCCGTATACCTTTTCCATTTCTTTCATTTCCATGATGTGTCCTCCTTGTGATTGTTTTTTGAATCATTGTAACTATTTGAAAAAGAATGCGCTTAAGCGCATCCCCGCGGAGCGTTTTACAATATAAGAAATGGAATTTCTTATATTGTAAAACAACGCTTCGCATTTGCTGCGAAGTACGTGTAAAAAGTATGTTTAAAAGGAAAAAAATAAGAGCCATTTACGGCTCTTACTTTTTCTTATTTTTCATTCGGGAAGTATTTTAAAGATATTTTAAACAGATTCGAAAATGCATCATAGCCTGAGGCTCGATTGCACTAAATGAACAATGCTTCACCAGTCTATCACCTCAAAAAATTCCTCAATATTACTCCCCCTGACCGAGAGACAATCAAAATCAACGATAGTTTCGGTGATCTCCACATCAAACGATTCTCTTTTGATTATATATGTGTTTTTCACAAGCTTTCTGCCGCCGTCTAAACGTTGTAGCATCGTTTGATAGCCATTACTTCCATTATTCAGATAGTTGTAGATGTCTGTCTTTCCCTTTAATGCGGATACACTTTGGAAGCCCAACTGGTTTTTGATGAAGGATGCCGTGCCCTGCCCCTTATAGCTCGTTATATGCAGACAGGTAACATATTCAAAATCAGGGTTGTCCACTATCAGAAAATGAGGCGCAGCTTTTTTAGCATTTTGCATTTGGCAATATTCTAACAGTTTTTCGAATCCTTCTTTCTCACCCTTACCATTTTGGATTCTGTCAGCATCCACAATGATAAACTTGGCGATACAATTGGTCTGTGCTTTTGTACAGATCACGTCCAGAAAACTCTGATACCCTCCGCCTTTCATATTAATCAGTTGCAGGGATATTTCTACCCCCTGGTTCTTCCGCATCTGATCGATATAATGAAATTCCGTATCTCCTTCACAAAATACGACAAATTTCTTTTTAAGTTCCCGCTTTGGCCTACTCATAAGCAGTACCTCCCAGAATTCCCTTCATGTAAAACTCATAGATTTTAGTATTCTCATAACGAACTTCCGGAAAATCAGCTAAAGAATATAGGTCTGAAACCAGAGTATCCCTATCCTTGGTAATAAAATATATCTGTTCCTTCATATAGGTTGCAAGGTTCAAATGCAATACATTGTGAGTAGAGAAAATGAACTGACCCTGATGGTGTTTCCCATTAATAAACGCGACAACACGATCGGACAAAATGGGATTTAATACCCGATCCATCTCGTCTGCAAATACCGTTCTGTTCTCATATACGACCCGAAAAATCTGCACAGCCCACTTGAAGAATTCACGTACTCCTGCGGAATCCATAGAAAGTTCACGCTTCATAATCTGCCCAGCTTGATTTCTGCGAATGATTACAGTTTTGCTGTACGGCTTCTCTTCATCTATCTGCACATCACAGATGCTGTAATCCACCATGCGAAATATCTCTACATAGCGGGAATCTTTCATGATATCTAAATCCGTATTCCGTTTCAGAAGCGCATTTTGATCATTACTGTTCGGAAGTTCTACTGACAGTGATTCATTCATCCACTCGGTCACTGCCAATGCGTTCTCATCACCGAGTATGGCTAATTTTGTTATAAAAAGGCCTATTCCCATCTGCCTGATATCAACCAAATGCGGCAGATGGTTCTTTACTTCTGATGATATGTCATAGCCGCCAGCCTCATTTCTTTTAAAAGAAAACAGCTTCTTCCCGGTGCCTGAACGATCCTTTCGAAAATATAACTCTTCACAGACAATTCCGATGCTATCGATTTCAAGAATATATCGATATATTTTCGTACCATTCAGGAGCAATTCCAGTTCAAAGAATTGGGTAGAGTTCTCTTTATTATCCCTACTCGATGCATTTACATAAGGTGTAAAACTCCTGACCATGTCGTTATCTGAAAACAGTGATTTCAGATATCTGAGACTGGCCATGAAATTAGATTTGCCTCCAGCATTTTCGCCAACAATTACTGCAGTCTTCAGCGGGTTTATGCCCAAATCATCTGCTACATAATTATCCGGATATCTTTTCTTTACTTTTCCTTTTGGAGCTTCCATAGAGAACTCATAGTTGCCCCAGAATGAACAGAAGTTATTAAATCGGTATCGAATCAGCATCTTCAGCATCTCCTTACGAATACAATATCTTTTATCATCGACTTGATTATAACATGATGAGTTTTCAGTGTAAACCAGATATTTGATTTTGTTTCGTTGAAATTGCGCAAATATTTAATGTTTTTGCATCCAGCAATTCGAATTTCTGTTTTTGATTGGGGTTTGAGAATAGTCCTTATGTTCAAATTTCATTTGTCCACATCAATAGCCATTTGTAAGTCTCTCTGATTATTATTTCACGCGAGACATTCCTTTGAATTGTGTCCCAGGACATACTTTTTTCGTTTTTTGCTGCAAATTAATGGGTTGAAGTTGACACTTATTAGGCTTATAATAGGCGCGTGAAAAAGGCAAAAAGAGTAGGAACGTGAACAAGGCAGATGCTGTCGTTAAAGGGAGGCTCCATGAATTCGATTTTCAGCAAATCTGTTTTCAGCAGGTTGCAGGCGCTGCGTGAGCTGCGGGTGTCGAGGACCCGGATGATCATGGGCGGGTTTCTGATCATTATTCTTGCGGGAGCATGTCTTCTGATGCTGCCCTTTGCCACGAAAAGCGGGCAGCAGACGACGTTTTCGGGGGCGCTGTTTACGGCGGTCTCGTCTACCTGTGTGACCGGTCTGATCGTGTATGACACCTGGACGCACTGGACGGTCTTTGGGCAGCTTGTCATTCTGACGATGATCCAGATCGGGGGACTGGGATTTATCACGATCGGCACCTTTGCCATGGTGCTGCTGGGGAAGAAGATCGGCCTTGCCGGGCGGGAGCTGATCCACGAAAGTCTGAATACGCTGCAGCTGCGCGGGAGTGTGCATCTGGTACGGCGGATTATCGGCGGTACGCTGATATTTGAGGGGACGGGCGCTCTTCTGCTCTCCGTTCGCTTTGTGCCGCAGATGGGTTTTTTTAAGGGTGTTTACTACGGTATTTTCCATGCGGTATCGGCATTCTGCAACGCAGGCTTTGACCTGATGGGATATCGGGAGCCTTACTCTTCTTTCTGTGCATATGCGGGCGATCCGCTGGTCAATCTTGTTCTGTGTGCGCTGATCTTGATCGGCGGCATCGGCTTTATCGTATGGGAGGATCTCTGGGAGAACCGCTGGCACTGGAAGCGCTATTCGCTGCAGACGAAGATTGTCCTGACTGCCACAGTATCTCTGACGGTGGTTGGCACGATCCTGTTTCTGATCTCGGAGCGCGGCAATCTGCTGGCCGGGATGAGTGCTCCGGACCGTTTCTGGCGCGCCCTGTTTTCCAGTATCACGCCAAGAACAGCCGGGTTTAACACCATTGATACGGCGTCTCTGACGAATGGCAGCAAGATTCTGACCATGTGCCTGATGTTTATCGGCGGCAGCCCGGGTTCGACTGCTGGCGGCATTAAGACGACCACGATCGTCGTTATTTTGCTCTATATCCGCGCGTATCTGCTGCACAATCAGGATCTCACTGCGTTTGGACGGCGTTTGAGTCCGGATGTGATGAAGCGGGCCAGCGTGGTTGTGTTTATCAATTATTTTCTGGCGTTGTCGGCGATCCTGATTCTTCTGATCGGACAGGAGCTGCCGCTTGCGGATGTTTTGTTTGAGGGGTTTTCCGCGATCGGGACGGTAGGGATGTCGACCGGCGTGACGCGTGATCTGAACGCGCTCTCGCGCACGGTGATCATGATCCTGATGTTTCTTGGCAGAGTCGGCAGTCTGTCATTTGCCATGTCGTTTACGGAGAAAAGGCGCCCCGGAAAGATTCGTTACCCGGAAGCGGATATTATTGTCGGTTAGCCGGAAAAGCAGGAATATCCCGGGCAATAGCAGGGAACGAAGTTTCCCATATCACTGGAGAGCATCTGTCAGCAAATGGCTGATGCTTTGAGGAGGAAAATTGTATGAAATCCATCTTAATCATCGGACTTGGCGATTTTGGTCATTACCTCTGCCGCGATCTGGCGGGGCTGAAAAATGAGATCATGGTCGTGGATCAGGACGAGACCGCGCTGGAGGATCTGCTGGATGTTGTGTCTGACAGTCTGATCGCGGACTGCACCCGCGAGAGCGTCCTCAAAAAGCTCGGCGTGGACAATTTTGACATTTGTTTTGTGTGTATCAGCGGCAATTTTCAGAGCAGCCTGGAGATCACGAGCCTGTTAAAAGACCTGGGGGCAAAATACGTCGTCAGCATGGTGCGCAGCGAGGTTCACGCAAAGTTTCTTCTGCGCAACGGGGCAGACGAGGTCATCCACCCGAACCGCGGCGCGGCGATGCGGGCCGCCGTGAAGTACAACAATGACCATATTTTTGACTACATTGATCTGAAGGATGGATATTCAATTTACGAGATCACGCCGTTAAAGGAATGGCTGAATAAGACGATCCTCTCGTCTGACATCCGTGCCCGGCATGATATGTATATCATCGGCATCATCAGTCCGGACGGCGGCACGAATTTTATGCCGGATCCGCAGACAATCATCCGGGAGGGCGACCACCTCATGGTGCTCGCGCACCGGGAGACAGTCGACCGGCTGATGAAGAAGCTGCGCTAAGGCGATATAAAAAGGAGACGGGAAACATCAATGGAAAATAATGATTATTATATGGAAGACGCCATGCGGATTCTGGCGGAGACCTACCATAAGATTTTGAAGATCAACCTCACGGCGGATACGCATATTAATATCAAGGTCTATCAGTCGGAGCAGAATGATTCGCACGGGTATGCCAGTAAAATATCCGACTGGCTGCGCAATTTCGCCGTCTCCGGTCAGGTCTATGAAAAGGATGTGGATTCCTATCTGCATTTCACGGATATTCATACGATCGGTGCGCACTTTGAGCACAGTGATGAATGTCTGCGCCTTCGCTATCGCCGCCAGACGAACGGCACCTTTCGCTGGGTTATGATGGAGCTTCTGAAAGCGAGCGACTATACGCCGGAAAACCAGACGCTGATGCTGTACATACAGGATATCCATGACACATATATCCGCGAGTTTGAGGCACAGAAAGAGCTGGAATATCTAAGCCGGTTCGACACGCTGACCGGCCTGAAAAATCTGTATTCCTACCGTTCTATGTGTGACATGGTCGCTTCGGAGTCCTCTCCGCGTCCGATCGGCGTCATGTTCTCCGATCTGAACGGACTGAAGATCATCAATGACACCATGGGACATGATAAGGGCAATGAGTTCATCTGCAGCTATGCCGCTATGCTCTGTGATCATTTCCCCAATTATGATGCTTTCCGTATCAGCGGAGATGAGTTTCTGATTGTGAGCATCGATGACCATGAGGCCTCGTTTCGGGAGCATGCCGAGATGTTCCGGCGCCTGCTTGAAGTAGACGGGCTCCCCCGCGCTGCAGTAGGCTTTTCCTGGAAAATGGGCAACCGCATTGAGGCGGTGACCGCGGAAGCGGAGACTCTCATGTACAGCGACAAGCAGAGCTTTTATGAAGTGCATCCGGAATATAAGCACAGTGTCGTCGAGCAGTCCTATCACGATGAAATGGCTTCGCTGATCAGCGTTCTCACGGATTCCTACGAGGTTCTTCTGCTCGCGGATCTGGATAAAGATACGTATCACATCATCAAACAGAATTCGACCAGCATCAATGCCGGCGAGCCTGTGAATGGCATTTATTCCCGGCGCAATGATAATTTCTGCAACGATTATATCTCCGACGATTTCCGTGAGCTGCGCCGCAATGTCGGCAGCATTGCCAATCTCAAGGAGCAGATGCGCACGGAGAATCACATCATCTGTGATTATCGCCTCAAGGATGGGCAATGGCGGGAATCCGCTTTCTGGAAGACCGGCGCTGATGTTGACGGCAGGCCGACAAAGATCATTTATTACTCGCAAAAGATCGACCATTCGATGACAGAGCGCTTAACCCGCCGCCGCAGGGCAGAGAAGAATCTGGAGCTGATGGCCGGGCTGAATGAGGTCTATCGCTCGATCAGCCTGATCAATCTGGACAATGAACAGCTCTATCTGCAAAAAAATAACACCCTTCCGGATCGCGTCAGCGAGCTGATGGATGATGTTCCGTATGAAACTATGATTCGTCAGTTTGCGCAGAATTTCCTTGAGCCAGCGGACGCCGAAGCTTTTATCCGGGAGGCGGATCTGCTTCTTGTCCGTAAGGAGCTGCAGTATAAAAAGAGCTATCGCGTTCTCTGCCGCATAAAACCAGAGATGCAGTCCGAGGTTGGGGCCAGATATGAGAAGTTCAGCTACTGCTTTTCCGGTGGAAAAAACAACCATTCTATCGTCATGGCGACACGGGATATCACCGATGTGGTGGAATGGGGACGAAATATACTGTAGAAATATCGGAAATGGGGAAAAATGGGGGCGGAATATACTGTGAAAAATATCGGAAATGGGGAAAAATGGGGACGGAATATGGCATAAGGATACAGGAGTACCGGTATCCGGTGGATGATCATTTAACCCTCGCACCCATGAAGTGCATGCACTCGTCAGGGAGCGGCCAGCAGGTCGTCCTCCCACCGCTGCAGATTCCCCAGGATCTCCATCACTCTTTGATGTGCCATCTCTACCTGACGCTGCGCGTCATTGATCCGCGACTGTACCATCCAGTCTGCGACGGCGCCGTCAAAGAACAGATCCGCAAAACTTAAAAAACCGCCCACTTCTATATTAAAGTTCATCGGGATATCGATATCGCGCAGCTCTTTTTTCAGCACCTGCAGATAATATTTTGCATCTTCAATCTGACGGCGGGCTTTATCCATACGACCATGCTTGAGCAGAGTGGTGACTGTTCCGCCTCCGAACAGGTCCAGAAGTCCCCAGTTCCTCGCGCCCTTCAGCTCACGTCCGGCGTTCTCCAGACTGTCCAGCGCACGGTTCGCCGCCGTGATGGCTTCGCGCACTTCTCTGAGTGTGTCCTGCTTCGTCATGCTGTCGCTCCTCTCTTTCGCCCCATGATTTCTGATTCATGATCCGCTGCATTCCGTATCCGATCCCTGCAGACTGCGCCGAGATTTGTTTCCGCAGCGCTTAATGATCTGATCTTCCGCCAAAACATAATAAAAATAAAAAACATAAGTCGTTTTCAGACACTACTAAGAAGATACGGAACCGTTGCATTCAGACAAATTCGGTCGGAAACCGGCAGAGCGCCTCATAGACATCCGGACATTTACGTTTCAGAGAAATCAGCCGTCCATCCTTTCCCAGAAAGCAATGACCGGTCTCCCCTGTACAGCAGAGCGCGTCGTCGCCGTCCCGCAGCACCTCATACTTCAGCGTCAGACGGATCCCGTCAAATTTCTCAATCGCCGCCCGTATTTTTACCGTCTCGCCAAAGCGAACGCTTTTTACGATCTTCGCGTTGATCGAGAGCACCGGGCTCATGATGCCTTCCGCTTCCAGCCTGTCATAGCCGTACCCGATCTCGTCCAGAGTATGCACCCTGCACTCTTCGAACCAACGGACAAAGTTGGAATGATGCACGACCTGCATCTGGTCGGTCTCATAATACTGCACTTTGTGAATCCACGGGGTGATCACTGCAGCAGTAGCGGCCGCTTCTTCTGTTCCGGTGACTGCAGCAGCCACGACCGTTCCTTTCGGCCCGGTGGCTGCCGCTTCAGCGCTGTTTTTATCTGTATGAGCATTCGTTTCCTTAATGATATCCATATCTGCTGTCCTTCATACGTAGCATGGTCTTACCATGCAAACTTATCCTCAAAGTACACTTTCAGATCTTCAATCTTAATACGCTCCTGCTCCATAGTGTCGCGGTCGCGCACGGTCACGGCGCCATCCTCGGCAGATTCGAAATCGTAGGTCACGCAGAACGGCGTACCAATCTCGTCCTGTCTGCGGTAGCGCTTGCCAATGTTGCCGCGGTCGTCAAACTCACAGTTATAATATTTCGAAAGCTCCATATAAATCTTCTCCGCGCCCTCATTCAGCTTCTTCGAGAGCGGCAGCACGCCAATCTTCACTGGTGCGATCGCCGGATGGAAATGCAGGACTGTACGCACATCCCCGCCTTCCAGCGTCTCTTCATCGTATGCGCTGCAGAGGAACGCCAGCACGACACGGTCCGCGCCGAGCGACGGCTCGATGACATACGGGATATATTTTTCTTTCTTTTCCTCATCAAAGTAGCTCATATCCTGGCCGGATGTATTCTGGTGCTGAGTCAGGTCATAGTCGGTACGGTCTGCGATACCCCAGAGCTCGCCCCAGCCGAACGGGAACAGGAACTCGATGTCGGTCGTCCCCTTGCTGTAGAAGCAAAGCTCCTCCGGATCATGGTCGCGCAGGCGCAGCTCATCTTCCTTCATGCCCAGCTTTTTCAGCCACTCGAAGCAGAAGCTTCTCCAGTACTGGAACCAGTCGAGGTCCGTGCCCGGCACGCAGAAGAACTCCAGCTCCATCTGTTCGAACTCACGCGTGCGGAATGTGAAGTTGCCCGGTGTGATCTCGTTACGGAAGGATTTTCCGATCTGTGCAATACCAAACGGCAGCTTTTTGCGGGAGGTCCGCTGTACATTTTTAAAGTTGACAAAAATACCCTGTGCGGTCTCCGGGCGCAGGTAAACGGTGTTCTTTGCGTCCTCGGTCACGCCCTGGAAGGTCTTGAACATCAGGTTAAACTGACGGATGTCAGTGAAATTGTGCTTACCGCAGGAGGGACACGGAATCTTGTGATCCTCGATGTAGTCTCGCATCTCTTCCTGTGAAAACGCGTCGATCGGTTTATCCAATGTCAGTCCCTGCTCCGCGCAATAATCTTCGATGACTTTGTCCGCGCGGAAACGCTCATGGCACTCCTTACAGTCCATCAGCGGATCCGCAAATCCGCCGAGATGCCCGGAAGCCACCCAGGTCTGCGGGTTCATCAGGATCGCGCAGTCCACGCCGACGTTGTACGGATTCTCACGCACGAACTTCTGCCACCAGGCCTGTTTCACGTTATTTTTCAGCTCCACGCCAAGGTTGCCGTAGTCCCAGGTATTCGCCAGCCCGCCATAGATCTCGCTGCCCGGATACACAAAGCCTCTGCCTTTCGCCAGCGCCACGATCTTGTCCATTGTCTTTTCCATAATGTTCTCCTCTCCATCCTGTTCTATTCTTATCTGTATTTGCTGTCTGTAAGTGCTGTCTGCATTTGCCGTCTGCATTTGCCGTCTGTATTTGCCGTCTGTATTTGCTGTCTGTATTATCACAGTTCATTCCCATCACTGTCACGCGGCTTATTCCACGCTCTCTGCGGGATGTCCGCATCCCTCAGTCAAAGCTCGGGAACACTCCGCATTCTCAGAACTCATTCCGTATCATACAGGATATATACGCGGTTCGCGAGCTTCTGCTCCTCGTAGGTCGCTTCCTCGCCCTCGTATACCTTGCTTGAAGGAAGCACCAGCGCTTCTTCTTCGTCGTCCTGCTCTCCGGTCGCGCTCACGGTGTCCGCGGAGATCATCTCCGCGTTGGTGCTGATATACAGCACTGAACCATCCTCCACGTGCACTTCCATCGGGGCCTGCACGATTACGACCTGCACCGACATATCCTGAAAGACCTTACTGCTGCTTACCGCACTGTCACTGGCTGTCCCATCCTGCACCTGATAAAAGGTGGTGTCAAACAGGTAGCCCTCGATCTGTGCGCCGATGATCGATCCGCTGAAAAACTCGACATTATTGAATTCCGCATAATCCTCCGCGGATGAATACCAAAGCTCCAGAGTCACGGACGTTCCTTCACTCTCAAAGCGTTCCGTCCGGATCGTGTCCTCACCATGCTCCGAATTGTACTCCGCAATCTCCGAAGTAATCATGCTCTCCAGCTCATCTACATCATAATACGACTCTTCGAGCGTGTCCTGCACGATCTCCGTCACACTTCCGTCCGCTGCTATGGATATTGCGTCTGCCTCCTGCGGCGTCCATGCCGTCTCCCCTTCGAGCAGCTGTTCCACCTCACTGCAGCCGCCAAGCAGCGTCACAGCCGCCAGAAGTGCTGCAGCCGCGGCTTTTCTTTTCGCTGTCACCGCAATCCTCCTTAATGAATTACTCTCCCTTTTTTCGCATAACCTTAGATATTATAGCGTCAATCTGCCTTTGTTTCAACTATTTATTTGTCATCTGCCGCAGGATTTCCAGGGATTTAAACTTCCGGTCTATGGATATGCTGTTATAGTAATCCTGCACGCGCCGGAATTCCTGAAAAATCTCCGGCCGGAGTGTAAACTGGTACAGCTTCTGGGTCGGTGCCTGAATGACATAGGAAAGCGCGTATCTTGTCGATTCCTGCAGACCTAAGTCATTCGCGGCCTCATAAGGATATTCGCCGTTGAGTACCATGGCCTTCATCTCGAAAATGCAGCGGATCAGCTCGTTATCCGGCTCCGGTCTGGGCAGTGCGCGAAGCGTCGCGTACAGAAGATTCAGCATCCGGGACGCCTCCAGATTCTCTCTGGAGTAATAATCCGCCAGCTCCATAAAATAGCAGGCGTAGCAGGCTGCCTCAACGTCCTCCCTGACTTCCCGGAAATAATCGGCAATCTCCGCCTGCACCAGCGTATACGCGTTCTTCCCCTCATAGACGGTAAAGCTGCCAAAAGCGAACGGCGTCGCCGCCGCAAGCAGCGCACTGTTCGTCCTGCGCGCACCGCGGGCAAACGCGGTAATCTTGCCTCGTTCTTTTGTCAGGAGAACGGTCCGCTTGTCGTATTCCCCGGCGGGTACGGCCATAAGGACCATACCTGTCAATTTCAGGGGCTCGCTCATCGCCGCCACCATCCTTTCCTGCGCAAATACTGTTTCCCGGCAAGCCATCTGCCATTTATTTTTTGCCTGATTTTTTCCCGTATAGCGGGAGCATGGCGCATGTTTGCCGGCAAGCATTACTCCAGTTCTTTTTTATCATAACCAAAATTTTTTATCATGAAATCGCTGTCCCGCCAGTCCTTTTTCACCTTTACCCACAGCTGCAGGTTGACCGGCTCTTCCAGCATCTGCTCGATCTCCTGGCGCGCCTGCGAGCCGATTTTGCGCAGCATCGCTCCATGCTTGCCGATGATCATGCCTTTGTGCGAATCCTTCTCGCAGATGATCGTCGCCTCAATATCCATGATCCAGTCCGAGGTCTCACGGACATCTATCTCCGCCTGCTCGCGGCGGCCTGCCGGATCCCATTCCTTTTTTCCGCCCGCTGTATGCCTTGTTGAATCCCCTTCAGAATTCTTCTTATCCGACGTATGGCCGGAAAGCCTGTCATCCTCTGAATTTCCACTATGATCATGACGGTGGCGATTCCTGCGGCGCACTGCCTCGGCACGGCTGTTCTTCTTTTTCTCACTGCCTGCCGGCCGCTCCTTCATCACATCGATCGCGACCGCGATGCCGTGCGGAATCTCTTCCTCCATGCAGCGCAGCGCCTTTTCGCGGATCAGCTCCGCCACAATCTGCCGCTGCGGCTGATCGGTCACGGTATCATCATCGTAATACTTCGGTCCGTAAGGAAGATAGCGGAAAATCGCCTGAATCACCTCATCCATATGAAGCCCACGCAGCGCGCAGACCGGGATCATATCCGCAAATTTATGCAGTTCCCGGTATGCCTCCATACAGCGCGGGATCTCCCGTTTATCCACAGTATCCATTTTATTCATGATCAGGATCACCGGCACGCCTGTTTTCTGAAGCAGCTGCGCGATGTGCTGCTCATTCCGGCCGATGTATTCAGTCGGCTCAACGAGCCACAGCACCACGTCCACCTCTCGTAGTGTCTGTTCAGCGGCTTCCACCATGTACTCGCCCAGCTTGTTCTTCGCCTTATGGATGCCCGGCGTATCCAGAAAAATAATCTGCCCCTGCTCTGACGTGTAGACTGTCTGTATCCGATTCCGCGTCGTCTGCGGCTTGCTTGACGTGATCGCGATCTTCTGCCCGATTAGGTGGTTCATCAGCGTGGATTTCCCCACATTCGGCCGTCCGATCAGAGTCACAAAGCCGGATTTAAATTTCGCGTTTTCTTTTTCCATATCTCACGATTTCCTCTATGCTCTCGTCTTCTGCTCTCGTCTTCTGTTCCCGTTTTTATTCTCTCATGCCCATACATCCGTTCACATCCCTGTTCCTCTGCCTGCGCACTCACAGGTTACAGCGTTGGAATTTTGTCCACGCGTATCAGAGGAACGTTCTCTGTCATGCTTCGGTTCCGCAAAGCGGCCGGATGGAATCAAACAGCTCTCCCGCCTCTTTGATTTTCTCTTCGTTGCCGACCACACAGATTGCGTCCGCATCCAGCACCGCCTGTACCAGCGGTGCAAGCGCACGGATATCTGCCGGCGTCGCGGACAGAACTTCATCCCGTTCTTTCTGAAGATCCGCTTCCGTAATTCCGCTAAAATACGCGTTTAGAGCGCGGGCTCCCTTCATCGACGGCGTCAACGGCACATCCAGATCGCCGATCGCGCCGATAATGTACTTTGTCATCTCCCGCTCATCGGCGTCAAATTCCCGCAGATATTCCGGAATTCCCTCATAAACCTGGTTGGTGCCCCGCAGATGCGGATCCCGGTAAGAAACGAAAAATGCATCGCCTCTCCGATAGAACGAACACATACAGCCATACGCGCCGCCTTTTACGCGGATATTCACCCACATATAATCATAGCTCATCAGCACCTTCAGGATATGCAGCGCCCCCGTATAGTCAAGGCCCGCGTCCCGGAAATTGCCCGCACGCGCCACATACTGTACCTGTCCCGGCGTGGTAAAGCCTTCATTTTTCTTTTCAAGAAGCAGCTTCTGTCTCTTACCTGTCGCCGACGGCTGCTGTACATATACGTCAGACTGACACGAATCCGTTCCACCCTCCAAATGCCCTTCCGATACAACATCAACCGGAGCCGCAGGCAATTCTTTTATATACGCCTCCAGCGGCGTGCGCAGTGCTGCCAGCCCGTCTGCATCACTCGTCACACTGACAAAAAGATTTTCTCTGCAAAACAGAAGGTTCACCAGCTCCCGCAGCTTTGCTTTCAGCGTCTCTTTTTTCTCATCAAAATGCTTTTCCAGATCTGCCGCCAGATCATAGAACGCGATGCCGCTCACCGCGTCGTTAAATGCGCTGAACTCAGACAGATACGACAGAGCCCGCGCCGATGCGGCCTGATGTCCGGCCGAGCTAAGCTGCATCGAGAGCCGCGATTCCAGCTTTGCCAGAATCTCATGCAGCCGCTTGTCGTCATCAAATTTAGAAGTCAGTATCTCCTTCGACATAGTCAGCGCGTACGGCAGCTTCTCATAGAGCACGCGGGACCGGATCCCCATAAAGGCTTTGACGCCGCTGCGGTACTTACCCGCATCTGTTGCGACCGCATCCGTTGTCGCTGCATCCGTTGTCGCAACAGTTGCATAGTCAAAACCCTCCTTTGCGTTTTCAATACCTGCACCGGGTGTCTGAAATACACTGATACCCACGGAAATGCCGCCCGTGTTTCCATTGATATCGTTATTGAGGTCGCTGTAGGAAAAATGCTCTGTGTCCACCATGCCGAGCACAGCCTTCAAAATTCCCAGATAGCCCAGATCCTCCGCCGGCACCGCATCCGCCGCAAACAACAGATCCAGATAAGAGATCCCGTTCGTAAATACGTCGTGATGCAGTACCGTAATGCCGCCCCAGTCATATTCCGTATTTTCCAGCGACCCCGCTTTCTTTCCGATATCCCCGCGCGTCAGCATCGGGATTTTTTTCAGATCCTCTGCCGGCGTCGGCGTCTCCTGAAATGCGCGCAGCCGCGCTGTAGCGGCAATCATCTCCTGAATCTCCGATTCACTGAGAGATTCCTTATACATACGCAGCTTGCTCCGCAGAGCCGCATCCGTCTTCGCAGTCAGACCGCGCTCAGGCACCAGCGTCACCAGTGACGCATGCGGATTGTCCAGCAGATACTTCCGGATCAGATCCTCAAAATACGAAGATTCCACACGCTCTTTGAGCGCAGCATACACATCCAGCTGCTTCAGATAATCAAACACCGCATCATCGTCATACAGCCAGCTGTCAAACACATCCAGACCGTACATCAGGCCTTTCGGAGCTGTGCCATAATCCGCTTCCCGGAACCGGAATTCCATGGAGTTGATACCGGCATAGAGAGCTTTTTTGTCCACGCCCTCTTCCACGATTTTTTCCAGCGTTTCCCGGATCACAGCAAGAAAACGTTCTGTATCCTTCTCATTCGCGTTTTTCGCGATAATCGCCAGATATGGCTGATAAACGCCGCCCTCGTAGTCGCCCATAATGTCATTGCCGATCCCGGCATCCAGAAGCGCCTGCTTCAGTCTGGCTCCCGGCGCAGACAAAAGTGCGTACTCCAGCACTGCAAACGCATTAGAAAGCTCCACATCGGTGCTTGTCCCGATCACCGCGCTCCATGCCAGATACGTGCTGTCCTCAAGCGGGTCTGCCTCCGAAATGGAATAGCTGCGGCTCACGCGGCGCATTGCCTCAAAGGATGGCTGCTCCATCGGAATGGTATTATCCGTATTATCCCGGCTGCATCCATTCGCTGATGCGTCAGAATCAGACTCAGCCAACACACTCAGGTATTCGGCATCCAGCCAGTTCAGCCGCTCCTCAATATCCATATTTCCATAAAAATAGATATAGCTGTTCGACGGATGATAATATTTCCTGTGGAAAGCCAGAAAATCCTCATATTTCAAGTCTGGAATGCACTGCGGATCGCCGCCGGACTCTACACCGTAGACTGTGTCCGGGAACAGGCTGTTCATGATCTCCCGCTCCAGCACATCCTCCGGGGAAGAAAAGACGCCTTTCATTTCATTGTACACCACGCCGTTAATCGTGATCTCATCCTCCGGATTTTCCAGCTGATAGCTCCAGCCTTCCTGCCGGAAAATCTGCTCATTCCGGTAAATATTCGGATAAAAGACAGCGTCCAGATAGACATCCATCAGATTGCAGAAATCCTTCTCATTACAGCTGGCGATCGGAAACATGGTCTTGTCCGGATACGTCATTGCGTTCAAAAATGTATTCAAAGAACCCTTCACCAGCTCAACAAACGGATCCTTCGCCGGATATTTGCGGCTGCCGCAGAGCACACTGTGTTCCAGAATGTGCGGCACACCGGTGCTGTCCGTCGGCAGTGTTTTAAACGCAATATTAAATACCTTGTTCTCATCATCATTTTGCAGCACCAGAACCCGTGCCCCACTCTTCCTGTGACGGAGCAGATATCCGTCTGAACGGATATCCTCAATCCATTCATGCTGCTCCAATTCATATTGTGGAAGTGTTTCCATATTCATATTCTTTTCCATCCCTTCTATAAAAACATTATATCGTTACTCCAGATCATCTTCCGATTCATATCTTTGCATTTTTGCTGCCCTGCGCTCCCTGCGGTATTTCCGGGTCAGCAGCCAGTGCAGTCCCCCACATAGTATCCCGCCCAGAAACAAAAATATCAGAATCGCCGCGGCACAATGCGCAAAAAACTCATCGGGCAGAATCAAGATGACCGGATCTGTGATCGGGTTAAACAACCAGTAATCGTTATCAAAAAACAATTCATGAAACTGTACAAAAAAAGTGTCCCAATTTAAAAACGCATAAGCGCCCAGTCCGATCGGTATCAGAAATGTCAGAACAGAAATCAGCTTCAGGCTCCCGTAATCTCTGCGCATCAGTTTTCTGATCAGAAAAATGAAAAGCAACACTCCCGTGACGACGCACAGAATCTGAACCGCCACAAAAATCCGCTTCACTTCTTTAAAATGTGTCTCCGCCTCGTCCGACATCGGAAAATCCGGAAACTCCAGTTCTTTTATCCCCTTCGTGAGCAGATTATAATCAATCAGTGCGTCATAATTCTCTCGGATCAATTCTTCCGAATATCCGGTCTGTCCCTCCAGATCCAGATAGTCAATATCAAAATAATAAATGCATCGAAGATTCAGCACCAGGGTTACGGAAAAACAGGCCAAAAAGAGAAAGCCGAGCAGAGACAACAGCAGATTACTCAGCGTCAGCGTTCGTTTCCTCATAGAAAAATCTTCTTTTATTTCTGCCATAACATAACCTTTCTCTTATTCTTTCCATTTCTGCCATGATTTTCGTCGGTTCTTCTGACAAATCATAGTATCGTATGTCCGTACTTGCAAAGCAAGTATGGACGCAGGCAATGTTCCGATTTTCGGAGAAAATCGAGAACGGTACCGCGCCCCTCGCCGGGGTGGCATCCCGCACTTCGTACGGGATATACAATCGCGCAGCGATTCTTACATGCGCGGCTTTCATAGTATCACAAAAGAGGTGCCTTGTAAATCAGACCATGTCAAAAAAGTTCATCCAAAAAAGTTACTCCCGAGGGTACTTTAAACTGCCTTCCGGCAGGTGCCTTAAAAAATTGGGCTTACAAAAATCTCCGGGAAATCCTTTTTCGATTCCCCGGAGATCATTTTACAAGAACCCCTTATTATTACATGCAGATTATTTTATAATCCTCTCATTATCACACGCGGATTATTTTATAATCCTCTCATTATCACATGCAGATTATTTTACAATCCCCTCATTAATACCCGCAGTTTTAGTTCTCCTCATCTCTCCTTCTTCTGCGGATGAATACCACCAGCAGAACAATGAAGATCAGGCAGGCAACTACTGCTACTGCTACAACCTGCATGATCGGTGTGTCATCACCAGTCTGAACAGCGTCCAGAGATTCCACAATGTTGAATGTCACCGACGTCGTGGTCGTCGTGCCGTCAGCCACCCAAGAGCTGCCGTCATATACCTGTCGCTCAAATGTCACCGTCAACGTGTACTCGCCAGTCTTCTTGATGGACATGGACGTCTCATACGGAGCGGAACTCCAGGTGTTTGAAACATTTCCAATCGTGTAGCCGGTCGGTACATATCGGACATCGCCCGGATTCGGATCCGTGATATCCATACCGGCGCCAACCGGTGTAAAGGTCAGCTTCTCATTTGCCACGTAGGAGCCGCCCTCCTCGATTCCGCTGATATAGTTGCTTGCCCCGGTCGGTGCGTCCTCATAGGTCGCGGAGATCGTCACATTGCTTGCCGGCATCGTAAAGGTCGTAGACGCTTTCGATGCATCTGTAAATGTCACATTGCCGCTCGTCGCCGTCCAGGCCGAGAACACTTTGCCGCTCGCCGGATAGTTGGAGGAGATCGTCACCGTATCGCCATAGTAGAAATACGTCGCATTCGCGTTGCCGTTCTCCACGGTCACACTATACTGCACTTTCTTGTAGTTCGCTGTCACCGACACATCTGCCGACGGCATCGTGAACGTAGTCGTCGCTTTCGAAGCATTGGCCAGTGTCACATTCTGCGTACCTACCGTCCAGGAATCAAACTCATACCCCGTCGCAGGTGTATCAGCCGTAATCGTCACGGTCGTGCCTGCCGTAGTCTGTGTATAATCTGCAGAGCCATTCGTCACCGTCACATTGTACTTCACGCCGGTATAATTCGCTACAAAGGTCAGATCCTGCGTCACTGTCACGGTAACAGTAGAGGAGGATGCGCTGTCGCCCAGATCATAAGCGCCGTCATTGACCGTCCAACCGGAGAACTCTTCTCCGCTCGCGCTCGCATTTGCCGTCACCGTGATCTGCGTGCCTTCCTCATAGGTATTTTCCGTATAGGTCCCGTCAATCAGACCGTTGGACACCTTCACTGTATAGGTAGCCGCCTCGGCCACATATACCGCCGTCACTTCCACATCCCCGGCCGGCATCGTAAAGGTCGTCGTCGCGGAAGAGCTATTCGTAAATGTCACCTCGGTTGAACCGGTGCTGGTCCAATGGTCAAACACATACCCGGACTCCGCCGTCGCCGCGGCAATGCTCACGGAATTACCATAGTAATACGTAGCTGATGTCGCTCCCGAAGTACCGGTCGTTCCGTTTACCACAGTTACTGTATAAGGTGTCTGTACGTAATTCGTAGTCACCGTAACAGCTCCTTCCGGCATGGTAAAACTGTATGTGCCGTTTCCATTATCCGAATAACTCACCGTACTGCCGTTGCTGTCTACAATCGTCAGTCTGTCATAGCTATAGCCCGTAGCCGCAGTCGTCGGCGTAACGGTGACAGTATCGCCTGCCGCAAAAGTGGAATCCAAGGCGATTCCGTCCATCGTGACTGTATAAAGCTTCACATAATTCGCCTGAACAGTCACCGCCGTATCTGTCATGGACGTATCTGCCTGTGTAACCACAACTGTAGCTGTCTGAGCAGCCGACTCTGAAGCACCGTCGACTGTCGCGGTTACTGTGCTGCTGTCCGGCGTGACTACGGACCAGGAGCTGAACCTGTACGTTACATCAGAAACCGTAATCGTTTCCTGCGCAGTAACTGTATAGGTCGCTGTACCGGTAGGCACATCGATTCCGGACACAGTCTCTGTCTGCACCTCTGTCTCTGATGAAGCAATCTCCGTGTCGCCGCAAACTGATTTCTTCGTCAGTGTATACGTATATGTCGTCGTAGTAGGATTAGTCTCAGCAACCGCAGCTGTACCGCCGTCATCCGTAACAATCATGATGCCGCTGTCTACTGGTTCTGTAGCAGTCGTCTCCGTCTCGGTCTCTGCTGCAGTCTCTGTCTGCACCTCCGTCGCGGCTTCAGTCTCTGATGCGGTATAAGTCGCCAGAATCACAACATCTGTCTCCGGCATGGTGAACGAAATCGTCTGTGCGGTCAGATCATTCAGAGTCACATTCAGAGAAGATACGTACCATGCGCTGAACGTATAGCCTTCCAGTTCTTCCGCGGTGATCGTCACCGTATCTCCGGCTGCGTAAGTCTCGGTATTCGTCTTTGCATAAGACTCTGCGCCTGTATCATAGTTGACTGTCAGAGTCGCGTATACAAGTTCGGCCGTCATGGCAATGCCTGCGTCCGTATCAGCTGTCGTCTCTGCTGTCGTCTCTTCGGTAACGTCCACTACAACTACATTATTCGAAGCGGTCGCTTCGGTAGATTCTGTAGCCTCCGTTGCTTCCGTCACTGCAGCTTCCGTCGCCTCGGTAGCCTGAACAGCTTCCGTCACTGCCTCAGTCACCGCCTCGGTCTCCTGCGTATAGGTCGCGGTAACTGCCACTTTGCCCTTCGGCATCACAAACGTCGTCTCTGCGCTGGACGCATCTGCCAGTGTGACTGTCACATCCTCATCCGTCTCCACAGTCCAGCCTGCAAATACATATCCCTCTTCCGGGGCGGCCGCTGTGATCTTTACCGACTCGCCTTCCGGATAGTATGCGAGGTCTTTGCTGATATTCTCCGCCTCCAGGGCAGCCTTTTCTTCATCTGTAAATTCATAATGGTTATCCGTTGTGCCGCTGTCGTCCGTCATTGCGGTCACGGATGTGCCATCCACTACCGTCAGCACATATCCTGCCAGGGTCAGCTGGACAGATGCCGGTGTTGCTTCTGCTTCCACTACTTCCGTGCCATCCCCAGCTACAGATATCACTGCGTCGGTCCCGGCTGTATAGGATGCCGTAAAAGCTTTTCCCTCTGTCTCATTCTTCCATGCACCGCTGCCGTCAATCGTCGCCTGATCTCCGTTTGGCTTGATGAGCACGGTTCCCTCTGCCATCCCTGTCAGACTGTCGCCCGGGAACAGAACAGTGCTTCCCAGATCATCTGACGTCACATCATAGGAGGAAGCCGCCATTACCTGTGCCGCCGGTATACACATCATCATACAGGCAAGCAGCAGCGCCAGTAATCTTCTCTGCTTTCTCTTCATAATCCTTACCCCTTTCTTCTCCTTATCTGCAAATCGCCGTCACCAGTCTGAAAATCCGCAACGGCATTTGATTTACTGTGATTATAGCACAGTGCTTTTTGAAACAAATGATGGTTTCCCTGTGCTTTTCTTAAGACTTTTCTAAGAAAAAGCCCCGCAGGATTATTTCCTGCGGGGTGTTACAAGCGGGACGATAAGCCGGGTTCTGTCGTGAGTGGTCATCTATCCAGGCCTGCCGTCGCCGGCAGGCTCAAGCGACCTACCTGAGGCTGACGGGCCGTCTGATGTTGCTCTTTTCGCCTCTTCGCGGTCTTGCTTCGGATGGGGTTTACATATGCCGCCTCTGTTGCCAGATCTTTTAAGCCATGCCATCGCGCTATGCGCGATGGCATGGCCTGCGTCATCACTCTGCGAGTAATGACATGTGGCGCGGTAGTCTCTTACACTGCCCTTCCACCCTTACCGCCCAGTATCCGCACTCCGAAAGAGTGATGACCTTAGGCGGCGGTTCATTTCTGTTGCACTGTCCCTGGAGTCGCCTCCGCCGGACGTTATCCGGCATCCCTGCCCTGTGAAGCCCGGACTTTCCTCGTCTATTGTACGGCATCGTTTTCTGATGCCGGACAGTAGACGCGACCACTTATCCCACTTGCTCTATGCTTTTATCCGCGGATTCAAAATCCGCAGGAGCACCCGTAACGTATCTATGGCTGCTTCTTTCTCGCACGCGGGTATTCTAGCATACCCTTTTTCGTTTGTAAATCTGAAATCTTTGTAACTGTTCAGTGCTCTTTTTTTACCGCTTTATTTTTCATAGCAGCTCCCTCCGATGAATTCCCGGATCAGAGAATGATTCGGAATATCGTCTCCCGGAATAGGAAGAAAATAATCCAGAAACTTCAGCAGGCGCTTTGCTTCTTCGTGCTCCGGATCGTCAGGACCAATGGAAAAAAGCAGAGGTTCCGCATATTGCTTGAGAACCGCAAGCTCGTATATCAGCGTCGAATTAAAAATGTAGTCCGCCGACTCCTGATAGGGGAAAATATACTGTTCTTCCCCGCGCCGCACGGAAGGCCACATGGCGATTGTTCCTTTCGCATCCGTGCCGCGCATACGGGAATCGCGCACCATCCGGCGGAGCAACCGGCCGTCTGTCGTCGGAATCCGGTTGTGCTCGTCTATATTCAGCTGCGTGAGAGCGCTGATGTATATTTTTACTTTCTGATCCGCATTCAGGCGGTATGTCAGCCGGTCATTAAGGCAGTGAATCCCTTCTATGATCAGGATGTCCTGTGGACCAAGCGTCCGCACGTCTCCTTTGTATTCCCGCTTCCCGGTCTTGAAATTGAAGCTCGGAAGCTCAACCGTCTCCCCCGCCAGCAGAGCCAGCATATCTTCATTCAGTTTTTCCGTATCGATGGCTTCCAGGCATTCAAAATTCGGCTTTCCGTCCTCGTCCAGCGGCGTATGCTCCCGCTCCACAAAATAATTATCCGCCTCAATGGGATGCGGCTTCAAGCCGCACACGGACAGCTGCGTTGAAAGCCGGTGCGAAAAGGTTGTTTTTCCGGAAGAAGATGGACCCGCAATCAGAATGACCCGTTTTCGGGGCGCCGCGGCTATCTGTGCCGCAATCTCAGCAATCTTTTTCTCATGATATGCTTCCTGGATCATGATCAGATCTTTTGTCCGATGCTTTACAATGTAAGTATTAAGCGCGCCAACCGTCGGAATCCCCAGAGCTCTTCCCCATTCAAGCGCATCCTTCTGTGTCCGCCAGATTTTCATCTGCGGAACAGGGGACGTTTCCGCAGCAGCGCCGCTGTCTGCGAGCTTCCCCGGCTCCATCTGTGAAGGAAAGCACAAAAGGAAGCCATCCTCAAAGAGCCGCAGGTCAAAACAGGTCAGATAAGAAGCATCCGGCAGCATATATCCGTAAAAATAGTCCTCAAAGTTCTCCAGATCGTAAATATTTACTTTCGAAGAACGGCGGTAACGGAACAATTCTTCCTTATCGAACATCCGGTACTCACGGAATCTGGCACAGGCCTCCCAGGTCGGGATCGCTGCTTTTCGGATTGGCGCAGCCTGATCCGCCAGTGTATGCATATATTGCTTTACCTCCTCCAGAAAGGCTTCTGTCAGAGGAATCCGTCCCTCCATAGTACAGTAATAGCTCTCGTCCACTGAAAAATGCACGCTGACCTTTTCTATATTCGTGTTGTCTCCCGCAACGTGATAAATTCCCTTGAGCATCAGCAGCACCAGAGAACGCCGGTATGTATCGCAGCCCGCCTTGTCTTTGAGCGTCACGAAACGAATCCGGCTGCCGGATACCGCCTTTTTCGGCAGCTCGCGCAGCCTCCCGTCAGCATTGACCAGCACGATTGGGCAGGAAAAATCCTTCTGATGCGCCGCCGCAATTTCCCGATAGGTCGTGCCCGTCGGATATTGTTCAGGAAGTCCTTCTATATAAACAGTTACATTCTCCTCTTTCATGCCGCCCATTCACATATCTCCCTCTTTCTGTCATCTATATTATTTCGTTTTTTACCCGCCCCCTTGCATCCGTCAAACACGCGTCGTTTTCTCCATGACAGATGCGTTCTGCCCTCACTGGGGCGCAGCAAGAGGATGTTTCCACAGAAAAGAGTGCAAGCGCTTCCTCAATCAGCCGGAGATCATGCTGTACCTCTGCCGTTCTCTGTTTTACACGATCCAGGCTCGCTGCGGCTTCTGCATCTGCCGGTACAGAGCAAGGAGGAGCTTTTACAGGAGCGCCTGCATTCTGCTCCAGCGATTCCAGAATTCGTTCCTGCGTCGCCCGTTCGCGGAGAAGATACTGGTGAAGAACAGGATGCCGCATCCTCAGAAGCTCCGGACCGAACATGACCTGCGCTTCGCGGGAAGCCTGTATGTGCGCCGTACAAGTATCAGCCGCAGCATCCGCAGAACGCACTGCTTTTATCATCGGATAATATTTGCCGTCCTCCAGGACCATATCTTCCCGCACAATAGAAAATCCCGCTTTCTCCAGATATGCGCGCACCTGCGGCACCTCTGACTGCGGCTGCAAAATGATTTCCTGTATGCCAAAATGGCGCGATCCCACCTGTGTCCCGGTACCGTCTTTCTCTGCGCTAATGCTGTCTTTTTCTGCACTAATACCATCTTCAGACTCCCGCAGCAAATTCTCTCCATCCTGCAGAATCCGAATGGTAAGCGCCCCTCCCATTCCGGCGATCACAACACTCTGCGCCTCGCCCGGCTGCAGCGCGGCAAGGCCGTCCGATAACCGGGTCTCGATCTGCTCCGTAAGCCCGTGCTCACGGATATGCTCCTCTGCACGCGCAAGCGGTCCCCGGTTGACATCCATCGCATATGCGCAGGGTATGATTTCCTGTTCTATAAGATATATCGGTATGTAAGCATGGTCCGTCCCGATGTCCGCAAGAACAGAGCCGGGTGTCACCATGTCCGCGACCGCAAGCAGTCTCTTTGAAAGCTTCATATTTTATATTATCTTCCTGTCTTTCCGTCTTTTTCTGTATCAGCAAACCCTGTATCCGGCCGTTTTGCAGCCGTATGAACCATTCATTGTCTAAAATCAATGAATTTGCGACCGATCTGTTTCAGTCCAGATAATCCTTCAGTTTCCTGCTCCGGCTGGGATGGCGAAGCTTGCGCAGGGCTTTCGCCTCAATCTGCCGGATGCGTTCTCTGGTTACACAGAATTCCTTTCCGACTTCCTCCAGTGTCCGCGCTCTGCCATCATCCAGACCAAACCGCAGGCGCAGTACCTTCTGCTCCCGTTCAGTCAGGGTGGAGAGCACCTCCATCAGCTGCTCCTGCAGCACAGTAAAGGTCGCCGCGTCAGCCGGCACCATTGCACGGTCGTCGCTGATAAAATCACCCAGATGTGTGTCGTCCTCTTCGCCGACCGGTGTTTCCAGCGATACGGGTTCCTGAGAAAACCTTAGGATCTCCGCAACACGCTCCGGCTCCATCTTAAGCTCTGCGGCAATCTCCTCCTCCGTCGGCTCCCGGCCAAGCTCCTGCAGCAGTCTGCGGGAGGTGCGGACGACACGGTTCATCGTCTCCACCATATGCACCGGAATCCGAATGGTGCGGGACTGATCCGCGATCGCCCGCGTAATCGCCTGACGGATCCACCAGGTTGCGTAGGTACTGAATTTATAGCCTTTGCGATAATCAAACTTGTCCACCGCTTTCATCAGCCCCAGGTTGCCCTCCTGTACCAGATCCAGAAGCTGCATTCCCCGCCCATTATATCGTTTCGCAATACTGACTACCAGACGTAAATTGGATTCGGCAAGTCTGGCTTTTGCGGCCTCGTCTCCCTCACTCATTCTCCGTGCAAGCGATAGCTCTTCCTCAGTGCTCAAAAGGCCATACCTGCCAATCTCCTTTAAATACATGCGCACCGGATCATCCATGGCCATACCGTCGGCATCTGTTTCCCGCAGTATAATGTCCTCAGCATCCGCCAGACGCAAACCGTTTTCCGGCACAAACTCTTCCAGGCCGTCATCCGCACCAAGGTTCTCAGGCACAATCTCTTCCAGACCGTCATCCACACCAAAGTTCTCCGGCATTATATCGCTTTCTTCAAAGCCGCCGGCCTCTATCTCATCTGCGGCAAAGCTTTTCGCGGAAAAAATCCGGATTCTTTCTTCGATAATAGGATGCTCCCTTTCCTGAATTTCCGTATTCCGCGTATCCATCTGTTTTCCTGCCTTTCGCCATAGTAACCATCTTATGCTTCTATTCTTTCCTTTGCGGGAGAGAAATATGCAGGCCCGAGAGGCCTTCCAGCCGCTTTTTTGCCTGAATCAGATCCTGCAGACCCTTAAGATCGGTCGGGTCCAGTCTGGCGCTCTGCTGCTCGACAGCATTTGTCATCACCTTGCGGATGGTATCAGCAATCGCCTTTTCCTGTTCTTTTTCCGAACTCACCGGCACGTCCGTGTTAAAAATCTGCGCGACCGCTCTCTGCTGATCCGGCTCCGTGAAATGATTCATGATCCGCGCGGGATTCAGCTCCTTTTTCGACAGCTGCTCATATAACATGGAAGCCACCTCGCTGTACAGCCCGTCCGTAAAATCCTCCGGACGGATATACGCAGATACGGTAGGATACAACTCCGGATATTCGGTCAGCCACGTCAGGATCAGCCGCTGCGAACGCAAAATGCCATCATCCTTCTCAGCGCGATTTTCTCCTTCGAGCCGACGCGGAGCCGTGCGCACCGGCGCCCCCTGCATCAAAACATTCAACACCATTTTCCGCATGCCCTCATAGGATGTCTGGTATCTTCCCGCGACCGCCTCGATATAATTCTCCCGCTCAATCTCCAACTCCAGCCCGGCAATTTTCCCTGCCACGGCCTGAAAAAACCGCGTCTTACCGTCTGGATCCTTCATATCATAAGACTTCTCCAGCACTGACAGTTCGAAGAGGAAACTGTTCTCCGCCTGATCGATCCGCTCGCGAAACGCATCTGTCCCGAGCGCCTTAATAAATTCATCGGGATCCTTATAGGGCTCCATATGAAGCACACGCGTAGACACACCCGCCTCTTTCAAAAGCGGAATGGCCCGCAGCGCCGCCCGGATACCGGCTTCGTCACTGTCGTAGGTCAGAATCACCTCATCTGTGTAACGTTTTAGGATCGTGGCATGACGGCTTGTCAGCGCCGTGCCCAGAGACGCTACCGCGTTTGTAAACCCGGCCTGATGCATGGAGATCACATCCATGTAGCCCTCACAGACGATCATCGCCTTTTCCTTTGACGAGCGGGCAAAATTCAGTCCGTACAGATTGCGGCTTTTATCAAAGATCACCGTCTCCGGAGAGTTCAGGTATTTCGGCTTACCGTCCCCCATCACGCGCCCGCCAAAGCCGATGACCTTATGGTTCACGTCCATAATCGGGAACATGACGCGATTCCAGAATTTATCATACATGCCCTGCCGCTCGTTCACCTGCATCAGCCCGGAATCCTTCAGAAGCTGATCGGAAACATTCTGCTTTTTCAGATAACGGTACAGCGCCGTCCCATCCTGCCCCGCGTAGCCAAGCCCGAAATGCTTCATCGTTTCATCAGACAGAGCGCGGTTCTTCAGATAGTCCATCCCCCGCTGTCCCTGTGCGCTTCGCAGCTGATAATAATAAAACTTCGCGGCAATCTTATTGAGCTCCAGCACGCTGCTTCTTAAGTCCCGCGCTTTCCGGGCTTCTTCGGTATACTCTTCCTCGGGCAGAGTCATCCCCACACGCTCCGCCAGATACCGTACCGCCTCCGGGAACGTATAGTTTTCGTACTCCATGATAAAATTGAAAACACCGCCGCCTGCCCCGCAGCCGAAGCAATAATACATCTGCTTGGAAGGGCTGACAGAAAAAGACGGAGACTTTTCATTGTGAAACGGACAAAGTCCGAAGTAATTGCTCCCCCTTCGCTGCAGCTTCACATAACCGGAAACCACACTTACGATATCGTTCCGCTGCCGGACTTCTTCAATCACATCATCCGAATAGTACATTGTGTCTCCTTCTCCTTTTTCTCTCACACCTGCCACGACTGCGGCACAAAAAGCTCGGTGTATTTCCGGATAGAATACAGATCCGTCATCCCCGCGATGTAGTCACAAACCACCTTTTCCTGCGGCTCACCGCGCTTTTCCATCAGATCCTGGTATTCCTCCGGCATCTGCTCCGGATATTCATTGTAATAGCGATAAAGCTCCTGGATCATGCGGATTGCTTTGCCTTCCTCGCTCTTCGCCTCCGGATTCAGGTAAACACTTCGGAACATAAATGCGCGCAGGTCATGCATGGCCGTCTCCATTGTCTCAGACATCGCAATATGATCCTGCCCCTCACTGTTCATCACCACATCATGAATCAGAGCATTCAGGCGCTTCCGCGTCGTATCGCCGATGATCCGGCGGCTTTCCTCCGGAATATCCGACTCCTTCAGGATCCCGGCGCGCTCCGCATCGTCAATGTCATGATTTATGTACGCAATCTTGTCGCAATAGCGGACAACCTGCCCTTCCAGAGTCGAAGGATGCCCGGCCGTGCGATGATTGCGGATGCCATCCCGCACCTCCCAGGTCAGGTTCAGCCCTTTTCCTGTCTTTTCCAGCAGCTCCACGACACGAACGCTCTGTTCATAATGGGCAAATCCATACGGGCATACCTCATTCAGCGCACGCTCTCCGGCATGTCCAAACGGCGTATGTCCCAGATCGTGGCCAAGTGCGATCGCATCCACCAGATCCTCATTCAGCCGCAGTGCTTTCGCGATCGTGCGCGACAGCTGCGACACCTCCAGCGTATGCGTCATCCGTGTACGGTAATGGTCGCCCTCCGGGATCAGAAACACCTGCGTTTTCTGCTTCAGCCGCCGAAAAGACTTGCTGTGAATGATCCGGTCCCGGTCTCTCTGATAGACCGTACGGATGTCGCACTGCGGCTCGTCCACATCCCGCCCTCTGCTTTCACTGCTGTATGAGGCGTACGGACTGAACGTCTGATGTTCCAGTTCCTCTGTTTTTTCACGTATCGTCATTTGTATCACCCCTTTGTATCATTATATGCCAAAGTACGTGAATATTTCCATATATTTTCACATTTTTTTGTGAAAATTCAGAACAGCGGTCTGTGGCCTGCTGTTCTGAACCAAACAGACCAACCAGCATCAGCCCAGAAACCCCGAAATCCTGTATCTGCTGCCGTCGCTTCGCACGATCACCGCGCCGCAGTCCATAGTCGTATACAGCGTAATGTTTGCCGCCCGCAGCCTCTCTAAAGCAGCCTCAGCCGGGTGTCCGTAGCGGTTGTTCTTCCCACAGGAAATGATACCAAAAGCCGGCGAGACAGCCGCAAGGAATTCTTCGGAAGAAGCCCCTTTCGAACCGTGATGACCGACCTTCAGTACATCACAGGACAGATCCGCCCCGGATGCCGCAATCGCCGTTTCAGCATCTCCTTCCAGATCCCCGGTAAAAAGCATCCGGAATGAGCCGTACTGCAAAAGGAGAACCATAGAGTCCTCATTTTTGTCACCAGATAAAGTATCAGAAGATGGCGCCAGGCAGGTGAAAGACCAGCCGGCAGCTGACATCCCCATGGATGTATCTGGCCCGGCAGCCGGTGTCCCTGCGGATGTACCTGATCCGGCGGCCGATGTCCCCGTGGATATACCTGACCCAACGGCCGAGGATCCTGCGGGTGTATCCTCCTCAACAGCCATCGTTCCGATAAAGCTTCCCGCCTCCATCCGCAGCACGGCCGCCCCGATGTTTTCTGCGTCTGAACTCAGCTCCTCAAAATCTGTCTCATCAGCCGTCGGCGGCAAAACCAGATTTTTCAAAGTGATCCCATGTATATTCCTGCCTGCAAAGCCCGGCAGGTACGCTTCCAGATATTCCTGTACGCCGCTGATATGATCGCTGTCAGCATGCGACAGGAATATATAGTCCAGCCTGCTGATTCCGTAATATTTAAGGGTCTGGCTGATGCGGTATTCCCAAAGACTGCTCACCGATGAGCTCCCTCCATCGATCAGACAGTTTGTCCCATCCGGCAGCATTAGTAGAGCACCATCTCCCTGCCCGACATCCAGGCTAACCGCAGTAAGCCCGCTGCGCGGGCGGCAGGCCATAAGGCAGAGCCCAAAAATAACAGTGATAAGCCAGATGCCGCACGCAGTCCTTTCAGCCATCCGTTTATACGAATTTCGTTTTCTTTTTCGCATCGGATTCCCGGGTGTCCCGTCCATCGGTTTTCCTGACAGCTTTTCCGGCTGCTTTTCCAGCTGCTTTTCCGGCAAGTTTTTGCCCGTCTTTCCGGTCAGTGCTGCCGCGCCAGTAAGCAGCGCATAATATACCGCGATCTTCCAGATGGCAGGACATCCTGCAACCCAGACTGCACAGGGCAATTGCTGTTCGATCCTGCACAGTCCCTCAAACAGACCGAGCAGATAGTAGACCGGCGCGGCAAGAAAGGTACCGAGCGGAACGCTGACCAGACCGACCAGGCCTGAGATCAGTGCAGAGGCCATCAGCGCAGACATCAGTGGGATCACGAGCAGGTTTACAAAAATGCTCCATGGCGCTGTCTGATAGAAAAACCAGAGCGTGACCGGAAGCGTGCCAATCCAGACTCCCATACCTCCGCACAGAGCGGCCCATATCCCTGCAGCTGCCTGGCGCAGCATCTCCAACGGAGCTTTCTGCGGGAAATCTCCCTGTACAGCAGCTTCCCGTTTTGAAGCATTCTGCATCCCCTGCGCAGATGACAGCATTTCCCGTACGCCCGGTCTCAGCCGGAACGGATTTGCGGCTGTCAGGCGCGGCACAAGCAGAGCAATAGACAGAATCGCGCCAAAAGAAAGCAGGAAGGAAGACTGCGTCGCTGCCCGGCCGTCACCGGCAAGGAGCAGTGCCGCCGCAATGGCTGCTGCCGTCAGCATATCGTATTTTCGCCCCACAATCTGTGCGCCAAGCCAGATCACAAACATCAGGCAGGCGCGCATGGCAGAAATCCCGAATCCTGACATCAGTGCATACAGTGCCACTACAGCGGCTGCCGGCAGCGCTGCGATGCAAAACGGCAGCCGCAATCGCCGCAGCAGTTTGTAGATGCACATACCGATCATGCTGATGTGCAGACCGCTGATGGAAATGATGTGCGCGATACCGCCTTCCTGATAGAGCTGCTTCCACTCCTGCTCCATGAAGCTTTTTTCACCAAGGCTGATAGCAGACACGGTACGAGCCGCTTTTTCTTCAAGGATATTCATATAAGAATATCGCAAGGCACGGCGAAAACGGGCCAGTATCCTGGAGAGGCTGCAATTCCCCGCTGAAATAAGCGTTACGTCCGGACCCGTGATCCGACCCACGGTATTGCGTGCGAAATAATAGCCCAGAGAATCAAACTGTCCCGGATTGCCAGCCTCCTCAAACGGCCAATAGGTACCCGTCACGCGAATACGATCGCCCGGCAGAAAATTTTCTGATTCAATTGTCAATATAAGGTTTAATTCAGATGATAAAGAACCGATCTGTTCCTCATTGGTATATAGAATAATAGAATTTACAGAAAGGCGTATGCCTTCAGATACTGCATTGATCTCTGTCACGGTGCCCTCCAACGTGAGCACCTCGTCTGTGCCGGCCGTCTCAGCCAGAAAATCCTGTACCTTAGCAAGCGCGCCATCTCTTCCGCCGCTGCGCGCTCCTCCGATCAGGGACAGGATGATCGCGGCCGCCAGGCACAGCAGCGCCAGCGGTCGTTTTCCCATCGCATCATCTCCATTTCTTATCCTTGATTCCCGCAGGAGATCGAGGATACAAGCCGCGCCATTGCCGCAGGCAATTCTGCACGGCGCGGCTCTCCATTTTAATTTGCTCCGGCAAGCACCTGATCGTCAGTCATGTTTCCCGTGATCTCATCCGCGTCAGAATCCTCCCCCGCAGATATGCTGGTTGTCTCCTGTGCGGTATCCGGGCTTTCCGTGTCTGACACATCACCACCGGCACCTGCCGTATCATTGCTGTCTGTGCTCACTGTATCATGATTCGTGCCGGAAGCTTCCGCTTCTTCAGCCTGCCCGGTCACCGTCTCCGAAGAATCAGCATCTCCGCTCTCTGTCTCCAGAGTTTCCGTCTCGATAATCGTTTCATTCATAATAAACACATTATTAAGGTCTATCTCATCCCAGAACAGGACGTTGCCCGAACCTTCTACCGTAAACTTCACACCGTTTACATCATCGGCAGTCTCACAGATGGAATTGACGATCGCATAAAGTGCTGCTTCAGCCGAAGGCGCATTTTCTGTCGGTTTCTCGTTGAATGCCGCATTAAAATTAATCGTACAGATTCCGTTTTTCGTCGAAACATCCAGAATCTCCGCGGTCGAACTGAACACAGCCTTCCGATCCGAATACTCCGATCCGGCCATCAGCTGTTCCACCACCACACGTTCCAGCACCATGTTGCTGGAATAATCTACACTGCGCACTTCCTTTTCCAGAACTGTTCCTGCCTGATCCGGGAAATACAGGATCAGTGACGCTGTCTGGTAGGAATTAATCCCGCCGTCCTTCGTATCAATAAAGCTCTCGGCGTCCATCGCCGCAATCGCTTCTCCGTTTGCATCCGTCAGCTGCTGCGAATCTACCGTGATCATGACCTTGGTCACACCGGGAATCTGAATGATCGTCTTGACCACCGCAGCCCGCAGCAGCACCTCCGTCGTGTTGTTCATGTCGTAGTATTCGCTGGAAAAATCGATCCGCAGTGCGTCGATACCACGCTCATAGCCCTGCCATGTCACCTCTGACGGCAGCGCACTGATATAGGATGCATCCGCCGGTATCGTTGCGAGCTGTTCCATCAGCTCTGTCACCATCTCGTCAAATGTCTCCGCTGCCGGTACATAAGCCACCTCATACAGGCTCGTCCCCGATGCGTTTTTATAATAGATGATATAGCTGCTGCTCTGCTCCTCATCGGTCCGGCCGCAGCCACCCGTCAGCAGCAGCGCGGCAGACAGCACGATCATCATGATTATAGGCATTGCAAAAAAATGCTTTCTTCCGCTCACCTGCTACCTCCACACATACCATCCGCAACTGTTCAATGCCTGCACAATTACGGGAAAAGTCTCAATGATTCGCTCTTATGGTACAAATCTCAGCGGAACGCGCACAGTAAAGGTCGTACCCTCGCCCTCCTGACTGTACACCTTGATCGCCCCATGGTGCATCAGTACAGCACTCCGCGTGATCGCCAGTCCAAGGCCGGTGCCGCCAATCTCCCGGGAATGTGATTTATCCGCACGGTAAAAGCGCTCAAAGATATGTTCCTGCGCTTCTTCCGGAATTCCGATCCCGGAATCTTCTACTTTCACATAAAAATATTTGCTGTCAACGTTCAGCGAGATGTGCACCCATCCGCCGTCCTTATTGTATTTGATGCCGTTCTCAATCAGATTCGAGATGGCAAGTGTCATCCTCGTCTCATCCACCTCGGCCAGAATCGGCTTGAAGCTTTCCAGCACAAGATCGATGTCCCGCGTATCCGCGATCGGGCGCAGCCGTTTCAGCACAAGCTCGATCAGCTGGTTGATGTTGGTCTCCTCAATATGAAGATCCGAAGACCGCTTGTCCATCTTTACCAGAGAGAGCAGGTCGGAAATGATCTTATTCTCGCGGTCAACCTCCTCCGCGATATCACTCATGAACTCTCTGTACAGCTCCACCGGCGCGTCCTCCTGCGCCAAAAGGGAATCCGCCAGCACCTTCATGGAAGTGATCGGTGTTTTCAGCTCATGAGAGACATTCGAGACAAATTCCTGCCGCGACTCTTCCTGCACCTTCATACGGTTCAGCATGCGGTTGTAAGCCTCCGCCAGAAGCTGTGTCTCCGTATAATCCGGAATAGAAATCTCTTCATCGTTCACGCCCACGACGTCTTCCAGAGATTGTGTGATCTTTCCAAACGGCCTTGTCAGGATCCGGGAAGCATAAAATGCCACGCCGAGGATCAGAATACAGAAAACTGCCTGCATCTGGAAAACAATTGTGCTAAGGCCGGATTTGCCGTTCGCAATGTCCAGTGTCGGAACGCTGATGATCATGATTCCTTCTGTCTCGCCGGTCTCACCGTCGGTAATCGGAATCGTCATCTCCAGAAACTGATTGTCCTCGTCGTAGTTCGTAGAATTTGTTCCAAGAAAAGTAAGAAGTACCTCCTCCGAGATAATGACCTTGTCCACATCAATCTCGTAGGTATCCTTGATAATACAGAAGCTGCTGTTGACCAGAATCACGCGTCCGGAATACAGCGAAGCCATCTGATCGATCAGCTTATCTACCTGGTCTGACGCACTCCCATGCATATATTCAGACTCGGCGATCTGATTCAGGATCTGCTGGCACTGCCGCTCCAGAAGCTGAGCTTTCTGCTCCACAGCCTGAGATACGTAGCTTGTTACGACCACGTAGCGCATCAAAAGAACAGGCGTCACGCCAACCAGAATAAAAAGCAGGAAGATCCGTGCCTGCAGGCTTTTAAAGTATTTTTTAACGATTGGCTTAATGCTGGAAATAATAACCCACTCCCCACTTCGTATGCACATATTTCGGCTCGCTCGGGTTCGCCTCTATCTTCTCGCGCAGGCGGCGGATATGCACATCCACAGTCCTTACATCGCCCGGATACTCATATCCCCACACAGTATTCAGAAGGCTTTCCCTGCTATATACTTTATTCGGATTAAATACAAGCAGCTCCAGAAGGTCAAACTCTTTCGTCGTAAGGTTCACCTCTTTACCGGCAATGCTGACTCTTCTGCCATCGCAGTCGAGCACCAGATCACCCACCTCCACGGTCTTACCCTTCGGCTCCGGCTGGTTCTTCTGCGAAGTCCTCCGGATGATCGCTTTCAGTCTGGCCTTGACCTCCAGAATATTAAAAGGCTTCGTAATATAATCATCCGCACCGTACTCCAAACCCATGATCTTATCCATGTCGTCGCCCTTGGCGGTCAGCATGACGATGGGCACGTCTGAAAATTCACGTACCTGCTGGCACACCTCAAGACCGTCCAGCTTCGGCAGCATCAGATCCAGAAGAATAATGTCATAATGGTTCTCCTTTGCCAGACGGACCGCTTCCTCACCATCATACGCACAGTCCACTTCCATGTCGTCCTGCTCCAGACTGAAGCGGATACCTTTTACGATCAGTTTCTCATCATCTACTACCAGAACTCTCTTCGCCATGCTCTTCTCCTTACTGCTAAAAACCTGCGGCTGCCCGCTGCGCTACACTATAATTGTTATACCAGTATTTTTGTAATTTCTCCGGTCAGTGCCTGCCTGTTATCAGTCTGGCAGCTACACCGTTATGAAATCCTTTATCTGAGAAAACACTCCGCTCTTGATCCCGGAAATGTTCTGAATCTCCTCAATCGAAGCAAACGCGCCGTGCTCACTGCGGTATGCGATGATCGCGTCCGCTTTCGACTCGCCAATCCCCGGAAGCGTCATCAGCTCATCGCGGGTGGCCGTATTCAGATTCACCCTGCCGTCCGCGCTGCCTGAACCGGACTCTCCATCAGCAGGCACTGTCGTACTGCCAGTGTCTGCCGCATCTGCGCCGTTTGCATTGTCAGCTCCCGTACTGCCCGTGCTCCCGGAGTCTGTCGTCTCCGATGAACCGTTCATCCCTTCCGCGGTCATCCCCGATGCCCGCATCAGGTCCGTTTCTTCTATTGTATAAATATAAAGCTTCTGTCCGTCGCTGACCACCGCGGCCTGATTCAGCCACTCCTCATCAGCCTCCGAAGAAAATCCTCCGGCCAGCGCAACCGCATCACAGACGCGCATATCCGCCGTGACCGGATAAACCCCGGGGTCTTTTACTGCACCGCAGACATAGACATATCCTATAACTGCTTCCGTCTGCACCTCCGCCGGATATTGTATGGACTCCGTACCTGTGTCCAGACCTGCCAGAGTTCCGAGCGAACCAGTCGATGCCGCAGTGGAATCGGATGTCCCGACGCTGTCCGCCGTACCAACACCTTCTGACGCATCCAACTGACCAGTGCCATCGGCTGCTGTTTCCACGGACGTGCTTACACCATTTGCTTCATCAGCCGCAGCATCAACATCTTCCGCCGCTGCTGAATTCACTTCCGCCGCAGAATCCGCTTCCCCTGCAGTCTCTGACTTCGTCTGCGCCACAAGTCCTGCCGAATAAAGCGGCTCGTCCCTCGCACATCCCAAAAGCATCGTCAGGATAACGCACAACAGGGCTGTGACCAGCCCTCTCATATTCTTAAACATAAATTGTCTGCAGCTGCCGCTGCCGTTTCCCCATATGCGAATTTATTTTAACGAAAAAATTACAGATTTGCAACAGATTTTTAAAGCTTAGGAAAAAATTAAGGTTGCCATAATACACATACAATTCAGAATTTTCTGACTACTATATCAATTCACCAATTTTTCATCTGTCAACCTTTTTTCGACAAAAATTTGCTTTTTTCGTGTTTTTATCACAATCCACAAAACGGACGTTCTTGTAAAAAAACTATGTAAACCAAGTAAAAAAAGCGGCAAAAATGTGGATAATGTGGATAACTTCGTGTATAAGTCCATTTTATCGGGCTTTTTTATCCACAGTGCTGTGAATAAATCGGGGAAAACTTTCCGGTCTTCTCATTCTGCCTCCGGACAGGCGTTCATTTGTTTTGTGCAGGATTACTTTCCAAATTTTCGTATTTCGCGTTTCGCCGCAATTTTCAGATTATTTATCGTCAGATTTTTAATTAAATTTTCTGACATCTTTGGTGATTAGTTCAAAACAGCAGACCTGTGGCCTGCTGTTCTGAACGGTTGCATTTTCCTGATCACTCAATCTCCGTATTCAGATACGACACAAACCGGTTCCCGGCCGCCTCGAACAGCGCCAGACTGTCATTCGGTCCGTAGTAATAGGTCTCGGTCTCGCCCGGATTCAGAAGGATCAGGTTCCCATAATCGTCGTAGCCGGTGATGATCACACTGCCGGTCTCCGTGGCTGCGATCACCGCTTTGCCCTCGCTGACAAAATAGAGCACCTGATCCAGCGTACATCCGGTCAGATCCACGACATCCTGCCCAAGCGCTTCCTCCAGCACATCAACGTCCATCGTGCCGGTCTTTACAATGTCCGGAATCTTGTCAAGGCTGATGCTCGCTTCGTCCGCCTGATTACCGCGCTCCCAAACATATTCTTTCGCGTCATTGATCACCACGCCCACCATCTCGTCAGCGCGAAGGATCGCCTCTACCGCGGTCGTCCAGCAGCTCTCCAGACTTCCGCCTGCGTATACATAGTATAGCTTTTCTTTCTCCGTATTTGCCGGGATTTCCACGGATACGCTGCTGCTCTCCGAAGTGAATTTTCCGGTCACCACCTGCGGATTTTCATCCGTGATCGTGGTGCCGACACGCAGCAGAATCTCGGTCTGCTTTACATCGTCCGTCTCTGTCGCGATGCCGTACTCGACATTATCCTCTGTATTCGTACTGACGATCGTATCGGATGTCGTCTCGATGAATTCCCCGTCCGATTTTGCCACACGGGTGAGCGTCAGCAGGCTGTCCGACTGCGTCACCTCCGTCACATACGCCCCGGTCGGTGTATAGTTCTTAATAGCTTCGCCTTCCTCATCCAGAATAACGAGCGTGTACATCGGGAACACCTCCGTGCCCTCGCTGGTACTGTCAATATCAGAAAGAAGCGCTACACCGTAAACCAGGTTTTCTTCCATATAACATACCTGCCGGATGCGCTCGTTCTCACTACAGGTGGCTTCCCGGATTTCCCCCGTCTCCAGATCAATCGTGCAAAGAGTCTGGGAATTATAGCGTTCTCCCTCAGACAGCCAGCTGAAATACCGGTTCGACTTTGAGCTCGTATAGCAATCATTATTGACGCCGGTGATAACGCTCTCATACTCACCGGTCGCAAGATCAACCTGATATACAACATTTTCCAGCAAAAGATAGAAATACTGTCCGTCATCAGTCAGATAAGCCAGAGAATCAATATCCAGCTTCAGACTGTCATAGGCCTCCATCGTGCGCACAAACAACAGCTCCTGAGACGTCGCCGAGGAGTCTTCATAATAGTACAGCGCGATGCCGTTTTCCCCCTCATGATCCCCGCGGTTCATATAGCCGGAGACGACATACCATACATCTCCGGATTCATCCACCCGGAGAATTTTTATATTATTCTGATCATAAAAATCCCGATAATCAATATTTTCCTCCTGCGCGAAATCAAACACGCAGGTCATCTTTCCGCCGTTGATCTCGTAGGTCCAGAGCGCGTTTTCCTGTACAAACGCCACCACGCTTTTATCCTCGTCAAACGCGTATTCCACATCACTGTCCGTAATACCAAGGTTGATGCCGCCGGATTCCAGCACGGTGCTGTCCGTGTTAAACACCTCGTCTGTCGTCCTGGTAAAATCCAGAAGATACACGCGCGTATCCGTATAGCGCAGACGGTAAAACTCCTTGACATTGTAGGTGCAGGTCACCCCTTCCTCATCCACGGCGGAAATCCGGTAAGAAAGCACAAAAGAGGCTGTCGTCCCGTTGATGTCGACCAGACTTGGCGTCGGCTTGTAGGCAATCTGCGGGTTCAGATCGCCCCACATCAGCTGCGCTACCGTATCATGGATGTCCATCGTCGCAAGCGTCTGGCTCGTGCCCGTCGTATCGTCCGGCTCCACCACTACGCCCAGCGAATCCTGATCCGTCTTATTGACACACTTCGCATAAAATCCGGTCACAAAATCCAGATAAGAGTCCAGATGAAGCCCGTCCTCCAGAAGCAGTCTGGTATAAAAATAAATGTCCCGTCCTCCCGCGGATACCTGAATTTTCAGAATATATTCCTGATTCAAAAGCATCTGGTTCTGGATCGTCAGCGTCGCGGCGAGATATCCGTCGTCATCCTCCGTGAGGTTAATCACGCTCGTATTCTCCAGTGACTCCGTACCGTCGAGAGAGAGCACCTCATAGGAAACACTCTCCACATTGGAGTCAAACGTCTGAATCCGGATATCCAGCTCATGGCTCGCGTCAAGGATCGTCACCGTATCACGGATATAGTTGACATCCATCTCATAGGCGTACCCGTGCAGACAGTTGTAACTGACGTCATCGTTTTGCATGTAAACAAGCGGAAACGTCGAAGAGGACATCGCGGAGGATGTGTTCGGTGTCGTCTGGTTCAGTATCCTCGCAAACACATACACCGCTATAACAAATACTGCCAGCAGAACCAGCACACGGATGAGTGTATTTCTTATCGTTTTCAATATCTTCTGCATATAAATTTCTCCTGGAAATATGGTATACTCCGGACAATTCTAAAAGTCCTCAAAAAACGTGTTCATACATTTTTCCAGTATACTATCTCACCGGAAAAAAAGCCACTGGTTTTTTAGAACGATTTCCTTTCCCCGGCATATAATAATGCAATGGAATATCTGCAGGTGCGGTTATGGGTTATTTTAATGATAAAAGAAAAAAGGAATCATTCACAAAAGATGCGGCGCGTGTGCCGGTAAATACTGCTGAGAAAACCGGTTTTCCGCAAGAAGACAGAACCGGGATGAAATCTGCCTGCGCTGCCTGTGCCAGTGGAAAACCTTCTGGTGACACAGGTTTCAGGAAACCTGCGGGCGGTTTCGGTTCCGGTGAAGAAATCTATGGCACTGCATGCATGGGCATGCTGCCCGCAGGCGAACTTTCGGAAGAGCGGGACTTCCGCATGCTGCAGGGAATGTACCCGAATGAGGCGAAAGAACTGCTGGAGCTGGTCGGGGAAGAATGCGACCGGCTGGAATATGAAGGGAGCCCCATGTTTGATGAATATCCGGACTATACGACCATCTATACATTGCAAAAAAGGATTGCCGACGCGGCACGAAAAAAAGCAGGCAGTGACAGCGCGCCGGAAGACCTCATCCGGGTGATGCTGCTGCAGGAAATGCACCGCCGAAGATCGCGCTACAGAGCCTGCAGGGGCGTAAACGCGCTGTGATATAACAGCACTCCTTTACAGCCTGAATCATTCGATGCCTGAGCCGGAATTCTCTGTTGCAGATATACCTGCGAAGGCGGGAGAATTCATGCAGAGACTTCTCCGCTCATACTTTTGCGGTAAAAAAGGACGGACAAAGCGGTTCCGATGGTCCATCCAATCGGCCATGCGCACCAGATTCCGGTCGAGCCGAGGACGGTTCCGGACAAAAGGACGGCGAGCGAGACGCGGAGGATCAGGTCGGTAAACGTGGAGATCATAAACAGTTTCATCAGGCTGGCGCCCTTAAGGATTCCATCCGCGACGAGTTTGACTGAGACAATAAAGTAAAACGGCGAAAGGATCCGCAGGTAGGTTATGCCGGTCTGCAGCGCGACAGCCGTCGGCTCATCCAGGAAGAGATACAGCAGGTATTTGCCAAATACAAGGTACAGAAGAACAATAGGCACGCTCAGCATCCAGACCATTTTGACTCCGGCGCGGAAGCCGTCCTTAATGCGCGAATGTTTGCCCGCGCCGATGTTCTGGGCGGTGAAGTTGGAGATGCCGTTACCAAGTGTAGTGAATGAGGTAATCACCAGATTGTTCAGCTTTACAGAAGCGGAATATCCCGCCATAACGCCGGTGCCGAAGCTGTTAATGACGCCCTGGATGATTATGTTGCCCACGGAAATAAAGCTCTGCTGCAGAATGCTTGGAATCGCGATCACGGCAAAGCGTTTCAGAAGACGGAACGAAAACAGAGGCGCTTTTTGCGTATGGGGGATCGCGTTTAAACGGCGCAGAACCACGAGGACGGACAGGATGCAGCTGACACCCTGGCAGAGAAAGGTCGCCCACGCGACGCCCGCGACCCCCATATGAAACGCCGTCACAAAAAGAATATCGACCGCGATGTTGGAGGTTGACGACGCAGCCAGAAACCAAAAGGGTGTTTTCGAATCGCCCAGCGCAGAAAAAATACCGGTCGAGATATTATAGAAAAAGACAAACGGAAGCCCCCAGATGTAGATGTTCAGATACAGCTTTGAGTCTGAGAAGACATCATCGGGCGTGTTGATCAGGCGCAGCAGCTGCCCGCAGCTTATAAGGCCAATCAGCATCAGCAGAACGCAGAGGATGGCGCTGGCGATCCATGCGGTGGAGACCGCGGTCTTTAAATTTCCGTAATCATGCGCGCCGAACAGCTGTGAGACGACGACGGAACAGCCGATGTTGCAGCCGAACGCGAACGCCAGAAAGATCAGCGTCACCTCGTAACTGTTGCCGACGGCGGCCAGCGCAGCTTCTCCGATGAATTTGCCCGCGACGAGACTGTCAGCAATGTTGTAAAGCTGCTGAAAAATAATGCTGCCAAAAAGCGGCAGGCAGAATTGCCAGAGAACCTTTTCCGGGTTTCCTGTAGTCAGATCTTTGTTCATGAACGTTTACTCCCTCTTCTGTTGAATTTGCATAGTCCGTAATTTCGGTTTGTAAGTGCTCAGGTTCTTTACAGTGATTCCGATTTTCTCCTGAAAATCACACCGTTCCTCATTATATGCAGTCCGATGCCAAATTGCAATATATCAAAAAAATATAAGCTTTCAGAATGTGCGGCGGTTTTGAAGCATTGCCGCGAGTGAACTGGAACGTATGCTGACTGGTTAATTCCCGCTTGCATAATCGAAGCGGTTGCGGTATATTGAACGAAGCATAAATGATTGCGTTTCCGATGCGGCAGGGGCGTTTTCTCATCTTCTGCCCTTCTGCGCCGGTGTTCCGGCCACATCCCGGCAGCGTAATCATGGAAGAAACGACAGGAGGAAGGATATTATGAAAGAAAAAGTAGTTCTGGCATACTCAGGCGGGCTGGACACAACCGCGATCATCCCGTGGCTGAAAGAGAATTTTGACTACGATGTCGTCTGCTGCTGCATCGACGTCGGACAGGGCAACGAGCTGGACGGCCTGGATGAGCGCGCAAAGCTTTCCGGCGCATCCAAGCTGTATATTGAAAATATTGTCGATGAGTTCTGCGACGATTTCGTTATGCCGTGCGTCAAGGCCGGCGCGGTGTATGAGCACAAATATCTGCTCGGCACGTCGATGGCCCGTCCGGCTATCGCGAAAAAGCTGGTCGAGATCGCGCGCAAGGAGAATGCGGTGGCGATCTGCCACGGCGCAACCGGCAAGGGCAATGACCAGATTCGTTTTGAGCTTGGCATCAAGGCACTCGCTCCGGACATCAAGATCATCGCTCCGTGGCGTATGACCGATGTGTGGACCATGCAGTCCCGCGAGGATGAGATTGAATACTGTGAAAAGCACGGCATCCATCTTCCGTTCGCACAGGATTCCAGCTACAGCCGCGACCGCAACCTCTGGCACATCAGCCACGAAGGACTGGAGCTTGAGGATCCGGCCAACGAGCCGAATTACGACCACATGCTGGTGCTCGGCGTGACGCCGGAAAAAGCGCCGGATCAGGGCGAATATGTGACCATGACCTTTGAGGCTGGTATTCCGAAGACGCTGAACGGCCGTGAGATGAAGGTATCCGAGATCATCACCGAGCTGAACGCCCTTGGCGGCAAGCACGGCATCGGTATTGTGGACATCGTCGAGAACCGTGTAGTCGGAATGAAGTCCCGCGGCGTCTATGAGACTCCGGGCGGCACGATCCTGATGGCGGCTCACGAGCAGCTTGAAGAGCTGATTCTCGACCGCGAGACACTGGAATGGAAGAAAAAACTCGGCAGCCAGTTCGCACAGACCGTCTATGAGGGCAAATGGTTTACCCCGCTGCGCGAGGCAATTCAGGCGTTTGTCGACGTGACGCAGGAAAATGTGACCGGCGAGGTGAAGTTCAAGCTCTACAAGGGCAACATCATCAAGGCCGGAACGACCTCCCCGTACTCTCTGTACAACGAGTCTCTGGCCTCCTTCACGACCGGCGACCTGTACGACCACCACGACGCGGACGGCTTCATCACTCTGTTCGGCCTGCCGCTGAAGGTGCGCGCGATGAAGAAAGCGGAGCTGGAAAATAAGAAGTAAAAAGCAAAAACCTGTTCCAAAATAAATACTCTTCCCCGTGCTTCGTGCTTTTCTGCGCAGGCATGGGGAAATTTTGACAGGATATAAGGAAATTTTTTATGCTCATATCGGGATTGCAAAAACTGACCTTACTGGATTACCCCGGCAGGGTCGCCTGCACTGTATTTTTAGGCGGCTGTGATTTTCGCTGCCCATTTTGTCATAACAGTGAACTGATCGGTAGCACGCCTGCGGCATTCCCTCCCGCAGCCCGGCGAGAGAATACTTTTTCTGCCCAAAAAAGAGAGGCTGCTGCTCCCGGCACGGAGACGATCTCCGAGGAGGAATTTTTTGCATTTCTTGAAAAGCGCCGCGGTCTGCTGGACGGCGTGGCGGTGACAGGTGGAGAACCCACGCTCTACCGTGACCTGCCGGAATTTCTTGCACGAATTCATGATATGGGATTTGCCGTCAAGCTGGATACCAACGGCAACCATCCGCAGATGCTGAAGCAGCTTCTGGATGCCGGACTTGTCGATTATGTGGCAATGGATATTAAAAATTCTCCGCAACGCTATGGCAAGACGATTGGAATCCCGGGATTTGATCTTTCCAATATCAGCGCCAGCATTTCTCTCCTGATGAACGGAGCGAAGCGCCCGCGAAACGCGCAGCGTTTTCTGCATCGCAGGCGCGACCTGCCGCCGCAGCGCAGCGAGAGGGCATTTCCACCGGACTATGAATTCCGCACCACGGTCGTGAAGGAATTTCATGACGACAATGTCTTCCCGGAGATCGGGCAGTGGATTCAGGGCGCGAAGCGCTATTACCTGCAATGCTTTGTCGACCGCGATACCGTGCTGCAGGAAGGACTGCATGCGCCCTCCGGAAAGGATCTGCAGCGATATGTAGAGCTTGTCCGGCCTTATGTAGATAAAGTAGAGATTCGCGGAGTTTCCTTATAAAAATCGTAACTATTCAGAGCGGCAGACTATATGCCGCTCTTTTTCGAACCACATCTTGTATACATTTGAAAACATTTCAACAATATATTGATTTTCTTTTTCCCCCGTGATACAATGATTCTGCTCGCGCCCAAAGCAGACCTTTTTGTGGGACAGCGGGCGGCAGCACAACTCAAAAGAGATATCTGTTCAGGGGAGGTTTTTATGTACCAGGTCAAAAAACGAGACGGCACAATCGCCGAATTTCATATTAACAAAATCAGCGTAGCGATCACGAAAGCCTTTGACGCCGAGGGCAAGCAGTACCATCCGAGCGTCATTGATATGCTGGCACTGCGCACGACAGCGGACTTTGACGGCAAGATCCGCGACGGCTTTATTTCCGTGGAGGACATTCAGGACAGCGTGGAGAAGGTGCTCTCTGAAGCCGGCTATGCGGATGTGGCGAAGTCTTATATTCTCTACCGCAAGCAGCGGGAGAAGCTTCGCAATATCAATTCCACCATGTTAAATTATAAGGATCTGGTCGATGATTATCTTCAGATCAACGACTGGCGTGTCAAGGAGAATTCCACGGTCACTTATTCTGTGGGCGGACTGATCCTGTCCAACTCCGGCGCGATCACGGCCAACTACTGGCTCTCCGAGGTCTATGATCCGGAGATTGCAGAAGCACATCGCTCAGCAGCGATTCATCTACACGATCTGTCGATGCTGACCGGCTACTGTGCGGGTTGGAGCTTAAAACAGCTCATTCAGGAAGGCCTGGGCGGCGTTCCCGGAAAGATCACCTCCTCACCGGCATCCCATCTGAGCACACTCTGCAATCAGATGGTGAATTTTCTCGGCATCATGCAGAACGAGTGGGCCGGAGCACAGGCTTTTTCCTCTTTTGATACCTATCTGGCGCCGTTTGTACGCACGGATCATCTGGATCAGAAGGAAGTCAAGCAGTGTGTGCAGTCCTTTATTTATGGTGTAAATACGCCTTCCCGCTGGGGTACACAGGCACCGTTCTCAAACATTACGCTGGACTGGGTGGTTCCGAACGACCTGAAGAATCTTCCCGCGATCGTCGGCGGCAAGGAACAGGATTTCACCTACGGCGACTGCCAGAAGGAAATGGATATGATCAACAAGGCCTTCATTGAGATCATGATTGAGGGCGACGCAAATGGCCGCGGATTCCAGTATCCGATCCCGACCTATTCAATCACGAAGGATTTTGACTGGAGTGACACGGAAAATAACCGCCTCCTTTTTGAGATGACCGCGAAATACGGCACCCCGTATTTTTCCAACTACATCAACTCCGACATGGAGCCGAGTGATGTGCGCTCCATGTGCTGCCGTCTGCGTCTGGATCTTCGCGAGCTGCGCAAAAAATCCGGCGGCTTTTTCGGCTCCGGAGAATCGACAGGTTCGGTCGGCGTCGTCACGATCAACCTGCCGCGTATCGCGTACCTGGCAGAAAATGAAGCGGATTTCTATGCGCGTCTGGACAAGCTGATGGACATCGCCGCGCGCAGCCTGAAGACAAAGCGCACCGTTATTACCAAGCTTCTGGACGCAGGGCTTTATCCGTATACAAAGCGCTATCTCGGCTCCTTTGACAACCATTTCTCCACGATCGGTCTCATCGGCATGAACGAGGCCGGACTGAACGCAAAGTGGCTACGGGCGGATCTGACACACCCGGAGACGCAGAAATTCGCAAAAGATGTGCTGAACCACATGCGCGAACGCCTGTCCGATTATCAGGAGCAGTACGGCGACCTGTACAATCTGGAAGCGACCCCGGCAGAGTCCACGACTTACCGCTTCGCGAAACACGACAAGGCGGAGTTTCCGGACATCATCACGGCAAATGAGAACGGGACACCGTACTACACCAACTCCAGCCATCTGCCAGTGGGCTATACCGAGGACATTTTCTCGGCGCTCGATGTGCAGGATGATCTGCAAACACTCTACACCTCCGGCACTGTGTTCCACGCATTCCTCGGTGAGAAGCTGCCCGGCTGGCAGTCCGCCGCGGCCCTTGTCCGGAAGATTGCAGAGAATTACAAGCTGCCCTATTACACGATCAGCCCCACCTACTCCGTGTGCAAAAATCACGGCTATCTCTCCGGCGAGGTCTACACCTGCCCGCACTGCGGTGAAAAGACAGAGGTCTACAGCCGCATCACAGGCTACTATCGTCCGGTGCAGAACTGGAATGACGGCAAATCGCAGGAATTTAAAGACCGCAAGACCTACGACATCGGTGCGTCTCGGTTGAAAAAGAAGACATCCGCAGCTGCTTCGGCTCCGGTCTCAGATTGTTCAGTTTCAGATGTTCCGGCCTCAAATGCTCTGCTCTTTGTCAGCTCTTCCTGCCCGAACTGCAAGGCAGCGATGGCTCTGCTCGACCAGAATGCGATTGCTTATGAGAAAGTGACTGCTGACGAGCATATAGATCTGGTGAACCGCTTCGGCATCCGTCAGGCACCTACGCTGGTGCTGGTACATGGGGATCAGTTCCAGGCGTTGAGAGGAGTGTCCGACATCAACGGATATCTGATGTCACAGAAGAGTAAACGCAGCGCGTGATCAATTGCAAATACATTCCCGTTAAACGAACAACACCCGGCATTTTAAATGTCAGGTGTTGTTTTTATGTTGTTCCTATTTTCTGTTTTGTTTCCTGCTCAATCCTGCAAATATGTTCCTTGTTCTCCCTGTCTTGAGCCATTATCGTTTCCCGTAACTGTTTCTTACTGCAACAATTACTTTTTCAGCTGACGCCTCACATCTGCCCGTCCATGACGCTCCAGTTCTTTTTCAGATAATCCACGAGCGAGATCACCGTCAGAATCACCGCAATCCAGGTCACGACCTGCGCGATCAGGTTCCACACACTGCCAAAATCGAAGATCAGCATGATCACCATGATCATCTGGGAAACCGTTTTAAACTTGCCCCAATAGCTGGCCGCGATCACAGTGCCTTTTTCAACAGCCACAAGCCGGAAACCGCCGATCGCCAGCTCCCGCCCAATAATGATGATCACCATCCAGGCCGCAAGCTTGTCCTGTTCGACCAGACAGATCATCGCCGAGCAGACAAGCAGCTTGTCCGCGATCGGATCCATAAACTTTCCGAAATCCGTGATCAGATTGTCCCTTCGGGCAATGTACCCGTCCAGCGTGTCGGTCAGGCTCGCCAGAATAAAAATGATTCCCGCCAGAATGTTCCCATAAGGAATCCCATCGACCAGCATCAGCACCACAAACACGGGTACCATGCATACGCGCAGCATTGTCAGCTTATTCGGTAAATTCATCTGCAATCACTCCTATCAGATCATATTCCTTCGCGCCGGTTATCTTCACCTGTGCGAAATCACCGGACATCAACGTCTCATCGGTATTGATAAACAGCAGACCGTCCACATTCGGCGCATCGCCGTATGTACGCGCCACATAAGTGTGAGCGCCTGCGAAACGCGCAGCGTTTTCTACATCGCAGGCGCGACCTGCCGCCGCAGCGCAGCGAGGGGGCGTTTCCTCTTCGCCTGCGAAACGCGCAGCGTTTCCCTCGTCCTCTGACCATTCATTGCCTTCTTCACTGGCAAAGCTGTCGGGAAACGCATCCTCTTCCATCAACTCGCCCTCCACCATTGCAGTCACGGTACGTCCAACCATCTGCTCCGCATGCTCAAAGGCGATCTCCTGCTGCAGCGCCATCAGTTCATCCCTCCAGCGCTGTTTTGTCTTCTCCTCAATCTGATCCGGCATGACTGCCGCCGGCGTATCTTCTTCCTGCGAATAAGTAAAAACACCCAGCCGGTCAAACTCCATCTCATCGATGAAATCCATCACTTCCTCATGCTGTTCCGGTGTCTCACCCGGAAATCCCGCAATCAGCGTCGTGCGAAGTACAATGTCCGGTATCCGCTCCCTCAGTGTCCTGATCATCGCGGTCAGATCCGCGCGAGTCGTCCTGCGCCCCATCCGTCTCAGGATCGCGTCAGAAGCATGCTGAATCGGCAGATCCAGATAATGGCAGAGCTTCGGCTCACGGGCCATCACGTCAATCAGCTCGTCGTAAATTTCCTCCGGATAACAGTACAAAATACGGATCCACCGCAGGCCCTCTATCCGGCAAAGCGCCTCCAGCAAAAGATGCAGGCTTTTACGGCCGTAAAGATCCACGCCGTAAACCGTCGTCTCCTGCGCGACCAGAATCAGCTCTTTCACTCCCTGCGCCGCCAGACTCTCCGCCTGCGCGATCAGATCCTCCATAGGCACACTGCGGTACGGTCCGCGCAGCTTCGGGATAATGCAGTAGGTACAGTGCTTATCGCAGCCCTCCGCGATTTTCAGGTAGGCATAATAGCCGCCTGTCGTCAACACACGCTTTGCCGCTTCACCACACTCTTTTACAACCGGCGCCTCATCGGCATGCTTCGCTGCCGGTTCACGCACCGTATCAAAAGAACATACCTCCACACTCCGCTCTCCATGCAGCGCTTTTTCCAACACAGGAACAATATCTCCCCACGCAGTCGTGCCGAGCACCGCATCCACTTCCGGCAGCTCGTCGAGAATCTCCTGCCGGTAACGCTGCGCCATACACCCCGTCACCAGAAGCACCTTGCAGCTTCCTGCATTCTTATATTCCGCCATCTCCAGAATGGTCTGCACGCTCTCATCCTTTGCGTCGTTGATAAAACAGCAGGTGTTGATAATAATCACATCGGCCTCAGTCTCATCGTCCGTAAAGGAATACCCTTCCGCAGCCAGCAGGCCCAGCATTTCCTCCGAATCGACCAGATTCTTGTCGCAGCCGAGAGAAACAAAAAATATTTTCATGACAAAGTGTCTTCCTTTTCTGGCATATCCAACTGAACTCCCTGTTCATCCACTGAATTGCTATTCGATCCGCAATCCGGTCTGTCCGGCACAAAAATCGCATCCTTCACACTGCTGTCCGCCTCTGAATCCGGTTCACAACCGTCAGACTCCCCGGCTGCTTCTGAGTCCGATTCATATCCGTCAGACTCCCCGGCTGCCTGCTCTTCTGCGTCCACCACAATCTCCTGTTCCTGACGCTTCTGCTCCTTCTTCCTGCGCTTTTGCTCTTTCTTCTCCGCTTTGGCGGCGTCTGATTTCGCCCACTCATCCTCGATCAGCGCTTTAACATCCACGCCGGGATACTTTTTCTGTATCTTTTCCAGCTTTCTGGTGCGCAGCCGGATGGCCAGAAGGCCAATCAGGTTTGTCAGACCATCAGCGATCAGGCAAACGCCGATATAGATCAGCATCTGATCGTCTTTCTCGAAAGGATATACCAGAAGGAAAATGCCAAGTGCAATGATAATCAGCGCCAGAATCAGCGCCAGATACCAGCGTCGAATCATAAGACGCTTCATGCTGACCGCACTCTGAATCTTAACGATTGCACCGACCAGAAGCACCGTCGCCATCGCAAATGGTAATACCATACGCATAAAATCCGGCGTCAGTAAAACAAAAACACCAAATGCAGCGCAGACGATCGCGATCACAAGCTCCAGCTGCAGGTAGCCCTCCTGTCTCTTATCGCTCGTAAAATAGATCACGCCGTATGTGGCTCCCACCACAAGCATGATCACTCCCACGCCTTTCCCAATCATCTGTATGGAAAGAGTCGGCCAGACCAACAGCACGATCCCAACCGCCACATAGAGGAAAGAAAGGAAAATATAGCTTCTGCTGAATTCCCTGATTTTTTTCAAAATAGGTGCCCCTCCTCTCCTAAATCAAGCCCTGTAACCTCGCCTGAAATCAGTCTGAGATCATTCCGCTTCGGGAAGCGCTTCTTCAGCGGCTTCCGGAATTTCCGGAGCTGTTTCCGCATCCGTTTCCTCAGCAGCTGCCGGCTTTATCTTAAGCTGACCGGTATACAATTCCTCCACTGCCTTTGAGAGCGGCTTGGAGACAGCAAATTCTCTCATGTCCTCCCCTGCTCCTGTCTGACGCGCAATGATCTGACGCGCGCGCTTGGACGTCGCCATCACGATGGAGTAACGGCTGTTGACTACCGGTGTCTCGCCCTCCTCAACCTCACTGTTTACTACCTTCATCAAATCAGAATACGACGGATGCAACATCATAATGTTATTCCCCTTTCATTGTTAAAAATCTGTTTATTTGCCTCTTGTTCAAACGGTTTTCGCAGAAAGTGCAAAAACCTGTCGTGAATCGTTAACTTATGTGCCCTGTATTATGATAATTCATAGTAACTGTGAAGGTACTGAACAGTTACTATTCATAAATGTTAAGCACCTTCTCAGTTGCAATAATTATACCAGCGCCATCAACTCCTGCTGAATCTGTTTTGTAAAATCCAGATTTCTGCTAATCTTATTATGCTGGCTCCCGATCAGGCGGTGAAGCTCCTCCACAGCCCGATCCAGATCCTCATTTACAATCATATAATCATAGCGGTCGACGTATTTTGACTCCTCCACTGCCTGCGCAAGCCGCTCCCGGATCACCTCTTCCGACTCGGTCTCTCTGCCGCGCAGCCTCTGCACAAGCGTCTGCGCATCCGGCGGCATCACAAAGAGCAATAGAACATCCGGCATCTTTTCCCTGACTTTAAGCGCGCCCTGCTGTTCAATCTCCAGAATCACGTCACGCCCCTGCCCCAGCTGTTCCTCCACATAATCCCTTGGGGTACCGTAATAATTGCCGCAGTAATTCGCGTACTCAACCAAACGATCCTTTGCGATCAGTTCTTCAAATTCTTCCTTCGTTTTGAAAAAATATTCCCGGCCGTCCAACTCACCCTCGCGCGGTTTCCTCGTTGTCGCTGAGATTGACAGCGCATAGTTGTCATACCGCGCAGTCAATGCCTTCATCAGAGTCCCTTTCCCCACTCCGGAATATCCGGATACTACGATCAGGATTCCTTTTCTGTCCATATAAATCTCCCTTCGGTGTCCCTTATCTCTGCTCTATTCCGTGCTTTTTCCGGAATAAGGTTTCCGCATCTGCTCAGGCGGTCGCCAGTTTCAGGCTGACAATCAATAATCCTGCCGCATCAATGGGCTGCCAGGCCGTATGTTCACACATTTTCTCCCGCCGCATCTTCCATACCGGCTGCTCCGTCCATGCGTTTCCCGCGCGCAGACGCGGCTGACAGACTTAAGCGCCGCGCAATCGTGTCCGGCTGCACGGCAGATAAAACAATCTGCTCCGTCTCCATGACGATCACAGCCTTCGTCCTGCGCCCCTGCGTCGCGTCAACCACACGCTGCTGTTCCTTCGCATTCTGCACCATACGCTTGATCGGCGCCGCATCCGGATTCACCACCGCGATCACCTTTTCTGTATTCACAAGATTTCCAAATCCGATGTTGATGAAATCCGCCATAATATGCTTTCCTTTGCCACTCCATTGCAGATAAATCTGCATGTACTGACTTCCTGTTTTGCTGCTGTTCGGAACTTTTATTCTATATTTTGTACCTGCTCGCGCACCTTCTCGATATCCGTCTTCAGATCAATCGCGATGTTCGACGTCTCCAGATCGTTCGCCTTGGAAAGGATCGTATTCGCCTCACGGTTCATCTCCTGCGCGATAAAATCCAGCTTACGTCCGATTGCTCCGCCGTCGATCAGCGCCTGACGCATCGTCTGAATGTGGCTGCGCAGACGAACCGTCTCCTCATCCGTACAGATCTTATCCGCAAACAGCACCACTTCAGAAGCAATCCGCTGCTCCTCAATCTGCGTATCCGCCAGAAGCTCTTTTACCTTATCCTCCAGCTTTGTGCGATATTCCGTGACGATCTGCGGATAGCGCTGTTCCACGAGACTTACATTTTCATCCATAACGGCCAATTTGTCAAGAATATCTGTCTTTAAAGCTTCGCCTTCTTTTTCACGCGCTTTCGACAGCTGCTCGCACGCTCCACGCACTGCCTCACGCAGCATGGATTCAATCTCTTCCTCATCAATATCCGGATCTTCCATCGAAAATACCTCCGGACAGCGTCCCAGACGGGACGCTGTCAGATCGTTCGCAATCCCGAACTGCTCCGACATCTGCCGAAAATAATCCATGTACTCCAACGCAAGCGCTTCATTATACTTCAGCGCGGCCGTCCGCTCTCCATAATCCTCATACGTCACAAACAGATCAATCTTGCCGCGCTGCAGAAACGTCTTCATCTCCGCGCGGATCTCAGATTCCAGAAAGCCAAACTTTTTCGGCATCTTAATATTGACGTCAAAATAGCGGTGATTCACCGCCCGTACCTCTACCGTAAATTTTTTGCTGCCCCGGAGATATTCATATCTGCCAAAGCCTGTCATGCTCTTAACCATCGCCGCGCTCCCTTATATTTGCATCATCTGGATATCGGCACACGCACTTCATGCACCTGCTGTTTCGTTGCCACCATTTAAAAATGTGTCCCCGCTGCTTTTCGATTCAATCAAAAACCTGTCAGGAAAAGCCTGCGAGCGCGCTTTTCTTCTGACAGGTCTGATTATACCCGATTCCAATTTTCCAGTCAACGTGTTATTCTCATAATTCTAAGGCTTTGCCGTCTCTCACGCTTTCCCATCCAGCAGCTCCAGCAGGTCATCCCTGCTCATGCTGCCGAGGGACGCGGTATCGCCGCTAATCACCTGGTCGGCGAGCGCCCGTTTGTCCTGCTGCAGCTTCAGGATCTTTTCTTCGATGGTATTCTTCGCGATCAGCTTGTACACGGTTACCTTTTTCGTCTGACCGATGCGGTGCGCGCGGTCGGTCGCCTGATTCTGTGCCGCGACGTTCCACCACGGATCGTAATGAATGACCACGTCGGCTCCGATCAGGTTCAGCCCGACGCCGCCCGCTTTCAGGGAGATCAAGAAGACCGGCGTGCTGCCCTGATTGAATTCCTTCACAAGCTCCAGCCGCCTCTGCTTCGCGGTGGCGCCGGTGATGGTAAAATACGGGATCTGCTCCTCGTCCAGACGTCTTTGCAAAATCTCCAGCATGGAGGTAAACTGAGAGAACACGAGCATCCGATGGCCGCCGTCGATGGCGCTCATAATCAGCTGGATGCAGGCGTCCGCTTTCGCGGAATCGCCCCGGTAGGAATCGAAGCAGAGCGTCGGATCGCAGCAGATCTGGCGCAGGCGCATCAGCTCGGTGAGGACTTCCAGCTTGTTCTTATTGAACTCATCCGAATCCTGCGCAGCGATGGTCTCGCGCATATGCACCACCTGGCCGTCGTAGAGCTGCTGCTGCTCTTTTTCCATCCGCACGTAACGCACTTCCTCCAGCTTGTCCGGCAGATCTTTCAGAACGTCCTCTTTCAGACGACGCAGGATAAACGGTCCGGTCATCTTCTGCAGGCGCTGCATCGCCGCCTCGTCCTGATGCTTCACGATCGGGAGCTCCATCTCTTTCCGGAATACATCATAGGTGTATAAAAATCCGGGCATCAGATAGTCGAAAATGCTCCACAGCTCACTTAAGCGGTTCTCGATCGGCGTGCCGGTCAGCGCAAAGCAGTAACGGCTCTTCACCACCTTCACGGCTTTCGCTGCAGCGGTGGTGTGATTTTTGATATACTGTGCCTCGTCAATCACCTCATATTCGAACGTGATTTCCTCATACAGATCAATATCGCGTTTCAGCAGATCGTAGGATGTCACCACGACATCATACTCCTGACACGCGGCAATCTTTTCACGGCGTTCTTCCTGCGTGCCGGTGATCAGAAGGACCCGAAGCTCCGGCGCAAAGCGGGCAAACTCCTCGCCCCAGTTGAAGACAAGGGCGGCCGGAGAGACAACGATGGAAGTGGCTGAACAGACTGCGCTGACCGCCGCATGATCCATGGTGCCCGTAGTGTTTCCCGCCGGAAGTCCGGCGCCTTGTGCTATATGCCGCTCCTTCGCCGAGAGCAGCACCGCGATCATCTGCAGCGTTTTTCCAAGCCCCATGTCGTCGGCCAGAATTCCGCCGAACTGCCAGGTCTCAAGGGTGCGCAGCCATTTGTAGCCATCCTTCTGATAAGGCCGCATGATCTTAGACAAACTTTTCGGCACGTCAAAATCCGCGTCGTTCACGGTTTTGAATTCCTTGACAAGCTCGCGGAAACGGCTGTCACGATCTGTATAAACACTCTCATTTTCCTCGAGCATTTTGTTCAGATAGAGGGTGCGGTACATTGGCAGATGCATTTTCCCCTGCACGAATTCCTTCGGTTTCAGATGCATGGAATCCATCAGCTCCGCAAGAAGCTCCATCGACTGCTCATCCACCTCCGCGTAGGAGCCGTCCTTCAGGCGGTAGTAGTCCTTCTTCTGACGGTAGCTGTTCAGGATGTCGAGCAGCTCCTCCTGCGACACATCATCCGTTGAGATATCCAGATTCAGAAGGCCGCTGGAGACCGAGACGCCGACCGCCACCTTCACCGGGCGGATCCTGCGGCGCGCGCGGAAACGCGTGGTGCACTGCACCTCTCCTAAGGAAAGCAGCTCCTCCACACCGTCCGTCATCATCCGATAGACCAACTCTTCCTCCCGCCCGCAGGTCAACTCCCTTCTTTTCCAGTCCGGATAGGGCAGCCATCGCTGCAGCCGGGTCAGCATCGCATCCTCTGTATTCAAATCCCGGTACTGTTCCAGATGCTCCTGCACTTCCGGATCCGCCAGATCCATAAGAGACAATTCTCTGTCCTCATAGCGGGCATACGGGCTGCAGAACACATCCTGTTCGGAGGCGTCCAGATAAAAAACAAACGTCACCTGCGGCGGCACAAAGGAATGAATCCTGTCCGGATCCGTCTCAATGATCTCCACCACATCCTGCACATCCGGCAGAAACTGATGATAAAATTCGGACATATTGTTGCGCCCGATCACAAAGGAAAAATCGCCGTCCTCATCGGCCATTGAGGCCAGTCCCTCAATCTTTTCCTGAAAATTCTGATCCGAACGGCAAAGCCGGCATTCCCCGGCGCCTTTCCGGGCGGACTGCGCCGAATCAGCCGGTGCTTCTTCTATATAATATGCGCAGTTCATCCCGAAATAGAGCTCCGGCAGGCTGCCTTCCACCTGTATACCGTGAAATTCGCCTTTTTTCAGCCGTCCTGTCTGCGGATTGCGCTTAAGCAGCCGTCCGTCGGCTCCCTTAAGAGGCTTTTTCTCTGCCAGATCCGCCTCTGAAATACGCATCGTCACACGGGGATTCCCCTCTCCGCAGCGCAGCTGCAGTTTCTTCGTCTTCGGCTGATCCCGATCCTCATACTCAATCCCGCCGTCACCGATCTCATCATAAAATTCGTCCAGACGCCAGCCGAACAGATTGAGCGAGCCGCCCACTTTGGCGGTACGCTGGTAATAATACCGTGTGCGTGTCGCGTTCGCCAGCCGTTTCCCGAATTCTTCCTCCTCCTGCACAATCTGCTCGATAAAACGCAGCCACTTCCTGCTCTCATCCGTAAAATTGCTCCGGCGGTGGTTGAACTCCGTACTGGAGCCATAGGTGGCGGTGGCCGCGTTGCGCACGTTCTCACAAAATTCATCCAGCTGCTTAATCACAAAAAGCTTTTCATTTCCAATCTTGAACGAAACTGAAAGCGCGCCATCCTTCTTGACCAGACGTGGCTTCAGGATCAGGCTCTCCTCTTTTGTCCTGCCCGCAGCCGCGAGGTTCATCCGTTTTTGCTGGTACGCGTTCATCAGGAAGGCCGCCCTCCGGTCCGTCGCGTCTCCGATATTATGGTCTTTCAGAAAATCACGCAGCGCAAAGAGCAGCGCGGCGACATACCGGCAGTCAGATTTCTCATTTTCATAATAATACCAGGCGTATCGTCCTTGTTTTTTCTGGCAGGCCGGGCAGCCGCACGTTGCCCGCGTGACTTTCGTCCGCGAAAACGTCACAACAGTCTGAAATCCCTGCAGGCCTTCCTTTGCATCCCAGAGGATCTGACCGACCATTTCGCTGTTCAACCGGTAGGCATTGAAGCCCGAAGTCACATTGATATCCCCGACCAACCCCTGATAATACAGCTTTTCTCCCATGCGCAGGGAATCCTTCGACAGATTCGCGTCTTTCATGATCGCTTCACCGTCAAAATACGTGTATTGCTCCAGTGCCTCAATGCTGCCGTTTCCGGCCGGTGACTCCTGATCGTCTGTCCACTTATCCCCGAGCAGCGTATAATCCCCATCCGCGCGCTGTTTTGCATCCTGCGCAGCTCTCTGAGCCGCTCTTCTCCTATCCTGCGTCTCCATAAAAATCCGCTCTGCTTCCTTCCGTTCTTTTATCAGTTCTTCAGCGTCGCGAGCCCGCCGCTCCTCAGCCGCTTTGCGTTCCTCTTCTTCTTTCGCACGGCGTGCCGCAGCAGCCTTTCGTTCCTCTTCTTCCTGTATTTTACGCCGCTCCACCGCCAAACGGCTGACTTCCTGATCCCGCAGCTGTTTCTCTCTGCGGCGCTCCTCTTCTGCCTTTTTCTGCTGCCGGATCTCCTCCCGGCGCTCCTCTTCCGCCTGAAGGCGTTCCAATTCTTTGCGCCTGGCCTCCTCCGCCTTCGCTTTCCGCTCGGCTTCTTTTCGCGCACGCTCGGCCTTTCGCTGCTCTCTCGCTGCACGTTTTGCTTCGCGCTCCGCCATCTCCTGCGGAGTTCGTTTTAACTGTGTATTCTCCGATTTTGTATTCTTCGGTTGTATTTTCTCCGGCTGGGGCGGTTCCGCATTTTTCCGTGGTCTCTCAGGTCTCCTTTTCCGCGGCTCGGACTCTGTCGCGGCCTTTTCTGCTGCCGACTGAGGTTTCGCAGTATCTTTCCGCGGTCTCCCAGGTCTTCTCTTCGGCGGTTCGGCCGTTGTTTCGACCTCTTTTGCTGCAGGCTGGGTTTTCACCTCATTCTTTGTCTGTGCCGGATCCGCGCCTGTTGGATTATCCGACATCGTCCGTTCACTTTCTGCCGCAGTCTCCGTTTTGCTCCCATACAGCTTCCCCTCGATCGCATACAGCAGCGCCGCCATGTGCTCGCATGGATACCCGCCCCGCGCCATCGGGCAGCGGCAGCTCATCCGTATCGGATTCCCATTTTTCAAAATCAGAGAGACATCTCTCCGCTCCCGTCCGAGAACAGCTGCTGAGAATGCATCTCCATCCTCTTTCAGATCCGCCACACGTCCGTTCTCATAAGCCGTCTTCCCGCGTTCCAGCGCGGAAGTGCTGAATTTCTCTTTCCATTCTTTTATTAACCTGTCCAAAGTATACTGCTCCCTTTTTCTTTTGATCCGACTGGTCTTCCGGATAATCTGTCTTTGCTCCGACACTTTATGTGGATTTTCCATTATCGAAAACCAATGGGATTGCGGCCGACCTATTTCAACTGAAAAAAGTATACTGTTATTTCTTTGAAATCTCAATAGCTTCTTTTCCGATCATTGTTTTTTTCTGAAAGATTTGATATGATTTGAAAACATAAATATATCCATAAGGAGGTCCTACCCATGGCCCTTGACGGCATTGTCATAGCAAATATCGCAGCTGAGCTTTCCGAAAAGCTCACTGGCGCGCGCATCAGCAAGATCGCGCAGCCGGAGGCGGACGAGCTGCTGCTCACCATAAAGACGCAGACCGGGCAGTACCGGTTGCTGCTCTCCGCAGGCGCGAGCCTGCCGCTGATCTATCTCACCAATACCAACAAACCCTCGCCAATGGTCGCGCCGAATTTCTGTATGCTGCTGCGCAAGCACATTGCCAACGGCAAAATCCTGCGGATCTGGCAGCCGGGCCTGGAGCGTATCCTTCATTTCGAGATTGAACATTATAACGAAATGGGCGATCTCTGCCGCAAAGATCTGATCCTGGAACTGATGGGAAAGCACAGCAATCTGATCTTCTGTGATGAAACCGGTATGATCATCGACAGCATCAAGCACGTCGGCGCAATGACCAGCTCGGTCCGCGAGGTACTGCCGGGACGGCCCTATTTCATCGCCGTGACACAGGAAAAATGCGACCCGCTCGCCACTTCGGAAGCGGAATTCCGTACTGCTGTATTTTCAAAACCAATGCCACTCGCAAAAGCCATCTACACCTCTTACACGGGCATCAGCCCGCTGATTGCAGAGGAAATTTGCTTTCGCGCCGGACTCGAATCCGCGCAGAGCGCCAACTCGTTCGACGAGCTCTCGCAGATCCATCTTTATCATACATTCGACCTGCTGATGGAAGATGTAAAAGAAAAGAAATTTATGCCGGCGATCATCTATGAAAGCACAGGAGATGCGGAGCTGATCCCGGTAGAATTCGCCTCCCTTCCCCTTACGATGTACGGAGATACTTCCGGGAACGCATTTCCAAGCGTGCACTCCCAGACCGATAACCATTCATTTGTTGAAAACCTTCCCGGAGATTCGGTCGAATCCGGCAGTGCCCACTTCGCGAACAGCACCTCCGATGCACTGGCAGTGACCGGCGGACACAGTTCCGATTACGTTTCCATAGCATCGGCAGCTCCCCGCTACAGCATCCGCCATTTCGACTCTCCCTCCGAGATGCTGGAGCAGTATTACGCGATGAAGAACACCGTGACCCGCATCCGGCAGAAGTCCTCCGACCTGCGCCGCATCACCACAACCGCGCTGGACCGCTGCCGCAAAAAATATGCCCTGCAGACGAAACAACTGGCGGACACGGACAAACGGGATAAATACCGCGTCTACGGTGAACTGATCCATGCCTACGGCTACGGAGTAGAACCGGGCGCAAAAAGCTTTGAAGCGCTGAATTATTATACGAATGAAATGATGACCGTTCCCCTCGATCCGACGCTGACCGCACAGGAAAATGCGCAAAAATATTTTGACAAATATAACAAGCTGAAGCGCACTTATGAGGCACTAAGCGAGCTGGTACAGGAGACGAAAGCTGAAATCGAACATCTGGAATCCATCTGCGCTTTCATGGACATGGCACTCTCCGAAGAGGATCTGGTGCAGGTGAAAGAAGAGCTGACCGATGCAGGCTACATCCGGCGGCGTTACACCGGCAAAAAGGTAAAGATCACTTCCCGCCCGTATCACTATGTCTCGGCAGACGGCTATGATATGTATGTCGGCAAAAACAATTATCAGAACGATGAACTGACCTTCCGCTTCGCTTCCGGCGGCGACTGGTGGTTTCATGCCAAGGGTGCGCCCGGCTCCCATGTCATCGTCAAAGCCAATGGCACGATGCCGCCGGATACGACCTTCGAGGATGCCGCACGTCTCGCGGCTTATTATTCAAAAAACCGTGACGCCGGGAAAGTCGAAATCGACTATGTAGAAAAAAAGCAGGTCAAAAAACCGAATGGCGCAAAGCCGGGATTTGTCGTATATTACACCAACTATTCGATGACTATCGATACGGATATCTCCCGAATCCGGCTGGTATCTGACTGACAGAACATGCTTGTCTTTTCGCTTGCCTCACAAGCTTTTTAGCCTGTTTTGCACTGCCCGGTGCCGCCGGTTTATACGCAGGCGCTGTGCTTTGCCCGGCGAACTTGACAAAAACGGTCAGTTGCGTTACCCTCATGAATTGAACACTATGAGAATAACTATGCATTATAACCGGAGGCATTGAGCAATGACAGACAAGGATACGCATTTGCAAAAGAATTCACGTTCACAGAAAAATTCACGCTTGCAGAAGGATTCGCGTTCGCGCAATGAGCAGATGCTGAACGACCCGGTGGAACGGATCATCCCAAAGCTTGCCGGGCCGACGATCCTGTCGATGCTCATCACTTCAATCTATAATATGGCGGATACCTTTTTCGTGAGCCAGCTCGGCACCTCCGCATCCGGAGCCGTGGGCATTGTTTATTCGGCGATGGCGCTGATCCAGGCGTTTTCCTTTATGATCGGAATGGGCGCCGGCAATAATATCTCCCGGCTGCTCGGAACGGGCGAGGAAGAAGAGGCAAAGAAGTACGCATCTGTCGCCTGGTTTACCGGGTTTGCACTCGGGTGTGTAGTGTCGGTGCTCGGTATGACCTCGCTGAAGCCCATCGTCATGCTGCTTGGCTCCACAGAAACGATCGCCCCTTACGCGATGGCTTACGCCCGCTATATCTTTCTGGCGGCGCCTTTTATGATGTGCTCCTTTATCATGAATAACCTGCTCCGCTTTCAGGGGCTGGCCGTCTATTCTATGGTGGGCATTACGACCGGAGGCATTTTAAATATGGTGCTGGATCCGATCCTCATCTTCGGCTTAGGGATGGGGACGATGGGCGCCGGCGTCGCGACCGGGTTTTCCCAGTTTGTCAGCTTCTGCATTCTCCTGTTTATGTGCAATACACACAAGGACGCGATCCGCATTACTCCGCGCAACTACAGGCCGTCGCTGCAGATATACGGACGAATTCTCTATACGGGCGCGCCCTCCCTCGCCCGGCAGGGGATCGCCAGCATCTCTTCCGTGATGCTGAATTCGATCGCCGGCACCTACGGCGATGCGGCAGTCGCGGCGATGTCGATCGTCTCCCGTTTCACCATGTTCATCAATTCTGTCGTCATCGGCTTCGGGCAGGGCTTCCAGCCAGTCTGTGCGTTTAATTTCGGCGCAAAAAAATACGACCGTGTCAAACGGTCGTTCTGGTTCTGTGTGAAAATAGCAACAATCACTCTGCTTGTCCTGTGCGCCGTTTCCCTGCTGTTCTCCGGTCACATCGTTGCGCTTTTCCGCCGCGACGACGCGGAGGTCATCGCAATCGGCACGTTTGCGCTGCGCGCCCAGCTTATCACCATGCCGCTCTGGGGCTACTATATCATGTGCAACATGTTCTCCCAGTCCATCGGTTACGGTTTCCGCGCTTCTATCATATCCTGCGCCAGACAGGGACTCTTCCTGATTCCCGTGCTGGCCGTCCTTCCGCGCTTTTTCGGACTGCGCGGACTGCAGCTCGCTCAACCTGTCTCCGATGTGCTCGCCTTTCTTCTGGCGTTTGTGCTGGCAAGCGGGATACTCAGAGAGCTTGACCGGAAATAGCCGCGGAATATGCGGCAGGAAGTTTTCAGTTTATTGCTGCATTTCCATATTTTTCTCCAAAGGCTTGACCACAATCCATCTCAAATCCAAGAGATGCACAATCGTCCGCCATGAAATGGTCTGCCAATTCCATATAATGGAGGTCCGGATTTTTAAATATATTAAGCCACTTCTTCGCAAAAATGTTGTAATCTTTCATCTTTGTCATAAGCTATTTTAATTGATGACCTCCTGTGTTGGAATTAATCTCAGCAAAAAAGATAACTAAAGTCCTTCCGCTTCCGCAGCCATATAAATGGCATAGTGCTCACCCTCTGCTGTTCAGATACTCGTTATAAACCGCATTGCTGTGTTCCAGCTGTTTCTTCTGCATGATCCGCTCCCGGTCACTAAGAATCGCCAGCATCTCATCCACAACTTCCCCTTCCGGAAGTTCGCTGTAATGAGACAGATAGTAAATCATCCTCTGTGCGGTAAAATCCGTATTCAGACTCTGCGTGATCAGGTCACAGAATCTCTCCGAATATCCTTTATCCAGCATGATTTGATATAATTCCTGACTTACTGCTGATTTTTGTTTCATATGGTGTATTCTCCTTATTCCGTCAGTGCCTTTCAAATGCTGTTTTCCTGTTTATATATATTTTCCTGTCACACTGTCCGGATTATCCCTTATATCTCCGGGTGTCCCATTCGAGACGATCCTGCCTCCGGATTCCCCGCCGCCAGGTCCCATATCAATGACATAATCCGCCGACCGGATGACATCCAGGTCATGCTCAATCACAACAACGGTTGCACCGTTCGCAATAAGACTGTCAAAAACCTTGAGCAAAGTCTGTATATCCAACGGATGCAGGCCGATTGTCGGCTCATCAAAAACAAAAACCGAATCCGACTGTCTCTTCCCAAGTTCGCTGGCCAGCTTCAGCCGCTGTGCTTCGCCGCCGGAAAGCCCAGGCGTTTCCTCGCCAAGAGTAAGGTAGCCCAGCCCGAGGTCCTGCAATGTTTTGAGCTTTTGAGCAACCGGTTTTATATCGCTGCATACTTCCAGTGCCGTGTTTATGTCCATATCCATCAGCTGAGGAAGGGAATAACCGTTTCCGTCATGGCCTTTCCATTGTACCTGCTCTGCCTCCCTGCTGTAGCGGCTTCCCCGGCAGGCCGTACAGGTCACGGTCACATCAGGCAGGAACTGGACATCCAGATTAATCTCGCCAGTACCATCACAGACCGGGCAGCGCAGCCTGCCAGTATTGTATGAAAAATCTCCCGCTTTGTATCCTTTTTCTTTTGCTTCCGGCTGCCGTGCAAACAGCTTTCTCAGATCGTCATGCACATCCGCATAGGTTGCAACAGTAGAACGGACATTAATGCCGATGGGCGTTGCGTCGATCAGCTTGACATGGCTTATGCCGTCCGCTTTCAGAAAAGAAACACTTTTCGGATAGCTCCTGCCGTCAATGAGCGACTGCAGTCCCGGGACAAGGCTTTCCAGCACCATGGTCGTTTTACCGGAACCAGATACTCCAGTTACAGCAGTGAACCTGCCTTTGGGAATACGGACATTGAGCGGTCTGACCGTATGAATTGCATTGGTAACCATATGGATTTCGCCGTTTGCAAACAGTTTCTCGCTGTCCTCAAATTTCCGGTTGAGTGTCTTTTTTCGTGAAAAAAACGGCGCAATCCGGGAATTACCCGACCTTCTGACAGCATCCAGCGTTCCTTCGGCAATGACGGTCCCGCCTTTTACGCCCGCATCCGGACCCATTTCGATCAGCCAGTCTGCTTCTGACAGGATCTGCGTGTCATGGTCAACCAAAATAACAGAATTTCCGTCGGCGATCAGGTCATGCATAACAGAATTGAGGCCAATAATATTATGGGGATGCAGGCCGATGGATGGTTCATCCAGAATATACATGACTCCCGTTGTCCGGTTCCGTACTGCCCGGGCAAGCTGCATTCTCTGCCGTTCACCGGTAGAGAGCGTAGAAGATGCCCGGTCCAGAGTCAGGTATCCAAGACCAAGTTCCATCAGACGCTTCGCAATGACAAAATAAGACTCACAGATGCTTTCTGCCATCGGCCTCATTTCTTCCGGCAGGGACTCCGGAACGCCTTTTACCCATTCGGTCAGGCTCTCCAGAGTCATTTTGCAGGCATCCGCCAGGGTAATCCCGCGAAGAAGCGGCGCTCTGGCCGCATCCGACAGACGAGTCCCGTGACATTTGGGGCATATATCCTGCCGAAGAAATTTTTCAACCCGTTTCATGCCTTTCTCATCCTTAACCTTTGAAAGCGCATTTTCCACGGTATAGATTGCATTAAAGTACGTAAAATCCATCTCTCCAGCAGCACCGTTCGTTTTGTTCTGATAAATAAGATGATGTTTTTCAGCCGGTCCGTGGAATACAATATCCTTTTCTTTCTCAGTTAAATCCCGAAACGGCACGTCCGTGCGAACTCCCATTTCCCGTGCAACATCTTTCATGATCGACCACATGAGGGTCTGCCACGGAAGTACAGCACCTTCATCTATGGAAAGCGTATCATCCGGGACAATGGTGGATTCATCCACAATCCGGACGGTACCAGTACCGTCACAGCATTTGCAGGCACCCTGTGAATTAAATGCAAGTTCTTCTGCCGAAGGGGCAAAAAAATGCTCCCCGCATTTCGGGCAAATGAGCTCCTGCCCCGCTGCAACAGCCAGAGAAGGCGGAACGTAATGCCCATTCGGGCACCGATGGCTCGCCAGACGTGAATACATCAGCCGAAGGCTGTTCAAAAGTTCTGTGCCTGTACCGAATGTACTGCGTATTCCCGGAACGGCCGGTCTCTGTCTCAGTGCAAGAGCCGCCGGTGCATACAGCACCTCATCAACATCCGCTTTCGACGCAAATGTCATACGTCTGCGTGTATACGTTGACAGGGATTCCAGATATCTCCGCGAACCTTCCGCATACAACACACCCAGAGCAAGAGACGATTTTCCTGATCCGGAAACGCCGCAGATTCCGACTATTTTCCCAAGCGGCACATCAACATCCACGTCCTTCAGATTGTGAACCCGTGCACCTCGTATTATAATTTTATCCGGCATGAAAGAATGTTCTCCTTCCAAGTTTTTCTCTGAGTTACGTCTTTCCATTGTAAAAGAGTTTGAACAAAAATTCGGCTCTCTGCGCTGCCGCGAACTGCGTCCCGGAGGCTTTTCGAAAAACGATCGCCCACCTCTGCGAGTCTATTTCCTGTCAGGCGATCGAGTACGCTTATCTTTTTATCCGCGAAGCAGAATTATGATCTGGCAGGACACTCCGGCGCAGTGTTATTCCGAGTCAGGCGCCATTTTACAGATATTCCTGCCAGTAAAGCCCGTCCAGCCATTCAACAATATCCCCAATGACATGTTCCTGACCTGCTTCATGCAGTATATCATGGCGTCCCGGATAGAAGTTTACGGAAACATCTTTGATCTGTGCTTCCTTATACGCATTCATCAACCGATCTACGCCTTTCCCCATCTCTCCGACCGGGTCGTCATTTCCGGAAAGTAAAAGCACAGGCAGATTCTTCGGGATTTTCTCAATACTCTCCTTACTGCCTGTCTCCAGCATCCCGCAAAGAAGCTCCCTGAATAATCCCGCAGGCATAAATTCTCCACAGGCATCATCCTGAATATAATCGTTTCTTCCATCCTCACTTTCACAGAGCCAGTCAAATTCTGTCTTATTCGGTTTAAAATAACGGTTATATGTGCCAAAAGACAAAGCCTGTATGAGTTTACTCCGGTTGCCATCTCCGACCCGCTTTGCTTCCAGACCGGCGATTGCTTTGGCAAACGAAAGCTGCGATGCACTCTGGAAACCAGTTCCGATCAGTATCGCTGCATCTGTGCTGTCAGGGTAATGTGCGAGCAGATCCCGTACCACAAAGGAGCCAAGAGAAAAACCGATGCTGTAAAATGGCACCGTCGGATACTGCTGCTTTAAATACTCCTGCAGACGATGCGTATCTTTCACAATATGCTCCCACCTGTAATGGTCCGGCTTTTCGGATTCTCCATGTCCCACATGGTCATTCCCTGCCACAGCATAGCCTTTCCCCACCAGAGCGGATGCCAGTTTACCATACCGGCCAATATGCTCCGTGATCCCATGTGATACCTGAACCACTGCTTTCGGATGGCCTTCCGGCAGCCATTCATGGAAATGTATCTTTGTCTTTCTGTCCAACGACAGATAGTGATAATCCTTTTCTATCAAAGAAATCCCTCCCTGCCGCAGTCATAGTGCTGGCGGCTGTCATAGCCTGCTTCTTTGAAATCAGAGTTTAAAAATTCAATTTCTTTCGGACAGATTTTGATAAGATTCATGATAAAAGGCAGCTTTTTAAGCGCATCAACGGGAATTTTCTTCCACTCTGCCGCATAAATATATTCTTCAGAAAACGGCTCGATGATTTCTGCTCTGCCTGTAACCTGCAGCCCCTTTAATTTTCCAAAACCATCATATCGGTCATATATGGCAAAGCAGACATTTTTGTTATCCTCCAGCCCCACAAATTTCTGCCCGCCTTCCGAAAACATCCAGAATGCTCCGTCGTGCCAGGCATATTCGATAGGTGTGCATCGGATAAAGCTGCCGCTTCCAGTAGCAAGGGCACAGGTATTATTGGATCGAATATATTCATCGATAACCGTCCATAGCTGGTCCACTGGCATCTTTTTGGAATCGGCATCCTTTTCCAGCCAATGGTTTGCTGCAGTTTGGTATTCTTCATAGCTGCATTATTTGTGGCAAACCGGCGCAGTTCTATAAAAGCATCCATAATATTAATACTGACTTGAATCGCAACGTCGCTTCTCAAAACAGCAGATAACATAGCTATTCCCTGTTCCGTAAAAACATAAGGTAAATATTTACGATGTGCGCCTCTTCCTCCTTTTTCGTTTAAGGTCGCAAATTGGGACCTTAAAGAATCTGTTTCCTCCTCTGTCAACTGGAAACGAAAGCGTTCTGGGAAACGAGCGATGTTGCGCCTCACAGCTTCATTCAAACGTTTTGTTTCCACCTGATACAGCATTGCCAGATCACTGTCTAACATAACCTGCTGACCACGGGCAACATAAATCAAACTACGTATATCACTCTGCGTGGGTTCGGCAACAGCAATATCTGTTTTATCATTTGTAATAATTTCATTCTTTTCTGCTGCCACTGTTCCTCTCTCGAAATGGAAGCTGTACCATCTCCGGCCTGCTCTCCGTACAAACCAAACCATGCATGACAGCCGCCTTCTATACACACCTCGGTATAATTTGTTGAATACTCTCTGCCAGCCTCCACCTTTTCCATATTCAGCACACCATCATCACTACCATAAACAGAAAGCACCGCAAGGTCCCCCAGATCTTTTGTCGCATAAGCGCCCAGCAGGATGACACCATCCAGCTTATCTGTGTTGCCAGCAGCATAGGATGCTGCCATTGCCCCTCCAAGGGAATGTCCGGAGATGTACCAGTGCTCGTAATCATATTCCTGCATCACTTCATCAGCTCTGTTGATACCAAAGATTGCCATGTTATACGGCATCTCAAGCAAAAAACAGTCCACACCATTCTCTGCCAGTTTCATCATCAGCGGAGCATACGCCGTATATTCAACCTTTGCCCCCGGATAGAAAACAATCGCGCTGTCCTCTCCGGCTCCGTCAAAATACAAGCCGTCTTCTATCTCGACTACTTTCACAATGCCAGTATTTTCCAGATAATCAGCGACTTCCGCATCTGCTCTGTAGTAATCGCTTGCATACCAGATCAGCAATACCCCAAACAGAATACATAACTGCGCAGCAAGATTTACAATCTGCTCAATCCAGTTTGCCCTTTTATCCGATGCGCTCATCTTTGCACCAAGGATTCCCATCACGACAAATCCAGCGATGCCAAGCGCAAACAGGATATTGCAGGGAAATGATGAAACATTTTTCCAAAGATCCGCCAAAGACGGACGGCTGATAATCAGAGAAAGAAGAATCAGCACGAAACCAATCGGCATCAGATAATGAAACTGTCGATATAGCAGCTGAATATCCTTGTGTACGGCTGCCAATATTAATTTCCATACGACCTTTCCCAGTCCGGCACAAATACACAACACCGCGCCGACCAAAAAGGCTGCCGAATGGTACATGGAAGCAATCAGAGCAATCGTAATACTGAAACATATCACTGGCAGCGCATCTACGAGAGCCATCCCGAAAGATGCATCAAGCTGTGACTGGCTCGATTGACTTCTTTTATTTTCAGGCTTTTTGTTTGTTCTCATAAATACCCCTCTCTTTTCATTTCATAAGGCTTTTCCAATCGCTTCACAATCCGGCAAAGAACAATTCGTAAAAATCATCCTCCGCTTCCAACATAGGTGAGTTCTCTCCGCCGCCGTTCGTGCTGCGCTTCATCTCTGCATAGGATTCTTCTCCAGCAGCGATGACATCCATCTCATATACGGGATACCCCAGTTTCCGGCATTTTACGCAAAAAGCTGAAAGAGGATTTTTCTGTTCTCTTGTCTGAAGGAATTCTTCCCGAAGCCTTGCATCCTTTTGCGCTATTTTTTTGATCTCATCCAACATTTCAGCAATTTCCATGGCGTGTCATCTGTCCTCTCTGTTTGTGCTTGGGGCGTCCGTTTTCATCTGTCTCTCAATCCAGGCCATTAAAACGTCAACTACATATTTCTGCTGCTCGTCCGTCAGTTCTGTTCCTTTTGGTATCCTGTGCCATTTTTCCAGACAGCCTCTGCAGCAACACCCGGTTGCGTGCTGCGCGATAAAAGTTTGCTTTGAGCCATCCATTCGTTTTGAAAGCCGTTCGACAGCGTAAACCCGCCATTTTGCTTCATAAATTTGGAATATATTAGCACAAAATAAGGGGGACTACAACAGAGATTTGCTCATTCGCTATTGTTGCTTGAGGCGCCTTTCCTGACAGCGGACGGTGTGCACCCATAGATAGCCTTGAACGTGCGGTTAAACAGCTTTTGGTTGGTGAAACCGTTTTGCTCCATGATTTCCGCGACCGACAGGTCTGTGCTTTCCAGATCCTGGTAGATATGGGCTGCACGTACCTCATTCAGATACTGTAAAAAAGACATCCCCATTGTCTTTTTGAAAAAACGACAGAAATATTCTTTGCTGAAACCGAGCTGGTCGGCTGCATCCTGCAGGCTGATCGGCTCTTTATAATGTGTGATCACAAAGCTGATGGCAGTGCGGATCCGTTCCGAATTTAAACGGCTGGCGTTCTCCGGCAGAGTACTCTGCGGATGAGAAAAATACTGGATCAGCCGCGCAAAAATCTGCAGCACATATCCTTCGGTCTCCATGGGAAGCGTCACCGGATTCCGGATATAAGCTTTTGTCAGATCCTGAAGAAGCATGCAGATATCGAGATATTCCTGAAAATTATCATCCGTAATGTCCTCCGGTGTACACCGGAACTGATAGAGATCCAGCCCCGGAATATATTTCTCCATATAAGACTTGGAAATATGGATAGAGACAAACATGGAAGTCAGATCATGAGAAAAGGTACTGTGTACCTGACGCGCGTCTACCACGATCATATGCTTGGGATGAAGCTGATGTTTCTTCCCATCGATGGTGATGTCACTTTCCCCGTTTAAATGAAAGAGAATCTCCAGCTCCTCGTGCCAGTGCGGCGGATGATAACCGCCCGGCGCTGTCACATAGGTGATACGAAAACCGGATGTTAACGGCGTTCGGAAGGATTCATAATAAGGTGTGGACATTTTTGTAGTCTCCTTTCAGTATCGCTCATTATAGGATTGAAACAGGAATGTGTCAATATCGCCTTAAAACAAATCAATATTCTGCCTTTTGTCCGGGACAAAAGCGCGATATGCTCATAGACGTAGCGAAGCAAAACAAAACGAAACAAAAACAGACATACAGAATAGTAGACCCGGACAGAACGCAGGGCTGTATCTGAATCGGGGAATATTCTGTGAGATATTGAATTTACGAAAGTGAGGACAGGATTATGAGAAAATTCGTAGAATATTTTAAAAAGAATCAGGTAGAAATCGCGCTGGCACTGTATGCGGTAAATATGAACGTAAACTCTTTTCAGGGATATGAACAGATCCGCGCCATGTCGGAAAGATAACACAGAACTTTCCGGAAAAACGATTCCTACGATTGGATTCAAAGAGTGTAAAAATCAAAGTAACAGTGAAATAAATCCGCTGGCATCTTTTTAGAATCGGCATCCTTTTCCAGCCAATGGTTTGCTGCAGATTGGTATTCTTCATGTGTCATAAACAACATCCCCTCCCATTTCGCTATATACGCCACAGCCGTCTGCCTACGCAGTTTCCTGCAGCAGGTTTCTGTATTTAGTCACAATTTCTTTAATCCTGCTGTTCATATCCGGATTTCTGTAGTTGTCAGCCGCCTTTTCCAGTCGAATCAGAAACTCGATTCCAGCTTTTGCATGACGGCTGTAGCGCTCCTTGCTCGCCTGCACATTACGAACTGTCAGCTTAATCTGAGCCAGATGCGCACTCATAAACGGATACAGACAGTAATACAGTTCATCCTCTGCAAAGGAAAGATGTCCAAGAGTCTCTCCGTTTTTATTTGCAATCATCAGGCGGGAGTTCCGCAAAGATGTCGGATAAACTGTTTCCCCAATCTGCAGGGATGCTATCCTTTTGATCATTTCCAGGTTCTGTTTTTCTCCGATATATGCCCGAAAACGATAGATACTTCTTCCTTTGCTGTCAACTATGTCCGGCCGCGCTATTTTGCTAAGGCACTCCGCCGGTTCTACAAATTGCATTGCCAGACAATGAAACAGCTGTTCCTGAATGGAGAGCCTAAGAGAATCCGTGTTTGCCGGGACGCCGCACTCTGTTTCTATCGCGTCCAGTATATCACGCGCCACATGATAGATGCTTCGCAGGAACAGATGAAACTCCTCCTCATCCGGATTCCACATATATTTTCCCCGCGTCATAGTCTGGTACAGATCATCGGCGTCAATATCCATATGGTACGGTGCGTAAATATTCCGCTCCGCAAAAGCAGCTTCGTTTATCGTTGCTCTCCAAAGTGTTTCCGAAGCAGCCTTTTTCAGGAAGAATTCTTCGCTTTTAAGCAGTGAATACGCGGCGTTTATCTTCTGTGCAAGCTCCTGCTGCTTTTCTGGGGCGGAGCCGGTTACGTCTGGATGATATCGCCCGATCAGTCTCCGATATTTAATTTTCGCGGTTCTCCCATCATCCAAATCCGTAATGCCAAGGATATGTTTTGCCTGTTCAACGTCCATTCTCTTATCCTGTCTCTCCGGTATATTCGATTGTTCTGCCACATCATGCAGGAGAAATCGGTGTGGTATTGTGTCAAAACACAGAACATCCACAATCTGTTTACGATTTTTCCACAATGTAATCAATTTTTCTTCACAGAGCCATAGTATTCTTCTTATCAAGAAGCAAACAGCAAGTGCTTATAAAATCTTTCTTTTTCATACTCGCCGAGGTCACAGGACATGACCTCGGCCCTCCTTTTTTCAGCACATTTTAAATGACCAACAGTCATTATTTCAAAAGCTTACTCAACTGTTCCCCGGAAGCAAATGGATAGTTACGGTTTAAATGCTCATAAATCTTTTGCCGGCTCTCTGCAGGTTCGTCCTTATAATTTGCACTCACCATGTCATAGCCCCATAAATCTTCCGGCTTCGAATAAACACACACCGGCATTCCATATTCCCCGCCGCGCTTGTTTACCTTACGCCGAAAGTCTTTAATCACCAGGTAGGTCTGCATCTGCAAGTCGGTCAGGATACCGTTGAAATTCTTCTCTCCACCCTTGCCGAAACCGGCCTGTCTTTTCAGTTCCAGGCCAATATACTCGTCCTTTTCCTCAAAGCAGTCCATGATCTTCTTGCTGCGGATATTCGCCAGTTCATCGTCCCATCGGGCATCGAAATCATAACCGTCCCTGCGGTAATTTGCAAACACCGGGAACCATTCCAAACTGATAAAGGCTGACTTTTTCCCGAAAAACTTCCCATATGCCACTTCGTGGCTTCTGGCAATCAGTTCCCGCCATTCCCATGGGTCCTGCTCCGGATCTCCTGTCCACCAGAACAGATTTGATGTATGCTCTTCCACTGAAAATCCTTCGATTTCGTTTTTGAACAGGGGAAGAAATCCAATCTCATTGATCCAGCTGATCAGATTCCGCCAGCTGCGGATACGCATGGGGTCGTTCCAGTCCATTCCGTACATGATCCATTCTCCGTTTTCATTCGCCATACTATCCTGCTCTCTATCTCCCTATAATCCGGCAAAGAATAACTCGTAAAAGTCATCCTCCGCTTCCAGCATAGGCGAATTTTCGCCACCGCCATTCGTGCTGCGTTTCATCGCCGCATAGGATTCTTCTCCAGCAGCGATGACATCCATCTCGAACCAAGGTGAGCCTCGCCATGCAGAATTCGCCTATCGGCGATGGCTCGGCCTACGTCCATGATTTGCTTCGCAAATCACGGACAATTCACACGGGATAACCAAGTTCCCGGCATTTTGCGCAGAAAGCCGAGAGAGGATTTTTTTGCTCTCTTGTCTGAAGGAATTCTTCACGAAGCCTTGCATCCTTTTGCGCGATTTTTTTGATCTCATCCAACATTTCAGCGATTTCCATGCCCTACCTTCTTCCTTCCACTGTCAGTTTTTCACGTCAAATAATGATTCCATGCAGATGATCTACCTCGTGCTGAATAATCTGCGCTGTCCATCCACTGAACTTCTGGCGCTGCTCCTTAAAGTTGACATCCTGATATCTGACCTCAATCTCCTTATAACGGACACATTTCCTGACACCAACAAGGGACAGACAGCCTTCTTCTGTCTGAAACGGCTTTACTTTCTTCGTTATTTCAGGATTGTACATCAAAAGATTCATGAAGCCTATATTCACAACAATAATCGCTTTGTTCACACCAATCATATTAGCAGCCATTCCAACGCAGCCGTTCTCATGTGCCTTTAGCGTGTCAAGTAAATCCATCGCTGTCTGACTGTCCTCCGGCGTGGCCGGTTCTGCTTTTTGTGAAAGGAAAAGCACATCCTTCATTATCGGCTTAATCATATCTGGTCTTCGCTCCTTATATCTGTGTCGGGTGTGTCTGTTTTCATCTGTTTCTCGATCCAGGCCATCAAAACATCGACTACATATTCCTGCTGCTCGTCCGTCAGTTCTGTTCCTTTTGGAATCCGATGCCATTTTTCCAGACAACCTCTGCAGCAGCACCCTGTTGCGTGCTGTGCGATAAAGACCGGATGGCCTCTCATTGGTGTCTGTTTCCCATCGTTAAGCGGCTCTGCAGGAGCCAGCCTCTTGCTGATAAAATCACAGGCATGGGAACGGATTTTGTCCATGCCCTTGTCCCGGACATACGTTTTGTCTGCCGTTTTTAAAGAAAAGCTGCTGCGGAATTTCGATTGGGCAAGACGAGCAAAGAGATTCTCAAAAGGATCATCATCGTTTCTCTGCCTGTTCCCATAAATCATTTTCTTCTCTGCCACCTTTGGCATTTCGGCCACGTCCTACTCATACATATACGGAGTCTCTGCATTCTTTTGCGCATTCTTTACTACATCTTTCCAACCGTTAGCAATCCGTTCGGCAAGCTTTGTATTCCGGGATGTCGTCGTTTCATTGTGTGTAGCATAAGCAATCGCCTTTTTCTCTCCGATCAATACGAGGATCTTTTTCGCACGCGTCACACCAGTGTACAAAAGATTCCTCTGCAGCATGACACAATGGCTCATGGTAAATGGCATCACAACGATTGGGTATTCTGACCCCTGCGCTTTATGAATGGTCGTCGCATAGGCCAGCACCAGCTCATCCAGCTCCGTCACGTCATATGTAATATGCCGTCCGTCAAAATCCACGGTCAGCTCATTATCCTCCGTGTTCACATTTTCGATGATTCCAATGTCGCCATTAAACACGTCCTTGTCATAATTATTGCGTATTTGCATTACTTTATCTCGCAGACGATACTGTGTTCCGCCGCGTTTCAGGTAAATCTTTCCCGGATTCATCGCTTCCTGCAGTACCTGATTCAGATTTGCTGCTCCGCAGGTGCCGCGCTGCATCGGTATCAATACCTGAATGTCCGAAAACGCGTCCACATGATAGTAAGTCGGCAAATTCTTCGTGCAGTATTTGACTAGCAGATCCACAACTTCTTCGTTGGTCTCTTTTCCGGCGAAGAAAAAATCAGAATCACGACCGCCATGCAGACAAGAATGCAATCAGGGAGCACTCGCATCACCTGATTGCATTCTTGTCTATTCTTTTCTCCTCTTACATTACTCTTCCGTTTCTAATTCCAGGCGCTGTAAAATATCCTGCACCACACTCTCATCCTGAAGCAGATTCACAGCAAAACACTTCGTCCCGGCGTCTTTCAGTGAAGCACCTATATGATAGGCAATCTTATCATCCAAGATCAAAAATCTATCATGGAATGCTTTCGTATATTTAACGGTCAGAGGCGAATATTGTGCATTAAATTTTTTTATGTCTGCTTTACTCAACTTTGTCTTCTCATGTGTATAAATAACAACAGAGACACCCTCGTTCTTTTTGCAGAGAAGATTTAATGTTCCCACATCTACATACCCGTCAATCAATGTGATTTTCCTGTTTGCTTTCTGAATCAGGTCAACAAGCAGTTCAAACGCATCATAAATCTGACCTTCGAAGAAGACTCTTTGAGCTGGTTCTTCATGTTCTGATATGTATTCAAATATCTGTTCAAATCGTTCTTCAGTTTTCTTTTCAAAAGCAGTCTGCTGAATTTCAGATTCAATCTGCCGTATTTCAATACTATTGACTTTTTCCAGTAAGAGTGCACTGTTTGCCAAATATTTTCGCATTTCTACAAAAGTCTTCATGATTCTTATGCTGACCTGAATCGCCACTTCACTTCTTAAAACAGCAGAAAGCATAGCAATTCCCTGTTCTGTATAAACAAGCGGCAATTTACGACGTCCACCATGCGTGCTGCTTTCAGAACTTGATATTCCATTTTGGAAGTTCAAGTTTACAAATTCCTCTTTAGTAAGTTGAAAGCAGAAGGAATCATCAGGGAAACGTTTTGGGTTTCGTCTCATTGCCTTATTCAGATTCCCTGTTTCCACCTGATACAGCATTGCCAGATCACTATCTAACATCACCTGCTGACCACGGACAACATAAATCAGACTACGTATATCGCTCTGCACCGGTTCGGCAACAGCAATCTCTGTTTTATCATTTGTGATAATTTCATTTTTTCTGCTGCCATTGATTTTTCCTCCTAAAATATTACTTCGGTGATTATTATAGTATAGCATAAAGTGCTAAATTACGACAGCATTAGTTCTTTTTCTGCTCTATTTTCTTCCATTTTTCCAATAGTCAGGATATCAGCATCCTCATCCGTCAGCGCTCACATAAAGGCACTTCGAACTCGCTCAATTTTGAACAAGTTCGAAGTCTCTTTGCTTATCCGCATCAATATTTAATGAAGTCCCACAAGATAACTTTCAGCGCCGCGATCTTCCCAATCAGCCACCCGACAGCAAATGGGAGAACAAAGGCCCCGAACCCTGTCGTCAGCATCTTTACCGCCTCCGGCCCCGTGCAGATATTCATTTAATTAAAATTTCAGAATTTGGCTGTGTTGTACTTGAACTGGTTTGGTGTTAGTATAAGGCAATCGAAACCATAATAATACTAATCTGCCAAATCATAACTATGATGTGTATTCAGAAAGGAGGAACCGTCATGGATATTAAAAAGTTCAAAAAAGAACACAGCACATTCATTGCAGTAGGTACAACTCTCCTTATCGTTGCAGCGGCAGCGATCATATGGAAATATATCAAAAAGATTTGTAACACGATGAAAGAAAAAGATGATTGAGACGCGCAGCTAAAATCCATCATCTCAACAGCATCATTTGTCTCATCCTGTAAAAAACGGTGCAGCTGTTTAAGGCTGCACCGTGGAGTAAAATGACCTCATCTGCGGCGGTTTGTCCGCCGCATTTTTTATGTTGGTGTTACTCGATGGCAATATACTTATTTTCTTCAACCGCCGGCTGCTGGACTTTCTTCGGTACGGTAAGAATCAGTGTGCCGTTCTCGAACTTTGCCTTGATGTCTTCCTGCTTCACATCTTCTCCCACATAGAACGATCTGCTGAAAGATCCGGCATAACGTTCACGACGAACATATTTACCGTTGCTGTCTTTCTGATCATTTTTTGTATCCGTGGATGCCTGAATTGTCAGATATCCATCCTTCAATTCGGCCTTCACATCCTCCTTCTTGATTCCCGGAAGATTCATTGTCAGCTCATAATCGCTGTCGCTTTCTTTCACATCCGTTCTCATCAGATCTGTCTGCCCTCTGGATGCGCTCGTACGGTAAAACGGCTCATGAAAGAAATCATCAAAAAACTCATCCCACAAATTTTCTCTGTAAATACTCGGTCTCAACATATCTCATCTCTCCTTTTATCATTCACAACAATTTTGTTTTTATCTGCATTGGAACCGGATCAAAATGGAATCTGCTTTTGTTATCCATCTCTTTCCTTTGTTCTACCAAAGTTATAACACCGATTATTAGCAATGTCAAGAGGCGAGTGCTAATTTTGTGTGAAAAATCTGTGAATTGTCAGATTGTTTGTGTCCTTATAATTTCTGCCGCAACGAACAGGCCGAGTGCGTGATTTTCTCCACCAGCTTTCTGTATCTCATGCCTGTGTTTACTATGAATCAAAAACCTGATATACCGCATATTCTTATAGACTTCATGTGGCTCTGCTTGCCACCACGAGGGAATGCACGAAAAATGATTAGACATTTACGAATAAAATGAATGAAATTCATTGAATCGCATTCAGCTTTGTGTTATAATCAAAACATCTCAAAGAAATGAGGTGATGGATTGGAAAAAAAGAAGACAACACGGCAAGTTCGTGCTATGGAAACCAAACAGAAAATCATGAAAGCCGCAAAGATTTTGATATCTGAAAAAGGCTTTGAAAACATTTCCATAGACGAAATTGCAAAGGAGGCCGGTGTTTCCACGGGTTCTTTCTACACGTATTTCAAACGAAAAGAGGATGTGGTTGAGGAACTGAACCAAACGGATTTTTACCGATTAGCGGAAATTGCGAATGGAATGACGGATAAGGATATTCTTGAGCGGCTTCGCTATTACTGCAATGGCTTTCTGAATGGAATTGAAGACACCGGAATTGAAATATGCAGACAGTGGACAAGAAACAACCTGTCGCCCACCAATATGCTGCTGAATGACGAGGAAACGACTAAATACCAATACGATTATCGTGCCATGCAGTCTATTTTAGCAGAAGGGATAAAGCGCGGAGAATTAGCTGATAATCTGCCGATTGATGACCTTGCACTTCTTTTTAACGCAGAGCTTTACGGATTAATGATAGCGTGGTGCATGACAGATGGCGAAATGACAGGTTCGGAAAAAACAGATATGTTCTGCGACACAGTAATTAAGGAAGCTTTAAAACCGTATAAGCAATGAATTAAAGGAGGATATTTCAAATGGAATATATAACAATGAACAATGGCGGTAAATGCCCGGCAATTGGTATCGGAACTTATATGATTGGACCGGCTGACGCTGAACGCAGCGTCAGAGAAGCCCTTAAAATGGGGTATGAATGCGTTGATACTGCAAATGCCTATGGCAACGAGAGAGCTGTCGGACGTGGCATCAAGGAAAGCGGTGTTCCAAGAGAAAAGATTTTTCTTTCCACAAAGCTCTGGGCAAGCGAATATGAAAACGAGAACGCTGTTAATGAAACGTTGGAGCGGCTTGGCGTAGATTATGTAGATCTGCTGTATATCCACCAACCCGCCGGAAACTGGCTTGCAGGCTACAGGCAGCTTGAAAAAGCATACCGGGACGGCAAAGCAAAGGCAATAGGAATTTCTAATTTTGAGGGAAAGTACCTTGAGGAACTTGAGACAAAATGGGAAATTGCTCCCCAATTTATCCAGGTAGAAGCACATCCATATTTTACACAGGATGAGCTTCGCAAAAATCTTGAAAAAAACGGAATTAAGCTGATGTCGTGGTATCCGCTGGGACACGGAGACAAATCGCTGATTGAAGAGCCTGTGTTTGCGGAACTCGGAAAGAAATACGGCAAATCCCCAGCGCAAATTATTCTTCGCTGGCATACACAGATGGGCTTTGCGGTGATTCCGGGAAGTAAGAATGTGGACCACATTCGTGACAATCTTGATATTCTCGATTTTAAGCTGTCGGACGATGATATGGCAGAAATTGCAAAGCTAAATAAGGATGTCCGTTATTACAATCGTACAGACGAAGCTCTTGCAGGATTTGCAGCATGGCAGCCCATGTATGAGAAAGAATAAATTGTATGAGTTAAGCTAATTGGTAATACGTTGAAAAGGAGCGACTTTAACCAGCCGCTCTTTTTTCATACAACAGCTGTAAGGGAATCCTGCATATCCGGTAAAAACAGGTTTTTGCATGCATCGTCCGCAGCATACAGTTTCCCTATCAGAATGCTCATGTTTTCTACAAT